>JAZOPS010000027.1:0-32179 GCA_045655645.1 Candidatus Fimenecus sp.
GAAATTGTGTTGTCATAGCCTGTTGGCATGTGGCTTGAAATATATGGGATTTCTGCCCAGAGCACAAGACCTGCCTCATCGCAAAGGTCATAGAAATACTGTGCGTGCTGATAGTGTGCAAGACGGATTGTGTTTGCACCCATTTCAAGAATTAAGTCAAGGTCTTCCTTGTGCATTTCAGGAGTAAGTGCGTTACCAACGTCGGGTCTGTCCTGATGACGAGAAACACCACGAAGTGGATATTCACGACCATTGAGAATAAAGCCTTTTTCAGGGTCAATTTTGAATGTACGGCATCCAAAACGAGTTGAAACGCAGTCAACCTCAACACCGCCACAGATTAAAGTTGCCTTTGCTGTGTAAAGATATGGGTCAGCAAGACCGTCCCAAAGGTGAACATTCTTGATTTCGATTTCTGCATCGTCATCGTCTTCTTTTGATGCGATAACTTCGCCATCTGCAATGATTTCATAACGAACTTTGCAGTTATCATTTTTAAAGAATGTTTTAATTTCAATTTCAGCGTCAGCACCCTTGATTTCAGGTGCAACCATAATAGCAGGTGAGCCATAATAATCAAGGTCAAAGTGATTTTCAGGAACTGCGATAACGCTTACATCACGATAAATACCGCCATAGAATGTAAAGTCAGCCTGTTGTGGATAAACTCTGTCATTTGCAGAGTTGTCAACTGCAACAACGAGCAAGTTAACATCTTTAATATCTTTGATTTCTGCACGGAAAGTTGAATAACCGCCGTCGTGTTTTGTGATGCTTTTGCCATTCCAGAAGATTTCGCAAGATGAGTTTACACCATCAAACTGAAGATATTTAACTTCGCCTTCAGGCAATTCATCTGCTTTGATTTCTTTTGCAAAATAGCAAGTGCCACGGTAATAGTCATTGCCACCATCCTGACCGTCTTTGCCATTCCATGTGAAAGGAAGGTCAAGTGCTTCCCAATCAGTTGGAAGATTTGACGGAGCAGATTTAGCATTTTTTGAGAAAAGCCAACTGCTGTTGATAACTTTAATGTTTCTCATAGCAACCTCCAAAAGTATAACAAAATTTAACAAGCATATTATACTATACTCCATATAAGTTTTTCAACACTCTGTTGGGTAAAATTTTTGTTAGTTCTGGGAAAAGTTTTGAGTAAAAAATAAAAATCTCATACACAAATGTGCATGAGATTTTGGCACCCCCAACAGGAATCGAACCTGTAACTAACCCTTAGGAGGGGTTTATTATATCCATTTAACTATGGAGGCGTATATTAGGACAGCACAAAGCCGTCCTTTTTATCATTTTGCAATATAACTTTCTGCCCATTTATCTATGATTCCAGAAAACTCTTCACCTTTCATTTTCTGAAGGCAGTCAGTACGATATGTTGTGTAATAACCAAACTTTTCATTGAAAACATCAATGCGTTGAACCAAGAATATGTAATCCCCAAGTGAGATTGCGGCTGCTTTGTTTGCTTCAATGGCTTTTGCCGCTGAGAAAAATCCTTCTGGCAATGTGGTTGTGTCATTAGCGTGAATAAGGCTATCGTGAATTTCTGTGCTACTACCCAAAGCTGAAATTGCTTCTTCAAGAGAAGTGCCACCGTTAACCATTGTTGCAACTGAGTTGAAAGAATTTACAATGTTGTTCTTTTGGGCATCGGTCATTGGAACACTTGCTCCGTTTTCATCAACATTGAAAAGATACCCTGTTATAAGACGCACAGCCACATAGTTTTCGTTAAAATACGCTTTTATTGTGTCTTCCCCAATTGGTGAAATACCTTTGTCACTGTAATAATAACTAAGCAATGATTTTTCATAAGCGTTTGAAAGCTCTATTTTATAAAGAGACTGTTTTGAAACACCGATGTCTTCATAATGAGTGCCGAAAACATGCCAAAGGTTGTTAACTGTTGTTGAAACATTTTTCTTTTCAACGCTTGAAAGTGAAAGACCACGATTATTGAACTCTGAATTGATTGTTACATATCTTGAAATGCTTTTCTTGATACTCTCTTCTTTTTCGTTCTTTGAGAGAGTTTCATCCAAACCATCTTCAAAATAAGCATAAATTTCGTTGTCAACTTTTACACCATTCACCTTAATTTTTGCAGGACCCGAACAAGATGCAAATAAAAGTGTAATCATTGTGACAACAAGCAGAAGAGAGATGATTTTTTTCATTATTATTCCTCTCCTTTTTGATTTTTGATATATTCTTCATAAAGACGGTCTTTGAAAAGTCGTTTTTCCTTTTCCTTTTGACGCATCTTTTTGATTTCTTCTTTGTTTTTGCCAATTATTCCGTTTCTTAAAAACGCAATAAGGAACATTGCAAGCACAGCACCGATTGCACAAGCGATAAAGTCAACCATTGTGTCATCGTTGCCACGTTGTAAAGTCATTTTATAAAGCTTATCCATAGTGAATTCATAAACTTCCCAACCAACGGCAATGCTTAATGCAAAAGAAAGTGAAAAAAGTGATGACATTGCAGGGCCTAAGTCACCGCGTTTGCGATAGACAATGTTAGCAAAGTCATATCCAAACCAAGCAGAGAGAAACCCTGAGCCAAAATGAGTTACAAGGTCAAAGTGTTCAAAAGTTGTTCTGTTGTTAAGGGTTGTACCAATACAAACAGCAACAAAAATGAAAATATTGAGCATCGTCTGTGCAAGATAATCAACTTCGATTATGAAAGATTTTTTACCGAAAATCTGAAAGAAATCCCACAAATGTGTGAAAATTATTGCAAAAATTGCTTCAAGAAACTCAACAACCGAGCCGTGAAACAAGCCATAAATACCCCACGCGAGAATGATAACGCGAAGAGCAATCCATAAGATTTTGTGAGATTTTGGTAAATAGCCAAAAGAGTTTGTCATAAATTAAACCACCAAGTGAATAATAACATATTTGAATTTTCTTTACAAGTTATTTTGCCAAGATAACAAATGAGCAACCGTCAATATAAACTTCACCATTTTCAACGCAAGAGTTCATAATTGAATGTGCATTTTTGAAATCGTCAGGAAGACGATATGTGATGGGGTGTTCATTACGGTTAACGATTACCATAATGCTTTCATTTTCGTCATAACGACAAAAAGCAACACAACCAAGCATTGATGAAATGGGAGCAAAATTACCTTTTTTGAAAACATCGTTTTCTCGTCTTATTTTACCCAAAGCCTTATAAAAATCAATGAGTTCAGCGTTTTCATTACCCCAAGGATAGCAACCGCGGTTAAACGGGTCTTTATAACCTTGCATTCCCGCTTCATCGCCATAATAAAGAGAAGGCACACCGGGGAGAGTATATTGCAAAACGGCTGCACATTTTAAAAGAGCAACACCTTTATTATAGTTATCACCAAGATTATGGCAAGACTGCCACTGACGGTCACGATATTCGCAAGATTCACTTGCGATTTTGGTGATGGCTCTTTCTGTATCGTGAGTGCCGATGTGATTCATCATAACATCAAGGCATTGTTTTGGGTAATTCTCGACAATTTGCATAATTGTATGCATAAAATCTTCTGCTTTGCCGTTTCGACAGAAATCAAGAATAGCATTTGCAAAAGGATAATTCATAACCGAGTCAAACTGACTGCCTAAAAGGTAGCGTCTGCGAGAGCCATAACTATGCTTTGTTGTAGCATCTTCCCAAACTTCACCCATAAGCAAAGCGTCAGGGTTGGTTTCTTTAAGTCGAGTGCGTAATTCGTCAATAAAAATATCGGGCAACTCGTCCGCAACATCAAGTCGAAAACCACTTGCTCCTGCTTTCAACCACTTTTCAACGATTCCACCCTTGCCGTTTATAAATTTACGATAAGCTTCGTCTTCTTCAATAATTTCAGGCAGAGTGACAAATCCCCACCAGCTTTGATATTTTTCGGGATAATCGGTGAATTTATACCAACTGTAATATGGGCTTTCTTTTGAGTTATAAGCACCCAAGGTGTCATATCTTCTTTTGCGGTTGAAATAGACACTATCATCACCTGTGTGTGAGAAAACGCCATCAAGGATAATGTGGATACCGAGTTTTTTAGCAGATTTGCAAAGGTCTTTGAAATCTTTTTCTGTGCCTAAACAAGGGTCGATTTTACTGTAATCAGCGGTATCATATCTGTGGTTTGAGTGAGATTCAAAAATTGGGTTGAGATAAATGCAAGTCACACCTAAATCGCGAAGATATGGGAGTTTTTCTTCAATCCCCTTTAAATCGCCACCGAAAAAGTCGTTGTTAAGAACTTTGCCCTCAGGTGTTGGTCTCCATTCGGGTTCGTTGCCCCAGTCAGAGCGCATAACACGGTCAGTGGGCACAGTCTCTTTTTCCTTGCCTGAATTATAAAATCTATCAGGGAAAATCTGATATATAATTCCACCTTTTAACCAGTCAGGAGTGGTGAAATTGTTTTCGGTAACGGTCAATTGCCAATCGGTCTTTGTGCCATAACTATGAGCAAAAGCACCAATTCCGTCAATGGTTTGAAGAATTGAACTTCTGCCATAAGCAGAGAAATAGTCAAAGTGATACCAATAAAGACCTTCTCTTTCTACGGATGTGTGAATATCCCACATTTCTGTTTCGTCGTCACACATACCTGCCCAAAGCATTGGTCTTTCTTCGTATTCTCCGTCATCACGACGAAGCATCAACACAGTACCACTGCAGCAAAAAGAGCGTGGCAAACAAAGACGCAAGTGAATTTCTTCACCCATCTCAATACTGCCGAATTTATTTTTAAAAAATAAGTCTCTTGAATTAAAGGGAACAAATCCCATAGAGTCACCTGCTTAAACTGAAGTTTTTATTGGGTCCATACCGTGAGTGGTACGATATTCATTCAAAGGGTCACCGACAAGGTTCATTGTTCGGTTGAAAGATGCTTTTTCTGCATTAGAAAGGTCCGATTTGTTTGCGTCAATAGGGGTGATTTCATAAACCTTTTTGCCATTTGCCCATTTAGAATTAACCCAAGTAGGAATAATGTTTACATCTGAAATTTTTGTTGTGCCATCATTCCATTTCTCAAAAGAGAAACTGAAAATCACACCATCTTCTGTATGACCTGTGTCAAAAGGTTTCATATATTCACGTCTTTGGTCAGAAACAGCATTGCCTATTGAATATAAACAGATGGTCTCGTGCCCGTTTTCACTTGTTAATGTATCAAAAGGTTGAATAACATGAGGATGTCCGCCAACAATCACATCAACGCCCAAATCACATAGTTTTTGTGCTATTGACTTTTGATAACTGTTAGGTGAGAGCTGATATTCATTGCCCCAGTGCAAATAGAAAACAATTGAGTCTGCACCGTTTTCTTTCATAGCTTTGATGGATGCTTCTGCTTCTGAATAGAATGCCGAAAGATTGTTATAGTTGAAACTGTTAACCAAAGGTGTTGCTTCTTTATTAAGCAAGAGTCCGTTGAGTGATTTTCTTCCCTCTGCACCGCTTGTGGTTTCATAAGTATAACATGCCATACCAACTTTTATTCCGTTTATATCGCAAACTTTATATATGGCATCGGTATCGGCATTTCGTGTGCCGATATATTCCATATTGTTATTTTCAAGAATTTGCAAGGTGCGTCTCATTCCCGATAACCCCGTGTCATAGGAATGGTTGTTCGCGGTAAGCAACATATCGATTCCAGAGTTTTTCATACTTGGAACAAGTTCGTCGGGCGAGTTGAACTGTGGGTATCCAGAATATCCTTTATCAGCACCAGCCAAAGTAACTTCCAAATTAGCAATCATATAATCATAAGAATTGAAATAAGGCTTAACAAGTGTGAAAACATCATCAAAATTATAACTGCCGTCAGACATTTTTGCATGGTTAAAAATTGTGTGGTGAATTAGTATGTCGCCTGTTACACCAATTGACGCTGTTTTTTCGATAAAAGGTTCAGTTGGCTTTTCGGTAGTAGATTCCGTTGTGCTTTCGACGATGCTGTTTGAGTCAACGGGTTGATTTTGATTTTTGATGGTGTAAATAACAAGTGGTGTGACAATGAGAATAATAGCAAGAATACAAGCAATAGAAACGCGAACAAGTTTTTCTTTTTTCTGCTTTTTATGGCGTTCTAATTGTCTTTCATTTATTCTTTTTTCGACATCGTTTTCGTTATACAAAACAGGTCACCACCCATTACATATTATGACTATTTTATTATACTTTTTTGGTGTAAAAGTGTCAACTGACATTTGGGAGTTTCTATTGATTTTACAAGGGGTTTGTGCTAAAATTATTGCGTATAGGTAAATTTATGTAATCAGGGGGACTTTATTATGTTCAAACTCTATGCAGAAATGACTGTGGGTGGCTCAAAAGTAGCTCACAAAGAATTTGACAACGAAGATTTTTCATTCTATCTTGAAGAGACAAAAGAAAGCATTAAAGGTATCTTTACTGCTAAAAAGAACATGACAATGTCAAAATTCATTCTTAAAGGTGAAAAAGACTTTGATGATGACGATTTGTTCTATGCAAACGGCTATCAGGCTTGGACAACTTCAAGAGAATTTTCAAAGAAGGATAAATTTGATGGCCTTATTGAAGTTGCAAAAATCACAAAATTTACTGCCCATTTTGTAGGCCTTTCAGGTGACTACCACTTTGAAAAATATGGTGAAGAAGGAAAGTTCCACGGCTATACATATTGCTATTTCCGTGAAAAAGGCGAAAACGAAATTAAACTCTATGGTTCAAAGAGTGAAAGAAAAGGTTACACAATCTTTGAAGTTGATATGAAAGACGATAAATTCAACATTAAAAAAGATGTTGAAGGTCTCACACTCAAAGCAGGTCAAGAATATGAAATGTTCGACATCGCAATTATCGAAGGCGACATGGACGATGTAATGGATAAATATTTCTTCGATTTTGTTGGTTGCAAAAAGCCTGCAATTCAGCACCTTTCAGGTTACACATCATGGTATAACTATTTCCAAAACATTAACGAAGACATCATTCTTCGTGACCTTAACGGCCTTGATAGAGCAACTGAAGAAGTTAATATCTTCCAGGTTGACGACGGTTATCAGGCTGCAGTTGGTGACTGGCTTATTACAGACCATAAAAAGTTCCCTCATGGTATGAAATATATTGCAGACAAAATCCACGAAAAAGGATACAAAGCAGGTATTTGGCTTGCTCCTTTCTCTGCTCAGGTGTCATCAATGATTGCTAAAAAGCATCCTGAATGGCTTCTCAGACACAACCATAACGGTAGAAAAATGCTCGGTTGTCAGGGCTGGGGTGGTGCATATACACTCGATATTTATCACCCAGAAGTTCGTGAATATTTGAGAAAAGTATTCGATACAATCCTCAATGTTTGGGGCTTTGATATGGTTAAGCTTGACTTCCTTTATAGTCAGTGTATTGAACCAAGAAACGGCAAAACTCGTGGTGAAATCATGTGTGATGGCGTAGATTTCCTTCGTGAAGTTTGCGGTGACAAATGGATTCTCGGTTGTGGCGTGCCACTTGGTACTTGTATGGGTATCTTTGACGCTTGCCGTATTTCTTGTGACGTTAACAAGAACTGGAAATTCGAACTCAAAAAGAGCCTTAACATTAACTCTATCGTAACATGCATTAGAACTAATGCTGAAATGCCATCATCACAGAATGCGATTACAAACACAATCTTCCGTAACCACCTTGATGGTCGTGCTTTCTGTAATGACCCTGATGTTTTCTTCCTTCGTGACATCAACATCGGTTACAATATGGACCAGAAGCTTCTTCACGGTAAAGTTAACTCAATTTGCGGTAATGTTCTTTTCGTTTCTGACAATGCAGGTGACTTTGACGATGAAAGAATTGAATATTTGAAAGATTTCTTTAAAGATAAAGATTATAAGGTTAACTTTGCGGAGTTTATAAGCAAAGACGAAATCCGTCTTGACTTTACAGAAAATGGCGAAGCAAAGACACTTACACTCAATCTTGACTCAGGCGAAAGCAATGTTAGAGAGGTACTCTAAGATATGAAACTTGCAGTTATCGGTGGTGGCGGAGTCCGTTCAATGTTTTTGGCAAAAAGCATTGCAGGCAGAGCCCTTAAGATGGGTATTACTGAGCTTGTCTTTATGGATAACAATGAGAAAAAGTTGAATATTTATGGCAAGATGGCGAGAGAAGTTTCTCGCCGTCTTTGTCCATTTATGGACTTTGTTCTCACAACAGACCCTGTTGAAGCAATTAAAGATGCAGACTATGTAATCACAACAATTCGTGCGGGTGGTGACAGAATGCGTTGCCGCGATGAGAGAATTGCACTTGATATGGGCATCTTGGGTCAAGAAACAACTGGCGCAGCAGGATTTTCTTTTGCAATGAGAAGCATTCCGGCACTCAAAGAGTATTGCGAATTAGTCAAAAAATATGCAAAACCTAATGCAATGGTATTTAATTTCACAAACCCCGCGGGTGTAGTGTCACAAACTTTGCGTAATATGGGTTATGACTTTACTTATGGCATTTGTGATGCACCAAGCGGAATGTTAAGACGATTTGAAGAACTTTATAGTTACCCTGAAAATCATCTTGACGCATTGTGTTATGGGCTTAATCACCTGTCATTCTTCAAATATATAAAAGCGGAAGGCGTTGACATAACGAGCAAAATTGTAAGCGATGACAAGGCTTATGAAAACACAGATTTGCGATATTTTGACAAAGAGTTTTTAATGCAGAAACAATATGTGCCAAATGAATATATGTATTATTTCTACAATCGAGAAAAAGCAGTTGAGAATATTTTAAAAGCCGAGTGCACACGCGGTGAGCAGATTGCCGATATTAATGAAAAAATGACCGAAGAGTTATCTCATGTTGATATTGAAAACAACTTTGAAAAAGCCTTAGAAATATTTGATTATTACTATGGTCTTCGTGAAAATTCATATATGGCAAGTGAAACAGGCGAAAAACGAAACTCAACTTGGCATTTTGATATGTATGCCCCCGATGACGGTGGCTATGCAGGTGTGGCACTTGGAATAATTGATGCAAAAAATCAAAAAAGTGATAAAAAAATAATTGCTTGTGTGCCAAACACAAACAAAGCGATAGGTTTTTTAGATGAATGTGATACCGTTGAAATTTCTTGTGAGATTAAAAATGGTAAAGTGACACCAATAAAGATTGGTGATGTGCCTTTTGAAAATAAAGAGATTATCACAAGAGTCAAGGCCTATGAGCGCTTTGCATCAAAGGCGATTATAAATTGTGACAAGGAATCAGCGGTCGATTGTCTTTATTTGCACCCACTTGTGAGTTCATATTCACTCGCAAAAGACCTTGTAGAAAAATATATTGAGCTTAACAAAGATTTTACAGGAGAATGGAAATGAGTTTTGTAGCAGCATTTGGAAAACTGAATGTGGATTTGCTCTATGCGGGAATGCCAAGAATCCCTAACGAAGGTGAAGAAATCTATTCAAAAGATTTCAAGGTTTGTCTTGGTGGTGGACTGCCTGCAACAATGATTAACTGTTCTCGTCTCCAAGTGCCTGCCAAAATCGGTACTTTTTTAGGCGACGATATGTTTTCGCAATTTGCAAAACAAGAACTTGATAAAAGTGGAACAAAATATGAGATTTTTGAGAGTGAAAATTATCCGCTGAATGTGACATCTGCTATAATTACTGAAAAAGACAGAACTTTCGTGTCCTATGGTGGTCAGGAAACTTATACAGATGAAATGATGGAAAAAATCTATAATTCTCTTAAAGGCGCAAAAGTCGTTGGTATGCAAGAATCAATATTGCCTGTTTATAAGCAACTCAAAAAAGATGGCACAATTTTGGTGCTTGATACAGGTTATAGTGATGATATGTCCATTGAAAAACATAAGGATTTAATCGAAATTGCAGATTATTACACACCAAATATTGATGAAACCGAAAAAATGACGGGTACTCGCGACCCACAAAAAGCATTAGATTTTCTTCGCAACTATTTCGAAAAACCAATCGTAAAACTTGGCAAAGATGGTTGTGCGGGCTATGATAACGGATATTTCACAGTAGATAATATTGACGAGTTCAAGTGCGTTGATGCGACAGGTGCGGGCGATGCGTTTCTTGCAGGTTTTATCTATGGATTATATAACGATTTGGACTTTAAACAATGTGTGCTTGCAGGCAATATAACGGGTGGCAAATGTGTAACGGGTGTTGGTTGTTTGACAGAATATGTAAATGAAAAAGAGATTGGGGAGTATCTAAAAAAATACGGTTACATGATAAGGTGATTTGATGGATAAAAAAACAGATGTTTCAGGACAACTGGCAAATGCTCCTGTATGGAGTTTGATTATAAAACTTAGCATTCCTGCGATTCTTGCGCAGATAGTAAATCTTCTTTATAACATTGTTGACAGAATTTATATCGGTCACATGGGAGACGTAGGAACAATGGCGATTACAGGCGTGGGATTGTGTTTTCCTGTAATATCATTGATTACTGCATTTACAATGCTTGTAGCTCAGGGTGGTGCGCCTCGCGCTGCCATTGAAATGGGAAAAGGTGACATTAAAAAAGCAGAAAAAATTCTCGGCAACTGCGTTATGTTGCTTATAATGCTGTCAGTAATCCTCACAGCGGTTTTTCTTGTGTTTGGTGAAAAACTTTTAATGCTTTTCGGCGCAAGTGAAACTACAATTGTATATGCATTGCCATATATGAGTATTTATGTAGCAGGTTCAATGTTTGTGATGATTTCTTTGGGTCTTAACATGTTTATTACGACTCAGGGCTTTACAAAAATTAGTATGGCGACAGTACTTATTGGTGCAATCTGTAACATTATTCTTGACCCTATATTTATATTTGGGCTTGATATGGGGGTTAGGGGCGCTGCGCTAGCAACAATTATCTCCCAAGCTGTTTCTGCTGTATGGGTGATTTCTTTTTTACTTGGTAAAAAGACCAAAATAAGAATAAAAAAAGAAAATCTTTTACCTAATATAAAAATTCTTGCACCTGTGTTGGCTCTTGGCATATCACCATTTGTCATGAGTGGTACGGAAGCGGTAATAAATGTGGCGTTCAATTCATCACTTCAAAAATATGGTGGGGATATTGCGGTTGGAGCTATGACTATCTGTACTACTATTTTTCAGATGGTGTGGGTGCCAGCTCAGGGCATTGGTCAAGGTGCACAGCCAATTATCAGCTACAACTATGGTGCGAAAAATGGTAACAGAGTAAAACAGGCTTTCAAAGCATTTTTGTTTATTTGTTTTGGTTATATTTTTGTGTTTGGAACGATAATCGAACTGTTTCCACAATTCTTTATTAAAATTTTCAATGATAATCCTGAACTTATGGAAACGGCAACATGGACAATCCGTCTTTACGGTTGCGCTTTGGTATTCTTTGGAATACAGATGGCAGTTCAGCAGACGCTTATTGCTCTTGGAAAGGCAAAAGCATCGCTGTTTATTGCTTGTTTAAGAAAGGTAATTCTTTTAGTGCCACTCATATATATTTTGCCAAACTTCTTTGAAAACAAGGTGTTTGCAGTTTTTCTTGCAGAACCAGTATCTGATGCGATTTCAATTATTACTGCATCAATCGTGTTCTTCTTTGTGTTTAGAAAAGAAATGAAACAGATGAAAGCGGAATAAAAAACTCTGTACATTTTTACTGAAATATGGTAAAATGTAATAAATATGAATGAAACTTTATTTGATATAAAGGGGAAAAGAAAATGGAAAAAGAAATTTATGCTCTTGCCTTTGATATTGGTACAACTGGTGTTAAAACCTGTCTTTTCAAAATCGGTAAGACAATTGAGCTTTTAGAAGCAGCAACAGAAGGTTATAAGCTCTATATTATGCCTAATGGTGGTGCAGAGCAGGACCCTGACGAATGGTGGGAGGCAATGTGCACAACATCAAAAAAAGTTATTAAAAACTCAAAGATTGACCCTAAAGATATTTATGGTATTTCTTTCTGCTCACAGATGCAAGGTCTTGTTCTTGTTGATAAAGACGGTAATCATGTTCGTCGAGCATTCAGCTATATGGACCAGAGAGCTACAGAGGAAATCAAAAAAGGTATTGCTTATGGACCACAGGTTGCAGGCGGTAATATCTTTAAGCTT
This sequence comes from Candidatus Fimenecus sp., assembly GCA_045655645.1. Classification (GTDB taxonomy): domain Bacteria; phylum Bacillota; class Clostridia; order Oscillospirales; family Acutalibacteraceae; genus Fimenecus. The sequence goes on from JAZOPS010000027.1 coordinate 12,158, forward strand.
CTTCCTTCCCTCGCAATTACTGGTGCGGCAGCATTAAGTGTTAAGGACCCTGTATGGAAATATAAGTGGACAGAGGCTAACGAGCCAGAGAATTTTGCAAGAGTACATAAATGGCTTGATGTTAAAGAATATCTTATTTGTCGTATGACAGGTGAGTTTGTAATGACAAAGGACTCTGCCTTTGGTGCGCTTCTTTATGACCTTAAGAAAAAAGATTGGAGCCCTACAATCTGCAAACTTTTGGGCGTTGATATGAAGCATCTTGCAAGAATTGCTGATTGTACTGAAAAAATCGGTGTGCTTCGCGAACAACAGGCAAAAGAATTAGGTCTTGTTCCTGGTATTGCGGTTTTCGGTGGTGGCGGTGATGCCACACTTATCGGTGTTGGTGCAGGCGCAACTGAACTTGGCGATACTCACGTTTATCAAGGTACATCTGGTTGGGTTTCAACTGTTACTGACAAGAGTGTTGTTGATGCAAACACTATGATGGCTGCAGTTGTCGGTGCAGAAGATGGCATTTATAACTATTTTGGTGAACTTGAAACTGCAGGTAAATGTGTTGAATGGGTTAAAGACCATTTGGCTCTTGACGAAATCGACATTTATATGAGCAAACAACACAACTTAAAACGCAAAAAAGCAGATATGGAAGTTGTTTATACAGGTCTTTATGATTATATGATGGCTGTTATCGATTCAATCCCAGCAGGTAGTGGTGGTGTAATTTTCACACCTTGGCTCCATGGTAACCGTTGTCCATTTGAAGACCCAAATGCTCGTGGAATGTTCTTCAACATTTCGCTTGATACAGGCAAAACTGAAATGATTAGAGCCGTTGTTGAGGGCGTTTGCTTCCATCTTCGTTGGTTCCTTGAAACTGAAGAAAAGAAAGTTAAAACATCAAAAACAATTCGTTTTGTTGGCGGTGGTGCATTGTCAGATGTAACAGCACAGATTCTTGCAGACTGCACAGGCAGAGTTGTCGAGACAGTTGCAAGCCCACAGAATGTTGGTGCGGTTGGTGCAGCTGTTCTTATCGCGATTGGTGCCGGCATCATTGAAAAAGTTCCTGATGCAAAGAAACTTATTCCTGCTGCAAAGACCTTTGTGCCTAATGTAGAAAACAAGGCAATTTATGACAAAAACTTTGCAGTGTTCAAGAAGCTTTATAAAGCAAATAAAGATAATTTCGCAGACCTCAATAAAACCAACTAAAATTAAAAGACGGAACTTTTTAGTTCCGTCTATTTTTTTCTTGGGTTTTGATTGACAATACTTGGCTTTTATGTAATAATTATAGTGTATAACAACAAAAATAAACTCTATGCGTGGAGGTAAAAGTATGAAATCAACAGTTATCAGAATAATTGCTGCTATTATGGCACTTGTTATGGTTGCTTCTTGCTTTGCAGGGTGCGAAAAGAAACCTGCTGACGGCGATGAAATAACAAAACCACCAGTAGTTGAAGGGCCAGTAAATAACGATGTTGGCAATGATGTGAATGTGGACAATACAACAACTACAACAACAAGTCCATCAACAAGCACAACAACTACAACTAAACCATCAACAAGCACAACAACTACAACAAGTCCATCAGCAGATATTGGCAACGGTGGTAGCGGCAATCTTTCGTCAACAGACATGAATGCTGTTCTTAATGCAGCTGGTTATGCTTACGATGCAGAGCAAAAGATTTATTATTCAACCCTTGACCCATGGCAGCGTCACTTCGGTTTTGGTGATGAATATGACGTGGCAGCACCTTTTGCAAACATGAGATATACAACACTAAAGATTGACTTTTCATATGATGGTCTTCTTTGGAGACTTCAGTGGTGGAAGGGTCAATATGGCGTTCTTGTTGGCGCTGAACTTGGCGTTTATACAAAAGACCCTAATGACAAATCAACAACATTCTATCAATGCGCTGACAATGACCACCTTCTTGATATGAGCTATGATTTCTATATGAGTGTAAATGATTATAGAAATGGTACTAGACGTTTTTATCGTGAAGAGCAAGCTCACTGGTGGCTTACTGGATTCGATTTCGGCTATGTTGACCCTAGAAAAGTTGTTGTAGTGGCAACAGTTAAAGCAGAAGACGAAACAATGGCAAACGGAATTGAAGCAGGTCTTCAAAAGTTGACAGACTCAGCTGCAGGTCGTGAAAAGTTTAAGAAAGTTGACCAGTTTGACGGAAAAACAACAGATGTTTATATAAGAAATGGTAACACATTTAAAGTTGTTTGGGAAAAAGCAGGTTACGAAAATTACGTAGCAGTTTAATATTAAAAAGGCGTCGTTTTCGGCGCCTTTTTTGTGTTTTCACTAATAAAATCAACAATTGTTAAATATTGTTTAATAAAAAATAAAAATAATTGCTTATTATAGTTGAAAAACGCTTGAATTTAGTGTAAAATATACAAACAGATTTAAAAATTTAATGTTTTTTATAAATGTTTTTGGAGGATTTGTATGAATTATAGCCTTACAAAGAAACAAGCAAAAGAGCTTGTTGACTCAAAACTTTCTCATTTTATCGGCGTAAGACCCGAAGAAGCAACAAATGAGCAGTTCTATAAAGCAATTGTTTTGATTCTCAGAGACATGATGGGTCAGGGCAGAGCAGAATTTTCAAAAGAAGGCTCAAAAAAGGGAACAAAAAGAGTGTATTATCTCTGCATGGAATTCCTTATGGGTCGTTCACTTAAAAACAACCTTTATAATCTTAATCTCACAAAAGTTTTTGAAAGTGTTTTGAAAGATTATGGCGTAAAGATGGATTCAATCTATGATTGCGAACCGGATGCAGGTCTTGGCAACGGTGGTCTTGGCCGTCTTGCTGCTTGCTATCTCGATGGCCTTGCAACTCAAGGTTATGTTTCAAAGGGATATTCAATTCTTTATGAATATGGCATCTTCAAGCAGAAACTTGTTGACGGTTGGCAGACAGAGCTTCCTGATTTCTGGCTTCCTGGTGGCGATGTTTGGCTTGTACCACACGAAGAAAGCGCAATCAACATCAATTTTGAAGGCGAAGTTCGTGACACTTGGGAAAATCATTATCACCATGTTGAAATTGAAAACCCAACAGTAATTCAGGCTATTCCTTATGATATGCATGTTGCAGGTAAAGACGGAAAAGGTATTTCAGTTCTTCGTCTTTGGTCTGCAAAAGCACCTGGTCTTGATATGGCACTCTTTAATCAGGGTGACTATATGAGAGCTATGGAAAGAAATGCTATGGCAGAGGTTATCAGCAAGGTTCTTTATCCTGCTGACAACCATCCAGAAGGCAAATCACTTCGTCTTCGTCAACAGTATTTCCTTGTTTCAGCATCAATTCAGGATATCGTTCAACATCACCTTCGTGAATTCGGTACAATGGATAACTTTGCAGATAAAGTTGCAATCCATGTTAATGATACTCATCCAACAATGGCAATTCCTGAGCTTATGAGAATTATGCTCGACGAATGTGGCTACGGTTGGGACGAAGCTTGGAATATCGTAACAAATACAGTTGCATACACTAACCACACAGTTATGAAAGAAGCACTTGAATGTTGGCCAGAAGACCTTTATAAGCGTCTTATGCCTCGTATTTGGCAAATCACCAAAGAAATCGACAATCGTTTCCGTTCATTTGTATGGGAAAACACACAGAATGCAGACATAGTTGAAAGAATGGCAATTATGTCAAATGGCGTTGTTAGAATGGCAAACCTTTGCGTTGCAGGTTCACATTGTGTAAACGGTGTTTCTGCTCTTCACAGTGATATTCTTAAAGATACTGTTTTCTCAGATTTCTATGCGCTCACACCAAACAAGTTTACAAATGTAACTAATGGTATTGCTCACAGAAGATGGCTTTGTCAGGCAAACCCAAAACTTACAAACTTCCTTACTGAAACAATTGGTGACGGATTTGTAAAAGATGCTGATAAGCTTCTTGATTTGAGAAAATATAAAGACGATAAAGCAGTTCTTGATGAGCTCGGCAAAATTAAGAGAGCAAACAAAGAAGAATTTGCAAAATATGTGCTCAAACACAACGGAATTCAGCTTGACCCTGATTCAATTTTCGATGTTCAGGTAAAGCGTCTTCACGAATATAAGCGTCAACACCTTAATGCGCTCAATATTCTTTCACAGTACCTTGCAATCAAAGAAAATCCAAACGGTGAGTTTATTCCTCACACATATATTTTCGGTGCAAAGGCAGCATCAGGCTATTTTGTAGCAAAGAAGATTATTTCTTTCATTTGTGCTCTTGCAGATTTAATTAACAATGACCCAGATGTTAAGGGAAGACTTAAAGTTGTTTATGTTGAAGATTACAATGTAACTCTTGCAGAAAAACTTATGCCTGCTGCTGATATTTCAGAGCAGATTTCACTTGCAGGTACAGAAGCATCTGGTACAGGTAATATGAAGCTTATGCTTAACGGTGCTGTGACCCTTGGTACAATGGACGGTGCAAACGTTGAAATCTATGAGGCTGTTGGTGAAGATAATATCTATATCTTCGGTATGAAAACACCTGAAGTTCAACAGTTACAGAGACAGGGCTATGTGCCACAGAATTTCTATAACAACAACTCAGAAATTCGCAAGATTCTTGATTTTGCTAATCAGAATGGTATTGGTGGCAAGATGTTCCATGAAGTAACATCATCAATAATTCACCATGACCCATATATGGTTCTTGCAGACTTTGAAGATTACAGAAATACTCAGTTGAGAATCGCAAAAGATTTCTTGGACCGTGATAACTGGAACAAGATGTCACTTATGAATATTTCAGGTGCAGGTCGTTTTGCAGCAGACCGTGCCATCAACGAATATGCAGCAAACATCTGGAACACAAAATCAGCATTTAAGAAATAAAAATGAAAGGTAGGTCAAAGACCTACCTTTTTTGTTTTAATCCCCACATCCGCAACCTGTGAAGGTGTCGCCTTTCAAGCAACCTTCTTTAGGTGGAAAGAACTCGTCAACAGGGAATTGGATTTTTCTAAATGCGTCGCAAGGGTTATCTGTGTCACAACTACACTCTTTGCTTGGAATACAGAAATCATAAGCAGGAATAAGCATCTGCACATCTCTTTCAAGTTGTACAATTGTGAAAATTCCGAGAGTGACTGTAACGATTTTTTCGGGTTCGTGGTCGTAATAATCGAAATCTCCGTCAAAGCAACAGCAAACACATTTTGGCAATCTGCCAGGCTTGTGACAAGGGTCGCAACAGTCGTGTGCTCTACGAAGTTTGGCGTCAAGGCAAATTGGGTCAACTGTTTGCACCTTGGCTTTTGGATTGGTGTTGGTCATTTGAAGTTGGGTGTCTGTGTCGCAACTTGCAAATTCAGATGAGAATACTTTCACGTTGCCCTCTGAGCCATAGAGAATACATTTTTTAGAAAAACTTGCAAGACCTTCAACAATTGTTGGGGGATTTGCGTGGCCACAGAAAACATCAAGGCAAACCTTGAAGAAATAAGTAATATCTACTGAATAAAAGCCACGGTTAAAAGGTACTCTTTCAACTTCAATAAATGCGTTAAGTACTTCACTGCCTCTGCAACGGACGTTAGTCGCTTTGTCGATTAGGCATTGTGCCGATGATGTGAAATAAACTCTCAAATCTTCAAGGCAATCTTTGTCTGCACAAGAGTCATAAACTCGGTTTGTATCGATACAAACAGCTTCTTTGATTTTTGATTGGATACAGTTTCTATTTTCTGACATCTCTGTTCCTCCTAAATAAAAAATTGTCAACTGACAGTACCATTTTATGAAAAATCTATTATCTTGTTACAACTTATTGCAAGAGAAAATAAATTGTGATAAAATTTTAATAGAGAAAATAGGAAGGGGGATAATTATGAAAAGTAAAATTCTTGGCGAGTTAACCCAAATAGCAAACAGAATGATTTCACAGGTGGCTGATGTAACAACTGCAAGGCGCGAAAGAAAAAGCGAGAATCCAATTTATCGTGAAATAGAAGCAGATAGAATTCACGCTAATTATATTCGAATTATCCCTGCGACAGTTGTTTTGTTGGTTGTCGAAATCTGTGGAATGATTTGGGCAATTTGGACTAATGTTAAGTTTGATTATGGCAAAGGCTTTTTGTGGTCTTGTTGCATTTTTGCATTTATCTCAGTTTGCGTAATTATAGCAATTGAAATGGATTTGAGAAAAAGTTTTATATCAAATAAGAAAAAGAAGAGTGTTTATATAGGTTATTGGATTATTTATATGATTGAAGCGCTGTCGTTTTCGGTTATGGAATATCTTGACCGTGGTGCAATAAACAACTATATAACATTCATGATTATATTCACATTTCTACCCGTTATTGAGCCCATTCCAAAACTTTTTGTTTTTGCAGTTTCAATGGCAACTGAAGTGTATCTGATTTTATACACAGATGGCTCAATTGGTACAATAATAGTCTGCATTGCATTGGCTGTTGCAGGTGTGCTTTGTTCACATATCAGATTTTTCTATTATATGGCAAATGCGCTTGTAAATAAAAAGTTGGAATTCTCGGCAAATGGTGACCCATTGACAGAGTTTATGAACAGACGTGGATTTGACAACAGAATCAACGCAATGAGAGGCTTCTGTGATGCCAATGGCTATGATGTTTGCTTTATTATGATAGATATTGATAACTTTAAAAAGTTTAACGATGCTCATGGTCATATAAAAGGTGATGTTTGTATCAAAGCGGTTGCAAAATGTGTTAGGGAACATTTCTCAAGACCAACTGACCTTTGTGTCCGTTATGGTGGTGAGGAGTTTCTCGTTGTCACAGCGCAGAAAAATGTGCCTGCATTGGTTGAATACTTAACAAAATTGCTTAAAGACATTGGACAAATTAAAATTGAAGGGGTAAAAGAGCCAATTTCAGTAAGCATTGGCGTTTATACAAGTCTTAACAGCAAGAAAAAATCGACACAATATTTCATTGAAAAGGCAGACGCTCAACTTTATAATGCAAAAAACAGCGAAAAAAATTGTGTATCATATAAAAATGAAATATATAGATAAATAAAAACCGAAGGCAAGTTGTGGAAAACTCTATGACTTGCCTTTTTTCATTTTTTGTGATAAAATGAGCGTATATATTGGGATTTTATGATTTGAATTGAGGAAACAACTATGTTTGACTTAATCTATAATCAAATATATTACATTGGAATTCAGGCTATCCGTTACGGTAAACGTTTTTTCAGATGGCTTGGTTCATTATTGTTAAAACCTATTAAATTCTTGGGAACTTTGATTTTTACACTTATAATTGTTATTGATAAGCTTGTGTTGAAGCTCTTCCACGAGAGTGTTGATGACTTTAAAGAATTAGTTTCAGAAACTAAAAGAGTTATGTCCGATTTCAAGACAAGAACACCTGAAACAAAAAAGAGAGATTTGTTTAAGGGATATGTTTTAAAAGCATTTCAAAGATATAAAAAAGCATTTTTATATGTGTTGAATGTTGCTTTGCCTGTTGTTTCTCTTATGATTCTTTTGAATGTTGTGGCGGTTTGGTCAGATGTGACATTTGCTCTTGAAGTTAACTATAATGACGAAGTTATAGGATATGTGAGTAGTGAAGCTGTATATAAAGAGGCTCGTCAACAGGCAATTAATCGTCTTGATGTTTCTGTGGCTGCGGCAACTGACACATCTCACGAAGATGTTATTGGTGATGCAGAATATAAAATCAAGCCTGTTAAACTTAGTCAGATTAACGATGTGTCTACAATTTGTGATAAATTAATTGAAAAATCAGATAGCAATATTACAAATGCTTGTGGTATTTATATTGATAAAGCATTTGTTTGTGCAGTTAAAAATGAAACAGACGCTCTTAGTGTCTTTGACAGTATTCTTGCAGAGCATGAAACAGGCGAAGCAAATGCAGTTGTCAGCTTTGTGCAGAATATTGAGTATGTTCAAGGGCTTTATCCTGATGAGGCAAATATTGTTCGCGACGCCGCATATCTCAATGAGAAACTTCGTTCAAAGAAGAGTGAAGCAAGATATTATACTGTTCAGTCGGGAGATACAGTTTCAAAAATCGCAAGTCAGTTTGATATGACATCTGCTGAAGTGTTTAATCTTAATCCGGAGCTTCGCGAAAGAATATATGTTGGTCAACAGATTCTTCTTTCAGGTGAAGTTGCATTCGTTCAGGTTCAAACAACAAAAACAGAAGTTCGAACAGTTGATGTTCCGTATAATACAATAGAAGTGAAGACGGACAGCCTTTATTTGGGTGATAAAAAAGTTGTCACTAAGGGTGTTAATGGTGTTCAAGAAGTAACTGAATTGGTTACATACATTGACGGCGTAAAAGTTTCAACAAAAGAAGTTTCAAGAACAACCATTAAAGAAGCGGTTGATGAAAAAGTTCAAGTGGGAACAAAGAAAAATACTGGTTATACTGGTCCTGTAATCTCTTATGGCGGTCGCTTTGTATGGCCTGCATCAGGTGGCGCTACATTTATTACATCTTATTATGGTAAGAGAAGTCTTACAGGTTACCATTATGGTATTGACATTACTCGTCCAGGTGGTAGAAGTACTGGTGCTCCAGTTTTAGCAGCAGAGTCGGGAACAGTAAAACACGCAGGACCAAGAGGCTCTTATGGTTATTGCGTAATAATTAGCCACGGTAACGGATTAGAAACACTCTATGCACATATGATAGCGGGTTCATTGAGAGTTACTGCGGGTCAAAAAGTCCAGAGAGGACAACAACTTGGTCAGATAGGTTCAACAGGCTTTGTAACAGGACCTCACCTTCACTTTGAGGTTATGGTTAATGGTACTAAAGTGGACCCAGCACCATATCTTGGAATAAAAACAGGAGTAAACGACTAAGGTCATGGAAAAATTTATTATTGCAGGAATAAAAACTGAATATAATGTGTGTGGGAATTTGCTTCGCGAACGCTCAGAGAAATATAGGGCAGATTTTGACGATAGCGAAACGCAAATTAAGTTTAAAATTAAAGAAGAATATATTAACAAGAAAAAAGAAGATATTCCATATTTATCATGGGATGAGCATGAATATATGGCAACTTGCAGTGCGTTTTATAGTGAGTTGTTGCGTTTTGGTGGAATGATGCTTCATTCTTCTTGCGTTGAAAAAGATGGATTCGCTTATTTGTTCTCGGCAAGAAGTGGAACAGGAAAGTCAACTCACACTCATCTTTGGCTTGAAAATCTTGAAAACACAAGGATTATCAATGACGATAAACCCGCTTTGTTAAGAGAGAATGGGGTTTGGTATGCTTGCGGAACTCCTTTTTCAGGTAAAACAGATGAAAATCTTGATGTGAAAATACCAGTCAGAGCAATTGTGTTTTTGTTCCGTGGCAAAGACAACAAAGTAAAGAGATTGGATAAATCTATGGCAGCGCCGTTAGTTCTGGAACAGACAATTAACCCCGTTGACAAATCTTTGGCTGTAAATATGCTTGATTCCTTGGATTTGCTTCTTCGTGAAGTGCCTGTTTTTACTTTGCATTGCAATATGGAAAAAGATGCAGCAACTACGGCTTATAACGAAATTGAAAGGTTGATAAAAGATGAAAATTAAAGATGGCTTTATATTAAAAGATGTTGCAGGCAGCAAAATTGTAATTGCAACAGGCACAGCAAGACTTTCTTTTAATGGTGTTATGACATTTAATGATGTGGGCGCAGAGATTTTTAATTTGCTTGATGGCACAAATTCTCCTGAAGAAATTGTTGCAAAAATCGCAAGTGATTATAATGTGGATGCTCAAATTGTGAAAAGAGATTTTGATGCGCTTGTTGAGAAACTCAAAGCACATAATTTGCTTGATGAGTAATTTATTAAAAAGCATATAAAACTTTATAAAAATCATTGCATATTTAAAATGATTTTGATATAATCTTCTAGATATGAAAGAAAAGAGGAGTATTGATATGGAATATAATACAAATAACTCTCAAATCGACAAAGGAATAGATATTGCAACTATTATGCAATATATACTTCGTATTGTTCAAAAATGGTGGGCAGTTTTATTGGCTGCTGTTATTTGTGCGAGTGCAGGTTTTGTAGTAGCAAAGGTTACTTATGTGCCACAATATACTTGTACAATGCGTTTCGTTATTGACAACAAAAACGAAAATACAGTATCAGGCGGACAAAGTGCAAGTGATATTAACGCAGGTATGCAGCTTGCTCGTGACTATGTTGTTATTATGACAGAAACAAACTCACTTATGGAAGCTGTTGCTAAAAACAGCGGTTATGAAATTACAGGTGACCAGGTTAAGAAGATGCTTAAAGGCACACTTGTTGAGGACACATCAATTGTTTCCCTTAAAGTAACAACATCTGACCCAGAAGTGTCTTTTGCAGTTGCTACAAGTTATCTTAACAATTATGCACAGACAACTGACAAAGCACACAGCAATACAAGAGCGATTGTTATTGACGAACCTGTAATGCCAACAAAGGCAAATGCAGACAGTTCAAAACTTCTTTATACATTGCTTGGTTTTGTATTTGGCGCAGGTCTTGTTGTTGCTATCATCTGCATCAGCATTTTCATTAAAGACACCGTTAAACTTACAGATGACATTACAAATAAGCTTAATAGTAAAGTTGTTGGTTCAATTATTCATATTAAGAAGAACGAAAAAGGTTCTCTTCTCTTTACAGATAAGAAAACAGGCTTTATGTTTATTGAAGCATTTAAACTTATTCGTGCAAAGCTTGAGAATACAGCAAAACGTCATAATTATAAAACTTTTGTTTTCACAAGTACTGCTGAAAACGAAGGTAAGACAACAATTGCAACAAACACAGCTTTAGCTCTTGCAAAGAATGGCAAATCAGTTCTCTTGATTGACGCTGACCTTCGTAAACCATCTGTTTACAAAACACTCGGTGTTTCAGCTTCAAATGAAGCAGGTCTTGCAGGTGTAATCACAGGCGAAAAGACACTTAGCGAATCAATCAAATATTTCGAAAAATTCAACCTTTTCCTTCTCATTACAAGTCAGGCTGTATCAGAATCTGCTGAACTTCTTTCATCTGATGAAACAGAAGAAATTCTTGCAGCAGTTAAAAATGAGTTTGACTATGTAATCATTGACACTCCTCCAGCAGGTCTTGTGGCTGATGCAGCAATTCTTGCACAGAATGCAGATGCGTGTGTAATGGTTGTTCGTAATGACCACGCTCCAATGCGTCGAATCAGAAAGACTATGGAAGACATTAATGGTACAGGTACAGACCTTCTTGGTGTTATTTATAACGATGCTGACAGCAGTTCAGCGGTAAATCTTATCAAAGCCGGTAAGAAGAGCAAGAAGGGTTATGGTTATGGCTATGGCTACGGATATGGTTATGGTTACGGCTATGGCGAAGAATATAAGAACAAAAAGAAATAAAAATGAAAGCCGTACTTAATGTACGGCTTATTTTTCGGTAGTATAGAAATCGGGATTTTAAAATGTCAGAACAAAGAAATAATTTACAAGAAAATAAAATGGGAATTATGCCCGAAGGCAAACTTTTAGCATCGATGGCAACACCAATGATGATTTCGATGCTTGTTCAGGCTTGCTATAATATAGTTGACAGCATTTTCGTATCTCAACTTGGTGAAAACGCATTGAATGCCGTGTCGTTGGCTTTCCCAATGCAACAGATTATGATTGCAGTGTGTGGTGGTACATCTGTTGGTATGAATGCGCTTCTTTCAAGGGCTTTGGGTGCAAAGAATTTTGAAAGAGCAAACAAGATTGCAAATACAGGCGTTTTTCTTGCGATTTGTTGCAGTATTGGATTTGCACTTGTCGGCTTGTTGGTTACAAAGCCATTCTTTTTAGCACAGACAGATGTAGAAGAAATAGTAAATTACGGTACACAATACACAATGATTTGTATGGTGTTCTCATTTGGTATTGTTGGGCAATTCTGTTTTGAAAAATTGTTGCAATCAACAGGTAGAACATTCTGTACAATGATTACACATTTGATTGGCGCAGTAACAAATATTATTTTAGACCCAATTTTAATTTTCGGTCTTTTTGGGTTCCCAAGACTTGAAGTTGCAGGGGCTGCAATTGCAACTGTTGCAGGTCAAATTGTTGCAGCAATAGGTGCAATTCTTTTTAATCTCAAATTCAATAAAGAAATTCATTTCAGTACAAAACTCATTCGTTTTGATAAAGAAATTGTAAAAGATATTTATAAAATCGGCTTGCCTTCAATTGTAATGCAATCAATTGGCTCTGTAATGACCTTTACACTCAATAAAATTCTCATTACATTCACAACCACTGCAACGGCAGTTTTTGGTGCATATTTCAAACTTCAGAGTTTTGTGTTTATGCCGATTTTTGGACTTAATAACGGAATGGTGCCAATTATTGCTTATAACTATGGAGCAAGAAAATTCAGCCGTGTTAAAAAGACGATTATCATAACGCTAATTACTGCCATATCAATTATGTTGATGGGTGTTGCTGCGTTTGAAACAATTCCTGACAAGTTGTTGCTATTGTTCAATGCATCAGAAGATATGCTTGCAATTGGTGTGCCCGCATTGAGAATTATTGGTATTCACTTGATTTTTGCAGGTTTCTGTATTATTGCAGGCTCTGTTTGTCAGGCAATTGGTAACCCGAATTATAGTTTAATAGTTTCGGTTTGTCGTCAGTTGGTGGTGTTATTGCCATGTGCATGGTTGTTAGCTCAGACAGGCAAACTTGAACTTGTTTGGTTTGCATTCCCCATAGCAGAATGTGTGTCACTCGTGTTGAGTGCAATATTCCTTATAAAGACTTTGAAAAAAGCAAAAAAGAAAATGAAAGATATTATTGTATAAGATGTAAAGCAGAGTTTCGACTCTGCTTTTTTCTTGTCAAAAATCAGAAAAATATATAAAAAATCAAGAAAATTTATGAAAATTAAAGAAAAAATATTATTTTATTCCAAAAATGTTAAAATTTTGTCAATTTAGTCAGAAAAACCGACTTGAAGTTCAAGTGAACCTATGATATAATCAAACTACAATGATGGAAGGAGGGTAAAAGATATATGTTAGAAAAAATACCGGGAACGGTACTTTCATTTAACAGTTCAGCGGCAGAAAATAGTTATTCATTAATTTCTCCGCTTCTGACGGTAACAAAAGGGCTCACCTTGGCTCAGGTAACTGCGCTGACGGGGCTTGAACCGTCAACAATTCAAAATTGGGTAAAACGTGGCTGGGTAAAAAATCCCGAAGGAAAACGCTATGGTGAAGAACAGGTCATGCGCATTATACTTATAAATATGATGCGTGGCTCAATGCAACTTGAACAAATAGCATTTCTGATGAGCTATATCAATGGGTCGGTGGATGACCGAGCAGACGATATTTTACCCGATAAGGACTTATTCAATATTTTGTGCAATATAATATATATCTGTGAAGAGAGTTCGGCTCTCGATACAGATTATCTCGATAAAGTTATTGAAGCACAAATTGAAAAGATTAAAATCTCTGATGCGGTGTCTGTTAAAAAACTGAAAACTGCATTGAGAGCAATGGTGTTGGCGTTTCTTTCAACACAAATAAGAGAAATGGCACAAAAAGCGTTTATGCAACTTATGTAATTTGAAGGAGGATTTTATGGAATATTTATTATCTAATCCGTGGATTATATGGATTGCTATTGGCGTGTTTTTCTTAGTCGTTGAGCTTAGCACGGCTGCATTAGTATCTATATGGTTCGTACCTGCGGCAATAATTACCTGCTTATTGTCATTTGTAATTAAAAGCGCAATTTGGCAAATTGCTATATTCGTTTTCTTGAGTGCAATATTTATGGTAATATCTCGCAAAATCTATAAAAAATATATTGAGAAACCCATTGACGATGTTGACCAGAATGAGAAACTTCTGGGCAAAATAGTAACCATAACTGACACAACCGACGGAATAAACGGAAGAGTCAGAATGGGTGATGTTTATTGGAAAGCAATCACCGAAAATGGTGAAATTCTTTCAGAAAATGAAAAAGCAGTTATCAAGAGTGTGCAAGGCACAACTCTTGTTGTAGCTAAATTAAATTAACAAAAGGAGAAAAACTATGGAATTATTAATTATCCCAACAATTATCGCAGTTATCATTATCGCAATTATCATTTCAAATGTACGCATTGTTCCACAGGCGAACGCATTCGTTATTGAAAGACTTGGCGCATACCATACAACATGGGACACAGGTCTTCACGTGAAAATTCCTGTAATCGACAGAGTGGCAAAAAGAGTAAGCCTTAAAGAAGCAGTTGTGGATTTCCCACCACAGCCTGTTATCACAAAGGATAATGTTACAATGTCAATCGACACAGTTGTTTTCTATCGAATCATTGACCCAAAACTCTATACTTATGGCGTTGAAAGACCAATGATGGCTATTGAAAACCTTACAGCGACAACTCTTCGTAACATTATCGGTGACCTTGAACTTGACGCAACTCTCACATCAAGAGATACAATCAACTCAAAGATTACTGAGGTTCTTGACGATGCAACAGATGCTTGGGGTATCAAAATCAACCGTGTTGAACTCAAGAACATTATGCCACCACGCGAAATTCAGGATTCAATGGAAAAGCAGATGAAAGCTGAACGCGAACGCCGTGAAAAGATTCTTCAGGCAGAGGGTGAAAAGAAAGCAGCTATTCTTGTAGCTGAAGGTGAAAAAGAATCTGCAATTCTCCGTGCTGACGCGATTAAAGAGTCAAAAATCCGTGAAGCAGAAGGTGAAGCAGCGGCAATTCTTAAAATTCAAGAAGCAACTGCAGCTGGTATCGATATGATTAACAAGGTTAATCCAAGTAAAGAATTCATTAGCATCAAGGCTCTTGAATCATTTGAAAAAGCAGCAGACGGTAAAGCAACAAAGATTATTATCCCATCAGAAATTCAGGGACTTGCAGGTCTTGCAACATCTCTTACAGAACTTGCAAAGAAAGATTAATTGCGTGATTATATCACGCATCGATATAAATCCTTTCAGGATTTTCGATATGCGACAAGTCGCTCGATATGTGCTATCGCACTCGATATGTCCCCTTCGTGAACGAGGATTTATATCATATCAAGTTTGAGCGTAGCGAAAACATATCGATTTTACGAAGTAAAAATATCGAGTTGAGTTTGCTCAACATATCGACAACAAAAAAATAAAGCGGAAGATTTATTTCTTCCGCTTTTGCTTTTTTTATTTATACAGCTTCTAAATATTCTTCTAAGCATTGGTTGTTGTTTTTCATTTCTGTTGCGGCGGTGACACCTACATAGCGCCAATGCCAAGGTTGGAAAATCATTCCCGTTGTTTCAACTTTGTCTTCGGGGTAACGAAGAATAAAGCCATAGTTGTGAGCATTTGCTACCAGCCATTTATATTCGTTTGTTGATGCAAAACCTGCACTTGCGCTAATAATATCAACTGAAAGTCCTGCACCGTTTTCGCTGCTTCCTGCAGGTTCAATTCTCTTTTCTGCATTGGCAACTGCCTCGTCATAGGTCATACCTTGCAAAGTGAATGCGTTAACCTTGTTGTCATAGTTTGTTTTCTGACGGTTATAACTGCAATATCCAGCATAAGGTGTGAGAACAATGTTTTGCTTTAATGCATCTGCATACATTTTTTTATAGGCTTCTGCAACACGAGAGTCTGCTGTGATTGAACTGTTTTCAGTTACGGGTGCAAGAGTGGGTGAATATGTTTTGCCCAAAGGGTATTTTTTGCTTATAAGTGTCAGCGCCCAATTTTCGCCTGCAAGCTCTTCTTCGGGGTTGTATTTATCCCACTTAACAGGAGCTTTGGTTGTTGTTTCTTCTGGCAATGTTGTACTTTCTTCGGGGATTTCTTCAGGCTCAATCGGTTCAACAGGGGTTTCTTCAACATATTCAGTTGTTGTTTCGGGCAAAATTATAGGGACTTCGTTATATCCCTTTCCGCGACAAAGAGCCATATATAAAATTGAAAGTGTACCCAAAATCACTACAAGTGAAATTAAAAGGTAAAATTTAATTTTTAAACGTCTTTTTTTCATAAAAAAGTCCTTTCTTTTAACTGTATATAGTTTAGTATGTTTTTTGAGATATGTCAACCAACCATTTTTTGAAATTTTTTCAAAATATATAGTGACTTAAAAAGAAAACTGTGATAAAATATTTGGTGTATATTCCAATATAGTGGAGGTATTTCATTTGAAAGCGTATGAAAGCAATGCGCACTATCCATCAAAAGTGCGTGAATGTTCAAATTTTGCTGTTCGTGAAATCAAAAGAGTGTGCGAACAGATAGGTCCTCGTCCAGCAGGTTACGAGGGCGAGAAGAAGGCTCAGGATTATGTTGAAAAACTCATGACTCCAATCGCTGATGAAGTTACAAGAGAAAAATTCACATTAAGTCCAAAAGCATTTATGAGTTGGGTTACAATTGACGGCGCTTTGGCATTGGTTGCAGCAGTTTTAGGTATCCTTGCATTTACAGGTCTTGTGCCCGCAGTTGCAGGAGTTTTACACATTGTTTCAGTTGTTCTTTGTGTAATTGCTTTAGTTTTTGCAATTGGTGAATTTTTGCTTTATAAAAAAGTGCTTGACCCATTCTTCAAAAAAGAAGAATCAAGCAATGTAATCTGCAAAATCAAAGCAACTGGCGAAGTAAAAAGAAGAATTATTATCGGTGGTCACATGGACTCTGCTTATGAGTGGAGATATACATATATGGGTGGTCCAAAAATGGTTACAACTGTTGTTGCAGGCGCTCTTTTGGGACTTCTCGTTACTCTAATTGTTGGCATTATTGGTCTTTTTGCAGACCCTCAAAGTGCTAATATTGCTTTAATTGTTATTCAGGCAATCGTTGTTCCATTTATGATTGCAGTTCTTTTCTTCGTTAACTGGAAATTAGTTGTTGATGGTGCAAACGACGACCTTACAGGTGTGTTTACATCGATGGCAGTTCTTTTATACCTTAAAAACAACAATATCAGCTTTGAAAATACTGAAGTTATTGCAGTTTCAATGGGTGCTGAAGAAGAAGGACTTCGTGGCTCAAAGGCTTATGCAGAATTGCATGGTGATGAATTCAAGAACGATGGTGTTGAAACAGTTTTCATTGCCCTTGACACACTTCGTGACTATGAATTTATGGGTATTGTTACAAAGGATATGACAGCAACAGTTAAACTTGATGCATCAGCTTGTGCTCTTATGAAAAAGGCGGCAGATATCGCAGAAGTGCCTGTTAATTTCACAACTACACCACTCGGCTCTACTGATGCTGCAGCAATGCAACAGGGCGGCATTAAATCGGTAGCATTTACAAGCATGGACCCTGCTCCTGCGAGATATTATCACACTCGTCTTGATACGGTGAAAATGCTTGAAATGAAAACTATTGAAGATGTGCTTAAAATTGTTCTTGAAACCGTGTTCTTATTTGATGAACAGGGACTTAAAGATACCTATTAATTTCACCGAAAGGGGAAAATATATAATGAAAAAGAATTTTATGAGAGTGCTCAGTCTTGTAATGGTGCTTGCTATTATGGTTGCATCTTTTGCAGGATGTGGCACAGGAAAAGAAGTTAAAAGACCAGAGGCTGTGTCAGTTAAAACAGACCTTAAAGATGTTTATTTCACATTTACTTATGGTGAACTTAAAGACATTCTTCCTGGTGACAAATTAGCAATTTTATATGAAAACATTAACAAGAAACTCGATAGCAGAGAAGTTAAACTTTCATATTATGAACTCGTTTCAAAATTTGGCGGTCAAGAATATTTCCCTGCACTTTTAGACCTTATTTCTGACGAAGAAATGGCTGCATTTGTGGCTAACCAGCAAGATGTTCTTGATTATTTCAACAACAGTATCAACGACATTAAGCAGAATAAAACTGCTTTGGTTGAATACAGAGAAGATTTCTGGATTAATCACGGTAACGGTGTTGTCTTCAAAGATTTAGAAGGCAATGAATTAGACGGTCAGGATAAATTCAAAGCAGCATTCCGTCTTTATGCAGATACCGCTCTTAAAAATATCGGTGATTATCTTATGCATTCAGAAGGACCAGTTAAAAAGGGCGAAGACCTTACAAATGTTATTTATCCTTTAGGTGTAAACACAGCAAGTACACTTACTCTTTCAGACCTTTACACAGATACAGATAAAAAGACAGGCATTGTTACACAACCTGTTTATACATCAGTTGTTCCAACATTCGTTTATGACCTTGACGAAAAAGGTAATAATGCAAAATACACAGAAGGCGAAATGGAAGGCGAATATATTTTTGTTCCATCAGAAATTTTTAGAACAATTAATATTGCCGTTAAACCAGAATTAGCAAGCGTTGAAAAAGCATTCACAGTTCGTGAAAAAGAAGGAATTCTCAAAGAGTTTGAAAAAGCATCAAATTATTTGACACTCAACTCATTTGACATTGCGTTTGCACCTTGCAAGATTTCAGCAGGCTTTAACGCAGTTAACGACCAGATGACTTATGCAACATTTGAGAAGAATATGATTATCACTGCAAATGTTACTTTCACAGGTGCACTTGCAGAGTATGGCACAGTAATCGTTGAATTCCCTTGCACATCATCACTTACATATAATTTTGGTTGGGAAACAGCAGAATAATTTTGAATTTATTGTTGACAAACCATATTTTTGTGTTATAATAACAGAGCAAAATAAAGCAGAACAGATTTTTGTTCTCACCTGTCGACTGCGAGTTGACCGGTCAATACTTTACTAAAAAAGTTTGATTTGTAATGGTGCGGGCAGAATTTCTGTCCGCATTTTTAATTTCATTAAAGGGGTGTTTATTTATCAGTACCAAAGAATTGCAAATCAATGAAGAAATTCGCGACAAAGAAATCAGAGTTATTACCGACGACGGTGAACAACTTGGAATTATGTCTGCAAAAGATGCTTTGAAAGAAGCTGAAAAGCGCAGTCTTGACCTTGTAAAAATTGCGCCTAATGCGCAGCCACCTGTTTGTAAGATTATGGACTATGGCAAATACCGTTTTGACAAGGCAAAGAAAGAAAAAGAAGCAAAGAAAAATCAGAAAGTGATTGAAACTAAAGAAATTCGTCTTTCTGTGAACATTGATACTCATGACTTTGATACAAAGGTAAATCATGCACTTAAATTCTTGAAATCAGGCAACAAGGTTAAGGTTTCAATCCGTTTCAGAGGTCGTGAAATGGCTCACGCACATTTGGGTAACGGAATTATGGAACGCTTTGCTGAAGCCGTATCAGAACTTGGCAATGTTGATAAACCTGCAAAACTTGAAGGTCGTCAGATGCTTATGTTCTTGTCACCAAAAGGTGCAAAGTAAAAAGTAAATTATATTAAATCAGGAGGATATTATTATGCCAAAGATTAAAACACATAGCGGAGCTAAAAAAAGATTTAAGCTTTCAAAGAATGGCAAGCCAATCAGAGCACACGCTAACAAGTCTCACATCTTAACAAAGAAGAGCACAAAGAGAAAAAGAGGACTTCGTCAGACAGCTGTTGCTGATAAGACAAATACAGCACAGATTAAGCGTCTTATTCCTTATAAATAAGAACCTGACCCATAACGAAATCAAAGATTTCTATGGGTACCCCAGAACCTTGTTGCTTCGCAATAAGAACTGCGCATAAGCGCAAATTAAATCGAAAGTACTATATCGGAGGTAAAGAGAAATGGCACGTGTTAAAGGTGCGATGATGACTCGCAAAAGAAGAAATAAAGTATTAAAACTCGCTAAGGGTTACTATGGCTCAAAGAGCAAACTTTTCAGAACAGCTAAACAGGCTGTTATGAAGAGCGGCAACTATGCATATATCGGCAGAAAGCAGAAGAAACGTGATTTCAGAAAGCTCTGGATTACAAGAATTTCAGCTGCTTGCAAAATGAATGGTATGAACTACTCA
>JAZOPS010000028.1:0-18971 GCA_045655645.1 Candidatus Fimenecus sp.
CAAAGGCACATAAACTCGGTGCTTTCCACCACCTTCCACATGGTGTGGCAAACGCTCTTATGATTGAAGAAGTTATCCGTTTCAATGCAAGTGAAGCTCCTGCAAAGATGGGTACATTCTCACAGTATGACCACCCACACACACTTGCTCGTTATGCTGAAATTGCTGACTATCTTGGTCTTGGTGGTAAAGACGACCACGAAAAACTTGAAAATCTTATTAAGGCAATCAATGACCTTAAGGCAACTGTTGGCATTAAAGAAACAATCAAAGATTACGGTATTGACGAAAAAGTATTCCTTGACAACCTTGATGAAATGGTTGAACAAGCATTCGACGACCAGTGTACAGGTGCTAACCCAAGATATCCTCTTATGAGCGAAATCAAGCAGATGTATCTCAATGCATATTATGGCAATCACTTTGTTGAAGCTGATATGCCAAATGCCTAATTAAAGGAGGACAAAACAATGAAACTTGACAGAGTAATTGCAGTAAGAAACAATAAAACAATTTATCGCGATGGCGACAAATGCGTAAAAGTTTTTAATCCTGATTATTCAAAAGCAGATGTTCTTAACGAAGCACTTAACCAAGCTCGTATTGAAGAAACAGGACTTAATATTCCAAAAATCTATGAAGTAACAACTTTTGATGGTAAATGGGCAATCGTTTATGAATATATCAAGGGCAAAACACTCTCACAACTTATGGAAGAAAATCCTGAAAAGAAAGATAAATATCTTGAACTTTTGGTTGATTTGCAGTTAGAAGTTCAGTCAAAGACTTGTCCACTTCTTAACAAGCTTAAAGACAAAATGAGCCGTAAAATCGGTATGTCAGAGCTTGACGCAACAACTCGTTATGACTTGCATACTCGCCTTGAGGGTATGCCAAAACATAACAAGGTTTGTCACGGCGACTTTAACCCATCAAACATCATTATTACTGATGATGGTAAAGCATATATTCTTGACTGGTCACACGCAACTCAGGGAAACGCTTCTGCAGATGCTGCAAGAACATATCTTCTTTTCTGGCTCAATGGCGACATTGAAGGTGCAAAGAAATATCTTGACCTTTTCTGCAAAAAGAGTGATACTGCAAAACAGTATGTTCAGAAATGGATGCCAATCGTTGCTGCATCACAGTCAGTAAAGGGCAACGAAAAAGAAAGAGAATTCCTTCTTTCTTGGGTTGATGTAGTTGATTACGAATAAAAAATAAGGAGTACAGTTTATGAAAATTACAGTTTGTATTGGTAGTTCATGCCACATTAAAGGTTCTCGTCAGGTTGTTGAACAACTTCAATATCTTATCAGTGAAAACAAGCTTGGTGATAAAATTGAGCTTGGCGGAACATTCTGTATGGGTAAATGCCAACAGGGTGTTTGTGTAACAGTTGATGATGATTTTTATTCAGTTACTCCTGACAGCGTAAATGAATTTTTCAAAGAAAATGTTTTAGAAAAGGTAAAATAAAATATGATAATTCAGGTTTGTGTTGGCAGTTCTTGCCACTTGAAAGGTTCACCTGAAATAGTTGAGCTTTTACAAAAAGCTGTTAATGAATATCATTTAGAAGAACAGGTTACACTCGCTGGGAGTTTTTGTCTTGGCGTGTGTAACCGCGTTGGCGTTACTGTGCAAGTTGATGATGATATTCATACAGGCGTTACAAAAGAGAATTTTAAAGAATTCTTCAAAGAGAATGTCTTAGATAAAATATAAAAAGAGGTGCAGGATATGAATTGCTTGACTCTTAAAAAATCCAATTGCAAAAACTGCTATAAATGTATTCGTCATTGTCCTGTAAAAGCAATCCGTTTTTCAGGCAATCAGGCGCATATTATCGGCAACGAGTGTATTTTATGTGGACAATGCTTTGTTGTTTGTCCACAAAATGCAAAAGAAATCGTAAACGAAGTTGAAAAGGTAAAAGTATTCCTTCAAAGTGGCGCTCCCGTTGTTGTAAGCCTTGCTCCGTCATTTATTGCAAACTACGATGGTGCTGGAATTGACGCAATGCGTGTAGCACTTAAAAAGCTTGGCTTCTATGATGTAGAAGAAACTGCAGTTGGTGCAACAATAGTTAAGAATGAATATGAAAGAATGTTAAAGGAAGAGGAGCGTGATATTATAATCTCCTCTTGTTGTCATTCAATAAACCTTCTTATTCAGAAGCATTATCCTGCAGCACTTGAATACCTTGCGGATGTAATGTCACCAATGCAAGCTCATTGTCAGGACATTAAATCAAGAATTCCAAACGCCAAAACAGTATTCGTAGGACCTTGTGTTGCTAAAAAGGACGAAGCAGAATACTATGAAGGCATTGTTGATGCAGTTCTTACATTTGAAGAACTTACAGAATGGCTTAAAGAAGAAAAAATCGAGCTTGAAACAGTTACAGACAGTAACGAAAATAGCCGTGCACGCTTCTTCCCTACAACAGGTGGTGTGCTTAAAACAATGAATGATGTGAGTGGCTACACTTATGTTGCCATTGACGGTGTTGAAAACTGTATTCAGGTTCTTAAAGATATTGAAAAAGGTAAAATACATAATTGCTTTATCGAAATGTCAGCTTGTGTTGGTAGTTGTGTTGGTGGTCCTGTTATCGAGAAGTATCACCATACATCAAATATTAAAGACTATATTGAAGTTGCAAACTATGCAGGTGAAAAAGACTTCGAGGTTTCTCAACCAAAAGCAGTAGAACTTAAAAAGACTTTTGCTTATATTGAGCAAAGAAATGCAATGCCATCTGAAATAGAAATCAATAATATTCTTCGTCAGATGGGTAAATTCAAACCTGCTCACGAACTTAACTGTGGTTCTTGTGGTTATAACACTTGCCGTGAGAAAGCGATTGCAATTATTCAGGGCAAAGCAGAAATTTCAATGTGTCTTCCTTATCTTAAGGATAAAGCAGAAAGTTTTTCTGACACAATCGTTAACAATTCACCAAATGGACTTATTGTTCTTAACGAGCAGCTTGAAGTTCAGCAAATCAATGATTCGGCAAGAAGAATGATGAATATCCGTTCTGCTTCTGATGTCTTGGGCGACCAAGTTATCAGAATTCTTGACCCAACTGTGTTTATGACAGTTATGAGCACAGGCAGAAATGTTCGTGACCAGCGTGTTTATCTTGCTGAATATAACAGATATATTGAGCAGACTGTTGTTCACGATAAAGATTCACATCTTTTAATCACTATTATGCGTGATGTTACTGACGAAGAAAAAGAGCGTGAAAAGAAAGAGAGCATCAGCCGTCAGACTGTTGAAGTTGCCGACAAGGTTGTTGATAAGCAGATGCGCATCGTTCAAGAAATTGCATCACTTCTCGGTGAAACTGCTGCAGAAACAAAAATAGCACTTGCAAAGCTTAAGGAGTCAATTACTGATGAATGATTTATGTGCAGATATTGGTTACAAAAGTGTAAATCATTACGGTGAACAGCTTTGCGGTGACCATGTGGATATTGTTGAAGAAAAAGACAACTCAACAGTTATTGTTCTTGCAGACGGATTAGGTAGTGGCGTTAAGGCGAGTATTCTCTCAACTCTTACCTCAAAAATCATTTCAACAATGATGGCAGAGGGACTTCCCATTGAAGAATGCGTTGCAACAATTGCCGCAACTCTTCCCGTGTGCTCAGTTCGTGGAGTTGCCTATTCAACTTTCACAATTATTCATCTTATCAACAATCAGACTGCAGAGATTATTCAATATGATAATCCACAGGTCATTGTTATTCGTGATGAAAAAAACTTTGATTACCCAAAAACTGAAATGAATATCGGTGGCAAAAAGATTTATAA
The DNA here is from genome assembly GCA_045655645.1 of Candidatus Fimenecus sp. Lineage (GTDB taxonomy): Bacteria > Bacillota > Clostridia > Oscillospirales > Acutalibacteraceae > Fimenecus. The sequence goes on from JAZOPS010000028.1 coordinate 3,832, forward strand.
ATCTGTTATCAATCTTCAAGAGAATGATATTTTCGTTGCAATGAGTGACGGGTGTCCACACGCAGGTATCGGAATGTTATATAACTTTGGTTGGAAGCGTGAAGATATTATAGATTTCATTGAAACACTTGCACCTGCAGGTTATACAGCAAAAACTCTTTCAACAATGCTTGTTGATGAGTGCTATCGTCTTTATGGTGAAAAACCAGGGGACGATGCAACTGCTTGTGTTGTAAGAATTCGTAAGCGTGTGCCAATGAATATGCTTTTCGGACCACCATTTAACCGTGATGATGCTGACAGAATGATGTCACTTTTCTTCTCAAAAGAGGGTAAACATATTATTTGTGGTGGCACAACATCTTCGATTGCCGCAAAATATCTTAATAAACCACTTAAACCTACTCTTCTTTTTGAGCAATCAGATGTTCCACCAATTGCAGAGTTAGAAGGCGTTGATTTGGTAACTGAAGGCGTTATAACAGTCAATAAAGTGGTTGAATATGCAAAAGATTATCTTGGCGATAATGTTCATTATCCTCATTGGAGCATAAAACGAGATGGAGCATCTCTTATTAGCCGTCTGCTTTTTGAAGAGGCAACAGATATTAATTTCTATGTTGGCAGAGCTATAAACCCTGCTCATCAGAACCCTGATTTGCCAATCAATTTCCATATTAAAATGAATTTGGTTGATGAACTTTCAACTTGTCTTAAAAAGATGGGTAAACGAATAAAAGTAAGTTACTTTTAAGGTGATACAATGAGAAAATTTGATACAAAAGTACAATATTTAAAATATAAAGTTTTGCGAGAAGTTGCAAAGCATAGCTGGGATGATACTCTCATTGAAAATCTTTGGGATATTCCAAAAACAATTTCTCCGGGCAAAGAGCCAACAATGAGATGCTGTGTATATAAAGAACGTGCAATTCTCTCACAACGAGTTAAAATGGCAATGGGTGGCGATAAATCAAACCCTAATATCATTGAAGTTATTGATATTGCTTGTGATGAATGCCCAGCAGCAGGTTATGAGGTTACTGATTCTTGCCGTGGTTGTCTTGCACACCGTTGTGAAGATGTTTGTAAAAGAGGAGCAATTTCATTTGACCACAACCATGTGGCACATATTGATAAATCAAAATGTGTTGAATGTGGTCAGTGTGCAAAGGTTTGTCCATTCTTTGCAATTATCAACAGAAAAAGACCTTGCCAGAGCGCTTGTAAGGTTAAAGCAATCAAGATTAATGAAGACAATGCAGCATCAATTGATAATAATAAATGTATTCAGTGTGGTGCTTGTGTTTATCAGTGTCCATTCGGTGCTATAACAGAAAAATCATTTATTCTTAATGCAATCGACCTTATTAAAAAGAGCGATAACAATAAGAATTATAAAGTTTATGCAATGGTAGCACCAACAATTTCAAGCCAGTTTACCTATGCAAAGCTTGGTCAGGTAATTACAGGACTTAAAGAACTTGGTTTCTTCACAGTTGTCGAAGCAGCTTTAGGTGCAGATATGGTTGCTATGGAAGAATCAAAGGAATTAGCAGAAAAAGGCTTTTTAACAAGCTCATGTTGCCCCGCATTCGTGCAATATGTTAAAACTGCATTCCCAGCACTTCTTCCAAATGTATCACACAATCTTTCACCAATGGGTGTTCTTGCAAAATATATAAAATCAACTGATGAAAATGCAAAAGTAGTATTCATAGGTCCTTGCACAGCTAAAAAATCCGAAGCACAACTCGAAACAGTTAAGCCTTATGTTGATGCTGTGCTCACATTTGAAGAATTGCAGGCACTTTTTGACAGTAAAGAAATTGACATTACAAAACTCCAAGAAGATGTACTTGATAACGCATCATATTTCGGCAGAATTTTTGCTCGTTCAGGTGGACTTTCAGATGCAGTGCGTCAAGCCCTTAAAGAGCAGAATATTGAATTCGACCTTAACCCAGTTGTTTGTGATGGTATTGAAGAATGCCGTGTAGCACTTCTTAAAAAGAATAAGAATGTGCTCAATGCAAACTTTATTGAGGGTATGGCTTGTGTAGGTGGTTGTATTGGTGGTGCAGGTTGTCTCACACATGGCGACAAGAATAAAGCACAGGTCGATGACTACGGCAGAGAAGCATATGAAAAAACAATTTCTGACGCAATAGCAATTATAAAATAAAAGTAAAACATCCATTATGATAATCCATAATGGATGCTTTTTATTTAAGAGTTTATTATGATGATGCGAGTTGCTCACATTTTTAAATTTTTAAGGATATATTTGACAAAACACATTGACAAAACATAAAAAGTGTGTATAATATAATAGTGCTTTGAAGCACAACGAATATAGGGGTATAGCTCAGTTGGTAGAGCAGCGGTCTCCAAAACCGCGTGCCGTGGGTTCGAATCCTACTGCCCCTGCCAAAAAAATGCACCTGCTACTTTTGTAGCGGGTGCGTTTTTCGTTTAGAGATAGTGAAGGATGAGAACCCGTAGGGCCTGAGCGTAAAAAAAACAGCCCAGTGGGCTGTTTTTAGCGAAGAGCACAATGCGAATTACTCATTCGCATTGTGAGTCTAGTATTCGAATCCTACTGCCCCTGCCAAAAAGGAAAAGAGTCGTTTTACGGCTCTTTTTCTTTTTAGTTTGTGTAAATGGGTTGGATTCACGGCACGCGGAGCGTGTCATAGTGTGCGGGTTTCCGTTTTTTTTAGTTTTATTTCTTTAATCATTGAAGATGCGCTATATCAATGATATAATAAATCCACAAAAATAACTTATATGTAATAAATAAGTGAATTTAAATTTAAGAAGTGATAAAAATGATTATTCTAATCACAGGGGCATCCCATACTGGCAAAACTTGTCTTGCTCAAAGATTACTCGAAAAATACAAATATCCTTATCTCTCAATTGACCATTTGAAAATGGGATTAATCCGCAGTGGCAATACAGAGCTCACTCCAATGAGTGATGATGCTGATTTGACCAATTATCTGTGGCCTATAGTTTGTGAAATTATTAAAACTGCTATTGAGAATGAGCAGAATTTAATTGTTGAGGGTTGCTATATTCCTTTCAATTGGAGAGAAGCTTTCCCCGAAGAATATCTAGCTTACATCAAATACTATTGCCTTGTAATGAGTGAAGATTATATCAAAAATCATTTTGATCATATAAAGAAATATGCCAATGCTATTGAAAATCGATTGGATGATACCGACTTTACATTGAATAGTGCACTCAAAGACAATGCACAAGTTTTAGCCCTTGCCCAAAAGCATAATGTTAATTATATACTTATTGACGATAAATACGAAATTGATATATAAATAAAGCGAGCAACAGCCCAAAACTGTTGCTTTTTTCTTTGTGTGAGTGGTATAATTAACCTATTAAATGTGTTGGAGATGGAAAAATGAAAAAACGAATTAAAATAGTTATTTCATTAGGAGTGGTGGTTATTATGGCAATAGGAATTTTAGCACCTTTAGTAAGACCTGAATACAGTGGGGTAAATTACAATTCTGCAGATAGTCAAAATAAAACAGATAAAACAATTAAGTTCAATTCAAACGGAAAACTCAAAATTTTGCATGTTACTGACACTCATTTAAATCTCAACCATAACTTTGACCCAACAATCTGGTTAGTTGAGAGAGCTTGTGATGCAGAAAAACCTGATATTGTTATGATAACAGGGGACAATGTTGTGAATTGCGATAATGCAGAAGATACAAAGAAAATGATTAATGCATTGATGAATATTTTTGATTCGAGAAATATTCCTGTTGCAGTAACTTTTGGTAATCACGATTCAGAGCAGGGAGCAATGTCACGAGAAGATTTGATGGCGTATTACAACACATTCTCGTGCTCGGTTTCAGTTGATGATGGTGAAGCACTTTCAGGTTGTGGCACATACAATATTCCCGTGCTTTCATCAGATGGCGAAAAGGTAAGATTCAATCTTTGGGTGTTCGATTCAGGAGATTATGACGAAGAAGGAAGATACAGTTGTGTTAAACCTGACCAGATTGAATGGTACAAACAGACATCAGATAAACTCAAGGCAGAGAATAACGGTGAAGTTATAAATTCTCTTGTTTTCCAACATATAATCGTAGGTGAAATCTATGATGTACTTAAAAAGTCAGACTCTTGGAAACCTTACGCATTCAAGCACCTTTACAATAAAGAAGAATATTATATGTTTGACTCAGAGCAAGTGAATTACGGTACAATAAGAGAATACCCTTGCCCCGGTTATGAAAACTTTGGTCAGTTTGACGCTATGGTGGAAAAAGGTGATGTCCTTGCAATGTTTACAGGCCACGACCACACTAATGCCTTTGCAGTAGAGCATAAAGGGATTGATATTGTTAACTCTCTTAGCACTCGTTACATAGGTCTTGCTCATTCCACACAATGTGGCTATCGTGTAATTGAAATCGACGAAAATGATACATCAACCTACAAAACCCGAGTATCCCGTATATATGATTTGTTCAATTCTGAAGTAGTAAAAGCAGAAAAGCAAAACGGGGATAAATTCACATACACAATGGCTCGTGAATTTGCATTTAAAGGAAAAATTCAAAAAACAGCAAGTAAAATTTATCGTAAAATTGCAGAAACATTTACAGACAGACAAGTAACTTATCCTGATTAAAAGAGGCGTTATTATGAACAACCTTGTTATTAAAGAAAATGAAATACTTTTAATGCGATATACTGAACTTATCCGTATCAGTGCTTGCGGTAACAATGCAATCCGTTTTCAGTCCTTTCCTGACTGTCAGGTAATCGACGAAAACTATACTCTTATGCCACAAAAAGTAGATGCAAAAATAGAAGAGTTTGACGGATTTGTAACCCTTACTTGTGGCACATTAAAGGTGATACTTGAGGGCAACGGAAAACTCACTTTCTTTGTTAATGATAAGAAAATTCTTGAAGAAAAACCCGAGCTTACATTCAATAGCAATTTCCGTCATTTTGATAACAAGGGTAGTGGACTCTGGTCTGCTCGTGTTATGTTTGAACCAAATGAAAACGAGCATTTCTTCGGTTTAGGTCACAGTTGGGATAATGAATTCGACCTTAAAGGCTCATCAATCGATATTCGCAATGTGAATGCAAAATGTACAATTCCCTATGTTTACTCATCAATGGGGTATGGTTTTCTTTGGAATAACCCATCGACGGGACTTTGCGAGCTTTCAAATAATCGTACTCGTTGGAGTTGTGACTGTTGCAGGTTTATGGACTTTGTTGTTATGGCAGGTAGTCCTAAAGAGGTCTGCACAACACTCTCTGATTTAACAGGTTACGCTCCCAAAATGCCGGAATGGGCAACGGGATTCTGGCAAAGTCGACTCCGTTATGAAACACAGGAAGAATTGCTTACAGTTGCTCGTAAATATAAGGAATTAGGTGTTCCGCTTTCTGCAATTATTGCCGACTATTTCCATTGGACTGAGCAGGGTGACTATAAATTTGACCCTAAATACTGGCCCGATGTTAAAGCAATGGCAGATGAATTACACGAAATGAATACAAAACTCATTGTGTCAATGTGGCCAACAATAAATGGTGGTAGCGAAAATTATCATTACATGCGAAGCAACAATATGCTTATGCGAACAACCCGTGGTGCTGACAGGGTTTTTGATTTTTACGGTTGGCAGGGTGAAATTGATGTTACCAACCCTGCAACAAGGGACTATGTATGGAGCAAGTTAAAAGAAAATTATATCGACAATGGCGTCGATGCCCTTTGGTTTGACGAGGCAGAGCCTGAAATTCATCCCGAGCATTTTGACAATTTGATTTGGTATAAAGGTCGTGCCGATATGGTGGCACTTTTGTATCCTTATTACTACTCAAAAATGGCTTATGACGGATTTAAATCCATTGGCAGAGATGACATAATCACTCTCACTCGTTGTGCATATTTGGGTAGCCAAAAATTCGCATCTCTTGTGTGGTCGGGTGATATTGAGTCCACATTTGAGTCTCTTTCACATCAGGTCAAAGCAGGGCTTAATATGTCAATGTGTGGAATTCCTTGGTGGAATACTGATATTGGTGGTTTCTATGGTGCTGACATCACAAGTGACTATTTCAAAGAACTCATTGTCCGTTGGTTCCAGTTCGGACTTTTCAGCCCAGTTATGCGACTTCATGGCTCACGAAATCGCCATTTTGAGCCAACGCCTGGACTTAAAGAACCAAGTGGCGACCCAAATGAAATCTGGAGTTTTGGTGAAGAAAACTTTGAAATACTTAAAAATCTTATTTTCATCCGTGAAAAATTAAGACCATACATTCAAAGTCAAATGGATATTGCAAGCAAAAAAGGTTATCCTGTAATGCGACCAATGTTTTTTGAATTTCCTGACGACGAAATCTGCTATACACTTGATAGTCAATATATGTTTGGTGATGACATTATCTTTGCACCAATCGTAAACCAAGGACAAACAGTAAAAACTGTTTATATTCCTGACGGCGAATGGGTGCTCACAAAAGATAAAAAAGTTTATACCAAAGGCAGTTATGAAATCACAGCAAATATTGACGAAATCATTGCATTTGTCAAACTTGGCTCAAATGTAATTGAGTGTTTTGAATAGAAACATTGGGGTGATAATATGAAAAAAGGACTGATAATTATGCTTATAATTTCATTATCACTTTTCGGGCTTTGTGCTTGTAGGGGAGAGAGCAAAACTCCAACTCCACAATATGAGCAGATTTCAGCTCAGAAAGCAAAAGAATTAATGGATACAGAAAAAGATTGTATAATTCTTGATGCTCGCACTCAGGAAGAATTTGACGAAGGACATATTGACGGTGCAATCTTGATTCCCGAATATGAAGTTGCAAATCGAGCAGAAAAAGAGTTGCCCGATAAAGACCAATTGATTTTAGTCTATTGCCGAAGTGGTCGCCGAAGCAAAATCGCATCTCAGGCTCTTGTAGATATAGGCTATGCCAATGTTAAAGAATTCGGCGGTATAATCGACTGGCCTTACGAAACAGTTAAATAAAAATAGCCTTGAGAAAACTCTCAAGGCTATTTTTTTATTTTTTTCTAATCTCAAACTCAAATCTCGCGTTGTCTTCATACCAAAGTGGGAAGTTTGTGCCCCACACATTGTTATAGAGTACAAAACTGAGTCCGTCGGTTTTCACATCTTCAAACTTATTATCAAATTCAAGAATTTTGCCCTTGCCAACTGACACAAGAGGAGAATGACGGTTGATAATTTCATAATTACCCATCTCTACACTCTGCACAGCGTGAAGATTTCTGCTACCGTTATTTGTAACTTCTTGGGGATTCAAAATGCAACCCAACTTTTTAAGTTCAATATCAAGGGCTGGGAAAATGTGCATATAAATAGCTTCTGTAAGTCGATTAGCATCTTTATTGTACCAAGAAACATCAACATTCAAGCTATTTTCTGTAAGCGTGTAAACCACTTGAATAAGTTTTGGTGCACCTAACTCGTCGCACAACTTTTTATCGCATACAAGATTCACAATAATCTGCTTGTCGTCTGCACTTGTTTTCTCAACTTGATATGCAAATCTGCCTGATGGATATTTACCTTCAACACGATTCATACCGGGTCTTGCAAAGTCACCGAGTGCCCATACAGCAGTTTCTTCTAAGTTTCTTGAGTAGTGTGTAAGCCAGTATTTGTAATCTGCATTACAGAATGAACGATATGTAAAAATCGGCTCATTATTTTCTTTAATGACTTCTTCGTTACCACATTTAAGCGACCCAATACCACCATTTTTGTTGATTTTAAGCATCCATTTGCCAACTTGAATTGAATCAACATTATTTGCAGAAAATGGAGTAGGGTTGGTGGGTATAAGTTTCTCAATTTCCGACTTTGCAATCTGTTTATGCTCATCACTTAAAGAGTTAATAGCAAGGTCGATATATGTTCTCTGCTCTGCCCAGCTTTTCTCAATAACCGAGTAATAGCCACGCTTTCTTCGTCCATCAAAAAGACTTACAAAAGGTAGAATACTCTGTGGCAAATCGCAGAAAAGATGATTGAATTTAACCTTATCCGCTTTTCTTGCTTTCTTGAATTCTTTTTTTAGATAATGCCCATAGTCAGAAAAATATGTTTTAGAATCCATGCCACAAGTATGCTCGGCTGTGCAAAGAATTGCAACAACAAAATTCTTGTATTCGTCAGAGTTGCGGTCAAGACTACCATTTTCAAGCCACTCATTTTTAAGACGAAGGAGTGTGCGAAGTGATGCAGATTTATATGGGTCTGTGGCACTACCGTGAATCCAAGAGTCACCCATTTCACCCTCAAATACGGGTAGCTTTTCACGGACTTCCCAAATAACTTCTGCAAAGTCGTCAATAGTGCCTGCTGTTATTTCATAATCAGGGTATTCGCTCTGTATTTTGTTAATTTTATCGAGCACTTTTTGTGGTGACGGTGCACCGTGATTGTCAAGTGTATGGTCAAAATAAAGCACCTCATCAACCAAATCACACTTGAACGCCCCACCGTAATCACCCGAATAGATTACAACGATTTCGTCGTCACCATTTTTCCATACAAAACAAGGTGGGACATCAACAAGAGCAGACGCGCCATTGACACCAATATGTAAAAGTTTGATTCCATGTTTTGCTAAAATTGAAACAAGTCCCTTTGTGTGACCGGGGACATCCGTCATTTTAGCAGAAATTGTTTTGCTTCCGCGGATTTTATCAAGGTCATCCACAAGTGAAAGACCATAATCAAGAGAATCCTCGTCAAGCAACTCTGTGTGAGTAGTGAATGGCATAGCGTGAGGCACAATGTTGCCATCCTTAATGGCTTTTGTAAGTTTTTCTTTTTGGTCGGGATTTTTCAATGCCTCTTTTAAAATCCAAGAGCCAGTAGTCCACACAAAATACTTTTTGTCTTGAGTATTAACCTTTTCTGCAAGGTCGATAGCATCAGGGATAAATGAATGTATGTACTTCTGCTTGATATTCTCGGCATAATCCGTAAATCCCAAATCAAGATGAGTTTTTGAAACAACAATAACCTTTTTCATATTGCACCTCTTGTGATTGTTATAGTCAAATTATATAGGTAGTTCTGCCACAAGTCAAGCAACAAAACCAGTAGATAATGGGTGAAAAAAAGACGGGTTTATTCCCGTCTCGTTTTATTATTCTTTTGTAACTGATGGCAAATTTCCAAGGTTATCGTTTTCTTTATCGTTGGGAATTGATTTAAGATATTCATTATCTCCACGGTGAGCGATGCCAACACCCGAAATTTCGCCTTGTTTTGCCATTTGAACCGCTTGTGGCTTTTCAACGATTGAATTGTCAGAGAGTTGATAACCCGTCACTCGTCCATTTTCTTTCACAAGCCCTGTAATGCGTTTGGCATTAGATTTTGCCTCTGGAATTTCATCAAGTGTATTTTTTACAAGTTCATTACCATTTATGCTGTTTGAATTATCGTTCATATTAACACTCCTTTTTCAGTATTTTGTGAATTAACAAAATCAATATTCAATAAACATATTGATTGGTAAAATAAGGAATGATATAATTAAATTATACTAGGATAAAAGTGGGGATTTTTATGGCGAAAAAACCGAATGTTATTTTTATTGTTACTGATGACCAGCGTTTTGATACAATTCACGCATTAGGTAACAATGAAATCATTACACCAAATCTTGACAAACTTGTAAATCGTGGTACATCATTTGTTCGTGCACACATTGCAGGTGGCACTTGTGGTGCAGTTTGCATGCCAAGCCGTGCAATGATTATGTCAGGACGAAATCCATTCCACCTTGAAGAATTAGGTGGCAATATTCCAAAAACCCATAAAACTCTTGCAGAAACTTTTAAAAATAATGGTTATGAAACTATTGGTATGGGCAAATGGCATAATGGTTGCCCTGCTTATGCTAGAAGTTTCACTCAAGGTGCAAAAATCTTTTTTGGTGGTATGTGGGACCATTGGAATGTGCCAACTTGTCGTTATGACCCAACGGGCGAATATGATAATGTTATAAATTTTGTTGTGGATTTTTATAACGATAATCACCCACAACAGCAACATTGCGACGAGTTTGTGCCAGGTGTTCATTCAAGCACATTGCTTACTGATACTGCTATTGAAATGCTCAATAAAAATGTGGGTGGAGAAAAACCATTCTTTATGTATCTCGCATTTTTGGCACCTCATGACCCTCGCACAATGCCCGATGAATTCCGTCAGATGTACAACCCTGAGAAAATCACATTGCCTGTTAATTTTCAAGAGATTATTGATACGAATTATCCTTTGATGGTGCATCGTGACGAGCATCTTGCAGCTTATCCAAGAGACGAAAAAGAAATAAAACGACATATCGCAGAATATTTTGCAATGATAACACATCTTGATTTTGAAATCGGCAGATTACTCGATGCCTTGCATGAATCAGGTGAAGAAGATAACACAATAATCGTGTTTACAGGGGATAACGGTCTTGCTGTTGGTCAACATGGTTGGCTTGGCAAAGAAGACATTTATGAGCACGGCGTGAGAATTCCACTTATTATGGCAGGTCCGGGAATTGCCAAAAACACCCGAAATGATGCTTATGTTTATCTCTATGATGTTTTTCCAACTCTCTGCGAAAAAGTGGGTATAGAAATTCCCGAGTCAGTTGACGGCAAAAGTTTTGCACATCTACTTGACGGTGAACACGGCGACACATTCCGTGACGAATTATATCTTATTTTTGATAAGTTTGTCCGTGGTGTAAAAGACCAAAATTATAAGCTCATTGAATATCGCAATGGTGATAAGGTAGAAGATAAATGGACATTCCTTTATGATATCAAAAATGACCCTTGGGAAACCGAAAATCTTGCAAATCGTGACGAATATAAAGATAAAGTTAACGAAATGCGAGAAAAAATATTAAAACATCGTGACGAATGGGAAGAACAGTCTCATCCTTGGGGTATTGACTTCTGGGGAAGATTTTAAAAGGAGAGATTTTTATGTATAAAATCGAATTTGGTAAAAGTGGATTACAAGTGCCAACAATTGCAGTTGGTTGTATGCGAATTAGTGATATGAGTGAAAGTGAAGTGTCTGCTTTTGTTGATAAAGCATTAGAAAACGACGCTAACTTTTTTGACCACGCAGATATTTATGGCGGTGGCAAAAGTGAAGAAGTTTTCGGCAAGGCAATTAAATCTTTAAACAGAGAAGATATTATAATTCAGACAAAATGTGGTATTCGTAAAGGACAGTTTGACTTTTCTTATGACCATATTGTGAAGTCTGTTGATGGCAGTCTAAAACGCCTTGGCACAGATTATATCGATGTTTTGCTCCTTCACAGACCTGACGCTTTAATGGAACCCGAAGAAGTAGCAAAAGCATTTGATTATTTGAAAAATAGTGGCAAAGTCCGTCATTTCGGTGTTTCAAATCAAAATCCATATCAGATGGAACTTTTGCAAAAATCTCTTGATATGCCAATCTGTGCAAATCAGTTGCAGTTTTCTATTATGCACGCACCAATGATTCAATCAGGCATCAATGTGAATATGTATAACGAATCAGGTGTTAACCGTGATGGTAGTGTGCTAGACTATTGCCGACTTAATAACATTACAATTCAACCTTGGTCACCAATGCAATATGGCTTTTTTGAAGGTTGCTTTATTGATAACGAGAAATTCCCTGAACTCAATAAAGTTCTTGAAGATATCGGCAATAAATATTGTGTTTCAAAAACCACAATGGCATTTGCGTGGATTCTTCGTCACCCTGCAAAAATGCAACCTGTAACAGGTACAACAAATCTTATTAGACTTGCAGATTGCTTGAAGGCAAGTGAAATCAATATTACTCGTGAAGAATGGTATGAAATCTATCGTGCCGCAGGTAACAAATTGCCATAAAGGAGAAATTTTATGAACAAATTCAGATGGTGTTTTATAGGTTTAGGCTCTCTTGCAAAAACAGTTGCATTTCAACTTAATAGAAGTGGTCGTCACGAAATAGTGTCTTGTTATACACGAAACTATGAAAAAGGTGTAGAGTTTGCAAAGAAATACGGTGGCAAAGCGTATAAAACACCCGAAGAAGCAATCACAGCCGATGGCGTTGACGGCGTTTATATTGTAACACCACATAATGCCCATTTTCGTTATGCTAAACTTGCGTTAGAGCTTGGCAAATCCGTATTCTGCGAAAAATCTTTTACAGTAACAGCAGAAGAAACCGACCAACTCATTGCACTCGCACGCGAAAAAGATTTATATCTGTGTGAAGCCATGTGGACTTGGTTTTCACCATCTGCAAATCAGACTAAAAAATGGATTGATGAGCATAAACTTGGCAAAATTCATTCAGCAGATTTCACATATCATGTGAATATAATAAATGGTGCAGAGCGCGTGAGAGACCCTAAAAGAGCAGGTGGGGCGCTTCTTGATATAACAATTTATCCAATAACTTATGCTTATCGTCTTTGGGGCATCCCACAGAAAATTGAAACTCAAGGCAATGTTCAAAATGGCATTGATATAAGCGAAGAAATTGTGTTTACTTATCCCGATTTTAAAGTGAATATCAGCGCATCAATAGCCGATTTCAAAGGCTTTGAAAAGATGTCAATCAAAGGTGAAAAAGGCGAAATCAAAGCAACCCTTTATCACGCAATGAACGGTGTCACATTCAAAAAATCTATGTTTAAGAAAGAAACATTCAAGGGCAACGGACCTAAAATGAATTCTTATCTTGACGAGTTTGATACAGTAGCAAAAGAAATCCGCGAAGGGCTCAAAGAAAGCCGAATGGTGCCACTTAAAGCCACATCAGATGTTATGCATCTTCTCGACGAAATCCGTGCACAAATGGGACTTAACTATAATAATCTCGAATAAAAAATTCTTGACTCTTACGTTGCGTAATAGTATATACTCCTTTTTGTGAGGTGATTAAATGAAAATGCAAATAAATGAGTTCGCCAAACTCACGGGAGTAAGTGTGCGCACACTGCATTATTATGATGAAATATGTCTTTTAAAACCTGCCGAAGTTGACATGTGGACAGGATATAGGTTTTATGACGAAGATTCTCTTGAAAAAATGCAACAGATTATGTTCTATCGTGAACTGGATTTTTCTCTTAAAAGCATTATGAAAATTGTATCATCTCCCGATTATGATAAAGAAAAGGCACTTGACGAGCAGAAAAAACTTTTAATTCTTAAAAAAGAACGATTAGAAAAATTGATTTCTGCCATAGACAGTGCTAAGAAAGGAGAAAATATTATGAACGTATTTGATAACACAGAATTTAAAAACTATAAAGAAGAAGTGAAAGAAAAATGGGGTCAAACTGACGCTTATAACGAATATTCTCAAAAAACAAAGGGCTATTCAAAAGAAAAGTTCAATTCTTTAACTGATAGAATGAATAGCATAATGCAAGATTTTGCAATTTGTATGAATAGTGGCGCAAGTTTTGACTCGACTGATGCTCAAAACCTTGTGAAGAAATTACAAAGTTATATTACAGAGAATTTCTATACTTGCACAAATGAAATACTTGCAGGTCTTGGCAAAATGTATGTAGCTGACGAAAGATTTAAAAATAATATCGATAAACACTCACGCGGCACAGCAGAGTTTATAAGCAAAGCAATTGAATATTATTGCAAATAAAACAAAAACCTTGAGAACATCATGCTCTCAAGGTTTTTTTGCTTAAATTTCAACAGTCATGGGTTGAAGTGATAGAGTTTGAGTGATATAATTAAAACATAAATTAATTAGTTGGTGAAAATATGATTTTATATTTCAGCGGTACAGGTAATAGTAAATATGTAGCAGAGCAAATTGCAAAAATCACTTCTGATGAGATTATCAGTATCAACGACAAACTCCAAAATAAGGACAAAAGTGATATTGTTGCGAATGACAGACTCATTTTTGTTGTTCCTACTTATGCGTGGCGAATTCCAATAGTTATTAGAGAATGGATTTCGAAAACAAATTTCACAGGGGCAAAAAACACATATTTTATAATGACCTGTGGTAGTGAAATCGGCAATGCAGAAAAATATAATAAACAACTCTGCAACAAAAAAGGCTTTACTTATATGGGTTCGGCTGGGGTTGTTATGCCTGAAAATTATATTATTATGTTCAATTCACCAAACGATAAAGAAATAGAAACAATCTTTTTTAGAGCAGATAAAAAAATCAAAAGATTAGCAGACATGCTTTTAAATAATAAACATTTCCCGACCCCACGCAATAATCTGCAAGACAAATTCATGAGTGGCCCTGTGAATATGCTTTTCTATCCAATGTTTGTTAGAGTAAAAGGCTTTTATGCTGATGATAAATGCATAAGTTGTGGTAAATGCGTGAAAGTTTGTCCATTAAATAATATTGAGATTAAAAACAATAAACCTGTGTGGGATAAAAACTGCACTCATTGTATGGCGTGCATTTCGTATTGTCCCACAAATGCCATTGAATATGGTAAAAAAACAGTGGGCAAACAGAGATATAAATGTGAAAGATAGGTGATGTTATGACGATAAAATTATTTATCAGCGCAATTATTAAATTCTCATTAGGTGTAGTTTTAGTTGGGCTTTTAATCTTTTTACCTGCTGGCACATTTGCATTTTTCAATGGTTGGCTTTTTATGGGTATTCTTTTTGTCCCAATGTTTTTAGCGGGACTTGTAATGATGGCGAAAAATCCAAAGTTATTACAGTCACGACTTGATGCAAAAGAAAAAGAAGCAGAGCAAAGTCTTGTGGTGAAACTCAGCGGACTAATGTTTCTTGCAGGGTTTATTGTTGCAGGCCTTGGTATCCGTTTTGGTTGGTATACCTTGCCAAAGTCTGTTGTAATAGTATCTGCAATCGTATTTTTAATTGCATATATTCTCTATGCCGAAGTGTTAAGAGAAAATACATATCTCAGTCGTACAATCGAAGTGCAAGAAGGTCAAAAGGTTATCGATACAGGACTTTATGGCATTGTTAGACACCCAATGTATAGCGTAACATTGCTGTTATTCTTATCAATGCCACTTGT
>JAZOPS010000029.1:0-3955 GCA_045655645.1 Candidatus Fimenecus sp.
TATGACAACACAATTTCACAGATGAAAGAGCTTGTCGTTCAGAACTACAACCACCCATCAATTGTTGTTTGGGGACTTTCAAACGAAATTACAATCGCAGGTTCAAATCCTAACCTTATCAAGAACCACAAAGACCTTAACGATATGGTTCACGAGATGGATAAAACTCGTCTTACAACTATTGCAGCTGTTTCAATGTGCGATATCAATGACGAATATGTACACATTTCTGATGTCCTTTCATACAACCACTATTTCGGTTGGTACGGTGGCGACACATCAATGAACGGTCCTTGGTTTGATGATTTCCATAAGAAATATCCAAACAAGCCAATCGGTATTTCTGAATACGGTTGTGAAGCTCTTGACTGGCACACATCTACACCTACTCAAGGTGACTACACAGAAGAATATCAGTCATACTACCACGAAGAACTCATTAAACAGATTGCCGACAGACCTTATCTTTGGGCAACTCATGTTTGGAACATGTTTGACTTTGCCGCTGATGCTCGTGCTGAAGGTGGCGAAAATGGTATGAACCACAAAGGTCTTGTTACATTCGACAGAAAATACAAAAAAGACTCTTTCTATGCTTACAAGGCATGGCTTTCAAAGGAGCCTGTGCTCCACCTCTGCTCAAAGAGATATATTGACAGAGTTGAAGATGTAACAAAGGTTACTGTTTACTCCAACCAGCCTGAGGTTGAGCTTTTCGCAAATGGCGTAAGTGTTGGCAAGCAGACTAAGGGCAAATATCCATTCTTCTACTTTGATGTTAAAAACGAAGGTACAACTGAGCTTAAAGTTGTTGCAGGCGACCTTGAAGACACAGCAACAATCAACAAGGTTGACACTCCAAACGAAGCTTATGTTATGAAAGAAGAAGGTCAGGTTATCAACTGGTTTGAAATCAGCACTCCTGATGGTCGACTTTCAATCAACAATACAATAGGCGACATTATGAGCACATTCGGTGGTAAACTTGTAATGGTTAAATTCCTTATGATGCTCAAAAACTCAATGGGCGGCGGCAAGGATGAAAACGGCGAAGAAAAGAAAGGCAATATGCTTTCAGGCTTCAAGGTTACCCCTGCAATGCTTAAAAATGTTTATGGTATGGCTAAAGGATTTACAATCAAGCGTGTATTCTCAATGCTTGGTGGTTCATTCACAAAAGAGCAAATCCTTGAACTCAACGCTAAACTCAACAAAGTTAAAGCACCAAAGAAGAAATAATCAATAAACAATAGATAAAGGGATACCGCTTGGTATCCCTTTTATTTTATCTTTAAAGTTTTAAGATATTCTTTTTGTTCTTTTGTTATTCGATAACTTTCAATTGATTTCTGAATTGCTTTGTTATGTATCCATTTATCGAATTTCTGCTTTTCTATATATGGAATTACCAAGTCCCAACGACTAGAAAGTGCAGTTGCAAGATACCACGCAATAGCCATATTAATATAATATTCTTTGGATTCAATCTCCAAAAGCAAGTTTAGATGTTTTTTATCTAAATGCTCATCCATAAAGAATTTCATCAAAGTCACAGCCGCAAATCTTACTGTATAAATATGTTCTGATTTTGACCATTCTTCAATTTTTTCATATAGCAATGGGAGATTTTTACCCAAGACTTTTGGGGTCATCATATCACAAGTTGCCCAGTTATCAACAAATAGAAGAAAATTATCTAAAGCAGAAATACATTCATCAAAGTCTTTGATTTGTTCAATTAAAAAAGCGTGAAGATTATCTTCTTCATAATATTTATGAGGCAGAGTATTTAAAAACTCTGCCTTTAATTCTGATTTGTTCAATTCTTTTGCAAAGTTTCTTAAAACGGGCACACGGACACCGATTATTCTATCTTTGCAAACGGTGGGCATCAGTTTTGAATGAAAATCACGATAACCCAAGTCTTGCAACTGAAAAAGTTTTTCTTGAATCGGCGTCATATCAATATAAAGTCTTTGAAAGTGCAAAACAAGTCCAGAGTGCGATTACAAAAAGTCCTTCTGCTGGAATTGCAAGTTTTGTATATGGGCATTTCCAACCCTTATCAACAAAAAGGAAGATTGTTCTTGTCACAAAAACTGTTGTTGCGAAGAAAAGACCGCCAATCATTGAATAATATGGTGTTTTAAGAGCGAGCATAAGGAAAAGCAAAAATCCACCTAACGCACCTGAAATGCCACCATAATAAACACGGATTTCAGTTTTGCCTGCATTGTCAACAGGTTTAATTGAAAAACTCTCTGCATTTTTTAATGGACTGATAATAAACACGATTGCCATGCCGAAGAAATAAAGAATAAGACCAATTGTGGCAACAGCGGCAGGGATATTTGACATTAAAATTTCTTTCATAATTATTCTCCTTTATGCTTTTACTGTTTCTTTGATTTCCTTTTTATCAAAGAAAGATGTAAAGTTTATAATAAACAATAATGCATAGGCAACCCACATAGGCAAGTTTTCAATAAATGCACTCTTACCAACGGTTACAAGAAGAACGAGCATAAGTAAAAGCACCGCTACAAAAATTATAGTTGCAATTATGTATTTCTTGTCTTTTTGTTTGCACTTGTGGAATAAGAAAATAATCACACCTGCTGCACCTAAGAAAGCGAAAATAAGAGCAGTCGCCCAATGGCCTAAACAACGAGCCGTCATAACAAGGTCAAGACCTGCAGATGGCACATTAACTGTTACATAAATTGCTGCGCATCCAAGAGATGTTACAATCACACCCGCTTTGCCCTGATAATTGTTTTTACGATACATATAAAGAGTATTTGTAAAAATAGAAAGTGACGCTAAAACACCCCACATCTTAAAAGGCCAAGGATAACGAAGACCAAGCATACTCGCTGTAACATCAGTTAAAATGTTACCGAATTGATGTGGAAAATCCAAAAAGCCATACCAAGTAATAAACACAAAACCTACAATAAGATTTGCAACGCAAAATATTGTTGTGGCTTTTGAAAGCTTATCGGCAAAAAGAATTTTTCTTATAAACAAAGCATATAAGAAAAGAAGTACAGTTGAGCCGATAACCCAAAGCCAATAGACTGTTGGATTTGCATATAATGGCTCATAAAGCATGCCGTCAAATTTTGCAATAAACTGGTCAGCAGGCAACGCCATGTCTGCATCAGTTGGAATTATGTATGGGTATTGGTCCCAACTCATAATAAAAGTCATCCAAAGTCCGTAAACAACTGCAATGCCCCCCCATAATCCTGTATAGGTTTTCAACATTTTATTTTTCATAAAATCACCCCGTAAACTTATTGTATCACCAAATAAATATAAAAGCAACAAAAAAGGACTACCAAAGGTAGTCCTTAATTTTTAGAATAAATTATTCTTCGTCGTCTGCACAGCAGTCGCAGTCACAATCGCAATCGAATTCAAGAACTTCGCCGCATGCTGGGCATTCTGCTTCACCGTCGAGAATGATTTCTTCATCAAAATAAATCATTTCACCACAGTTTGGGCATTCAACTTCATACATTTCATCGTCGCAATCGCAACAATCGTCACAATCGCAATCACAGTCGTCACATTCGTCATAGAAGATTTCTTCAAGGTCTGCTAAATCTTCGTCAACTGCGTCGAGCTGTTCTGTAACAAGTTCCATTTCGTCGTCAAGGTCGCTTACTGCGAGAGCAAGGTCTTCAAGAACATCGAGAACTGCGTTAATAACTTTTGTTTCTTTTTCGTCTTTGCCAAAGTCAAGGCCTTCAACAAGACCTTTAAGGTATGCTACTTTTTCTGTAACTGTCATCATAATTATACCTCCAATTATGCTCTTGACATATACTCGCCTGTACGAGTATCAACGTTAATCATTTCGCCTTCTTCAATGAAGAGAGGAACTTTGATTTCTGCACCTGTTTCAAGAGTAGCAGGTTTTGTAGCGTTAGTTGCTGTGTTGCCTGCA
>JAZOPS010000030.1:0-25488 GCA_045655645.1 Candidatus Fimenecus sp.
AACTTCGTTGACAGCTCCCTTACTCGCCTGCCGGCTTAGACAGCGCTAATTCAGCATCCACCGAATGCTCGCGCCCTGACAAGGAGAGCCTAGAATACACATATTAAACAATTCAACAAATTCAAATTTTCTCGAATAAAAAGGGATGCCGAGTTGGCATCCCCTATGGTTAAAACTATTTATAATTTTTAACAAAATATTTATAGAATGCTACGCAATTTGCGACCGAGTCGATGTCGATATTTTCGTTTTCTGCATGGACAGAACCCAACTGCTGAGCCGACAATTTAATGGGTGCGAAACGAAGCACACAATCACACACATCTGTAAGCGTTCTCGCATCTGTACCCGCTGGAAGAATAAATGGTGATGCAGGATATTGTGGGAAAATTTCACCAATACAATTCATTGTGTACTGGAATGGCGGTTTGCTCATATCGGCAGGGCCATGGTACTCACTATCTTCTGTCATTTCAACAGTAATATCATATTTCTTTGCTATCTCTTTGAAAGCTTCTAAATCTTTTTCAAAATTTTCTTCATTAACAGGTCTCAAAAATGCTTTTGCAGTACAGATTTTATCTTTTGTGCTACCTTCAATATTGTTGAAGGTGCAAGTTGTACCGATAAGCCCACCTGCTTGTGCATTGATTTTTGGCATAACCTTTTTAATTATTCCACCAAAAAGCCAAAGGTTTGAGAGAAGCATATTCATTGGGAATGCGAGATATGGTGCCATGTGTTTGAACATTGCTTCAACTTGTGGATTGATTTTTCGAATGAAAATATCATTTGACATAATTTCATTGATAAATGATGACATTCTCTCAACTGTTGTTGCTTGTGCGCCCGCTGTGAGAGAAGCGTGGGCATTGCCTGCAGTTGCAGTACAATTTAAATAAATTCTACCTTTTTCGTGGACTGCAACCATTCCACATTTGTCAGCTTTCATTCCTGCAAGTGGTGGCTCGATAAGTGCGCCACCTTCGTCAAGAATTGTCTCAAATCTAATGTTATTCTCTTTGAAATATTCGTTTGCAAGGGGTATTCCGTTACCACCGAGCTCTTCATTATGTGATGAGCCAATCCAGATATTGCAAGGTGGTGTGAAGCCTTCGTTCAACAATTCTTCAAGAGCAGAGAATTCTGCAAAAAGTGGAGTTTTTGTGTCAACTGTACCTCTACCCCAGATTTTGCCGTCAATGATTTCACCTGAAAATCCGTCGTGCTCCCAATCGCCACTAACATCAACAACATCATGGTGGGACATTAGCATAATGTTACGAGTTTCATCTTTACCTTTGATTTTATAAATCCAACAATCGTCCGAAAATGTCATTTTCTCGGCAGTTTTATGTACTGTTGGAAAAAGTTCAACCATTACATCGCGAAGTTTTGCAAATTCAGTATCGTCATAACTATCTGCAACTGAAATTGTTTTACACTTAATCATCTTTTGAAGACGAAGAGCGTAATTCATAATTTCGTCGTCATTATAAAATGGTTTGAATTCCTCAAGTTTTCTTGCACCTTTAATACTTTTCATCGTATTAAACGCCAATACTAAAGCTAACCCAACCAAAATTGCTAAAATAAGAAATAATATAATCATTTTATTCTCCTCCAAATTCTTATTTAAGTTTACTCTTTTATTGTCGCTCAGTCAACCAAAGTTTTAATTTTTATTGCAATAATTGGTATTTTATAGTATAATTTTCAAAGGTGATTATATGGATATTTTAGAAGCAGTTGCAAGACGACATTCAGTTCGTTCTTACACAGACAAAAAAATTGAAGGCGAAGTGATGAGTGAATTACTTCAAGAAATTGAAAATTGCAATAAAGATAGCGGACTTCATCTTCAACTTATAACCAATGAAAAAGACGCTTTCTCAGGCAAGCATGCTCAAAAAGGTGGATTTAAGGGTGTCAACAACTATATCGCAGTTGTTGGCAAAAAAAGCGAAGACCTTGAAGAAAAGTGCGGATATTTCGGCGAGAAAGTTGTTCTCAAAGCACAAATGCTTGGTCTTAACACTTGTTGGGTTGCTGGCACTTATGACAAGCGCAAAGTAAAATACAATATAAATAAAGGCGAAAAATTAGTTTGTGTTATTGCAATCGGTTATGGTGAAACTCAAGGCACCCCACACTCAAATACTCTTATTGACTTTCTTTTTAGACTTCGTGGTGATATGCCATCTTGGTTTATGGAAGGTATGCAATGTGCAATGCTTGCACCAACTGCAATGAACAAACAGAAATTCCGTTTTACTATGCTTGAAAACAATAAAATCAAAGCAGAAGCAACAAGCAAATTCTGTGGTGGAATTAATCTTGGAATTGCAAAACTTCACTTTGAAATCGGCGCAGGCGACGCAGAATATAAATTTGTATAATAAATAATTTAAGGGGTTGATAACAACCCCTTATTTTTATGCCTTTATGATGTTTTCATAGAGTTTTTCAATTTCACCTAAATGAGTATAATTCTCTGCTTGAATTATGAGATTTCTTGCATCATTATATGGCTTTGTGATTCGTCTGTAAACCGAAACACCGTCTGTATATGCTTTAAGCTCTTTTCTGATTTGACGACGCTCTTTTTCTGTGTTATATTCACGGTTTTTAATTTCTTCTGCACGTTTTTCATCAGGAAGAACGAGATTTTCTTTGCCGTGCTTTTGAAGAAGCTTGAAAGAACGTTTTTTGAGTCTTGCAAGTTGCAAAGCATCTGAACGAATTTCTTTTTCTTCGTCAGTTGAATTTGGCAACTGTTTTGCTTTTGCCATTTCTTCTCTCCAGTCAGAATAAAGATAAACTTCACCATTGTTTAGAGTAACTTTTGCAGAAGCAAGTTGTGCTTTAAAACGCTCTGTGTTGAACTTTTCAAGCTCTTCTTTAACAATTGGCAAGCCATCAACAAATTCGTTATGCTTTTTAGCTTCACGAATTTCTGCTTTTGCAAGACGAATTGCTTCTTTGTCTTTATTCTTTCGTGCAAGTTTGAGTGCTCTCTTATCAACAGCTTTTTTCTGTAAATCGGTTCTTGCACCGTTAATAATTTTCATTGCATCAACAAGTTGCTCGTCTTCAAGTTCTCCGTTACCATAGTCTTCAAACATTGCACGGATTTTAAGCACATTCACATATCCACGATGTTTTTTCTCGGTTAAGTCATAGAAGAGATATGGGATAAGATTCATTATTGAACCAACAATTGAACAAATTATAAGCACGGTGAAGAGATTGTTTCTCATTTCGTCATTATAAAGCACTGTATAGTCTTCTTTAAGTCCCATTTTTTCATAAATTGCAGGAATAACAAGACCTGTGAAGAAACCTAAAATTGTGCCTATGAGTGTGAGTGGTGTGAAAAGTCCGTCAACTCTGACACCTGTTTTCCATTGGTGATAGTCACGCATATCTGCATTGATATTTGGTGTATAAACATTTGAGAATGTGTTTACAAATGTATTGAGATATACAACAATACACATCAAAAGCACATTTTTATAAACCAAGAATAAAATCGCATAAAGTACAACATTTATTGTATTGTGCACAATGAGAAGATTTCTCTTGCCCATAAGTTTAATTGCAAATGGTGCTAACATCATAGCCCAAAGTGCGGCATTTGAAATGAGAGTAGTTGCAAGGCCCATATAAACCTTATGTGCACCACCATCGGAATAGTTGAAAGTCCAGTTAACAAGAACTGCACTTGAACCTTCAAGAAAGCCCACCCAAGAGCCTAAGTTGATAATCCAGAAATATTTATTTTTTGCAACCTCACGAAGAGAGTCCATCAAACTGACATATTCAACAGGTCGCTTTGCAACGATAATTCTCTCTTTGAGTTTTGGTGTGAAGATGAAAAGTACAATAAGACCAACAACAGTAAATCCAGGATAAATAACACGATAGGTCCAGATATTATCCATACCCCATGTAAGACCTGCTATTGTTGGCACAACAAATGATGTGATTGTTGGTGCAAACGAATAGAGAATCTGAGATATACTTGAAACATTTGCCCTTTCTTGTGCGTTTGGTGTTATAACTTGTTTATAAAACGCGAATGCTTCGTTATAGAATCCAAGAAATACTGACAAAACCATAAAGACTAACCAAACAACAATGACTTTTGTCCAGTAGTCCATTTGTTCATAAGGCAACCACACAAATAATGTTGAGATTATTGCAATTGGAATTGGGGTTTTTAACATAATCGGAATGAATTTACCACCTGGCATTTTGTGGTTATCAAAAAACCAACCTCTGAAAATACCAATCGGAATGCCGACAATATTTGCAAGAATAAGCATTACTTGCAAGTGCACAGGTTGAAGACCGATACTTGCACCAACAATAAAGTTGGCCGCGCTCAAGCCTATTGCGTTTGCAAGAGTTGACGCCCAATGAATACCAAATCCAGCAACACCAAGATTGACAATTTCTTTATAGGGCACATAATTCCCCTCAGCGGGCGTGTTCCAATTTTGCTTAATGCTATTTATTAAGCTTTTTACTTTCCCCATTTTTGTTCTCCTTAACAGAAAATATATTAATATGATTATAAATTATTAAATGTAAAAAGGCAAGAAAAAACAGCAAGTTTTTATTTCTTGCTGTTTTTAAAAATTATCTAGTAATTCTTTATAAAATTCTGTGTAATCGGTTCGTTTTTGTTCTGTGAAACGAATTGCTTCTTCTGGGTGACGATTAAGCTGGCCTGTGAGCATATATTGTGGCGCATACCCCCATTGAACACCCGATTCTTTTAAAGGAATCATATAGTTTTCAATAAACTTCAATAATGAGTATGTGCTATATTTTGGATTTTTTAAGAAACCAAGCAATAATTCCATGGCACAATTGCCTGCTCCCCTACCCATCGACATTGCAGTTGCATCCACAAAAGACACACCATAAGAAAGGGTTTCAACTGTATTTGCATAAGCGAGTTTTTGGTTGTTATGACCATGAAAACCGATTTGCTTGCCGTATTTTTCACCATATTCAAGATATCTCTTTGCAAGCTCAACAGCACTTTCAGGAACAAGTGCACCATAACTATCAACAAGATAGATTATGTCAACCTTTGATTCACCGAGCATTTTAAGAGCCTCGTCAATTTGGTTGAAATTAGCCTGTGAAATTGCCATAATATTACAAGTTGTTTCGTAACCCAACTCGCTTAAATAATTAATCATTTCAACTGCAGACGGAATCTGATGAATATAACAAGCAACGCGCACCATATCAATTACGCTGTCTTTTTTAGGAATAAAGTCCGTTTTATAATCACAACGACCAACATCAGCCATAACTGATATTTTCATAGGGGAATCATTTTCACCAACAATTGCACGGACATCTTCTTCTTTACAGAATTTCCACTTGCCATGTTCATCTTCGTTAAAAAGGTTGCGACTTGCACGATAACCAAATTCCATATAATCAACACCACATTTAATGTTGGTTTTATAAAGCTCACTAACAAATTCGTCAGTAAACTGAAAATTATTGCAAAGCCCACCATCACGGATTGTGGCATCAAGCACACGAATATCGTGACGGACGCTCATTAAATTGCCTTTTCTCATTGTAAGTCGCCTCCTTTATAATTTATTTTTTATTTGTCTTGATTGACTGAGTTAGATTATTTTGATATACTAAATGTCAATAAAACATTGGGGAGAAAAAAACTATGGGACTTAAATATTTTCTTGATAAAACACTCCATCGTCCTGTTGAGGGCGACAGAGTTGAATATTTTGGTGAGGTTAAGAAAAAATGCAACGGATATGCACTATCTTCTGCAACTACCCAACCTGCAGCGTCATATCATTATGACTTAGATGTTACAAAATTATGGGAAGAATATAAAGCATTCAAAAGTGAATGTGGATATTCTCTCTCATTCAATACAATCATTATAAAAGCAATGATAGAGGGCTTAAAAGTTGCTCCAAAACTTAATGCTCATATTGATTTCAAGCCATATTCAGTCTCAGGCCGTTTGATTATTAAAAAACACATCAATCTTGCATTACCTGTTCTTCTTGATAGCGGTGAAACTTTCCCTGTGAACATTCTCAATGCCGAAGAAAAAAATCTCAAAGAGCTTCAAGAAGAAATCACAGATTTGGTTACACGAATGAAAACTACCGATATTGGACGCACCTATACAGACCTTGCTTTGCTTCGTGGAATAGCAATGATGCTTTCAAGCAATATGCCTCGTGCAATTGCAATGACTGTTAAGGGAGCTTTCGGCAAGAGCAAAATGGGAAACATTTCTGATTTGTTTCATCGTGCTCCAAAAGAAGAAAACGCACTTTCCCCCGACCATGTTAGAGAAGGTACAGTATGCTTCTCAAATTATGGTGCATTAAGACTTGAGGGTCATAGTTGCCACGCCCCACTTTTATATCCACAAGTGTTTATGATGGGTGTTGGCACAGTTCACGATGAAGAATTTGTGTTTAGAAACAGCAAAGGTGAAATTGATTTAGGCACAAAGAAAGTTATGCCTGTAACACTCACCTTCGACCACAGAATTGGTGCACTCATCGATGTTGTGCCATTTATGAATAAAATTGATGAGATTGCTAAAAATCCCGAAATCATCAAGAATTGGTAATTATATATGGGACGCCCACTCGGCGTCCCGTTAAAAATATTTGCGTTTGTAGCTCAGTTGGATAGAGCGTCAGACTCCGACTCTGAAGGTCGCTGGTTCGACTCCAGTCAAGCGCGCCAAAAAGGACTTGCAAATTTGCAAGTTCTTTTTATTTTTCATCAAGTATATTTTAAGTTTTAGTAAAATTGAGTTGTTTTTTCGCAAGACAATGTGGCAAAGGCGAAGCTGTATCAGGTATACTGCGAGCCGAAAGCCACGAAGCATTACAGAAAAAGAACCAATTTTTTAAACATTAAATCTGAAGAGAACGATGTCTCCGTCTTTCATAACATATTCTTTGCCTTCACTTCGTACAAGACCTTTTTCTTTTGCAGCCTGCATTGTGCCATTTGCAATAAGGTCGTCAAAGTGGATTACTTCTGCACGAATAAATCCACGCTCAAAGTCTGTATGAATTTTACCTGCTGCCTGTGGTGCTTTTGTGCCTTTTTTAATTGTCCAAGCACGAACTTCAGGTTGTCCAGCAGTTAAGTATGAGATAAGTCCTAAAAGATTATATGAACGCTGAATGAGAAGGTCAAGACCACCCTGTTCAATGCCCAAATCAGCAAGGAACATCTCTTTTTCTTCTTTATCGAGTTCAGCAATCTGTGCTTCAAGCTCTGCACAGATAGGAAGTGTTTCAGCACCCTCTGCTTCTGCAAGCTTGCAAACTGCATTGTATCTTGCATTGTCACGGATGTTGTTTGCAAAATCTTCTTCACTCATATTACAAGCATAAATAATTGGTTTTGATGAGAGAAGTGCAACAGTCGAAAGAATTTCTCTTTCTTCGTCGTCCATTTCAACTGCACGAGCATTAACACCGTTTTCGAGTTCACCGCGAAGACGCTTTAAGAAATCAACTTCCTTCTGGAGTGATTTGTCACCCTTAAGGTCTTTTTCACTCTTTGTAATTCTTCTGTCGAGAATTTCAACGTCAGAAAGAATGAGTTCAAGGTTTATTGTTTCAATGTCACGCTGTGGGTCAATGCTACCTTCAACGTGGATAATATCGTCATTTTCAAAACAACGAACAACATGGATAATTGCATCAACTTCACGGATATGAGAAAGGAATTTATTGCCCAAACCTTCGCCCTTTGATGCACCTTTTACAAGACCTGCAATATCAACAAATTCAATTGTTGCAGGAGTAATTTTTGCAGGGTTATACATTTCAGCAAGCTTGTCAATTCTGTAATCTGGCACTGCAACAACGCCCACATTTGGCTCAATTGTGCAGAAAGCATAGTTAGCAGACTGCGCACCTGCGTTTGTAATAGCATTAAAAAGTGTACTTTTGCCGACATTTGGCAAACCTACGATACCGAGTTTCATAATATCATCCTTAATAAATATAAATTTCCAAAAAAAGATTATACACTATTGCGGGAAATTTTTCAATAGTGTATAATTGAATTAAATAAGTATAGGTCGGGTGATATTATGGAATTTTCTCGTACTGAAAGATTAATAGGAACTAACAATCTCGAAAAACTTAAAAATGCAAATATTATTATTTTTGGGCTTGGTGGTGTTGGCTCTTATGTTGCCGAAGCACTTGCTCGTTCAGGCGTTGGTAAAATGACAGTGGTTGACAAGGATACAGTTGACATTACAAACATCAATCGTCAGTTATATGCACTTCATTCAACGGTTGGAAAGCCAAAAGCAGATGTTGCAAAAGCAAGAATTCTTGATATTAACCCCGACTGTCAGGTTACACCAATTGTTAAAATGTATTTACCTGAAAATGCAGATGAATTTAATCTTGCAGAGTATCATTATATTATTGATGCAATTGACAATGTGACTGCGAAAATTGACCTTGCAATTAAGTCACAAGAATTGAATATACCGATGATTGCATCGATGGGCACAGGCAATAAACTTGACCCGACCGCATTTAAGATTACTGATATTTATAAGACGGATACTTGTCCCCTTTGCAGAGTTATGAGAAAAGAATTAAAAACTCGTGGTGTGAAAAAATTAAAGGTGCTTTATTCAGCTGAAACACCTAAAAATGATGGCGAACGCACCCCTGCAAGCATATCTTTTGTACCAAGTGTGGCAGGACTCATTATCGCAGGCGAAGTTATAAAGGATTTGATTAAGTAATAATTCTTAAATTTTGGCACATATTAAAATCGGGTGAATTTAATGTATTTTGATGATGTTAAAATGGGTATGACAGTTGATATTCCACCTGCTGTCATTGAAAAAGAAAAAATGATGGATTTTGCTCGTCTTTATGACAACATTCCTCTACACACTGACGAAGAATATGCAAAGAAAAGTCCCTTTGGTGGGCTTATTGCACCGGGTGTTATGTCGTTTATGTCAGTTTGGGCAAAATATCTTGAAGTTGATTTATTCCGTGACGACCTTTTGGCAGGAAAATCAACAAAAATTGAGTGGTTAAAGCCTGTTTATGTTGATGATGTTCTTACCGCAAAGGCTCATGTGACAGGGCTTACTAAACGAAGTGAGAAAAACGGAATTGTTGAATTGACCATTCACGCATATAATCAACACGGTGAACTAGTTCTGACAAATGTAACCGAAGCAATTGTGAAATGCAGACTATAAAAAAAGGAGAGCTTAAGCTCTCCTTTTAATTTCTATTCTGCGCAGAATTCTGCAATCTGATGTTTTTCTTTTGCACCAACAAAGCGTTTAACTTCTTGTCCTTTATCGAAAAGAATAACTGTTGGAATGCTCATAACACCAAATGTTACTGCAAGGTCTGTTGAGTCATCAACATTGAGTTTGCAAACTTTAATGTTTTCGTTTTCTTCTGCGAAAGCTTCCATCTCAGGCATCATCATCTGGCAAGGTCCACACCAATCTGCATAAAAATCGAGAAGGACTTTCTTTTCTGATTTCAAAACTTCTTGTGCAAAATTTTCAAGATTTACTTTTGTCATTGCCATTTTATCTCACGCTCCTATAAAGCATTTCTGCTTTTTGTATATCTGTACTATCAATGCCACATTTATCAGTATTTCTTGCGAGCATTGTGCCACAGAGTTCAATATTGAGCACTGTGAATGCTTGCATTAACTGATGTTTGATAACTTCATAGCCGATTTCACCGTCAGAGCCACTTGTGACCATTATGATTGCTTTTCTTCGTTTCTCGATAGGATTTTTCATATTGCGACGGAAACGAGCTTCATAATAACGCTGAAAACGGTCAATGAGTGCTTTCATTGGTGCTGGCACACCCATAAAATAAATTGGTGTTGCAAATATTATTATGTCCACATCTTCAAACTTTTTGAAGAATTCTTCTAAATCTTTTTTTGAGCAACCTGTAACTGCTTTGCAATATCCACAAGCATTGCAAGGCACAGGATTTAAGTCATAAAGATTTACTATTTCAATATTTGTCCCCTTTGGGAATTGACGAAGAAGTGCGCCCAAAAGTTTTGCTGTGTATCCCGTTTTTCTTGGAGATGCCATCAATGCTAAAACTTTTTTGCCATTTGAAAATTCTTCTTGGTTGTCATATCCTAAAATCATTGCTCTTCCCCTGTTGTTTCTTCAACGCTATCTTCCTTATCGTTTTGTTTAAGGTTAGCATAGCGTTTAATTTTTTGTGTTGTTGTTTTGATAAACTCGTTTTCACGAATATCAAAATTCATAATCTTTTTATATGATGGAAGTTTTTTGTTAACTTCTTTAATCGCCTGTGCTATCTGCTCACGAATTTCTTCTTGAGTGATTTCTTGACGCTTAAGATTTTCTTTTATTTTTTCATAGTTAGGATAAATCTGTGCTGAAACTGTTGTTTCGTCGTTTTCAGTTTCAACGCCATATACCATACTTTCTTCAATAAGAGGGTTATTGTTAAGATAGATTTCAACTTCTTCAGGGAAGATGTTTTTGCCATTCTTTGTAACAATAACATTCTTGCAACGGCCCGTGATTTTATAGCAGTTGTTTCTGTCAACAACACCCAAATCACCTGTTTTAAACCATCCGTCAGATGTGAGCACTTCATCAGTTGCTTCTTGATTTTTATAATAACCCATCATAACCATTGGGCCTTTAATCCAGATTTCACCAACACCCAAATCATCGGGATCATTGATTCTCGCTTCGACATTTGGAAGTGGTGTACCAATTGAGTCAGGCAACATCAATTTGTCGTGGTTGCCGATAACAAGTGGTGCACATTCTGTAAGACCATATCCGATATAAATATCAATACCCATATTGATAAAGTCTTCTGCTACTCTTGGGTCGAGTGCAGATGCGCCCGTGATAAGAAGACGAAGTCTGCCACCAAAGTTTTCGATAACTTCGTTAAAGAGTTTTCTACCGACATTCTTCGAGCCGAATGCACGACCAACTGATGATGCAACTTTACCAAAGCCGAAGATTGCACTACCGCCTTTTTTCTCGCCGATTTTCTTAATAATTCTTGCATAGAATTTTTCAATCATCAATGGCACAGTAATAAATATTGTTGGTTTGATATCTGCCATATCTTGAGTGATATAACGGATACCACGGCAGAACGCAATACAAGCACCACAAGAAAGAATGAACAAAAATCCTAATGTACATTCATAAGTATGGTGAATTGGAAGCACTGAAAGAAGTTGGTCTTCGGGATAAACTTTAACAACGCCACCGATATTGTTGATAACACCACAGATGTTGTTCATACTGAGGCAAACGCCCTTTGAAACACCTGTTGTGCCTGATGTAAACAAAAGTGATACCATTGCTTCAGGGTCTAAAGTCACATCATTAAGGCTCTTTACACCCTTTTTATATAGGGCTCTTCCCTCTTCAAAATATTCATCAAAAGAAAATACACCATCAAGGTCAATTTCATCAAAGCAATAGAATTTAAATCCTTTTGGAAGTTTATCTTTTCTCTCATAAAGCTCTTTGATGAATTTCTTGTCACCAAAAATTGCACAAGAGTCAGAATCGTTAAGAATGTCAACCATATTGTCAGCAGTAAGTTCTTTGTCCATTGGCACAATAACATTATTACTGCAAGTTACTGCAAGATAAGTCACTGCCCATTTATATGAGTTCACACCCACAACTGCGATGTGATTTCTTGAATAGCCGTCTTTTACAAGACTGTTGCCAAGATAATAAACATCATGACGCAATTTTTTATATGAAACATCATAATAAATTCCGTCTTTGTTTCTCAGTTTATAAGCTGGTCGGTCAGAATAAAGTCTTTCACTATTGTCAATGAGTTCTTTAAAAGTTTTGATTTCATTAACTTCATAAAAGGATTTGTTCACGGGGAAATTGGCTTCGTAAGTCATATTGTTACCTCGTTTATTTCTTGCTGTTATTCAGCATTTTTGTCATCTTTCTTAATGTTTGCTTGACGCTTAATTTTGTGAGTAGTTGTTTTTACAAACTCTTCTTCACGAACATCAAATTGCATAACTTTTTTATAACCAGGAAGTTTCTTATTAACTTCTTTAATCGCTTCTGCAATTGTGTTTCTGATTTCTTCTTGTGTCAATTCCTGACGCTTAAGATTTTCTTTGATTTTTTCATAGTTAGGGTAAATCTGTGCTGAAACTGTTGTTTCGTCGTTACCACTTTCTTCACCATAAACCATACTTTCTTCAATGAATGGATTGTTATTAAGATAAAGTTCAACTTCTTCAGGGAAGATGTTTTTACCATTCTTTGTAACAATAACATTCTTGCATCGGCCTGTAATTTTATAGCAGTTATGCTCGTCAACAATACCTAAGTCACCTGTTCTGAACCATCCGTCAGGGGTGATAACTTCTGCAGTTGCTTCCGGATTTTTATAGTAGCCCTTCATTGTCATTGGACCACGCACCCAAATTTCACCAACACCCAAATCATCAGGATTATGAATTTTTGCTTCGATATTTGGAAGTGGTGTTCCAACTGAATCAGTAAGCATCAATTTATCATTATTAACCATAACAATTGGGGCTGTTTCTGTAAGACCATAGCCGATATAAAGGTCGATACCCATTGTCATAAAGTCTTCGGCAACTCTTGGGTCAAGAGCAGATGCACCTGTAACAATCAAACGAAGTTTGCCACCAAAAGTTTCAATAACTTCGTTGAAAAGTTTTCTACCGATATATTTTGAGCCGAATGCACGGCCGACCATAGACGCGCTTTTACCAAACTTAAAAATTGCACTACCTGCAGTTTTTGCAGATATTTTCTTAACAATTCTTGCGTGGAATTTTTCAAGCATCAATGGCACTGTAACGAAAATTGTTGGTTGAATTTCTTTCATATCTTGGAGAATATAACGAAGACCTCGGCTGAATGAAATACAACCACCTGAATAAATGAATGCGAAAAATCCAACTGTACACTCATAAGTATGATGAATTGGAAGCACTGATAAGCAATTGTCGGTTGGATTAACCTTAACCACACTTAAAACGCTTACCACATCAAAGCAGATATTATATTGACTAAGACAAACGCCTTTTGAAACGCCTGTTGTGCCTGATGTGAAAAGGATTGCCGCAATTGCATCTTTATCGAGCTTAATGTCGTTGAGAAGTCTTGTACCACTATGGTACATATCTCTACCCTCTTGCAACCAATCATTAAACTTCACAACGCCATCTTCTGTGATATCATCAAAGCAAACGAAAACAAAATTTTCTGGTAATTCGTCTTTTCTTTCTTTAATTGCGTTGATATATTTCTTATCACCGAAAAGCATTACAGAATCTGAGTCTTTCAAGATGTCCATAATATTATCTGTAAGCAATTCTTTATCGATTGGCACAATAACATTATCACTACAGGTAACTGCTAAATATGTTACTTGCCAACGATATGAACTTGCACCAATAACTGCAATGTGACTTCTTGAATAGCCTCTTTTAATGAGACTGTTACCCATATAATAAATATCATGACGGAATTTTTTATAAGTAACATTATAAAGCACACCGTCTTTATTTTTAAGTTTATAAGCAGGTCTATCTGAATACAAACTTTCGCTTCTGTCAATCATTTCCTTAAAAGTTTCGACCTGTGGCAAGTCATAATAAGGTCGATTAATTGGGAAAATTCTTTCTACACTCATTTATTAATACCTCATATCTGTAACAATGTGATAGAAATTTGATTTTATCACATTTTCATTATTTTATCAAACCATTTATTGCATTTTTATATTCATCATAAGTCATATATGAATTTATGATTTTAAGCAACGCCGATGATGACATTCTTTCAGGTAATCCTAAACTTTGCGCAAGTGATTTTCTTATTTCACTGCTATTGTCACGGCCGCTAATTCCGTCTTCAAAAAAGTCGGTACGAGTTATTTCTCTGCCTTCTTTTTTATCGTTTTCACTACAAAAAACACCTGCTTTTTGTAAGGCGGACATTATAATCTCTGTGCTTATTCCTTCGACACCTAATTTACCTTCTTTGCTCATTTCAGTTTTGCGCTTTTCTTTGCCATAAACATCGGGAATATACACATTTTTTATGTTTTCGCTTTTAGTTATTCCATTTATAAAAGAACGGATTTTAAATCCAGCTGAGTCAGAATCTGTCATAATTATTATTCCACGCTTCTCACTCAAAAAACGGATTAACTGTTGCTTTTCTTTATCTTTGAAGATGGCAAAACCGTCAGTCTCAATAATAACTGTATCAAGAATACCCGACAATTTGATTTTATCATATTTGCCTTCAACAATTACTGCTTCATTAATCTTAATCATAATTTACCTTGCAATTATCAATGAAAGTTGAACAATTAATCTTTCAAGAATCAATTCACCGCTTTGTGCTGTGCTTTTAAGTGCACGGTCTGCCTCACTGAAACAATCAAAACATTCTCTCAATTGTTCTGTTGAGAGTTTTGACGCAGAGCGTGTTGAATTTGTAAGTCTAAATTCTTTATTTCTATAATCAAAAAACTTTGCAGGATATGTTGCGCTCTCTCCACCACTGACTGCGACCTTTACACGATAAACATCAACAAAAGACATTAAAATAACACCGAAAATGTCAATAGGCTCGGCTTTTTGAAGCATAAGTGTATGCAACAATTCCAAAGCACCTTGTGGATTATGATTAAGCACAAGTTTTGATAAATCAAACACTCTTGCTTCTAATGAGCGCACAGCAGTAGCGTCAATATGCTCATTTGTTATCTCATTACCCTGTCCAACGAAATTACAAAGTTTCTCCATTTCATTAAACAATGTATTAAGACTGTCACCAACCAACTCAACAAGATATGATGCTGATTTATCACTAATTACACAACCTTGTTTTTTAACATAGGCAATGATAATCTTTTTAAGCTCTCGCATATCGGGTTTTGCAAAGTTTATTGTTGTTGCGTTTTTATTGAAATTATCAATAACCCATTTCCATTTTGTGTTTTTAGGTGACACCTCTATACTATCCATCCAGAAAATTGTGATAGATGTATCAGGAAGATTTGAAAGATAGTCTGTCAACTTATTCTTATCATCTTCGCTCAAAGAATCCAGTTGAAAATCGCGAGCAATAACCACACAGTATTCGCTCATAAAAGGCATTGACTGTGCACCCTCTAACACTTCGTCGAGAGTATTATCTTTTCCGTCATATTTGCGAAGAGAGAAAGTTTCGCTACCCTTTGTCACAAACTTTTGACAGATTTTATTTGTATAAAATTGTTTGAGATAATCTTCGCTACCATAAAAAAGATAGCAATTTGACATCTTATTCTCTTGAATTTGTTTCTTCAATTCAAGTTCAGTTATAAGTGGCATAAATTTTCTCCCATTTACAATTAATACTTACTGTTTCTCCATTTTTCACATCAAGCAAAAGTGAGTTTTCATTTCGCAAAAGAGATGATAAATACAATTTTTCATCTTCGTTCAGCACATTCGTAATAATTATATCATATTCAATTGTATTTTCAAAGCAATTTTCGTAAGTAAAATCATTTATTAACAGTAAATTTACATTTTTATAGTCTATTTCAGTACCATATTCATTTTTTATCACTTTATAATCGTTAGAAGGCTCATTTATTTTACAGTTTTCATCTGTTAAAAGCGATTTTTGAAGATTCATAAGAGTTGATAAATTTTTAGAGTCTGCAATAATATTATCAATCTTTTTCTCATTATGAGTCATCATTATATCCCTTACTGCTCTTGTCTGCTTTTTGCTGGGACAGCCCAAAATTGTTGTATCACCCTGATAATTTGCAAGAACTATTATATTGTCATTTTCATTATTCACATGAATTGACACAGTATTGTAATCATAAGCCACCGTAAATAAGGTTATAAGCACAAACAACACCGACAAAAGAGTAGCCACACTTTTGAAAACATTTTTGCTTCGCTTTTTAAAATAACAGGCAATTATAATAACAAATATAGCAAAAATTAAAAAGAAATCAAAAATCGATGATGCGACAGAGATAGTTGAATGCTCCCACATTCCGATAACTCTTGCGACAGTTTGCAAAAATTCACCGATTATACCAACAATAGAAAACAAAAGTTTTGATAACCACAACAAATTAAACCAATGGCAAAACACACCAAACACAGTTGAAACCATCAAAATCATTGCCAAATCTACTGTTAAAAGATTAGCGATAATCGATGCTATTGGCATCATTTTAAAATGGATTATAAAAGCAGGTAAAGTAGAAATAGTAGTTGCAAGGCTTATGGCAACAGATGTTACTACAAAATTCACCAAACTGTTGCATTTTGATGACTTAAACGCTTTAAAACTTAATATCCAATTTTTTATGGGTTCAAAGAAAACGAGAATCCCCGTTGTTGATAAAACCGTAAGCCAAAGAGATGCTAAATAAGGCGAAAACGGATTTGACAGCACAATAATTGTTACTGCACAACCTATAGAATTCAAACTATCGGCATCCCGTCTGAATAGCTTGGCAATAAGCACAAACCCCACCATAAGACCTGCACGAATAACCGACACGCTCAGTCCAGTTAATGTTGCATAACCAACAAGGCACAAAAGTCCTATTGGAACAATATATTTTCTAATTTTTTCTTTCTTTTGCAAAATTTTGATTATTCCAAGCGACCATAAACTTAAATGCAAGCCCGAAACTACCAAAAGGTGTGAAACACCTGAATAGTTGAACATTGTTGTGGTTTCATCAGAAAGTCCTGTTCTATCACCTATCGCCATTGCATTTGCAATTGCACCATTTTCACATGGTAAATAATTGATGACAACATCTGTAAACCACTCTTTGACCATACCAAAGTAATAATAAATAGTGTTTTTAAGGTTAGTGTTATTTAGTTTATTACCTTCATCTTCAAAACAGTTAAAATATATCTTTGATGCAAGAGCACTTTCAAAATAATCTGTATTATCATTATTCTCTTGAAGCATTATTTTACCGCTTACTATGTCGCCTTGTTTAAACCCCCTATCACTTTGTGAAACATACCTGATTTTATAATCTTCGCCATAAACTTTGGTTATATATGTATTGGCATAGTCCGAACAAGTAGGCATTTCACAGACAACACCTTTTATGTCTTTGTGCATATCCTTATTCAAAATTTTTGCATATTCGCCTTGAGCCATAATAAAACTTGTTGAGAAAATAATTGCTGATAATAAAACCGTTAATATAATTTTATTCTTTCTTGTTTTCTTGAAAAACAAAAATAGGCAAAACAAAACTGTTGCCGTCAATGTGACAGCAACAGTCTGATTAAATGTTAATTCTGAAATTATTAAAAATGTTGAGAGCATTGAAAAGCCGATTACCGCAAAAGGTCTTTTCAAATTTTCTCACTCCTTAAAATCCACCGCCAACAACGATAGTGTAAATAATTTCTGCTTCAGCTTTATCGACCATAACTGATTCAATTTGAAGATGCTTAATGTCGATTTCTGCTGTGTATTGCCATGTACCCTTTTCAATGATACCGTTTTCGTTAATTCTAACCTTTACTGTTGGGTTAGCATAATGAATTTTGATATCTGCTTCTTTATATTTAATATCAAATTGTGGGAACTGTTCAACTGCTGTTGCAACATTACCGAGAACATTGATAGCGTGACCAACTGTACCATCCTGTGGCTCACCATAGAGACCATCTGTCTGCTCAACCATTGTCATTTCGATAATTGTATAGTTACCCTCTTTATATGCCTTTGCACTTGCCACATCAGATGCTACGAGATTGTTGTAACCACCTGTAATTCCACCATAAGTTGTTGCTTGTTTTGCCAAAACAGAGTTGATTACAGGTGTAACTAGTTTAATGAATCCACCAAGAGCACCGCCGCCATCATTGACAACCATTTTAGGCATTGTCATTGTCTGTGAAGACTGGGCACCCTCATGTGATTTTGCAGCTGACTGCTTATAGAACTGAACGATTTGTTCTTTTGACCAGTTAGCAGGGTCATCAGCAAGGTTTTTATCAGGTGTTAAATCAACATCTGTTGATGGGTTTTGAACCTGATTTGAATTAGTGTTTGCAGAATTAGAATTAGAATTATCATTCTGAACAACTTGTTGATTAGAATTATTATTGTTATCTACAACATCACCATTTGCAAGTTGTTTGTCCGCACCTGAACCTTTACCGATAATCAAAGCACTGACTGCAATCACTATCGCAAGAAAAACAGGAAGAAGTTTTTCAGTTTTTTCTTTGCGATATTTCTTTTTGAGCGCTTTAATTTCAATTTCTGCTGGTGTTAAAACTTTCTTTGCCATAAACAAATCCCCTTTTCTCCAAATCATGCTTAAATTCTACGCCAAAAATTGCCATTTGTCAATTCTACAGCACACTTTTTATTGACACACTTTTTTAAATACATTATAATTATCTCAAATAAAAATTAAGGGGAAATATTATGAAAAAGACCTTTTTAAAAGTTATGGGAATAACACTTGCTCTCACTTTGGTGCTTCTTTCTGTTTTTACAGGTTGTACACCAAAAGATGAGCCAGATGAAAATGAACCTGCTAATATTGTTGTAAACAACACAGGTGCAAATTCAGTTTCAGATTATAACAAAGAAACTGCAAATTACACTTTAAACATTGATGCAGGGGACAAAATTCACGACATCAGCGATTTACTCTTTGGTATTTTCTTTGAAGATATCAACTTTGCAGCAGATGGCGGACTTTATGCCGAAATGGTTGCAAACCGTTCATTTGAATTCACTGCATTAGCACAAAACGATAACCTTTATAACTGGAATGCTGTTAACAACGCTGACATCAGGGTTACACAGGTTTCAAAAGATTGTCTTAACGAGAACAACCCAAGTTATCTCATTATGAAAAATAGTGCAGATTCATTTGCAGGTATTGAAAACAAAGGTTTCCTTGACGGAATGGCGCTTGCAAAAGATGCCAATTATAACCTTACTTTCTACGCTAAAACACCTGCTGGTTACACAGGCAACATTCAGGCAAACCTTGCAGTTGATGGTAAAGTTGTAGGCTCTGCAACTGTTGAAAAAGTGGGCAATGAATGGCAAAAATTTTCTGCAAAGCTCACATCATCAGTTGATGCTGAAAAGGGCGTAACATTACAGATTTTAATAGGCAAAGGCGAAGTTCATTTTGATATGATTTCACTTTTCCCTGAAGATACATTCAAAGGCAGAGAAAACGGATTAAGAAAAGATTTAGGTCAGTTACTCGAAGATATGCAACCTAAATTCTTACGTTTCCCAGGTGGTTGCGTTATCGAAGGTTATGACGAAATCACAGCTTATGACTGGAAAGACTCAATTGGCGTTGGCAAAGATGGTCTTCCACTTCTCTTTAATGGCAAATATGGTGATGTTGCAACAAGAAGTCAGGGCACAAGCATTTGGACTGATTTAGCAACAACAGAAGACCCATATCCAAGCTTCTTCTCTTATGGACTTGGTTTCTATGAATATTTCTTGCTTTGCGAAGATATCGGTGCAATTGGTGTTCCTGTTCTTAACTGCGGACTTTACTGCCAGATGCGTGGCAAAGGTCCTGTAGGAATGGATACACCTGAATTCAAACAATATGTTCAAGATATGCTCGACCTTGTTGAATTCTGTCGCGGAGATGTAAATTCAACTTGGGGTAAAGTGAGAGCATCTCTCGGTCACACAGAACCATTTGAACTCAAATACATCTGTATCGGCAACGAAAATGAAGGTCAGGATTATTTTGAAAGATATAGTGCATTCCTTAAAGCGTTCAATGAAGCAAAAGCAAAGAATCCTAAACTCTATGAAGGTCTTGAACTCATCTACTCATCAGGTGCAGCAGATGCAATCGGTGGCTGGAACCATATTCCATCTTATAAATATGCAAAAGCAGAGCTTGACAAAATGGGCTCAACTAATGCAAAAGATTTTGCTGGCGCAGTTGACCAGCATTATTATAACGAACCTGAATGGTTCTTAAAGCACGCTGACTATTATGATGAAAATAACTATACAAGAACAGTTGAAACAATGACCAACACCATCTATGGTGGTGCTATTAAAATTTTCCTTGGTGAATATGCCGCAAGAAGTAATCTTCTCAAAGCTGCTCTTGCAGAAGGTGCATATATGACAGGTCTTGAGCGAAACGGTGACATTGTTGAAATGGCTGCTTATGCACCACTTTTCAGCAGTACTGTTGCTCGTCATTGGTCGCCAAACCTTATTTGGTTTGACAATAACACTGCAATGGGCTCAATCAGTTACCATGTGCAAAAACTTTTCTCACTTAACCAAGGTGCATCTGTATTAAAACACGAATTCGGCGGTGCAAAGATTCCACAAGCAGACCTTCAAGGTGCAGTGGGTGTTGGTACTTGGTACACATCAGCAAAATTCGACAACATTCTTGTAACAGACAACAAAACAGGCGAAGTTCTTGCAGAAGACAGTTGCAATCTTTTCTCAAAAGCAAAATGGGATTTCGCAACTGATGGCAAGTGGAGAATCAAGAGTGGTGCTCTCACAAACACAACAACAGATATGGATTATAGCGAAACAGGTAGCGTTGCATATTTCGGCGAAAAAGATTGGACGAACTATACATACACAGTTGAAGCAACAAAACTCAGTGGTAACGAAGGTTTCTTGATTCCATTCGCAGTTCAAGGCACAGACAACAATATTTTCTGGAATATCGGTGGTTGGGATAACACAGTTTCTTGCCTTCAGAAAATTACTGACAATGCAAAAACAGGTCAGATTAACGGCACAGTTAAAGATTGCGTAATTGAAACAGGTAAAACATATAAACTTAAAGTTGAAGTTAATGGTAGCGCAGTTAAGTGCTATATTGACGATGTGCTTTATGTTGATTATGATTTTGGCACACCTGCAGAAGCAGAAGCATACACAGTAGCAAGTGTTGACGATAACGGCGACATCATTATTAAATTCGTTAACACTACTGAAAACGCAAAAACAGTTGCAATTGATATCGCAAACGCAAAAATCAATCCAAAAGCAGAAGTAAATCAGGTTGCTGGCGACTCTCTTCAAAATGACAATGTGCTTGGCGCAGACGAGTCAACACATCTCACAATGCAAGAGTTTGAGCTTGACGGTGTTTTAGAAAAATTCAATTACACCATCCCTGCATATTCGGTGACAAGTATCAGACTTAAAACAATAGAATAATCCTATGACGAAAAAAAGAGTACGGAGTTTTCCGTACTCTTTTTTCATTTATTCAATGTTACGATTATTATTTCAGGTGGGTTGTTTATTCTTAATGGGAGTATACTATCCCCTACACCTCGGCTTACAACCATATTTGTGTTATTCAAACTATATAAACCAGAGTCATATTCGGGAAACAAGCCTTGATGTGGTGCAATTAAACCGCCAACAAATGGCAATCTCACCTGACCGCCGTGAGCGTGACCTGAAAAGACAACATTCATATTATTTTGAACATAAGTTTCAAAAAGCTCTGGACGGTGCGATAAAAGAATCTTGAAATATTCATTATCACTATACTTTTCAAGTTGTTCGTTCATATATTCTGTGCTATCTTCAACGGCTTTATAAGCAGGGTCGTCAACACCAATCAGTTGAACACGGCTATCCCCGTTTTCAATAAAAACTGCTTTATTGTGCAAAACGATAACGCTCTTATCTAATTCTACATTATCAATTTCATCTTCAACTGAAACTCGTGATTCGTGGTTACCTGTTACATAATAAACAGGTGCAATTTGTGATACAGTATTTACAAAATCTCTTGCGATTTGCACACTGGTTCTTCGTGAATCAACAATATCACCTGTAACTACAATTATATCGGGGGTTTGCTCTTTTATTAACGAGAGCAAATCTTCGTTATTTTCGCCAAACTCTGCATTGTGCAAGTCTGAAATCTGAACTATTTTATAGCCTTGAAAATCATCAGGTAAATAATCACTTTTTATGGTAATTTCATTCACTTGAATATATTGGTTTTGATAAACATTCCAGCCAAGAAAAACTATTGCAATACAAAACAAGCAAAGAACGAAAACTTTTGATTTTTTTGATATTTTAAACTTTCGTTTCATATCATTTCTCCAAAATTTGTTTTCCAAGTGCCTTTAAACTATCTTCACGAACTTTTTTCGTGTATTTTGTATCGCTCAACACCCAATCCCATTCATGACGGAACCAGTCGATTTCTTGCGCCTTGCCACCATCCATCTCGATTTTCACTTGCTCTATGAGTTTTTCCCATCTCATTTTATAGAACGATGTCATAAGGTCACCCATTTGTCTGTGGGCATAATCGTGAAGATTGCCCTTATCTGCTAACAATCTGCAATACCAAGTAGTAATCAGCGCCTTTGCGTTGAGCATATAAAGTTCTTTTGTGAAATCATCAAGTTTATCTGTGTATTCACAAACAGGCTCAATATATGATGCGAACGAGAAATCACGGCTATTGAGCAAAACTCGGTCGAGCATATCAAAAAGAGACATCAATTTTTCGCTGTTATCCATAAACGCGAAATAGTCTTTTGTCTTATATGCCGATGCCATTTTTCTTGACACATCTGTCAGTTTATTTGCAAGAGATTGTCTCAACAAATCGACGGCGTCATAGATATAGCATTCGTTGTCTTTGAACTTATCAAAATCTTTCAAGAAAAGTTTAACTGCTTCGTCAAAATCCTTTGTAGAATATGGGATTTTCACCGAGCCACGAGCCGTAAAGAGCTTTCTTTCAGGGTCAAGTGGTCTGCGACATCCCATGCTTTCAGGTGTTCCAAACATACTGTTGCAATTATCTTCACAATAGACAGTTTTTAGAAGAATTTCCATACTTTTTTCGATATTTTCATTATGTTTGCCATATCGACGAATAGCATAATCCTGAACCCATTTATTGATGTCTGCAACATCTTCCCATATACTTGTCAAGAAAATTTCAGAAACGATTGGGTTCATATTTATGCTTTCAGATGTGAGCGCAATTCCCTTGAAATTAGGTCTTTGTGACGCATCTTGTACCTTTTTAGAAATAGTATCAACTGGTCCATAAAGACCCTGACGGCCACCAAAATTATTAAGTAATCCCTCTAACACATTGCCATATTTCGCAAGTCTGCTGAACTTGTTTGCATTGTGGTTGATTTTCTCAAAATGCAAATCCAACATAATAATGTGCTTATTGCGATATTGCTTGACTGCGTTGGTGAAAGACTTGTTTGGATTAAGCGACCAGCATTGCACAACCCATTGAGCTTGCTTGTCAAACCCAAGCATGCTTTCCATAACATTTTTATAACTCTCTTTTGCCTTTTTCTTATTGAGTTTGCCACCTTCATGACAGATGTCCCCAGCATAATAATGAGTTATATCACCAAACACTTCTCTTTGACATTCATAGAAAAGCTTGGCATATTTTGAATAAGAAACACTATCAGGACTAACAATTAAAGGACGCTCAATACCCTTCCATTTGCCTTGCTCAATAACAGGCACATCTCTGTCTTTTTTCTGAATATCGCGTGGCACAATACCCGTATATGCCTGCAAAACAATATTCATGCCAAGAGTTTGCATTCTTCTGTGATTTTTACGAGCCAACTCGCATTTTCCAAAGAAGAAATCGTCGTGAATTGGTCCACCAATGCCACAAATATTGCTCATATAAAACCAAGCGTAATAAGCAGGTCCTACCAAAAAATTCTTGATTTCACGGTGACGATAACCAAGTTTAGTTAAGAAGCGTCTATACACTTCTTCCATACCGAGAATATCAAGCACTAAATTGACACCATTCATTGCAAGATAGTCAATCTCTTTTTGCCACTCTTTTTCACCCCAAAAAGCCATTGAATATGAGTGAGTACAATAGTTATAAGCATATCTGTGCTCAAAATTAGTTGTACGGTCGATTTTACCATTTACAGTTGGTAAGGTTTTTGGCAATTTCACCTGTTTGCCAAAACGGGAAACATGACAATTACAAACATCTTTTAAATAGCAATTAAACGCACTTGCAAGACCTACCCCACTATTTGATGTAAGCACAATTTTGCCACGAAGACTTGCAACTGTGAAATAGTCTTCTTTAAGTCTTCTATCAAGTCGCAAATCAAATTGTTCTATGTATTCTTCACCAATTGTTCTGCCAATAATCCCTTTAATATCTTCAAAAATATCTTCATCGGTAACAGGGCGTACATATTCAGTCTCATCAAATGGCAACGCTTCTTTGAAACTTGCTTTTTTTTGTGGAAATGTGCAATCTTCACCCAAAACTTCAATATTGTTGATAGTTGGTCTTGCGCCACTATAATATTTTATGAAAACACGGATATATCTTGCGATTTTCGGGCTCTTGTGGAGCTTATAAAAATTCACACCATCAAGGCTTGAAAAAACGCTGTATTCCACTTCCATATCATCAGGAAAAACCACTATAACATCGTGCACACTCATATTTTTTGAAAATGCCAAATCAATGAAGCAAGGATATGTGTCACAACTGAACATTGGCAATGAGTTTTTGTCCGCTTCTGCTGTGGCATTTAAGATTTCATAAGTTAAAAGTTCCAAATTTATCACCAAAGTTTAAAATATAATTTCAATGTATAAAATATAGCACAAAAAACACCAAAAGTCTATCAATAATATATAGTATTTTTGTTTATAAACAAACAATTTAAAAAGTATGTAAAAAAATATCACAAAACTATTGAAAATAAATTCCATTTTTGATACAATTTATAAGGTTAAGTGTGCCAATGGCACAACCATTAATTTGTTAATAATTTTTTGGAGGTATAAAAATGAGCAAAAAGTTTGTTTACCTTTTCAAAGAGGGTAACGCAACAATGCGTGAACTCCTCGGTGGTAAAGGTGCTAACCTTGCTGAGATGACAAGTCTCGGTCTCCCTGTTCCTCAGGGCTTCACAGTTACAACAGAAGCTTGTACACAGTACTATGAGGATGGCAGAAAAATCAGCGAAGAAATTCAGGCAGAAATCATGGAGAACATCGACAAGATGGAAGAAATCACTGGCAAAAAATTCGGTGATACTCAGAACCCTCTTCTCGTTTCAGTTCGTTCAGGTGCTCGTGCATCAATGCCTGGTATGATGGACACAATCCTCAACCTTGGTCTTAACGAAGAAGTTGTTGAAGTTATGGCTGCAAAGTCAGGCAACGCTCGTTGGGCTTATGACTGCTACAGAAGATTCATCCAGATGTATTCTGACGTTGTTATGGAAGTTGGTAAGAAATACTTTGAAGAACTTATCGACGAAATGAAAGAAGCTCGTGGCGTTACTCAAGAC
>JAZOPS010000031.1:0-24302 GCA_045655645.1 Candidatus Fimenecus sp.
CACTCAGGTACATCATTCGGTCAGGCAGGTTCAACACACCACGCTATCACTGACCTTGCAATTACAAGAGCAATGCCAAACCTTACAGTTATCGTTCCTGCTGACGGTTTTGAAACTGCAAACGCAGTTAACGCAGCTTACGAAAACTTTGGTCCTTACTATATCCGTATCAACCGTGGTTTTGACCGTGTTCTTTATGAAAATCAGGATTACGGCTTTGAAGTTGGTAAGGCTGTTGAAATCTGTGAAGGTACTGATATTACAGTTATCGCTTGTGGTTCTTGCGTATTCCAAGCAAAGCAGGCTGCTGAATTCCTTAAAAACGCTGACGGACTTTCAGTTCGTGTTCTTAATATGCA
The DNA here is from genome assembly GCA_045655645.1 of Candidatus Fimenecus sp. Lineage (GTDB taxonomy): Bacteria > Bacillota > Clostridia > Oscillospirales > Acutalibacteraceae > Fimenecus. The sequence continues at coordinate 360 of JAZOPS010000031.1, forward strand.
CACAATCAGCCCAATCGACGTTGAAGCAATTCAGAAAGCAATTTCTGACACAAGAAGAATTATCACAGTTGAAGACCATCTCGTAACTGGCGGCCTTGGTTCAGCAGTAGCTGAAGTTATGGCTCAATACGGTAAGGGCTGTGCATTCAAGATGCTTGGCCATAAGGGCTTTGCTATGATTGGTCTTCACGAAGACATTATGTCAGATGCTGGCATCGATGCTAACGGTATTATCGCTGCAGTTCGTGAAACAATGAATGCAGACTTTGAAGAAGACGACAACTGGGATGATGAAGTTTAATTTTAAAACCTAATCATTCAGAAAGAGAGTTGATAATATGCACGAACAAAATGAACTTTATGCATCAAAAATATTTTTCAATGCTGCATTGCCACTTTTGAAAGTTATTGCAACTGATGTTCCATCTCTCAAAGCTAAGTTTGACAAGCTCACAACTGTTTTACAGGTTAGTGCGCTCGACCCTGAAGCAGAGGGTGGCAAATATGCAACACATTTCATCATCACAGAGGGCGAATGGGAAACAAAGCTCAATGCTGCTCACGAAGCTCCTGATGTTGAACTTGAATTCAAGAGTATTGAAGCAATGAACGCATTCTTCAAAGGCAAGATTGGTCCTAAGACTCTTCCAAAAATGAAGGGTGTCGTGAAAAACTTCAGCGCATTCACAGCAATGCTTATGACACTTCTTAAGCTTTCAGACCTTACAGGTGCAACACAACCACCAAAAGATGAGGAAACAAAAACTCTTATGGTTAAATGCTTCTTCTATCTCCTTTCAAGTGGTATCAGTCAGCTTAACAAGATGGGTCATACTGAAATCAAAGACTGGACTTCAAAGAGCCCTGACCGTGTTTATGCTTTCGCAGTTGACGGTCACCCTGAAGTTGCTGCTTTCATCCGTATCAAAGCAGGTAAATCAAGAGCAGGTCGTGGCGAATATAAGAGAGCCATGCCTTTCTTCACACTTCGTTTCAACAGCCTTGATTCAGCACTCGGTATCCTTCTTAGTATCGACGATATGCTTGAAGCAACAAAAGCAGGCCGTCTTATTATGGACGGTGGCCCTGAATTCGGCGCACAGCTCGGCGGATTTATGCTTGAAGTTGGCGGCTTAGCAAAATAAGATTAAACCAAATAAGAAAAGCTCGGGTTTAACCCGAGCTTTTTGTTTTATTCTTATATATGTCTAGATATTTTATAAAGTATTTCTAAAACCGTAGGACCCCACATGCTGATGATTGGCAAAACTATAAATGTGACTTTTTCTTTTTTGAGTGTTCTTTCTTTGTTTGAACATAGCAACCATACAATAGCGAGATTAATACAAAGGAATAAAAAGTCTTCAATAGGTGTCACACAGTTATATGCACCAAATTGCATATAATCAGTTATACCATCAACAACATATCCTAATAAAACAGATACCGTTGCAATTATTGCTATAGTTTTAAAAGCCTTTCTACTTTTTTCGATATTTTGTTCAATCGAATTGTTCATAAGAACAACCATAACAAGACATGTTAAAACTATTGATATTAAAGAAAGCAACAAATCTACTCCATGGCTTATCCAATATGAAGCATATTCTACATAATCAGACCCTAATGATAAAACCATTGCTGAAATGGCTGAAATAAAAGTTGTCACACTTTTTGGCACAACAAAGTATATAAACTTATGTTTATTAAAATCGCCAACCAATCCTGATTTTTCAGTTAAATACTTTCCAAGTTTAATATAACCCAAAGTGTTAATCAAATTTCCCAATATCAGCACTATATATACATCATCTGCTGAAAATCCAAACAATCCAAGCATGAATATAATCATCGGTAGAAACAAACCGATTATTAAACCCAGAATTAAATTGCAAGAAATAGACACCTTCAAAAAATATTTGTTTATTTCTTTTGGTGATTTTTCGGAAACACTTACAGATGGTTTATAAAAAACCTTATCTTTAATATTTTCATCATTGCATACGCCATTAATAAGTTCTTCCGTTGAGATTTCAAATACTTCGGCAAGTTTTATAAGCGTTTCAGTTTTAGGAATTGCTGTTCCTGTCTCCCATTTTGAAACCGCTTTATTTGAAACGCCAAGAATTGCACCAAGTTCTTTCTGTGACAATCCCTTTTGTGTTCTCAACTCATATATTCTGTTAGACAGTTCATAATTTGCCATAAGAATCTTCCTTTCATAAAAATTTTAACACACAGGTGTTTTTATGGCAAGAAATAAAAATCTAATATTGGTAGAACTTGAAAAAAGCTCGGTTTTAAACCGAGCTTTTTGTTTTTTACAAACTGATTATATCAAACAACAATGTATCAACAATACTTATTATTGGCAAGATTTCAAATGCAAAACTTTCTTTGTTCTTGTTGCTATCTTTTGCGAAATAAATAAGCCATGCAACTGCAATATAAATGCCATAAACAAAGATTCTTCTGATTATCGCATTGTATGTTGGATATTGCTCTAAACTGTTTGCATATATGGTAAGTGCATAAGCCAATATAGAAGATATTGTTACAATAATCGCCATTGTTTTATGTCTTTTAGCCTTGCGAGCTGCATCATCCATAACTGCTGCATTCAAAAGACTTGCCATTACAAGTGCCACAAGCACCATTGAGATTACAGAAATAACAAATGTTACACTATATGCAATTGGAATCATATAATAATTTGACTCATCAGCTATTGATTGTTTGTAAGCTATGGTTGTAATAAGTGCTGTAATAATTGATATAGCTGCAACTACACCTGATGGAATCACTTCATATAAATATCTGTATTTATAAATGTCACCTTTTAATCCCGTTTTCTTCATAATGTGTTTTGCAAACATATTGCAATAAATAATTATCGCAACCACCCCAAAGGCACCGTCAGCAATATCAAAAATATGTTCAAATACAGTTAACCCAAGTGCACCTGCATTTAAGCTAATAACTGGTGTTAGAACCATTCTAATCCACATTGGAATACTAATCACAAAACTAAACAGAAATTGCCAAATAAGTGATGTTTTAAAAAAGTATGATTTTAAATTTTTAATAGGTTTGATTGGTTGCTCTATCTTTTCTCCTGAAAAATAATTTTCGGGAAGATTATATGCCACAATCAACTTCTCCACAATATAATCGGGAATACCGTTAAGCGTTTCAATTTTTGAAAGTTCTTCTTCGCTGATGCCTATTGCTTCTGCAACATCTTTTAGATATAACCCTTTTTCTGCTCTGAATTGAATTAAAGTTTTTGCCATAATAACCCTCCTTTTCCTTTGTAATTTCAATATATCATATAAAGATGCGAATTGTCAATTGTGCATATTACAAGAAAAAGTACAATCATTTTTGGTTGTACTTACAAACTATGTTTTTTATTTTTAATCTTCATATTATGCTCTTTTTATGTTATAATGCAAGCATGGAAAGATATTTGAAATATAAAATTACAGAAAAATATGATGGTGAGCGAGTGTTGACCTTTTTGAAAGATGAAATCGAAGCATCTGCAAGGCTTATTCGTCACCTTAAAAACATACCTGATGGAATCACTTGTAACGGTGAGCATATTCGCACCGTTGATATTCTTCATTCGGGAGATTTGTTGTGCATTCATTTGCCCGAGCAAAAGGACCACAAGCACACAATTGTTGACCCCATGCCCTATGATTTAACTATTCTCTATGAAGACGACGATTTGCTCATTGTTGACAAACCTGCAGGGTTGCCTTTGCACCCGTCACACAACCATCAAGGTGATACTCTCGCCAACGCCGTGTCATATCACTTGCAAAAGCAAGGTAAAGAAGCAGTTTTTCGTTCTGTGGGACGCCTTGACCGTGGCACTTCGGGTGTTGTAATTTGTGCACTTAACAAATATACTGCTGCACGACTTTCAGGCAAGGTTTATAAAGAATATTACGCTGTCTGTGAAGGTGTTTATGAAGGCGAAGGTATTATTGATAAACCCATTTATCGTCCTGACCCAATACTTACAATTCGTACAGTTGACCCACGCGGTGAGCAAGCAATTACAGAATGGAAAGCCGTTTCAAATCATAATGGTCGCACACTTTTGCATATTCATTTAGTAACAGGTAGAACACATCAAATAAGAGTGCATTTTTCATCACTTGGCACACCTTTAACAGGTGACACCATGTATGGCACTCCCCGTGACGATATTTCCCGTCAGGCACTTCATTGTTGTTATTGCAGATTCAATCATCCTGTCACCAATGAAGAAATTGAAATCAGTTCTCCGCTTCCAGAAGATATTGCACAATTTGTCAAATAAATGTATTTTTTGAACTCTATTGTAAAAAAACGATTATTATGATAAAATAAATATAATTCCTAATAGGTGGTGATTTTGTGAACGAAGTTAAAGATTATATAGTTTATCCTGAAGACAAAAAAATAGTTGTTCCTCCTATTATACCTAAAAAGCAAGATAATTTCTATACTGGTGTTATCTATAATATATCACGCTTTATTCTTAAGTTTATTGTTCGTGGTGGTAGCAAACTTGAAAAAATCAATGTTGATGGTCTTAAACCACCTTATATCGTTCTTTGCAATCACAATCAATTTGTTGACTTCTTTGTAAGTTTCAAAGCTTTGCATCCATACAAATTCAATAATATTGCTACTCTTGATGGCTTTGTTGGATTTGAAAAGATTATGACAGAAATCGGTTGTGCTTGTCACCGCAAATTCACAACTGATATAAGCCTTATTCGTGCTTGTCACAAAATTCTTCACGAATATGGTGATATTCTCTGCATGTACCCTGAAGCAAGATATTCGAATGTGGGTACAACCGGAATCATCCCTGATGTTGTTGGCAAACTTATTAAGAAAAACAAAGTTCCTGTTGTTGTAATTCTTAATCACGGGCATTATCTCAACGCACCATTCTGGGATTTCAGACAATACAGAAAAGTTCCATTCCGTTCAACTATGAAGCAGATTCTCACAGTTGAACAAATTGAAAATATGACCGCTGACGAAATCAACCAAGTAATCCGTGAAGAAATGTATTATGACGACCACGCGTGGCAAAAAGAGAATAATATTAAGATTACTGAAAATTTTAGAGCAGATGGTCTTAATAAAGTTCTTTATAAATGCCCACATTGTATGAGTGAAGGCAAAACCGTTGGTAAGGGCATTTATCTCACTTGTGAAGAATGTGGCAAAAAATGGGAAATGACCGAACTTGGTGAAATGAAAGCAGTGGATGGTGAAACTGAATTTTCACATATCCCTGACTGGTATGAATGGGAAAGAGAATGTGTTCGAGAAGAAATTCTTGATGGTACATATCATTTTGAAGATGATGTTCATGTTCATTCTTTGCCCGGTATTGAGTTTATTGACATCGGCAAGGCTCATGTGACCCACGACCTTAAAAATGGATTTATAATCGAAGGTAATTATAATAATAACGATTATAGAATTCAGCGCCAGACAAAAACTCTTTACACATTACATAATGAGTTTTTGTTCAAGAAGCTTGGCAAAATTGACTGTTTTGATGTTTCAGTTAAAGACGATTCATTCTATTGCATTCCATCTAAAAAAGATGTTGTTACAAAACTTATGTTAGCAACAGAAGAAATGTATAAAATCGCAACTGAAAAGAAAGAAACCATTGCAACAAAATAAAGCATAAAAATAAACCCTACCGAGTTCGGTAGGGTTTTCGTTTTGCTATTATTAATAAGCTTTGCCCCAATAGAGCATTTTTTCAGCTGGTTTGCCACAGCAAACGCAAGTTCCGCCAATTTTTTCTTGAACAAATGGAATACAACGAGATGTAACACCTGCTTGTTCTTTAAGAGCATCTTCACACTCTCTATCACCACACCACATAGCTTTGATGAAGCCTGGTTTGTTTTCTGCAATGTCAATCATTTCATCCATATTATTTGCAACATAAGTCATATTGCTTCTGCGTTCAAGTGCTGAATTGTAAAGTCCGTCATGAACCAACTGAATAAGTTCAGGAATCTTTGTTTCAAGTTCATCGAGAGATACAAAATACTTTTCTCTTGTATCACGACGAACAATAACGCACTGATTGTTTTCAATATCACGAGGACCGAGTTCAAGACGAAGTGGAACACCCTTCATTTCGTATTCAGCGTATTTCCAACCTGGTGAATTGTCGCTCAAATCAATCTTTGCACGGCAAATCTTCTTAAGATTTTCATAAACTTCAGTTGCCTTTTCTTTAACACCTGGCTTATGAGAAGCAACAGGAATAACAACAATCTGAATTGGTGCGATTTTAGGTGGCAACACAAGACCATTATCATCACCGTGAGTCATAATGAGAGCACCGATAAGACGAGTTGTGCAACCCCATGATGTCTGGAATGGGTGCTTTAACTTGTTGTCTTTATCTTGGAACTGAATTCCAAAAGCCTTTGCAAATCCATCACCAAAATAGTGGCTTGTTGCAGACTGCAATGCTTTACCATCGTGCATAAGAGCTTCGATTGTGTATGTATCTTCTGCACCTGCAAATCTTTCTTTTGCAGTTTTAACACCCTTAACAACAGGCATTGCAAGATAGTTTTCACAGAAGTCTGCATAAACATTTAACATTCTGATTGTTTCTTCTTGTGCCTCTTCTGCTGTTGCGTGGATTGTGTGACCTTCTTGCCATAAGAATTCTCTTGTTCTAAGGAATGGTCTTGTAGTCTTTTCCCAACGAACAACAGAAACCCATTGATTATAGAGTTTTGGCAAATCACGATATGATTGGATTATATTTGCATAGTGTTCACAGAAAAGTGTTTCAGAAGTAGGTCGAACACAAAGACGCTCTTCGAGTTTTTCACTACCACCATGAGTTACCCAAGCAACTTCAGGTGCAAATCCTTCAACATGGTCCTTTTCTTTATTGAGAAGACTCTCTGGGATAAACATTGGCATACAAACATTTTCATGCCCTGTTTCTTTGAACATTCCGTCAAGAGTTTTCTGAATATTTTCCCAAATTGCATAACCATAAGGTCGAATAACCATGCAACCTTTTACACTTGTATATTCAACCAATTCTGCTTTTTTAACAACGTCGGTATACCATTTGGCAAAATCCACGTCCATTGAAGTAATTTCTTCAACCATCTTTTTTTGTTCAGCCATTTTTCTTCTTCCTTACATATACTTATTATAAAAGATACAGGGACAAAACTGATTGTCCCTGTTAAAAATCAAATTAGTTTTCTTCAACATATTTAACAATATCGGAAACAGTTTTAATATTTTCAAGAGCCTCGTCAGAAATTTCCATATTGAATTCGTCTTCAAATGTCATAACAAGGTCAGCTAAATCAATGCTGTCTGCACCAAGGTCTTCAAGAAGAACAGAATCCATTGTAACTTGGTCTTCTTCTAATTCGAGCTGGTCACAAATAATTTCGCGAATTTTTTCAAACATCATATAACACCTCCAATTACTTTTTATACCAATAATAGTAAAATCTTTTATCGGTTTTGTCAACACCTTTATTGCATTTTTATAAAATCTTTCAACGGTGTAAAGTCAATATCCTTTACATCTTTTACGATTTCATAAAAAGTTTTACAAATTTCGACGCAACCACCCACAGAATCACTCTCTGTATTGAATGGCATAACAGGGTCATGCACAGAAAGACGAAGCAAAAACCATCCGTTTCTCTTCTGGTCTTTAAATGAAACTCTGACACCTTCATAATTATCAGATGCGAGAATCATGTCGCTATCATTTTCTGCAAGAACCTTAATTTTTTCAATGAGTGCTTCTCCGATTGGTCTAAAATTTTCTGTGGTTATATTAAAGCGCAATTCTTTTTCTTCTATTGGCTTTTTAAGATTTGCTATGCAATCACCAATGTACTTCATTTCTTTTCTTAAAATTGCCGCTTTGATAATGATTTTTGTAATAAGATATGCACCATCATCAAGATAATAATTCTCTTTAAATGCTGCGTGGCCTGATGTTTCGATAGCAAGGGGTACATTTTCGCCTAATTCAGTTCTGCGAATTGCTTCATCAATAACATTTTTATATCCACGCTTGAAACGGATATGCTTGCCACCTAGATACTCCTCAATGAATTCACGAAGACCGTCACTTGTAACTGAATCTGTTACTACTGTGCCGCCCTTATTATTTTCAAGAGCAATTACGGATGCAAGTGCTACAATTGAATTTCTGTTGATTTCGTTACCGTGAGAATCCACACAAGATGCTCTGTCAACATCAGTATCAAAAATCACACCTAAATCGCAATTATTCTCAACTGTTGCTTTTCTAATAAACTCCATTGCAACCTTGTTTTCAGGGTTTGGAATATGATTTGGGAACATTCCGTCAGGCTCTAAAAACTGACTAGCGCTGACATCTGCACCTAACGGCGCTAAAACTTGAGTTGCATAAAATCCGCCTACGCCATTACCAGCATCAACTGCGATTTTGAAATCCTTTAAAGGATAGTCATAATCCTTTGCGCCAACTTCTTCTTTTATCATATCGCGAAGCATTGCAGAATATTCAGAAATATAATCAATCTCTGTAATGCTACCCTTTTTATTCAACTCTCTTGATTTTTCTTCTTCTGCGTTTTTGAGAATACTTTTAAGCTCATCACCTGAAAGTCCGCCGTCACGAGTAAAGAATTTAAGTCCGTTACGGTCAAACGGATGATGACTTGCAGTAATTTGAATTGCACCGTCACAGTTTCTTGTAACAGTTGTCATAAACATTGCTGGGGTTGAACAATATGAACAATTTAATACATTGACACCCATTGAAACAAGAATATCAATAACTGCTGTTCTGATTCTGTCGGCAGAAATTCTTGAATCGTGACCAACCGAAACCACCAGGTCTTCTGGATTTTTATTTTTCTTTTCACAAAGGAAATCAATGAAAGATGCGCTGATTTCTCTGACCACTTCATCTGTTAACTGAATTTCGGGATATTTTTCTGTCGCAACTGCAACACCACGAACATCAGTTCCACTTTTTAAATGCATAAGTTTCATTAGATAAGTCCCCTTTTAAGCATTTCTTCTGCTGCGAGCATTACGCCCAATTTACCACTATGGAAATTAAGTCCACCTTGCATCCATACAGCAAAGGGTTCACGAAGTGGCGCATCAGCAGAAAGCTCAATTGATGAGCCTGATGTGAATGCACCCGCAGACATAATAACCTGACTGTCATAACCTGGCATATCCCAAGGCTCTGGAGTTACATAAGAGTCAACGGGAGCACCTTTTTGAAGTCCCTGACAGAATGCAATAAGGTTTTCTGAATTTTCAAGACAAATTGCTTGAATTATATCGTGACGAGTTTCATTCACTTCAGGGGTAACCTTAAAGCCTAATTCTGTAAAGAGTGACGCTGCAAATATTGCAGTTTTAAGTGCTTCACCAACAACATGGGGTGAATTAAAAAGTCCCATAAAAATATTTCTGTTTTGTCCAAGAGTTGCACCTATTTCTGTGCCAAGACCCGGAGTTGTGAGTCTGTATCCACAAAGCTCAACCAAATCTTTACGGCCTGCGATATAACCACCGCTTGGGGCAATGCCGCCACCTGCGTTTTTAATGAGTGAGCCTGCGATTAAATCTGCACCAACTTGAGTTGGTTCAAGTTTTTCTGTAAATTCACCATAGCAGTTATCAACCATAACAATTGCTCTTTTGTTAACTCTATGTACAATTTCGCAAACCTTTTCAATTTCTGCTATTGAAATTGTGTGACGAAGTGAATAGCCACGAGAGCGTTGAATGTAAACCATTCTAACTGCCTTGTCACTTGCCGCTTCTTCGATTGCTTCATAATCGATTTCATCATTTTCTGTCAAATCAACCTGTTGATAATGGACACCAAAGTCTGCAAGAGTGCCATCACCCATATTCTTACCACCCAAACCGATTGTTGAGTGAAGTGTATCGTAAGGTGTGCCGGTTACACAAAGCATTACATCATTTGGACGAAGAATACCATAAAGGCAAATAGCAAGAGTATGTGTGCCACTTGCCAACGCACCCGCACGAATTATTGCACTTTCTGTACCGAAAATATCAGCAACAAGGTTGTCGAGTTTTTCTCTACCCTTATCAGAATATCCATAACCCGTTGTTGTGTTGAAATCGGTTTCGTCAACACGGTTGCGAATAAAGGCTGACAACACCTTTTGCTGGTTATATTCAGTTAATTCGTCAATTCCCTTAAAAACAGGGCTTGCTTTTTCGAGTGCAACCTTCGATAATTCATTAATTCTGTCACTAATTTCAAAAAACATTTTAATTTTCCTTTATATTTTATATTCGTATATTTCTTTTGCTACCCTAAATCCGAGTTTTTCATAAAATTTTACATTATAATCACGGGACACAAGATAAACATCTTTTCTTGGAGAAAGGTTTAGCAGTTTTTTAACTATCGCCTTTCCGTAACCTTGCCCGCGATATTTTTCTTTTGTGAAAATATCTGTTATAAGTGCTAAATCTTTATTAAATGAGATAAATCCACCACTTATTGTTTGCAAGGTTTTCTCAATTACTGCACCTTCGCAGCAACCATTAAGATTTAAAAACTGTTTTAACATTGTCTGGTCGGGTGTTAATTTGTCATTTAACTTCTCAATCTTATTATAATGAGTATATTTTATACCCTTTTCACCTTTTGTTTCGTCCAACGAAATATGCATTAGATATTTTTTGTCTATTTGTTCATAAGGCAAAATATCCGATGAAAAAATCGAGCCATTAAGCACAAAAGAAAGCTCTTCAAAATCTGCATTTTCACTTGCAAAAGCAACGCATCTGTTGTTGTCACCTGAAACTATTGCAGTAATATTATTTTCATCATTAAATTGCGCCCACAAAACACCGTCGTTCAACTCGCAATCCATAAAAAATCCTGTTTGCGAAAGAAAGAGCGCTGTGTTGTCTTTTCCCAAATAGTCAAAAATTAACTTATCAAGAAAATTTATTGATTTAACCATTTGCCAAGTCCTTTAAAAGTTCTCTTGCGAGCTTTTCAATGCTTTCAATATCCTTTAAATTACACACAGATGAGCCAGAATGAATATATCTGCAAGGCAAAGACACGGCGATAGTTTTAATTCCACCTGCCGATTTGTGAATTGCGCCTGCATCATTGCCACCTGCGACAACAGTCTTTGTTTGACAAGGAATATTGTTGTTTTTTGCGATTTCAAAAGCTCTTTTATATAACTCTCTGTCATATAAAGTTGCTCTGTCCATAAATGACACAACTGCGCCATTGCCTGTTTTACAGACTTTTTTATGGTCAGGGGTGTCAGGAATATCCGAAGCCGTTGTTGTTTCGATTACAATTGCATAATCAGGGTTAACTGTGTAAGCACTTACAGTGGCACCACGAGTTCCGATTTCTTCTTGAACTGTGAAAACACATGTATAGTCAATTTTTGACTTTTCTTGTAAAAGCTCTAACATAACAGCGCATCCAACTCGGTCATCAAGCGCCTTTGATTTGAGCATCTGGTCACCAAAAGGAATAAACTCCGATTTGAAATAACCCAAATCACCAAGAGAAATATGCTTTTCTGCTTCTTGTTTGTTTTCAAAACCAAAATCAACCGAAATATCAGTAATACTTGGTATTTTTTTGCTCTCGTCGGCACTGCATTGGTGGATTGCTTTTCCACCTGCGACACCTATCAAACCATTGATAGTTAATTTTTTACCAAAGAGTGCAGAATCATCAATTCCGCCCACATTTGATACATAAACATATCCGTCATCGCTGATGTAAGTGACAATAAAACCAACTTCATCCATGTGAGCAAAAAGTGCAACTTTATTTTTGGGTGCGATTTCACCTTTTTTATTAACGATAAGATTGCCGAGTGCGTCAACTGAATATGTGCAATCGTCGGGAAGTTTTGAGATTATAAAATCCCTTACATTTTTTTCGTCACCCGATGTGCCATTCAATACACAAAGTTCATTTAACAAATTCATATTCATATTGCTCACACCCTTTCAAGAAATCGTGCAATAAGCATTGCACAATTTTCAATATCACGAACATCCACTGTTTCAACGGGTGTATGCATATATTTCTGTGGCAAAGAAACCAAAGCAGATGGAATTCCACCTTTTGAGATTGTAATATGGTCTGCATTTGTTCCTGTTTTGCCATTCATAATTTCTTTTTGATATGGAATATCGTTTTCTTCTGCTATTTTCACAAGAAGCTCTGAATATTCACGGCTTAAAATTGGTGAATAACCAATCATTGGTCCACCATTCATTTTGCCACATTCTTTTGGATTTGAGTCGGGAGTGCAAGCAAAGCTCACATCAACAGAAAGTGACAAATCTGCATCACAATTAAATGAAGCACAAGTAGCACCTGTGCCACCTGTTTCTTCTTGAGCGGAGCAAACAAGTGTGATTTTATTCTCTGTATTTGTATATTCTAACGCTTTAAGAAGCACCGCAATTCCACCACGGTCATCAATATAAGGTGAGGAAATCTCATTTGGGGAAAGAACGGAAAACGAATTTCTGAAACTTACTCTGTCACCGATTGAAACCACTTTTTCTGCTTTTTCTTTGCTCATACCGATATCTACAACACAAGTTCCGTCTTTTGAAACACGACTTTCACCATCTGAAAGATGGGGTGGCACTGTGCACACAACACCATAGATATCTTCTGTGCCGTGAATTGTCAATTCTGCACCTTCAACTGTACGCATATCGACTCCACCGACTTTTGTCACACGAAGAAAACCGTCATCAGTAATTCCCGTTACAACAAAGCCGATTGTATCAAGGTGAGCATCGAGCAAAATATGCTTGCCCTTGCCATCTTTTTCAATAATTATGTTCCCTACCTTATCGCAAGAAACATTGCCATACAGTGAAAAAAGCCCCTTGAATGTTTCAAAGGAGCATTTCTCATCCCCCGCAACACCTGCGAGGGATGTTAATTTTTCTAAAAGTTCGATAGTTGTCATTTAAATCAACCTTAATCTTTATTTATATCTCAATTCCGCCAACAGGTCTGATAATCAAAACATAGCAAGAATCAGTACCAAAAATACTCTCCATTGCATTTTTGTAATCTGCAAGGATTTCATTTGGAACGAACGCCTGAATTGTACCTGCAAATCCACCACCGTGAACACGCCATGCACCCTTGCCTTTGAGAATGCTCTCGCTGATTGCAAGTGCTAATGAAACTGGCTGTTCAGAAGGCTTCTTAACAGAAAACACATTCTGATTATACTTGTATGATGAGTCACCACTTTCAAGTATGTATGATTTAAACTCTTCAAAGTCACCTTTTTTAAGAGCGTCAACTTCTTTTAATACTCTATCATTATCTGCAAAGAAGTGCATTGCACGGATAACTGCTCTATCGCCAACTTTTTCGCGTACTGTTGGAATATTCTTCTTAAATTCTTCTTCTGGGACTTCGCGAAGAACATTTTTACCAAAGCAACCTGCAACTGCCTCCATTTCACTACGGATTGCTGCATAGTCATCTGTCAAATCTGAGTGGCTGCCCTTTGTGTCAACAATGCAAAGTGAATGACCAGAGGAAGCAAAGTCAAATTTAACTTCGTTTACGATTGGCTCTGCTGGATTATTAAAGTCTATTGTAACAAATCCACCAACTGAACAAGCCATCTGGTCCATAAGTCCACAAGGTTTATCAAAATAAACATTTTCTGCATATTGTGCAATCTTTGCGATTGTGATAGCGTCAACTTCACCATCATTGTAAAGGTAGTTGAGCATTGTACCAACAAGCACCTCGTAAGCCGCTGATGATGAAAGACCTGAACCTGAAAGAACACTTGACATTGTGCAAGCGTCAAAGCCACCGATTTTGTAGCCATATTTCAAGAAGCCTGCGCACATACCACGAACAAGTGCTGGTGAGTGTCCCTTTTCGTTTTCTTTGATTTCAAGGTCTGTGATGTCACAAACGTCCATATCATATCCACGAGATTTAACACGAACAATATTTTCGTCGTTTTTTGCTGCAATTGCAATAGCATCAAGGTTGATACCCGCTGCGAGAACTCTGCCGTGGTTGTGGTCTGTGTGGTTGCCACCAACTTCTGTACGACCAGGTGCTGAGAACATTCTTGCATCTCTATCTTCCCCAAAAAGTTCAGCAAAATCATTTGCAAGGCTTACATATCTTTCATGTTGAGCCTTAACTGCTTCATCTGTAACATAAACTCTCTTGAAACGAGCGTCGAACTCGCCGTTATTTATACTGTTTTTAAGAATCTGAACTGACATTATCATCTTCTCCTTTTCTTTTATCCAAAGTAATATTTACAACCCAGGTCACAACACCTGATAAAATTAACAAAATGATTATTGGACTCATAAACTTCCAAGTGAATGGCTGTGCAATATTGCCACCCATAACTGTATAAGTCCAGATTTTTGGGAAGAACCCAATGAGAGATGCAATTACATATCGTGAGAGCGGAAATTCCATTCCACCATAAATGGTGCTGACTGTATTCACAGGAATTCCGGGAACGAGCCTGAGCGCCACCAATATACCCAACTTCGTTTTGCCGTGATGATGAATCATCTCTTGAATGTTGTCATATTTCTTAAGTTTTTTAAGTGCAACGCCACCGTCGGTTGAACGACCAAGCCAATATGTTGTAACAAGCACCACACAAAAACCCATTGTGTTAATTGCCAGAGCCTCTAACGGTCTGAACATAACACCCGTCATCATAAAGAGAAACGGAAAAGGAATTGGAATAAATGTGCGCAAAACATATATCAAAGTGATGGCAGTTGCAATCAACCATCTGCTTTCAAGTGACTGAATGAATTCTTGCATTTTATCAAGTGCATGCAAAAACTCTGCCCAACCACCCTCAGCTACCTGAGTGCTCATTGCCGCTGTTATAATTGCTATAACGCCCGCAGCCGCAAACAACCCCATTGTGCTAAGGTTCAAAGCACCCTTTCTGTCAAGATTGCGTCTTTCCATGTAGTTCACCATTTTTAATTTTTTCTCATACTATATAATTTTATAATATTTATTGAAAAAGGTCAATATTTTTGTTATTATCTCTATATTAAATATGATAGTATAATATATACATAATTAAAGGTAGTGATTACTTTGAAAATAGTTATCCTTGATTCTTTTGCACTTAACCCAGGCGACTTGTCTTGGGAATGGCTTAAAAAATTGGGTGAATGTGAGATTTATGACAGAACACCTGCTGACAAAATTCTTGAAAGATGTATGGGTGCAGACATTGTTATTACAAACAAAACTCCACTCACAAAAGAGACTTTGTCAAAACTTTCTACGCTTAAATATATTGCCCTTGAATCAACAGGATATAATGTGGTTGATTGCGAATATGCAAAAGAAATGGGTGTGCCTGTTTCAAATATCCCTGCATATTCAACTAACGCAGTTGCACAGCTCACTTTCTCACTTATTCTTGAGATTACAAACGCCGTGGGAATTCACAGCGAAAGTGTGCGAAATGGTGACTGGGCTAATTGTCCTGATTTCTGTTATTGGAAAACTCCACTTACTGAGCTTTGTGGCAAAACACTTGGTATTGTGGGCTTTGGTCAGATTGGTCAAGCAGTTGCAGACATTGCAGAAGCATTTAAAATGAATATTATTGCAGTTTCAGGTCACGAAACCGACCAAAGTCACAGAAAGAATTTCAAATGGGTTGATATGGACACCCTTGCAAAAACAAGTGATATTATTTCATTCCATTGTCCGCTCACCGAAAAAACAACAGGACTTGTGAATGAAGAGTTTATTAACAAATGCAAAGACGGTGCAATTATCATAAACACAAGCCGTGGTCCTGTTGTTAACGACCAGGCTCTTGCAGACGCTCTCAATAACGGTAAACTTCGTGGTGCAGGTCTTGATGTGCTCACAGTTGAGCCACCAAAAGCAGATAACCCTTTACTCTCTGCAAAAAATTGTTTTATTACCCCACATATCGCTTGGGCAGGTTTTGAAACAAGAGAAAGACTTATGCACATTCTCGAAGAAAATGTAAAAGCATATTTAAATGGCAACCCACAGAATGTGGTTAATAAATAAGGCAAATATGTATTTTCAATAAGTTTTTATGCAAGACAATGTGGTGAAGCCGAAGCTGTATAAAGATACTGCGAGGCGAACACCACGAAGTATTGCGAAAAACTTGCAAAAATTGTTGTTGACAGTTGACAATTGTTATTGTATAATACACAATGTATCCCAATGTAAAGGGAGGGATTTTTAATGAGTCAGGTAAAAGTTAAAGAAAACGAGTCCTTGGAAAGTGCTCTCAGAAGATTTAAGAGACAGACTTCTCGCGACGGCGTAATTCAAGAAGTACGCAAAAGAGAGCATTACGAAAAGCCTTCTGTTAAGAGAAAGAAGAAGTCTGAGGCTGCACGTAAGCGTAAGTTTAAATAATCTTAGGCTTTGCGGAGCTATGTTTTAAAAACGCAAGTGGGCATCCATTGACGGATTGCCCACTATTTTTTTATTCTATTTTCGGTTAAGGAGTTTTTTATGGTTTCACCAATGCCTAAATATCGCTTCAAAAGTGTTCTTGATATCACTGTTGAAGATTTGAATAAAATGGGAGCTCGTGCAGTTGCCCTTGATATTGACAATACCATCTGCAACGATGGTAGAGATAATGTTATCGATGGATTAGAGTCTTGGCTCAAAGATGTTCAAGAGTCAGGTATCAAGGTAATGATTATCTCAAACGCTATCGGTAAGCGTCCACGAAAAGTTGCAGAGAGTTTAGGTCTTGCTCATTTATCATTTGCCCGAAAACCAAAAGTAGAGAAACTCTTGCAAGGTGCAAAGCTTATGGGTGTAAAAATAGGTGAAATGGCAATGGTTGGTGACCAGATTTTTGCTGATGTGCTTGCAGCAAATACTTGTGGTGCAATTTCGGTGCTTGTTGATGCATTAGAAGGCAAAACTCGTTTCCCGATTTTCTATGCAAATCGCAGAAGAAAAGAAAAACCCGTAATCGCAGAATTTGAAAGACTTTATGGATATGGTGTTTATGATGAATAATTTACAACAAATTTTAAAAGATAAGGGCAATGGACACTGTGCTCTTATTATCTCACCTGAAAACAGAAAATATTTCACAGGATTCGAGTCTTCTGACGGCTTTTTGCTTGTGTCAGCTGACCGTGCAGTTTTTATCACGGACGGAAGATATATTGAAGCGGCAGAAAAGCAGATTTCCGCTTGTGAAGTTATCCTTTTGGGCAAAACATATCCACAAATCTCAACTATTCTTAAGGAGATGAATTGTCGTCATTTGCTTGTTGAGTCAACAAGAATGACGGTTTCTACATATAACTCTCTCAAGGGTGTGCTTAAAAATATCAGCATTTCAACTGATACCACACTTGATACAATTATAAATTCAATCCGTTCAATCAAAACCCGAAACGAAGTTGAAAGCATTATAAAAGCGCAACGAATTGCAGAAAGTGCTTTTGAACACATTCTTAAGTTTATAAAAGTTGGTATTACCGAAAAAGAAATTGCATTAGAATTGGATTTCTTTATGCTTCGCAACGGCGGTGAAGGCTTATCCTTTGAAACTATCGCAGTCAGTGGTGCGAACTCATCAATGCCACACGGTGTTCCAAGCAACAAAAAAATCGAGAATGGTGATTTTATCACTCTCGATTTTGGCACAATTATAAATGGCTACCATAGTGACATGACCCGTACAGTTGCCGTTGGTTTCGCGACTGACGAAATGAAAAATGTTTATGACATTGTGCTTAAAGCACAGAACAACTGTCTTGCAAATATCCGTTCAGGTGTCAATTGTAAAGATGGCGACGAGTTTGCACGAAGCGTAATCAGAGATGCTGGTTTCGGTCAATATTTCACACATTCAACCGGTCACGGTGTGGGTGTTGAAATTCACGAATTCCCAAATCTCTCACCTGCTTCTGATAGCATTTTGCAAGTTGGTAACATTGTTACAGTTGAGCCCGGTATTTATATCCCTGAAAAATTTGGTGTAAGAATTGAAGATATGGCTCTCATCACCGAAACTGGTTGCGAAAATCTCACTAACGCACCAAAAAATTTGATTATCTTATAATCAGCGCGGTGATTATTGACCCCACCACTGCAGACGAAAGCATTTGTGCAATAAAAAACATTTTACTTTTTACCTTTTGTTTGCGTGTTTTGGGTACAGAGTTTGAATTTTGAATACTTTTCAACGCTTGATTCCGCAGTTTGGCGTCACTCTCGTTGCTGTATTCAGGTTTGACAAAAAACAATGCCTTTTCAAAATAATCACATTGGGGTTCAAGAATTTCTAAAACTTGTCGGTTAACGCCTTTTACCATTTTTGTATCCTCACTATTTTGTTTTTAAATATCATTGTCTTTTTTAGTCAGTTTTATACTCTTTTACCAATAGAATTTGTAAGAAAAATTTGTCAATATGGGATTTTCACCAAAAATAATTACACATTATTTTATACAGAAAGTATAATAAACTTTTCAACAAAATTGTTGAAAACTCTGTTGAAAATGTTTATAACTTGCCCTAATTTCATTGAAAAATCAAGGTTTTTTCCATTTTTCGACAATTTTATAAAAAGTTTGTTAAATTTATATCAAATACAATTTGTTGTAATTACTTGACAAATTATACATTCTGTTGCTTTAACTACTTAAAAAATTACTAAAAGTTTTGTGCAACTTTTTATTAGTGCTTTTTAATAGAATTTTCTAAAAATTTTAGCTATTTTGCGAGGTGATTTTTACGAAGAAACATTTTGAAATACCCTGTCCCCCTGTTTTCAATTTAGGGCTCACCCTTGATTGCGGTCAAGCGTTTCGTTGGACAGAAAAAGACGGAAAATGGCATGGCGTTGCTTTTTCTAAACCTTTAACAGTATATCAAACCGAAAACAAAATCATTTTTGAATGTGACGAAGCCGATTTCAATGAAATCTGGAAGAAATATTTCGACTTCGAGTGCAATTATGAAGAAATCACAAGAAGATATGACGATAAATATCTTTCACAAGCCGTCAAAGATTACAACGGCATTCGAATTCTTCGTCAAGAGCCTTGGGAAGCACTTTGTTCTTTTATAATTTCAGCTAACAATAACATTCCTAGAATCAAAGGTATTATCGAGCGTCTTTGCGAAACTTTTGGTGATGGCGAAAGTGGGCAAAAAACATTTCCATCTGCAGAAAAATTAGCAACTCTCACCGTTGAAGATTTAGCACCGTTGCGCTCGGGTTTTAGAGCAAAATATATTATTGATGCGGCAAAAAAAGTTGCAAATGGCACGGTTGATTTTGACGCTATCGAGAAAAATCCAATTGAATTTGGTCGCGAAGAACTTCAAAAAATCAATGGTGTGGGTGCAAAGGTTGCAGAGTGTACATTGCTTTATGGTTTTCATAAAATTGAAGCTTTCCCCGTTGATGTGTGGGTAAGACGAATTATGGCAGAGATGTATCCAAACGGATTGCCAGAATGTACAACAGGCACAGAGGGAATTGCTCAACAATATTTATTCCATTGGAGAAGAATGCAAGATAAAAATTAAAAGGGACTCATGTGAGCCCCTTCTTTTTATTTAATTATTGTTGTGGCATACCCGCTGCCATCATTGATGACATAAGACCTTTTTTCTCTTTCTTTGGCTTATAAGGTGGTGGGTTTTTAAGAAGTTCTTTTGCTTTCTTGCCCTTTGAAGATGCGAGATATTGGTTAACTGCAACAAGTGTTTCATAGAAATCTTCATCAGTAATTTCTGCTCTGCATTTTGCAAGAATGTCAGCATCATTATCAATTTCACCAAGAATTGTAACAACAACAAGGTCCTGAACATCATTTGTTCCGTTTTCATAAGTGTCACTGAGAATTCTCATGAGCTTCTTGATTTTCTGCTGGTCATTTGAACGAAGAGTTTCCATGATATATGCATTAGCATGATTTACGAAGAAATCTTCACCAAGGAATTCATCATATCTCTGGAAATTTTCTTTATAAGCATCTTTAAGTTCAGGATAAACTGTTGTGATTCTGTTTGCAAGAGTGTTAGCGTCATAAGACATACCATTCTTAACTGCTGTTTTTGAAACAGTTGCAGGTGCTTTTTTAGCAGCAGCTACTTTTCTTGATTTCTTACCATAAGCAGTATCAAGAGTATCAGAAAGTTCGTTGCAAAGAGATTTAATATCTCTTTCTGTGAAATCTTCAAGGTCAAAAAGGTTTGAAGACACTTTTTTGAATTCACCATTATCGTTCTGTTCCATAACATCAAGAATGTTATCGTGGCTTACAAGACGAACAACTAGATTATTCTTTTCGATTTCAAGATAAGCGTTATCTTCTTCTGTGAAGATTGGTGCGTCACCTTTCTCGATATTTTCAGGAATTTTCACTTTAAAATCATTTGCTTCAAAATTAGCACTGCAACCTTTTAATACAAGTGCAAGAGCTTCGTTTCTGTCGAGCATTTTCAGTACCTCAAATCGTTATAAAATTAGATATCCCATATAATATAACACATTTATTTCATTTTGTCATTAAAAATTTGTGAATATTATAATTGATTAGTTAAATATATTGTGATAAAATAATATAGTTAATTATTAAAATGTGTTATTATGACTTTTTATAGGGTGATAAATATGAAAAACGCACTTATTATTTTTGGTGGTGTTTCATCTGAACACGATGTTTCAGTTGTGTCTGCATCATCAGTTATCAGAAACATTCCAAAAGAAAAATATAATGTTATAACGCTCGGCATCACAAAGCAAGGTGAAATGTTCCTTTATGATGGCGACTTTGAAAAATTGCCAAAGGATAAATGGCTTGAAGACAAAACTCATCTTAAAAAGGCAATCATCTCAACAGACCGTGCAGACCGTGGTATTGTTGTATTTAACGATAACGGATATGAAAAAATCAGAATTGATGTTTGTTTCCCTGTGCTTCACGGCAAAAATGGTGAAGATGGCACAATGCAAGGTCTTTTAACTATTGCCGGTATTCCTTATGTTGGTTGTAACACAATGGCATCAGCTGTTTGTATGGATAAGGCAATGACAAACGCAATCTGTGACATCAATAATATTGCACAGGCAAAGTGGAAATATATCACAAAATATGATTTCGAGCTTCGTGGCAGAGAATTTGCAAAAGAATGTGAAGAATATTTGGGTCTTCCTGTATTCATTAAACCAGCAAACGCAGGCTCATCTGTTGGTGTTGTTAAAGCAAAAACACTTGAAGAAATTCATCGCGGACTTGAATATGCTTTAGGCTTTGACTCAAGAGTTGTTGTTGAAGAAGCAATTCTCGGTGCAGAAGTTGAATGTGCTGTTATGGGTAATGACGAGCCATTCGCAGGTGCAGTTGGTGAAATTGAACCAAGTAACGAATTCTATGATTTTGAAGCGAAATATGAGTCAGATAGCGGACTTCATATTCCCGCTCGCATTAGTGAAGATAAAATTAAAGAAGTTCAGGCACAGGCAATCAAGGCATATAAAGCTTGGGGTTGTTCAGGTCTTGCGAGAGTTGATTTCTTCGTGAGATATTCTGACGGTGCAGTTCTTCTCAACGAGCCAAACACTCTCCCCGGCTTTACAAATATCAGCATGTACCCAATGCTTATGGATAAAGCGGGAATTTCTTATGGTGATTTGCTCGACAAACTTTGCACTCTTGCAATGGATAAATGGGAAAAGGAATTCACAAAATGAAAAAAGACGCAGTTATAAAAATTGTCAGTTTGCAGAGAACTGAAAACGGCGACAATTCAAGTGAAATGTCAGTTGTGGGTACTCTTCTCTATGAAGACGAAAAAGCCATAATTGAATATATTGAAAACAACGAAGAAACTGGCCCCGAAGAAACAACAATCACCGTTTCAAACGATGATACTGTCAGTATTGTGCGACACGGACAATTCAGTTCAGAAATGATGGTTGAAAAAGGCAAACGCCATCTCACCTTTTACAGAACGCCTTATGGCGAATTGACAATGGGTATTTATGGCACACAGGTTGACTTTTCAAAAGACGAAAAAGGCGCAATTCTTAAACTTAAATACGAACTTGATTTTAATAATGGATTTGTATCAGAAAATACTATGAAAATATATATTGAGGAGAAATAAGGATGTCAAAATTAGTTAAACAAGCAACTAACGAATTACATACACTTATTGTGAACGCTTTGGAAAAAGCTATTGCAGACGGTGAAATCCCTGCAGAGCAAATTCCTGCGTTTAATATTGAAGTTCCTGCAAATCGTGACAATGGTGACTATTCATCAAATATCGCATTTGTTTGTGCAAAGGTTTTCCGTCGTGCACCAAAAATGATTGCAGATTTAGTTGCAAAGAATATTCAGCTTGACGGCACATATTTTGATTCTTGCACAGTTGCAGGCGCAGGATTTATCAACTTTACACTTTCAAAGGATTTCTATGCTGACATTCTTCTTGATGTAAAGGCTCTTGGTAAGGATTACGGTAGAAGCGACTATGGTCAGGGCAAGAAAATCAATGTTGAATTTGTTTCTGCAAACCCAACAGGTCCAATGCACATGGGTAATGCTCGTGGCGGTGCTTTGGGTGACTGTCTTGCAGCGGTGCTTGATATGGCTGGTTATGAAGTTGAAAGAGAATTCTATATCAACGATGCGGGTAACCAGATTGAAAAATTCGGACTTTCACTTGATATTCGTTATCAGCAGATTTACAAGGGTGAAGATGCAGTAGAGCTTCCTGAAGATAGTTATCACGGTGAAGACATCAAAGAAAGAGCACAGCAGTTTGCCGATGTTTATGGTGACGAATATATCGAAAAGAGTGAAGACGAGAGAAGAAAGGCTCTTGTTGAATTTGCTCTTCCAAAGAACATCGAAAATATGAAAGCAAATATGGCAAAATATCGTATTGAATACAAAACTTGGTTCAAAGAAAGTATTCTTCACGATAGTGGCGCTGTTAAAGAAGTTATTGACTATCTCACAAACAAGGGCTTGACATACGAAAAAGACGGTGCAGTTTGGTACAACAATATTAAAGTACAGACAGAAATGCTCACTCGTCAGGGTAAAACTCAGGAAGAAATCGACAAGCTTGAGCTTAAAGACGATGTTCTTATCCGTCAGAATGGTAACCCAACATATTTTGCAGCAGATATTGCTTACCATAAAAACAAGCTTGTTACTCGTGGCTTTGATAAGGCTATTAACATCTGGGGTGCTGACCACCATGGTCACGTTGCTCGTATGAAGGGTGTTCTTGAAGCACTTGACCTTGATAGCGACAGACTTGATGTTATTTTAATGCAGCTTGTTCGTCTTACAAGAGATGGTGAAGTTGTAAGAATGAGTAAACGTACAGGTAAAGCAATCACACTTGTTGACTTGCTTGAAGATATTCCTGTTGATGCAGTTCGTTTCCTTTTCAATATGCGTGAACCAGGTTCACAGATGGACTTTGACCTTGATTTGGCTGTTGAACAGTCAAGCCAGAACCCGGTTTATTACTGTCAGTATGCAAATGCTCGTATTCACAGTATTCTTCGTAAAATCGAAGCAGACGGTGTTACAGTTCGTGATTGCACAAAGGATGAACTTAAACTTCTTACAGCTCCTGAAGAAATCGAACTTATCCGTCACCTTGCATCTCTTACAGATGAAATCATAAATTCTGCAAAGAATTATGACCCTGCAAAAATTACTCGTTATTGCATCGACCTTGCAACACTTTTCCACAAGTTCTATAATGCTTGTCGTGTTGCTGTTGAAGATGAATCACTTATGCAGGCTCGTATT
>JAZOPS010000032.1:0-45336 GCA_045655645.1 Candidatus Fimenecus sp.
GTTCCAAACTTCGATAAATCTGTCGCATTCACAACCTACTTTACAGTCAGGACTGCCACAGCCCTTATCAGGACCACGGTCAAAATAGATTTCTGAACAAGGACCACAAGGACCTGCACCGTGTTCCCAGAAGTTATCTTCCTTACCAAAACGAACCATGTGTGATGGGTCAACGCCTACTTCCTTAGTCCAGATGTCGAATGCTTCATCATCTTCAAGGTAAACGCTGACATAGAGCAATTCTTCAGGGATTTCAAGAACTTTTGTAAAGAATTCCCAAGCCCATGCTGTTGCTTCGTGTTTAAAATAATCACCGAATGAGAAGTTACCGAGCATCTCGAAATATGTTCCGTGACGAGCAGTTTTACCAACATTCTCAATATCAGGTGTACGGATACATTTCTGGCAGGTTGTAACACGGTTTTTTGGAGGTGTTACCTCACCTGTAAAATATTTCTTCATTGGTGTCATACCTGCATTGATAAGCAAAATGCTCTTGTCACCCTGAGGTACAAGTGAGAAACTTGGAAGACGCAAATGGTCTTTGCTCTCAAAAAACGCAAGGTATTTTTCTCTTAATTCATTAAGACCTGTCCATTTCATACAGACTACTCCTATTTTATAAAAATTATCCTATAAATTATACAATATACAAGAGCAAGATGTCAATAAAATATCTTTATAAAACTATTGTTTTATGACTTCAATTCATTTATAATAGATTTATATGTGAGTTCGGGGGGCGAAGTTTTGAAACATAGAAATAAAGTGAATATTATTTTCATTCTTTCAGTTTTATTTATGGCTTTTTTAATATCGGTTCCTTTTTTGTGCGGAATGGTCAACAAAACCCTTTCAAATACTCCTGAAATAGTTAAAGCAGAAGCAGATTTTTCAAATGTTCGTACTGACGAAAATCGTGGTATATATCTTTCAGGTGAATGGCTTCGATTTGAAGGTCATATTGTAACTGAAAATGCTGAATTGAACGGCAGTTTTGTGCAGATTCCGCCATCTTTGTCAACTCTTTCCACAAGTTCAGAAAGTAATGGTTGCAATTGTTCATATATGATGAACATGACCGGTCTTGACCTTCGAAACGCCATTGTTTATATTCCTAACTTTGCAGGTGTTTATCAAGTATTCGTGAATGGTGAGTTGGTGGCACAAAGTGGTTCTTTCACCGAGTCAAAAACAACAGCAAATATGGAACTTGACGCTATTCCTGTTCAGTTTGAAAGTGATAAAGAATATAATATCATTATCGAAGTTACTTGTGAATTGATGCCTGGCATTTACATGAACCCCGTTATTGCGGATTATTCATTCACAATGCAATTTGCAGATGTGGCAAAATCAACCCGTTCATTCATTTTTGGTATTGTTTTCTTTCTTGGATTTTTCATTCTTTTCTATTCAATAAAAAATCATAACTTGTTCTCATCGAAGTGGTTGCCACTTCTCTGTTTTTTAGTGGCGATAAGAATGATGATTTCAACAGAGGGATATACAGCTTTCAGATTTTTGTTCCCAACAATCAATTATGAACAAATCACCTTGCTTATTTGTATGTCCACTTTCATTATCAAACTTGTGTCTTTGCTTTTCTATTCTGACACACTTGATATGAAAATCGGCAAAAAGACATTTATTGCAGTTGCCTTGGGCACTGTGCTTTGCACAATAATCACAACACTTTTCCCATCAATTTTCTTTAACCCATATTATTACATCATTATTCAGGTGGCAACTTTACCATTTGACATTATTCTTATAAATCACATTGCAAACAGCGTTGTGAGAAGAGTTCCTTATTCAACTGCATATCTTTTCGGATATATCGCACTTGTATCAGGTATTATGATTGACTGTTGCTACACTAACGGACTTATCCCCTTTGCATCGTCATATTTTATGCCTGTGCTTTTCACAGTATTTATTCTTATTTTCACAACTGTTTTCTTTGATAAGATTTCCAATATTCACCAAGCGGCATTAAAGGCGGCTGAATTAGATAAAGAGCTTCACATGGCTAACACGGCTGTTATGATTTCACAAATTCAACCACACTTCCTTTACAATGCACTTAACACTATTAAATATCTCATTAAGCGTGACCCTAAAACCGCTGAAAAAGCCGTTATTTCCTTTTCTAAATATTTAAGGGGAAATATGGACTCAATCACACAAAAAACGCCTATCCCGTTCAGAGAAGAACTAGAGCATATTAAAAACTATTGTGACATTGAGCTTTTAAGATTTGGTGATAAAATCGAGATAATCTATGACACTGAATTTGTTGAATTTTGTGTTCCATCACTTACAATTCAACCACTTGTTGAAAATGCAATCAAGCACGGCGTTACAAAAAAAGCCGAGGGTGGCACAGTTAAACTTTCAACAAGACTTTTAGATGATTACTATTATGTGATAATCGAAGATGACGGAATTGGCTTTGACCCACAAAACCCCGATTATACACCTGATGATAACCACGCTCATGTGGGAATACAAAATGTTACTAACCGACTTAAGACAATGGTAAATGCACAAATTGTAATTGATAGTCAAATAGATGTTGGCACAAAAATCACCATTAAAATTCCGAAAGGAGAATAAAAAATGCGCGTAATGATTGTTGACGACGAAAGAATGGCGACGGAAGAACTTTATGACATCTGCGTTTCGCATCATCTCATAAACGAAGCCGTTACTTTTGATAACCCTGCTGACGCATTGGTTTTTATTGCACAAAACTCAGATGTTGACATTGCTTTTCTCGATATTGAGATGCCAATTATGACAGGTCTTGACTTGGCAAAACGCATTAACACCTTAAGCAGCGAAACAAAAATTGTATTTGTCACAGGTTTTAAAGAATATGCCTATGATGCATATCAGGTAAACGCTATCGGCTACATCTTAAAGCCCTATGATGACGACGCAGTTTTTGCAGAAATTGAAAAAGCACAGCGTATGTCTGCTACAATACCAAAGAAAGAAGTTACCGTTAAAACTTTTGGATATTTTGATATTTTCGTCAACAATAAGCCTGTTTACTTTTCAAGTGCAAAGGCAAAAGAATTTATGGCTTTGCTTGTTGACCGTCAGGGCGGCGCTGTGAGTACCGAACAAGCAGTCAGTGCATTGTGGCCTAACAGAGAATATGACGAAACTGTGCAATCTCTTTTTAGAAAGATGCTTAAAAGTCTTCGTCAATCACTTTCAGATGCAGGAATTTCTGATATTTTTGTTGATGTGAGAAATCAGAGAAGCATTGATGTTTCAAAATTCTCTTGCGATTATTATAAATTCATTGAAAACCCAAGAGAGAATGTTGACACATTCCACGGCGAATATATGACAGGCTATACTTTCGCAAAACCCACAGCAATTAAAATCCGAAACAAGTTTTATGAGATAAAAGGAATATAAAAAACAATATAAATAAAACCCCACTCTCAATCGAGAATGGGGTTAATTTTTTTATCATTTTATTAAATAATGTGTTAAACAGAAATGTTTTTTCTTTTTGAGCAGATTTTTCGTTAGGCAAGGCGCGACATCGAAGGAATATGTGGATATTTCGAGATGGCGCAACGCAGTATCACGGAAAATATGCCAAAAAGATTAGAACAAGCCGTCGATTTTGCCGTCAGCATCTACATCAATTTTATATGCTGCTGGAACTTTTGGAAGTCCTGGCATTGTCATAATGTCACCTGTAAGACAAACGATGAAACCTGCACCTGCGCTGAGCTTAACTTCACGAACTGTCATCATAAAGTTTTCAGGTTTGCCAAGCTTTGTTGGGTCGTCTGAAAGTGAATACTGAGTTTTAGCAACACAGATTGGAAGCTTATCTTTACCAAGTGCTTCAATATCTTTAATTGCTTTTTCTGCAGCTGCTGTAAAGATTACGCCGTCTGCACGGTAAATTTCTTTTGCGATTGTGTTGAGTTTTTCTTTAATTGGAAGTTTCTCGTCATAAAGTGGTGCAAAGTCTGCTTTGCCTTCATCGATAACTGCGCAAACTTTTTCTGCAAGGTCCATACCACCTTCGCCACCTTTAGCGAACACTTCAGCAAGAGAAACAGGCACTTGCATTTCTTCACAGAATTCTTTGATATATGCTACTTCAGCATCAGTATCTGTGTGGAATTTATTGATAGCAACAACAACAGGCACATTGTATTTTCTCATATTTTCGATATGAGTTTTAAGATTTACGATACCTGCTTTAAGTGCTTCTACATTTTCGTCCTGTAAATCAGCGCGAGCAACGCCACCATTATATTTAAGAGCACGGATTGTTGCAACAACTACGATACATTCAGGTTTAAGACCTGCATAACGGCACTTGATATCAAGGAATTTTTCTGCACCAAGGTCTGCGCCGAAGCCTGCTTCTGTGATACAGTAATCAGCAAGTTTAAGAGCGAGTTTTGTAGCAGTAACTGAGTTACAACCGTGAGCGATATTTGCGAAAGGTCCACCATGCATAATAGCAGGTGTGTTTTCAAGTGTCTGCACAAGGTTTGGTTTGATGGCATCTTTCAAAAGTGCTGCCATAGAGCCAACTGCATTCAAATCTTTTGCATAAACAGGCTCGTTATCAAGAGTATAAGCAACAAGAATGTTACCAAGTCTTTCTTTAAGGTCAAGGATATCTGTTGCAAGGCAAAGAATAGCCATAATTTCACTTGCAACTGTAATCATAAATCCGTCTTCTCTTGGCACACCGTTAACTTTGCCACCAAGACCAACGATTACATTACGAAGAGCACGGTCATTCATATCAAGACAACGCTTGAAGAGAATTCTTCTCTGGTCAATTCTTAAATCGTTACCCTGTTGCATGTGATTGTCGATAATTGCGCAAAGAAGGTTGTTTGCAGCAGTAATTGCGTGCATATCACCTGTAAAGTGCAAGTTAATGTCTTCCATAGGAATAACCTGTGAATATCCACCACCTGCAGCGCCACCTTTAACACCGAAAACTGGTCCCATTGATGGCTCACGAAGTGCGATACAAGCATTTTTGCCGATTTTGTTCATTGCCTGACCAAGACCAACTGTGATTGTTGTTTTACCCTCACCTGCAGGTGTTGGGTTAATAGCAGTAACAAGAATGAGTTTTCCGTTTTCTCTGTCAGCATATTTCTTGTTAAGAGAAAGTGGAAGCTTCGCCTTGTATTTGCCATACATTTCAAGGTCGTCAGCGTCAATGTTGAGTTTTTTTGCGATTTCCACGATTGGTAAGCAAGGTGTTTGTTGTGCGATTTGGATGTCTGAAAGCATAATAATTTTCCCCCTGAATTTATTTCAGTAATTGATTTAACTTATTCATCATTTCCTTTGTTGGTGTGGGAATGTGCTCAAAAGGAAACTCAATTTTCATATTTTCATATTTAGTCTGACAAATTTTTTTGAAAGGTAAAAGCTCAACCTTATCAACGCAAGAATGGTTTTCAACGATTTCGTTGAGTTTTTGAATATTATTCTCGTTATCGTTGAGCGTTGGAACAATCACTTGTCTTATTGTTGTCGGAATTTTCTGCTCATTTAAATAATACAAGAAATTCATTGGTTTTTCAAGTGAGCAACCAACATTTTCTAAATACAAATCATTTTCTGTATATTTGATGTCAAGTAACACTCTGTCAGTTTCTGTAAGCAACTTTTTGATATTGTCGTTTAAGATGCTACCCGAAGTGTCAAGGCAAGTGTTTATGCCATTCTCATGACAGAATTTAAAGATTTCATAACAGAATTCGGGTTGTAAAAGTGGCTCACCACCTGAAATGGTAACCCCACCCTTTTCCCCGAAATATTCTTTATAATGCAAAGCCTTTTCTACGATTTCTTCGGGTGTGAATTGCTTTTCGCTTTGTCTATCCCAAGTGTCAGGATTATGACAACATTTGCAACGAAGATTGCAGCCTTGAAGAAACACTACAAAGCGCAAACCCGGACCGTCAAGAGTGCCAAGACTTTGAATTGAATGAACCTGACCTGTCATAATCACATTGCCTCGTGGAATGTTCTGCTGATAACTTCTCTCTGTTGTGCCTTTGAGAGCTTATTGAAGTTAACTGCATAACCTGAAACACGAATTGTAAGGTTAGGATATTTTTCAGGATTCTCATAAGCATCCATAAGTGTTTCACGATTAAGCACATTGACATTGATATGGTGTGCTTTCTTTGCGAAATAGCCATCAAGGATAGCAACAAGATTATTAACTCTTTCGTCGTCATCACGACCCAATGCTTCAGGTGTGATTGAGAATGTATTTGAAATACCGTCACGGCAGTCGTCATAACTAATTTTTGCAACAGAGTTAAGTGATGCCAAAGCACCATTTTCTTCACGGTTATGCATTGGGTTAGCACCTGGTGCAAATGCTTCTGCATTCTTTCTGCCGTCAGGTGTTGCACCTGTATTTTTGCCATACATAACATTTGATGTGATTGTGAGTACAGAAAGAGTATGAATCGCTTCTCTGTAAGTTGGTGTCTGACGAAGCGCAGTAATCATTCTGTGAGCCATATCTTTTGCGATAAGGTCAACGCGGTCATCATCATTACCATATTTAGGGAATTCCCCTGTTGTTTCGAAATCAGTTACGAATCCGTTTTCGTCTTTGATTGTTTCAACATTAGCAAATTTTATAGCGCTCAAAGAGTCTGCAACAACTGAAAGACCTGCAATACCGAAAGCCATAAAACGCTCAACAGAGGTGTCGTGAAGTGCCATCTGTGTTTTTTCATAAGCATATTTATCGTGCATATAGTGAATGACATTCATTGTGTTAACATACAAATGACTAAGCCATTCAATATACACCTGAAAACGCTCTAAAACCTTTTCAAAATCAAGAGTATCCATAACAGGCATCTGTGGACCGATGTGCATCTGACTTGTTGTGTCATAACCACCATTGATTGCGATAAGCAAGAGCTTTGCAAGGTTGCAACGAGCACCAAAGAACTGCATCTGCTTGCCAACTTTCATTGCAGAAACGCAACAAGCAATAGCATAATCATCACCATAAACCGGTCTCATAATATCGTCGTTTTCATATTGAATTGAGTCTGTATCTTTTGAAACCTTTGCACAGAACTTTTTGAAATTCTCTGGCAAAGCATTTGACCACAAGATTGTAAGGTTTGGTTCAGGTGATGAACCGAGAGTATAAAGAGTGTTGAGCACGCGGAAGCTGTTCTTTGTAACAAGAGTTCTGCCGTCAAGACCCTGTCCACCAACTGCTTCGGTAATCCACATTGGGTCGCCACCAAAAAGTTCGTTATATTCAGGTGTGCGAAGATGACGAGCCATTCGAAGTTTCATAACGAAATCGTCCATAAGCTCTTGTGCTCCGCTTTCAGTAAGCTCACCATTTTGAATATCTCTTTCAATATAAATATCAAAGAATGTGCTAACACGACCTAATGACATTGCAGCACCATTCTGCTCTTTGATTGCACCAAGATAAGCAAAATATGTCCATTGAATTGCTTCACGAGCATTCTTTGCAGGCCCGCTTATATCATAGCCATACATTGCAGCCATTTCTTTGAGATAGCCCAAGAAAGTAATCTGTTGGAAAAGCTCTTCAGATAAACGGATATCTTCTGTTTTCAAAGTACCCTGTGCACGAAGTGTCTTATCTTTTTTCTTTTCTTCAATAAGACGGTCAACACCATAGAGTGCAACTCGACGATAGTCACCGATAATTCGACCACGACCATAAGCATCAGGAAGGCCTGTAATTACATGGCATTTACGAGCAGCACGCATTTCGTCAGTATAAGCACGAAAAACACCATCATTATGAGTTGTTCTAAACTTAAACTCTTCTTCAACCTTCTCGCTGAGTTTATAACCATAAGCTTCACAAGCCTGACGCACCATTCTCATACCACCGAATGGGTTAACGCCACGCTTTAAAGGACGGTTTGTTTGAAGTCCTACAATGATTTCTTTTTCTTTATCAAGATAACCCGGTGAATAGCTTGTAAGTGAAGATACGGTTGCTGTGTCAATATCAAGCACACCGCCATATTGTCTTTCTAACTTGAAAAGTTCATTGAGCTTATTCATAAGGTCAGTTGTACGCTCAGTTGCACCTGCAAGGAATGAGTCGTCACCTGTGTATTCTTTGTAGTTTTGTTGAATGAAATCGCGGACATTGATTTCATCTTGCCATACGCCTTTTTTAAATCCGTTCCAGTTGATATGTTCCATTATACTTCCTCCAATTCAGTTGAATTGCCGTGAAAATAAAAAATGGGCTAATTCAACTTTTAAAAAATTGAATTGCCCAGACGGTCGGCTATTATAAGATATTTTACATTCCCCCGTGGTAACCCACGAAATCCGTCAGTCATGTAAAATTACAATAATATTATAACTTGCACACCCTTAAAAGTCAAGTTTTGCACCAGACAGATTTTGAGTATATTCTTCCCTTTTATTTTGGCTTTTTTGCACAAAAAAACAGTGTGTTAGAGAATATAACACACTGCATAAAATTTTACTTTTTAAGTCCCAATCTCTCACTTGCTTCTTCTCTCATTTTATATTTGAGAATTTTGCCTGCTGCATTCATTGGGAATGCTTTCACAAAGTCAACATAGCGTGGAACTTTATGTCTTGCCATGTTAGCATTGATATATGCTTTCATCTCATCAGCAGTCATTTCTTCGCCGTCTTTTAAGATGATGCAAGCCATAATTTCTTCGCCATATTGCTCGTCAGGTACACCGATAACCTGAACATCACTAACCTTTGGATGAGTGTAAATAAACTCTTCAATTTCTTTTGGATAGATATTTTCACCACCACGGATAATCATGTCCTTAAGACGACCTGTGATGTTATAGTTACCCTCAGGTGTTCTGCAAGCCAAGTCACCTGTATGAAGCCAACCATCTTTATCAATAGCCTCAGCAGTAGCCTTTGGCATTTTGTAATAGCCCTTCATAATATTGTAGCCCCTTGCTACAAACTCACCGTTGACACCATCAGGACAATCTGCACCTGTTTCAGGGTCGATAATCTTACATTCAACATTTGCAAATGCACTACCAACTGTTTCTGTTCTGACTTCAAGAGAGTCATAATAGCTACTCATTGTGCAACCTGGTGCTGCTTCTGTTTGACCATAAACTGAAACGATTTCTTTCATGTTCATCACTTCAGTTGCTTTTTTCATAAGGTCTGCAGGACAGTTAGCACCTGCCATAATACCTGTTCTGATATATGAGAAATCAGTTTTAGAGAAATCTTCGTGTTGCATCATTGCAATAAACATTGTTGGAACACCATTAAATGTTGTAATATGCTCATTATGAACACAAGCAAGCGCAGGTTTTGGTGAGAAATATGGCAATGGATACATTGTAGCACCGTGAGTCATTGCTGCTGTCATTGAAAGCACCATACCAAAGCAATGGAACATTGGCACCTGAATCATCATTCTGTCAGCAGTTGATAAATCCATGTGGTCACCGATATATTTACCATTGTTCACAACATTATAGTGTGTGAGCATAACACCTTTTGGGAAACCTGTTGTACCAGATGTATATTGCATATTGCAAACATCGTCTTTATTAACTGCTGCTGCCATTCTGTAAACTGTTTCAACAGGCACTTGTGATGCGCGAGCAATTGCGTCATCCCAAGTCATACATCCCTTTTGTTTGAAACCAACTGTGATAACATTTCTAAGGAATGGCAAACGTCGAGAATGTAAAGTGTCCCCTGACTGCATTGAGTCAAGTTCAGGGCAAAGTTTTGCGATGATTTCGCCATAATGTGTGTCTTTTGCACCCTCAGTCAAAATCAATGTGTGAGTATCTGACTGACGAAGCAAATATTCGATTTCTGCAATTTTATAAGCAGTATTAACTGTTACCAAAACTGCGCCAATTTTAACAGTTGCCCAGAATGCGATAAACCATTGTGGCACATTTGATGCCCAAACTGCAACATGGTGACCCGGTTTAACACCCATTGCCACAAGTGAACGAGCAAATGTGTCAACATCGTCTCTGAATTCACTATATGTGCGAGTGTAATCAAGTGTTGTGTATTTAAAAGCATATTGGTCTGGGAATTCTTCAACCATTCTGTCAAGCACATCTGAGAATGTGCAATCAATCAAAAGGTCTTTTTTCCAGACAAATTTACCTGTATGAGCACGGTTATAGTAAAGAGTTTTTTCATTTCTTGATGGGTCATTGAACTGACGCATAAAGTTAACATATTGAGAGAAAATAATCTCCATATCGTCAAGTTCTTCGCACCAAGCAGGGTCCCAAACCAATGAAATGAAACCATCATAGTTAACTGAACGAAGACTGAGCATCATCTCTGCGATTGGCAATTCACCCTCGCCTGCAAGACAATATTCAACGCCGTTTTCAGTTTTCACAGCATCGTGGAAATGAACATGACGCACATAAGCACCAAGATTTTTAATAACATCTTCTGCTGATTCACCACATTCAAAATATGCTGCTGAAAGATTCCACAAAGCGCCTAAATTGTCACAAGCAAAGCTGTCAAGCATATCGCGAAGTACTGCTGTGCTTGCAAAAAGACCTGATGTTTCAAGCAAAAGTGTAACGCCTTTTTCTTCTGCTTGTGGAAGAACTCTTCTCAAAAATTCTTCTGTCTGTTTCAATGCAGCATCTTTGTCTTCTGCTGATTTTGCACGAAGACGGATATATGGAATATGCAAATTTTTTGCGATTTCTAAACATCTTGTCAATTCTTCTTGCGCTTTGCTGTCTTTGTCAGCCAATTCGCCGATTGTGTCAAGACAAGAAATCTTCAAGTTCTTATTATATAAACGACGAAGTGTTGCCGCCGCTGTATAATCGTGAAAAGCACCGTCTTTTGCTGTGAAGAGACGATTATAAATATTATGAAGCTCAATACCCTCAAAGTGAAGATATTCTGCTACTTCGCAAAAATCTTCAAAGGTACTGTTATGCCAACCTTTAGTTGAAAAGGAGAGATTCATTTTTTATGCCTCCTCATAGACAATTTTGTTAACTGCGTTAAGATATGCACGGATACTTGCACCCATAATATCGGTTGAAATTCCGTTACCTGAATAGAGCTTGCCACCTGAACGAAGTTTAACAAGAGCAGAACCCATTGCTTCTTTACCTTCTGTAACTGACTGAATCTGGAAATCATCAAGTTCATAGTGATGACCGATAATTCTGTCAATTGCAAGGAATGCCGCGTCAATAGGACCTGCACCGATGCAAACGTCCTGAATTGTTTTACCTTCTTTTTCAAGTGTAATCTGTGCACTTGCAGAGATAATGTTACCATTATTGATAACATAGCTAATTAATTTATATGTTGATGGAACCTGCAATGCAGCACTTGCTACGATTGCTTCAAGTTCTTTAAGACCAACCTTTTTCTTTGCTGCAACACGCAAGAATTCTTCATAAACTTTGTTCTGGTCGTCGTCTGACAAATCATAACCAAGGTTTGATGCTGCTGCAATAACATCTGCCTGACTATCTTTTTCATCAAGACAAATTGATTCAGCAACTGCACTTGTAACTGTAACTGCTGCACGTTCTGTATCTGCTGTGTTGCTAATCCAACGAATTTGCTTTGCAATTCTCATAAGCTCTGTTGTTTTGAGATTAGTCTTGATGCCATATTTTTCACCACAGTTTTTAACCATTGTTGCGAAAACATCCAATGAAACATGGCTACCGTCAACTGCAGTTTTAACAAGAGTTGCACCCTTGCGTACAGAAAGAATTGCCTGAGCAGTTGCAAGACCATTTTTATTGTCGCAACCAACGCCAACAGGCACATTTACCCAAGAGCCAACTTCTGCGATAAAGTCTGCAAAATCGTCGGGCATTGTTTCTGCTGCGCTGTCACAAACTGAAACTGATGTTGCACCATTCTCAACTGCGATTTCAACAAGTTTTTTAAGGAATTCAGGCTCTGTTCTTGTTGCGTCAAGAGCACAGAATTCAACACAATCACATTTTTCTTTTGCCATTTTCACTGCTTCGCCAACCCATTCAATCATCTTGTTTGGCTTTTTGTGGCAAGTGTATTCCATACCAACAGGTGAAACTGGCAATTCTATACGAATGCAAGGATGAGCCGCATTTGCTAGCGCTGCTGCTGCCTGTTCAATGCTTTCTTTTGTAAGTCCTGCTGCAACTGACAATACACCTTTTTTAACAAACGATGAAACAGTTTTAACAAATAGAATATCTGTTCTTGCCTCACTAATTGCAGGAATTTCGATTACATCAACACAAAGTTTCTCTAACTGACGAGCAATTTCAATTTTTTCTTTGAATGAAAATGAGTTTTGCTCTCTGCAGAGAGTAGCATCAGCAATTCTGATTGTTTTCATAATGAGTATTCATCCTTTCATTTTTTCGGGAAAATTACAATAAAAAAGTCCCTGAAACAGTTAGTTTTCTGTTTCAGGGACGAATTTTCTTCGCGGTACCACCCTGTTTACCGTTTATTTACATAAATCGGTCAACTCTGCAAGGCTCTGACAAGCCTTTTGCCGTGGTAACGGGGCACGCCGTAACTACCTACACAATTTTTAAAACCTTCAGCAGTTATGCTACGGAATGAGACTTCTTTTTCTTTTCATACTGTCTTGCACCAAACGACAGCTCTCTGAAATGAAGGTTTGGAAAAAGAATAGTTCCCTCAACGCATCTAAAAATATAAATATTGCTTGATAGTTTAGCACAGGTTTTCTTGTTTGTCAAGAAAAATTCATTAGAAATCTGCGCCCAACTGTAAAGCTTTAAGGTTTGTTTCAAGCATATCTGCACGCTTTGCAGAAATAACCTTTGAGAGTGTTGCTTTAACATCTTCTGCGTTGAAACCGCCTAAAACTTCAAGAAGTTTACCCATTAAAATCATATTTGCAAGTGTTGGGAATCCGTTTTCACTTGCAAGGCGAGTTGCAGGTATATAATAAACAGTAACATCGTCACGCTCAACTTTTCTTTCAATGAGAGTTGAGTCTGCTAAAATAATGCCACCTGAAACTACGTTATTTTCGAACTTATCAAGAGATGGCAAGTTCATTGCAACCAAAATATCAGGATTTGAAATGATTGGTGAGCCAACTGCTTCGTCACTAATGATAACGCTACAGCTTGCTGTACCGCCACGCATTTCAGGACCGTATGATGGCAACCAGCTAACCTGTTTGCCGTCTGTAAGACCTTTATATGCAAGGAATTTACCTGCGAAGAGGATACCCTGACCACCAAAACCTGAAAGTAACATCTGTTTTGTACTCATTATTTATCCTCCTCTGCACTTCTGTCTTTATAAACACCCAATGGATAATATGGAAGCATTTTTTCGTCAATCCATTTAAGTGCCTGTTGTGGTGTAAGACCCCAGTTTGTAGGGCAAGATGAAACAACCTCAACTAATGAGAAGCCTTTGCCGTCTAACTGATTCTGGAAAGCCTTTTTAATTGCCTTTTTAGCATTTCTGACTGCTTTAACACTGTTAACTGTAACTCTTTCAAGGTATTCAGGACCTTCAAGCTGTGAAAGCATTTCACAAACCTTGATTGGATAACCACAGTGGTTAACGTCACGACCATAAGGTGAAGTTTGTGTAATCTGACCTGGCAATGATGTTGGAGCCATCTGACCACCTGTCATACCATAAATTGCATTGTTAACGAAAATAACTGTAATGTTTTCGTTTCTTGCTGCTGCGTGAACAGTTTCTGCCATACCGATTGATGCCAAGTCACCATCACCCTGATATGTGAAAACAACATGGTTTTCAGGGTCTGCACGCTTAACACCAGTAGCAACTGCAGGTGCACGGCCGTGTGCAGCTTCAATCATATCGCAATTGAAATAGTTATAAGCCATAACAGAGCAACCAACAGGTGCAACACCGATTGTTCTGCCTTCAATGCCTAATTCGTCCATAACTTCTGCAACAAGACGGTGAATAATACCGTGTGTACAACCTGGACAATAGTGCATTGACATTTCATTTAATGAATGTGGTTTATCAAATACAACCATTATTTTGCACCTCCGTTTTCTGCTACTTCTTTAATTGCTTCTAACACCTGTTCAGGTGAAACAATCATACCACCAACACGATTGCAAAGAGTAACTGGCACTTTGCATTCTGTTGCCAATTTAACATCTTCAATCATCTGACCCATTGAAAGTTCAACTGAGATGATTGCTTTAACTTTATCTGCTGCCTTTTTAAATGGTGCAACAGGGAATGGCCACAATGTGATTGGTCTAATCATACCAACCTTGATGCCCTGTTTTCTAGCTTCGTTAACAGCATTCTTTGCAACACGAGAAGCGATACCGAATGCTGCGATTGCATATTCTGCATCATCCATAAGGTATTCTTCATACATTGCTTCGTTTTCTTTGATATAGTTATATTTTTCATAACGCTCAAAGTTAAGTTGTTCAAGTTCTTCTGGAACAAGGGACAAAGAGTTAACAATATTATGCTTTCTTTCGAGTTTTGTACCAACTGTTGCCCAAGGTTTTTCTGGAGCAGGCTTAACATCAAATTCAAGAGAAACAGGTTCCATCATCTGACCCATTGTACCGTCAGCGAGAATCATTGATGTCATTCTGTATGTATCAGCAAGCTCAAAACCTTTAACTGTAAGCTCTGCCATTTCCTGAACTGAAGCAGGAGCAAGAACTATCATGTGATAGTCACCGTGACCGCTGCCACGAGTTGCTTGGAAATAGTCTGCTTGGCTTGGTTGGATACCGCCAAGACCAGGGCCACCACGCTGAACATTTACAACGAGTGCAGGCAAGTCTGAACCTGCCATGTATGAAAGACCTTCACTTTTAAGTGAAATTCCAGGGCTTGATGATGATGTCATAACACGACGGCCTGCCGCTGCAACACCATATACCATATTGATTGCTGCGATTTCACTTTCTGCTTGAAGGAATACGCCACCGATTTTTGGCATTTTCTTTGCCATATAAGCGGCGATTTCTGTTTGTGGTGTAATTGGGTAACCAAAGTAGTGACGACAACCAGCAATGATAGCTGCTTCGGCAATTGCTTCGTTACCTTTCATTAATACTTTATCAGCCATAACTTCTTACCTCTCTACCTTAATTACACAGTCAGGACACATAATTGCACAAGATGCGCAACCGATGCAAGCAGCTTCGTCTGTAAGCTCTGCTGGGTGATGTCCCTTTTTGTTAATCTTATCTGGTGACAACTGCAAAATATTTTTTGGACAAGCGTCAACACAAAGTCCGCAACCTTTACAGTTATCTGTTTTAAAGGTTAATTTAGCCATATATATCGCTCCTTTAGATTAGAGAATTTTATCTTGTAATGTCAACGCCAAAGGCATTGGCACTTTATCTGACAATTCATTATCGAGTTCTGCTTTATATGCCGTTGCGACTAAGGGTAATCCCGTCATTTTTGACACGGCATCTGCATATGGGAGTGACCCTAACACATCTTCTGCTGTTGTTTCTTCACCTAAGTTCGAGTTGTTGACAAGTCCTGTAAATTTAATCTTACAAGCAAATTCAATTTCGCCCATAACTTCAAGTGTATCTTCAACAGTTCGTGTGAGTGGTCGGCAATTATTTATTACCATGAGCATTTCATAGTCGTTTTCTTCTTTGATTTTAGGGGCTAATCTGCCAAGTGCCAAAGCACCACGGTCGTCGCCACCCACATCAATAATAACTCTGTGAGATGTATCATCGGTAATCGAATACATTTCTTGTGGCAAAGCAGGAATATCAACATTACTATTCGCAAATTCTGAACAGATTAGTTTTATACCTGCTTCGTCAAATATTTTACTACTATCTTTTGTTCGGAAATATGGATTAACAATGTCTAAATCGGCAACAGTGACTTTGTCATATTGCTTTTTCATCATCAATGCTAAATTCACGGCAACATTTGTTTTGCCGCTGCCATAATGACCGCACAAAAGAGTTATTCTTTTATCATTTTTCATACTATTCATTATAACTTATTACGCTGAATCTTTCCACTTACAGTTTTTGGAAGCTCTGTTCTGAACTCAACAATTCTTGGATATTTATAAGGAGCAGTTCTGTCCTTAACATATTTTTGAATTTCTTTCTTGAGTTCTTCAGTTGGCTCTGTGCCTTGTGTAAGCACGATTACTGCTTTAACAACCTGACCACGAACTTCGTCAGGTGCTGCACAAACGCCACATTCAAGAACATAAGGAAGCTCCATGATAACGCTTTCAATTTCAAATGGTCCGATTCTGTAACCTGATGACTTAATAACATCATCAACACGACCAACATACCAATAGAAGCCATCTTCGTCGCACCAAGCAGTATCACCTGTATGGTAATATCCATCGTGGATAACTTCATCTGTCTTTTCTTGGTCTCTGTAATATTCTGTGAACAAGCCACATGGTGCACCGTTCTGAAGATTAACAACGATTTCACCAACTTGACCAACTGGTACAGGATTTCCATCTGCATCCATAAGTGAAACATCATAAATTGGAGCAGGTTTACCCATTGAACCGATTTTATGTGGTGCACCTGTAAGGTTACCGATAATCATTGTGCTTTCAGACTGACCAAAACCTTCAAGGATTTGGAGTCCTGTTGCCTTTTCAAATTGACGGTAAACTTCAGGGTTGAGTGCTTCACCTGCTGTTGTCATGTGTTGAACTGATGACAAGTCATATTTTGAAATGTCTTGTTTAATCATCATTCTAAGCATTGTTGGTGGTGCACAGAATGTTGTGATTTTATATTTTGCAAACATAGGAAGAATATCTGCTGCATCAAAGCGGTCAAAGTCATAAACAAATGTTGCTGCTTCTGCAAACCATTGTCCATAGAATTTACCCCACATTGATTTAGCCCAACCTGTGTCTGAAATTGTGAAGTGTAATCCATCAGGGTTAACATTATGCCAATATTTTGCTGTATGGAAATGTCCCAAAGGATATAAGTGATTGTGCAATGCAATTTTTGGATAACCTGTTGTACCTGATGTGAAGAACATAAGTAATGGGTCTTTTCCAGATGGTGCGTCTTCTGTACGATTATAATGTGTACTGTAAAGTGTGTACTCATCATCAAAACTGCGCCATCCGTCACGCTTGCCATTAACAATTAATTTATTTACAAGTTCAGGGCATTTTTCTGCTGCCAACTCAACCTGATGAGCTGTATTGCCATCGGCAGTACAGATAATTGTGTTAACCCCTGCTGCTTGGAAACGATATTCAAAATCGTGTTCTTGCAACTGATTTGTTGCAGGAATTGCAATTGCACCAAGTTTGTTAAGGCCTAACACAGCAAACCAGAATTGATAGTGACGCTTAAGCACAAGCATAACTCTGTCGCCTTTTTTGATGCCCAATGATTTGAAATAGTTAGCACATTGACTTGATGCTTTTTTCAAATCTTTGAATGTAAATCTATTTTCGGTTTTATCATTACCGATATGTAACATTGCAAGTTTATTTGGTTTATCTTCTGCAAGTTTATCAATAACATCAAAAGCAAAGTTGAATTTTTCAATATTTTTGAATTCAATCTTTGTTGGTGTGCCGTTTTCATCCTTTGTAACATTAACATATTTACGATAAACACGGTCTTTTGTATCAGGAGTTGCTTTCTTTACTGCAACTGCACGAGTAGGTGAAAGTTCAGGAATTGGCTCACCTGTTGGGTTAAGAACGATTGCATAGAATACGCAGTCCTGACCGTTAACAGCAATCATACCGTGAGGAGTATCACTATCATAATAAATGCTGTCGCCAGGTCCTAAAACCTCTTGATGTTCACCAATCTGAATAAGCAAGCTACCTTCAACAACAATGTCACATTCCTGACCTGCGTGAGTTGTAAGCTCAATTTCTCTCTGCTCTGCACTTGGGTCATATTTACATCTTACATACAAAGGCTCTGCAATACGATTTTGAAAAGCATAAGCCATATTATAGTAAGTCATACCATGTGCTTCTGCAACTTCTTGACCTGATTCTTTACGGGTCACTATAAATGATTTAAGATTTGGGCTATAACCCTCAACGATTTCAGTAACATTGACACCGAAAACCATTGCAACACGATAAATAAAAGCAAAGTTTAAATCCCCGTTACCACTTTCGCAGTTACGATATTCTTCTGCTGTGACGCCGACCTTTGCAGCCATTTCTTCAATAGTGTAGTTCTCGATTTCACGAAGTTCGCGAATACGACGCGCCATCTCTTGAATTTTGTAGTCCAAACCAGTAATGCGTTCCATAGTTTTTCTCCATTCTCGGGACGAAAAAGCACCCGTCCCAAAGTTTATGACTTTGAGACGAGCGCCGAATATCTTTCGTTTGCACCCGCGGTACCACTCAAATTGCAGTTTACAACTGCCACTCAGGGTCTGACAACCCTTATGCATTCACGCAGCAATCACGGAGAGATTCTACTAACCCCACGGGGCTTTCTTTCTCTCGGCTCGGAAGCTACAAACACAAAATCGAACCCGAATGACTTGCACCAACCGTCATTTCTCTGAAACTGTCTTTTTTGTGCACTCTTCGTCAGTGCCTTTAACATTTAATTGAATGGTATTTTATCATAAACTCCATTCTTTTGTCAACATATAAATATGTATTATAATTTATTACGCTGAATCTTACCGCTGATTGTCTTTGGAAGTTCTGTTCTGAACTCAACAATTCTTGGGTATTTATAAGGAGCTGTGTGCTCTTTAACATATTTCTGAATTTCTTTTTTAAGTTCTTCGCTTGGTTCTGTTCCCTTTGTGAGAACAATTACAGCCTTAACTACCTGACCACGAACTTCGTCAGGAGCTGCGCAAACGCCACATTCAAGAACATAAGGAAGTTCCATAATAACACTTTCGATTTCAAAAGGTCCGATTCTGTAACCTGATGACTTGATAACATCATCAACACGGCCAACATACCAATAGAATCCGTCTTCGTCACGCCAAGCAGTATCACCTGTGTGGTAATAACCATCGTGCATAACTTCATCTGTTTTTGCTTGGTCACGATAATAACCTTTGAACAAGCCACAAGGAACTTTTTTAGAAATATTAACCACGATTTCACCAACTTCACCATCTGGAACAGGATTACCGTCTGGGTCCATAAGTGAAACATCATAAAGTGGAACAGGAATACCCATTGAGCCGACTTTATGCTTGCCACCAAGCAAGTTAGCAATTGTGAGAGTAAGCTCTGTTTGGCCAAAGCCTTCCATAATCTGTAATCCTGTTGCTTTTTCGAATTGACGATAAACTTCAGGATTAAGCGCTTCACCTGCTGTTGTCATGTGTTTGATTGATGACAAATCATATTTTGAAATATCCTGTTTAACCATCATACGAAGCATTGTTGGTGGTGCACAGAATGTTGTTATCTGATATTTTGCGAACATTGGGAGAATATCTGCTGCGTCGAAACGGTCAAAGTCATAAGTAAATACTGCGCCTTCGCACAACCATTGACCATAGAGTTTACCCCAAAGAGCTTTACCCCAACCTGTATCAGAAATTGTGAAATGTAAGCCGTGTTCACTAACGCCGTGCCAATATTTTGCAGTGATATAATGTCCCAAAGGATATTTATATGAATGTGCTGCGATTTTTGGATATCCTGTTGTGCCCGATGTGAAGAACATAAGCATCAAA
The DNA here is from genome assembly GCA_045655645.1 of Candidatus Fimenecus sp. GTDB lineage: Bacteria > Bacillota > Clostridia > Oscillospirales > Acutalibacteraceae > Fimenecus. The sequence continues at coordinate 19,756 of JAZOPS010000032.1, forward strand.
TCGTCACCACAAGGAGTTTCTTTTGTACGATAGTAATGAGCACTGTAAAGTGGGAATTCTTCATTAAAGTCATTCCAACCCTCACGCTTGTCACCAACAAGGATTTTTGTTGTAAGTGTAGGGCAAGTTTTCTGTGCTTCGTCAACATGAGCAGCAATTCCGTCGTCAGATGTACAAACGATTGCGCTAACCCCTGCTGCATTGAAACGATATTCTAAATCGTGCACTTGCAACTGATGTGTTGCAGGAATAACAATAGCACCAAGTTTGTGAAGGGCCAACACTGCAAACCAGAATTGATAATGACGCTTGAGCACAAGCATAACTCTGTCGCCTTTTTTGATACCTAATGATTTAAAATAGTTAGCACATTGGTTAGATGCGCGTTTCATATCGTTGAAAGTAAATCTTCTCTCAACCTTATTTTTATCAATATGAAGCATTGCAAGTTTATCAGGTGATTTTTTAGCAATTGCATCAACAACATCAAATGCAAAGTTGAATTCGTTCTCGTTTTCAAAGTCAATTATCTTAACACGACCATTTTCGTCTTCTGCTGTTGTGATGAATTTTTCGCTGACTAAATGCTTATCCCCTGAATGAGCAGTAACGATTGTATCACGAACAACTGTTTCGTCAGCGTTTTCCCCCGGCAAAACAACTGCTACAAACAAGCAATCCTGACCGTCAACAGCAATCATACCGTGTGGTGTTGAACTGTTGTAATAAATGCTGTCACCTTCACTTAAATATTCAATATTGTCACCAATCTGAATTTTAAGACGACCACTCATAACAAAGTCAAATTCCTGACCTGAGTGCTTTGAAAGGTGAATTGGCTGATTCTGTTGCTCTTCGTTATATTCATATCTAACCCAATAAGGCTCTGCTATCTTTTTACGGAATTGTGGTGCAAGGTTCTGAATTTCAATGCCATTTTCTTTTGCTGTTGCCTGACCCTTACCTTTACGAGTAATTGTATAAGAAGACAAGTGAGCACTTCTACCCTCAAGCAAAACAGTAATATCTATGCCGAAAACCTTTGCACATTTGTGAAGAAATGAGAATGGAAAATCCAACTCACCGTTTTCATAACGGATATACTCTTCTTCTGTCACTTCTGTTTTCTCTGCCATTTCTGCTTGAGTAAAATCTGCAATTTCGCGCATTTCACGAATTCGCAATGCTACCTCTTGCAATTTCTTTGATTCAACTGTTGACACAAGCAATTCCTCCTATGCGAAAAAAAATCGTCCCAAAACTAAATGTTTTGAGACGAATGTAAAATCATCCGCGGTACCACTCAAATTGTAGTTTTCACTACCCCTCAAGGTCCAACAACCTTTATGCCTTTACGCAGCAATCACGAGAAACATCTACTCCCCAAAGGTTTCGGATTTCCAGCTCAGAAGTGATAGGTTTCTGGATTTTTGTTATTGACTTGCACCACCCGTCAACTCTCTGAAAACAAGACATCCAAACCGTCTTCGTCATAGCTTTTCCTATTAAATTACGGTTATTATAACACCACAAAAACCCAATGTCAAGATTTTTTCCTTTATTATATATAGGTATTATGCACAAAGTTTTCCACTATTTCACACTCTACTTTTCGTAGGTTGCCAGTTGAAATACAAAGAGTTATAATGGATTCATACCACTCAAAGGAGAAAATCAATGAATACATACATAACCGGTGCAACAATTAAAAGTTCACGCGAAGCAAAGGGACTCACACAGTTACAATTAGCGGATAAAATTGGAGTCAGCAGTAAAACCATATCAAAATGGGAAACGGCAAAAGGACTACCCGATATTTCTCTTGTTGAGCCTTTAAGTCAGGCTTTGGGAGTTTCAATAATGGAGCTTATGTCGGGCGAAACAATAATCAATAAAAATATTTCGTCAAATATCCTTTTCTCAAAGTTTTATGTATGTCCAATCTGTGGAAATATAATTCATACAACAGGCGAAGCGGTAATCAGTTGTTGCGGAATCACTCTCCCACCCCTTGAAGCCGAAGAAATTGACGACAACCACTCAATAACCATCGAAAATGTTGAAAATGAAAAATTTATAACAGTAAATCACGAAATGACTAAAACCCACTACATATCTTTTATTGCTTATGTCACTTTAGATAAAATCCACTTTGTAAAACTCTATCCCGAAGGCAACGCCGAGACTAGAATCCAATTTCGTGGCAGAGGTTATCTCTACATTTATTGCAATAAACATGGATTAATGAAAATGAAAGTATAAAAATTAGGCAGTGCATCAAATACACTGCCTATTAATTTAGAAAAAATAAAAATATAAAAAATTTCTCTTGACAAACAAAATAAAATAGTTTATACTATCAAGGCTGACAAAAAAGTACATACTTCGGGGTGTAGCGCAGCTGGTAGCGCGCCACATTTGGGATGTGGATGCCGCAGGTTCGACTCCTGTCACTCCGACCACCTAAGTACAACGGTTTTAATACAAACCATTGTACTTTTTTTGTTTTTATGGTATAGTTTATTCGTACCATAATTTTTAGATGGAGGGTAAACCATGGGATTTTTTAATGACTTTTTTAAAGATTCATTTGAAACATGGATTGAAAATGCATCTGATGAAGAACTTGAAGATGGCTATGAAGAAAGAAGACAACAATGGGTTGCAGATGGTTTTGGCGGAGATGGAGAAAAGACATCTGAAATGAAACGCATTGACAGTGAAATGAGTCGTCGTGCAGAAGAAAAATGGGAGAACGACCCAAGACGTAATAAAGACCCAAATTTCCGTTGGACAGATGCCAATCGTTGGGATGACGATTAATACAACTGCATTTTTAAGGTGATTACATATGAGATATAGTAAAAAATATCTTGAAAAGAAATTCAATGACCCATTGCCACCCTTACCTGAGGATGAGCGTATTTATTTCAATGTACCATATATGACCAGAGATTTTGCTCGATACTCTCATTGTGGTTTCGACCCAGAAAAGAAACTTTGGTTTACTGGTTGTTTGAATGCCAACTTATTCTTTTTAGTTGAATTATATGGTGTGAATGATACAACATCAGATAAAGCACGGCAACTAATGGAGGAACAACTAAAAATCAAAACAACGATGCCCGATTCTTCTGAAGATAAATAAACATCTCCATAACTAAGCAACAGTATTTCGCTGTTGCTTTTTGTTTTTCCAAAGCATAAAAATGTCACTCCCTGCATCGCAACAGCGAGTTGCTTGTTCATTGAAGTTGTTAATGGTATAATATTTTTGAGGTGAGATTTAATGGAAACAAAAGATATTTTACTTGAACTGCGAACTAAAAAAGGATTATCACAGGACGAGCTTGCTGAAAAAGTTTTTGTGACCCGTCAGGCTGTGTCCCGTTGGGAAAATGGAGAAACAACACCTAACATAGAAACATTGAAATTATTGTCAAAGCTTTTTGATGTGTCTATCAACACTCTTTTAGGCTCACCCTGTCAGTTAACCTGTCAATGCTGTGGTATGCCTTTGGAAGACAGTAATATCAGCAAAGAAATTGATGGTATTTTTAACGAAGAATACTGCAAATGGTGTTATGCCGATGGCGATTTCACCCTTGATTATTGGAAGCAGTATTCACACATCGGTGGCAAGGAAATGTTTGAGGAATTCAAAAAGAAAATCATTGATGAAATCAACACTCTTCTTAATATTGAAGGCTTACCGAAAGTGGAAAATCTTAATGTTTTGCCCGGCAGTTTTGTGAATCTTGAATACCGACTCCCAAACGGTCAGGTTGTTAAATTCCTTGATGACAAAGCAACATATCTCGGCAGTCAGTTAGAATGTGAATTCGGTGGTGACAGATGCTTCGGAATCGTGGCAAATATGGACTTTATCCTTGTATGCACCTATGAAGAAAATGGCGAAAACCCTGAATTAGTTATGTATAAAAAGAGATAACATCTACACGAGCAACAGTATTTTCTGTTGCTTTTATTTTTGTGGGTGATATAATTATTTCAGTTAATAAAATTTACAGGTGTTAAAAATGATTATTTTAATTACAGGCACATCACACGTGGGTAAGACTGCACTTGCGCAAAAACTCCTTGAAAAATACAAATATCCCTATCTTTCAATCGACCATCTGAAGATGGGATTAATCCGCAGTGGCAACACAGACCTTACACCCATGAGTGATGACGAAAAACTAACTGAATATTTATGGCCCATCGTTCGTGAAATGATTAAAACAGCCATTGAAAACAAGCAGAATTTAATCGTTGAGGGTTGCTATATCCCATTCGACTGGGCAAAGGATTTTGAGAAAGAATATCTCGACAATATCAAATATTACTGCCTTATATGACTGAAAATTACATAAAAAATCATTTTGACGACATCAAAAAATACGCCAACACCATCGAAAATCGTCTGGATGATGAATGGTGTACTATGGAAAATCTTTTGTCAGCCAACTCACACATGCTGACCCTCGCCCAACAGCATAACGCAAACTACATCCTCATTGATGATAAATATGAGATTGATATATAACCAACACTAAAAAGAGCAACGCCTATGAGGTTAAATAACTTCATAGGCGTTAGTTTTGATTATTATTTATGTACAGCAGATTCTTTAGGTTCGTCCATTAATTCAACAATTTTTGACGAATGTTTTTTACAAGATAAATAAAATACTATCATTATAAAGAAGCAAGATATAAATATAACACAGCTTTTGTTTAAAATTGCAACTACTGACAATATCAAAAACAATGCAATGCTTGTTCTAGATAACGCAAACTCTCTTGAAAGAGTACCCAAAATTGGATAATCTTTTTTCTTATCATTAAACAAAGTATAATCATCATTAAAAGGAATTAATTTGAATTTCTTCAAAAATGGTTCAATTATAACAGAACCAACCCTATTAATGATCAAACCAATTTCATATGCTACAGCAAAAATGCATATAGTTATTATCACTTCTGGCCCCGTCTTCAAATTCTCATAGAATTCACTTTGAATTAATTGAATTGCATACTGTGGGAAAATGATAATTAATCCTCCCACAAAGACTAATCCCGTTAATAACATATTTACAATATTATAGAAAGGTATTTTCATTTCCATTAGTAATCCTCCTGCCCCCAACTTACACTACAGCGATCTTGAACAATGTCAAATGTTATGGTACCTTCGTTTCTTGTGGTTAGAACATACCTATCTTGACCATATAAGTTTGCTCCCCTGCCTTTATAAAGACGCGCTGTGTCATTTTGTGTGTCATGTTCAATGGATTTGTCTGAAACAACTGTAAGTTCAGGATTTACACAATTAAAAAAGTCTGGACAAAACTCTCCTGTTCTTCCGTGATGAGGGGCCAATAACACTGTTGCGTCCTTCACTTTTGAGCGAATTTTTTCATGATTCTCATCCATCATCGTTTGGAGAATTGATTTAGGATTATCACCTGTTAAAACAAATTTATATCCATATGCAGTTACGATTATTATATTTGAAAAAGTGTTCGGATCATCCTTATTCGTCCACTGAGCTTTAGGTGATATAAAATCAAATGAAACACCACCGTTTGCTGCTTTTTCTATTGGTGATTCATTAGGATTAACTGGATGATTATACGACTTATTCATCTCGTTTGCCACATTAGCTATCTTTTTATGTATATATGTATCCTGTGAAGGTTGTATATCAAAAGCCGCCTTAGGTCTATGCAAAGCCTTCGGTGAAAGTTTTTCACGTAATTTGGGCAAATCATATATATGGTCTTCATGAGTATGTGTAATAATCAATTGGTCAATATTTCCGCCATTAGGATTGAAATATTTTCTCTTAATATGCTCTACAATACTGTTATATGTTTTACTACCCACATCCACTAATATATGTTTATTGTTTGGTGTGATAATATGGCAACAACTACCATGTTCTACGTCATAAAAAATTATTTTCATAATTCATTTTCCCCTTTCAGTTTGAATAAACATAATCTTTATTCTCTCTTAATATAAATCGTTATTTTTTGCCTTTTTGTGACAATGTTTTTCAAACTTTATTAAACATCAAAAATTTCTTTCCGTATCCTTAAACAGCCACATGCAAAAACGACCTGTATCAATAGATACAAGCCGTTTGATTTGAAATGTTTTATAATGAAATTATATCTCTTTGAAATTTTGTGAACTGTCAGTGTAGGTTTCAACAATGATGTTCACACCTAATTTCACCCCTGACACAAACGCTTCAAGCTCTGCAATGCCGTACATATCCATACAACACTCCTTGTACTTTTCAAACAGAATTTTCTGCTCTTTCGTCAGTGTAGCAGATAACTTTTCTTCGTTCCGTGCAGCAAGGTTCAATAGCTTGGAATACTCACTCCCTCGCTTGATGCCCTTTTCAGCAGGGACTATGTTACCATAGTACAAATTTTCAATTGTCGTCATAAAAGACCTCCTTTCAGCGTGTCTATATATCACTCTGAAAGGAGTAAAAGTCAAGTTATATTTTTGCTATTTTTCAATATTTTTTATACTGTACGTTTTTGTGGACTGTATGTATGTTTTTTGCATAAAAACTATTGACATATATTTTGTAAAGTAGTATACTAATTTCACACCGAACAAATGTTCTTGTGTCGAAATGGAGGTAGAAAATTGGCAGATAATGAAATCCGTATATCCGTTTATTGCCCTAATTGTAAAAAACGAGTTCTTGACAAAATATCCCCAACATCGGGAAAAATTGAAACCAAGTGTCCACACTGCAAACAAATCGTAGCTATTGATTTGAGTTTCCGACTTGCAAATAAAACTCGTTACAGCAATTATATATGAATACCGAAGAGGACCGAGCAACGCATCCACATAGTTGAGATAGCAAATAGCCGGCCATTCAGGAATTGAATTATAGTCCCCGCTATAGTTCTGTTCTTGAGTGGTCGGCTTTTTTTGTTTTCATAAATACTTTTAAGAAAGGAGGAACCCTGAATGAGACTTACAAAAGAACAAATTGTAAAATGTCTCACCCGTGATATGAGAGCCAAAAACTTTCCTGAAAAATATATTGATTTAGGTATTGAAATTGCATTTGAATATTACGGATACAGTACTGAAAACTTCAAATCAGAACTTGAAGAAATCAGAAAAAACATCACTGAATAATCTGTGCTGAAAGGATTGTTACAATGAAAATCACAACCGCTGACATTGTCAATTCAGTTGTTGCTAAACTCAGGAAAGATGGCTATTCCGAAAAAGACATTGAAATGGCAATAAAAGAAGCGAAAAAGCATTACGATGCTTACTTAAAAAAAGTAAAAAATCCAAAACCCGACAAAAAGGAGGTGGATGAAGATGATTATTGATTTGTATGTTGCTATTGATTACAACGATGGTGAACCTACCGAATGCTTTAACTGTAAAAGAGTTGTTTCTTTTGAAACTGGTAAGATTTGCAACCACGCTGTTAGGAACAATATCCCGCTGAATTCAGTTGAAGAATTGTCAGATATACTTACTGAATTTCGTGAAGAAATTGAGACAAAAATCATTGATGATTTCATCACCGCAGGCAATGAATATGTGTGTAAATGCGAAGGCATTGTACCAGTTGAACCTGCTGAAATTAACAAGTTAGTTGCCAACCGTGATAAGGGCGCTCTTAAATTCCTTGGTCTTGAAAACGCAACTGAGGATGAACTGAACGGTTGGGATGCATCAACACTTGAAACACTCCCACTTGTCAGAGATTTCTATGGTGGGTTCGGCACTCATAGCCCTTTCGATGACAAATGGACTCTCACGGTAGAATTTGCTGAACTTGACGAAAACTAGCACAACAATTGTTACACTGCAAACTGCAACGCATTGGACTTCACCTTTCACATAAAAACACCTATGAAGCTGGTTTCAATCCCCACTTCATAGGTGTTTTATTGTTATGCTACCGTTCCTACCCAACCATAGCCTTGTACTGCCATATCAATAAAATGGCTGAGAAGCAAGTCTGTTTTTACGACAAAAACTTCTTTATCGTAACTATCTGGAAGGTCGGCATCAAGTGATTCAACGATGACATCCTTAACTTTTGCTTTTGGTTGCTCGTCTTTATACCAATCAATCATAAACAAGTTTTTCTTGTTATCCGAAAGTTTTTTATAAAGATTTTTGGCTGAAAGCTTAACTTTTTGTTCTTCTGCTTGTGTGAGTTTTTTGCCTGCAACAAGCAAATCGTAGATTTCAAGTTCTTCTTCTGTTAAGCCTTCAGTATCTGCTCTCTTTTCTTCTTTCTGCAAATCTTCAAGAAGTTTTACAAGTTGTTCGTAATAATCTTCATTCTCTGAACTACCTGCATTATAAGAATCAATGATACCTTTATATCGCTGTGAGAAAGCAATGCGAGTACGATTTTTATTTATCATCTGCATCAATGCTTTTTCTATAAATGCTTTTAAGTCTTCAATCTCAATTGCCTTGTATTGTGCGGACTTAATTTCATTTCTTAATTTATCAACATCGATTTTTGACAAGTCAATTACTTTAGATTGATAAATAACAAGTTCTTGTCCATCATCGGAATTAGTCTCTGCAGAAACACTTGAGTCTAACAACTGACTCATCTTTGCTCTTGCACGTGCTACTTTTTCATCATCAATTAAACGATAGAACAAACCATGAATATATACAAGTGGAGAGAATTTTTCGTTATACCACTTTTTCTCAAATACTTCAGGCTTAGATGCTTCGTAAAGATTTACAAGAGTATTGAGAATGACCTTGAATTTTTCTTTTCCGTCATCCTTTGCAATGATGCTATCGTAAGCTGTTCTTAATTCATCTAATCTATCAAGAGTATTTGTTTCAGCAATAATATCATCAAGACTGATGTTCATTGTTTTCAAGAATTCGTCTGCTTCAACAATAGTTGCGTCAACATATTCAATAAGCTTATCAACATCTTTTGCAGGGAAATCATCACCATCATCCCCTGTGGCATATTCTGACAATGCTTTTTTCATATATTTAAACACATTGACATAATCGACAACTAAACCACTTGACTTGCCTGGATACACACGGTTTGCACGAGCAATCGCTTGCATAAGTGTATGTCCCTTCATTGGCTTGTCCAAATAAAGAGTTGAAAGGTTTGGAACATCAAAACCTGTAAGCCACATCGCACATACAAACACTAATTGCAATGGGTCATTTACATCCTTGAATCTATCTTCGATATCCTTGCCATCTGGTGTAATAGCATTCATTTTTGCACGATGAACAGAGATATCAAGTCCTTGTTTTGCAAACTTTTCGGTTTCATCTGCATCTTCTGAAATAACAACTGCCATTTCAACTTTATTCATATAATCAAGGATAGCGGTAATTTTATCTCTGTCTTCTTTGGTTTTTGCAGTATTTCTTTCTTTGATAAGATTCTGCTTTTCAATAGTCCAATAGTGCTGAACTTTATCATACATTTTAACTGCAGTAAATTTATCAACAGAAACTACCATAGCCTTTCCTAAAAAGCCACGTCTTGGGAAATGATATGCAATATCTTGTGCAATCTTATCGAGTCTGTCTTCACGCTTGATAACCTCTAAAATACGAGAAGCAGAATTTTCAAGAAGTCTTGCTTCAGCCTCATTAAGATTTTCTTCTTCAATGATATCCACAACGTCATCATCAAGGAAATCATTCTGAAGCCATACTGATGGAACACGTCTTGAGTAATAAAGAGGAACAGTTGAACCATCTGCAACTGACTGTGCAAAGTTATATTCAGAAACATAATTACCAAACCATTGGTTAGTAAGACGCTTTGCACCTAAAAGTGGTGTTCCTGTAAATGCTATGTAGTTAGCGTTTGGCAAAGCTGTTCTCATATTTTGAGCAAGGTCTTTATACTGTGTTCTATGGGCTTCGTCAACAAGAACAATGATATCGTCTCGTGTAGAGAGAAGAGGATATTCTTCGCCTTTCTCGTAACGGAATTTATGAATAAGTGTAAATATAAATGATTTGTTTGTCTGCAAGAACTCACGGAGTTGTTTGCCATTCTTAGGTTGACATTCTTCATTAGCACCAATAACTTCTGTGCGAACAAAGTTTTTGTGAATCTGAGTGTCCAAATCTTCACGGTCAGTAATTACCAGGAATGTAAAATTACCATGCATTTTTCTCTTAACCTTACGAGCAAACATAACCATTGAGTAAGATTTACCCGAACCCTGAGTATGCCAGAATACGCCCAACTTACCCTTGAGCTCTTTTCTATTCTCCATTGATTCCATAAGATTATTAACACCTAAATATTGGTGATTCTTTGCAATAATCTTGACAGATTCGTTTTGGAAGAGAATAAAGTTTTCTATATAGTCAATAAGTCTTGTTTTATCAAGAAGACCGTCAATAAAGAAACGGATTGAACTGTTGTTTGCATCTGCAGAATTACGGATAGCTTCACGGTCAAGTCCTTCTTTTTCAGAATGCACCTTTAACCATTCAAAGAAATAATCATAGGTTGCATTGAAAGCACCTAGCTTTGTTTCAAGGCCATTTGACAACACGCAAATCTGGTTGAATGCAAAAAGGTTTGGAATATCTCTTTTATAATCCTGAAGATTTTTGTTATATGCTTCTTCTACCTTAACAATACTGTTTTTAAGTTCAATAAACACAAGTGGCAAACCATTTACAAAAATAATAACATCAGGTCTTCTGTAATATGCCTTACCCTGTATCCACATTTGAGAAACCGCTGTAAAGGTATTGTTAGTTGGTTCATCAAAATCAATGAGCTTTACAAAATCAAAATCTTCTTTACCATTTCTGCGAACAGTAATTTTAATACCGTTTCTTATTTGGTTATATAGCTTATAGTTGGTTGCAACAATATCTGTACCGGTAAAATCACGGCGTAAATCCTTAACGATGCTTTTTATGTATTGCTCATCAATGTTAGGATTAATTTTTTTGAGGGATTCTTCAAGAATACATGGCAAAACACACTCCTTTTTAGAGGAGCGTCCTGTTCCATCATTTAAATCATCTCTCTTGCTTGGGTCGGCATCACAAGTTATGATATCATACTCAAAAGGAGCATTTTTCAGTTTTGAGAGTATTGCCTGCTCTATCATATCTTCAGTTATAAAATTAGCCATGATAGACCTCCGTGTTTATATAGTTCCTTTTTCTACACAAAAATTTATAGCTTTAATAAAATCTTCAGGGTTTAATGCATATAAAACATTAGCTTTTTCCTTATCGGACGCAAAAACTACTTCGCAAATCTTTAGTGAAGTTTGTTCATGCACCACTGACCAAATAAATGAATGTATTATTTGATTACAAAGTGTGTTCAGTGGGATTTCTTCATTAACAACCTCTTCTTGGTTATAATTTTCAGGAATAGCTCGTTCAATAATAAAGTTTTTATCCCCTGAAAAAGGATATGTAGTTACCTTGACTTTGTATTTTAGAAGTTCCAATGGTGGCATGTGCATATTTGAATTTTTTAATGCAGTTTCTGCACCTTTTTCATCTTCAAGCATTTTTCGAATAATTATAGCTGAATAAAGAATGTATTTATTAACATTGTGTTCTGCATAGATACCAACTTTGTCGGACACTTTTATCCAAAAAGCAAGTAGTCTTGCATTGTATTTTAATTCTTTTTTCCAACATCCATCTAATATCATATTCGCACCCAATTTTTACAATTTAGCCAATATAGAACTAATAGTATCTGCCTGTTCTAATCTTTTAATCTCAGCCTTACGTGCATCTTCTTTGCGTCTTTGTTCTTGCATAACTCTAATCTTTATTGCCTGGTTGTATTGACGATTAACCTCTGTAACCCAACCTTGCACATTTGAAATAATAGTTTTCAGTGTTTCTTCGCTTTCACTACCTCGTAAAGGCATACCAATTTTTGTTGAACCTATCAACTCTAATTTTGCATGCTCATACCCCATCATCCACGAGCAATCATATGACCCATGAATAAGAACGCTTGTCCATTCATTAGGTAAGTTTCGATTAAATTCAAATACTAAAAGCCCATTTTCATATGTTTTACTAATAATACTCACTTCAAACTCTTCTGGCATAATTGCATCTTCAATTTTATTTTGAAGTTTTTTCTTTTCTTCGTTCAATTTGTATTGTTCTGCTAAAAGTTTCATTTCGGATAAAATTTTATCCTCTGGATAAAGACGTTTTTCAGGGTCTTGAATATACAATTGCTCAAAAATATTATCAAGGAATGCATATTCTTCATTAATGTCTTTGATTTTCTTATATCCCGCTGCTTGCGGAATTTCTCCAGTAAACATTTCATTCAGTATTAGCGCCGCAGAATATAAATCAGTTTGAGGATACACTTTCCCACCACGTATGTACTGTTCAGGAGCAGCATAATAAAAATTTGCCATTCGGTCCGTTACTTTAGTTTCAACTACTGTAAGCAAATCCTCTTCTGCAAAATGAGCTATACCAAAATCACATATAACTGGTTCAAAGCTATTTTCTGAAAATAAAATATTCTCAGGTTTAATGTCCCTGTGAATTGCCTTGTGTTCATGTGCAAATTTCAATCCTTCTAAAATCCCAATAAAAACATCAATTACTTTTTCGTGTGGAATGCCATCCTTGATTTTCTTTTTTAATGTTTCTTTATACAAAGGCATTATATAAAAAACATAATCTTTCTCATCAAGAAAAACATATCCACGGTCTAAAATTGGAACAATATTCTTATGTTTGTGTTGCTCACAAAAATTAATTTCATTTTTAAACCTTTTTATTTTTTCGGTAGATGTTGTTCGCTCCACAAATTTAATTGCTACTTTTTCACCGTCAGTTGTTTCAGCAGAAAAAACTCTACCATTTCCACCTGAACCTTCTTGTTGTATTATTTTGTAATCATCAAAGGCAGTATGTATAATTGTACCTTTTTTTAATTTTTTACTGCTTTTATTCATGCTTTTTGAAGCAACTTCCATCATTTTCATTTCTCTGTTAATACTGTCTTGTACCGCTTTTAATGTTGGAACTATGCCTTCAGGTATATTAGACATGTATTACACCTCCAATTTACCACTCATAAGGCGCGGTAATAATAAGTCACGCTGTTTTTTTAGATTCTTGTTCATAAAAATAATATCTCTTATTGCGTCAAAATATGAAGATACAATCTTTTCAAACTCATCGAGCAAAGTTATGCTTGGAGATATAATTTTATATTTTCCAATAATCTCTTTGTTTATATGCTGCTGAGCACCACCAGATGCAAAATTAGCGATATGCTTAATATTTTGTTTTATTACAAAGTACATAAATGAAGCGTGCCCATTTTGATTTATAATACCAACAACTGATTGATTAGCACAAACCTCTATTTCATTCATACTAACTTGTCCCAAAGTTGCACCGGTAATTGCTATTAATGTAGAGCGTAACGGCAAAAGTTTTGCTGCAGACTTTTCAAGTGCTAACGGAGTAATCAATTCGCTTTCTTCGCATATTCTAAATTGATTAATTGCGCCTGAATTTATCCATGGTATTGTGCCTGATTCCCAATAATCATTAACTTCTCGTGATGGTGTTCCACCCAAAAAACACTTATTGTTTTTTGATATAGGTTCAATTTTCCAACCCTTAGGAATACCATTTTCAAACTCGGTGTTTTCGTGGTTTGGGAAACGGAAACGGACGAACCATTCCTTGTAAAGATTCTCAGCCATCTGCTCCAACAACTTAATACGCTTGTTGTTGTTTTCGATAAGTTCGTCATAGTAGGAAAGGATGTCTGCGATTATTTTTTGAGTTGAAATGCTAGGAATATCTATTTTAATTTTAGAAAATGTTTTTATTGGCAATTGAGGTTGTGCACTTCCTGAACAATACTGGAGAAAGATGTTTCTATAAGTATCGGATTTTAATGCTTGATACAAATAATTTTGGTCTATTACTTCATCTTTTTTTCTGATTATAATCATTCCAGAATTGATTCTAATATTTTCAAATTCAACAGAAGGCGAATAAAAAGCTGCATTCCCTACCGTTCCTCTTGTTGTGTAAACGATATCATTTCTTGTTAATTTTCCCTTGCGTAGCTTAGAATCCTTCTCCTGAGTTATGAACTGATTTGAAGAAAATGAGAATCCGTTTTTTGTTACATTTCCCGTATTCAAAAACAAGCAATAACCTTCGTCGTAAAATTCATCTTGCTTTGGATAGTTTGCACCTCTATCCCCATCAATAATTTCAACTAAATCTCCAATTCTATATCGCATCATTTTACCCCCAACAATTCTTTCAAATTATCAGAGATTTTACTTTCAAGAGCATTAGCTTCCTCATTAAGCTTTGAAAGTTCATCATTTAAAGAAAGCATTTCTGCTTTAAATTCATCAGCAGTCATACCATCATCCTCAATAACAACGCCAACGTATCTACCGGCATTGAGGGAGTAGTCTTGGTCTTCAATGCCATCTTCACCTTTAAGGGGTGCAGCTTTGCAAAGTCCAATAACATCACGATATTCACCATCAGGGAATCTTTCAAGCAACCAGTCAATCTGAGACTGCCAATATGATTTTATCTTTATATCCTTGCTTCCTGCTGTTTCAGGAGCGTTTGCAAGTTCAATTTTGTATTCATCTATAAGGTCAGCAAAAGCTTGTGTATCACCATTATAAAGTCTGGTGATAACACCTAAATTTTTAATCTGCTCATCAGAGAACTTTCTATGTGCTCTATCAACCTGTGTAAATACATTACGGGCATCAACAAAAAGGATTGTGTCTTTCTTATCTGTCTGTGGTTTGGTTTTGTCAAAGAACCATAATGTTGCAGGAAGAGTAACTGATGAGAACATATTTGAAGGAAGCGTTACCATCTGAGAGATAACACCTTCTTCAATGAGTTTCTTTCTGATTTCATATTCTGAACCCGATGCATCAGATGCAGAGTTAGCCATAACAAGACCTGCCTTACCATTTTCGTTTAAGGCAGTAGCAAAATAACCTATCCAAAGATAGTTTGCATTAGGTACAGTTTCTTTTTTGTCGGATGATTTCTTTGCACTCTTCGACTTGTTTCTTGGCACACCATAAGTGTTAAAACGAGCATCATCAATAACTTTTTCTACTACAACTTCATCAACATTGAATGGTGGATTAGCCATAACATAGTCAAAAGCACCTACTGCATCGTATGGGTCAGAATAGAAAGAGTTAGCCTCTGTGATTTCACCACGAACGTTATTAAGCAAAAGATTCATTTTTGCAAGTTTAACTGTTTTAGGGTCTTTTTCAACACCATAGCATCTGAATTTCATCTGCTCATCTTCACTTGCATTATGCTCGTGCATATATCTTGCAGCCTGAACGAACATACCACCTGAACCACAAGCAGGGTCTAAAAACTTCTTATCTCCACATTCAGGGTTAAGGACTTTAACCATATAACGAACAACTGTTGCTGGTGTATAGAAAGCGCCACCGTCTTTACCTTCAGATAAAGCAAAGTTGCCAAGGAAGTATTCGTAGATTTCACCGAAAATATCGATAGTGCAACTTTCAGGGATATCCTTGAAAATACGAACAATATTAGAAAGAAGCTCTGGCTCTTCTTCAGGAACAAGTTGTGCATAAACCTCTTTAGGAAGAACGCCTGCCATCTTTGGGTTTTCATCTTCAATAGACTGCATAGCTTCTTTAACTAGAACTGCTTTATTAGCATCATCTGGAGCATTATTTATAAAGTCATAATATGCGTTTTTAGGAAGGAAGAAACCACACTTTTCAATAGAAACTTCTTTAAGTGATTTTTCAGCTCTGCCACCCTTGGTACGGTTATATTCTGCCTCAATTTCATCCTTATGTTGTTTGAAGAGAATATCGGCATATCTTAAGAAAATCAAACCGAGAATAGGCTCACCATAATTGTTTGCAGCAAGGTGCGCACCTGCACGAAGCACGTCTGCAGCATGCCACAAATTCTCTTTCAAAACTTTTAATTCTTTGTCTGTCATTTCATCCACTCCAGAGTTGTATTTATTCGTTAAATCAAAATACAAATATTCTATTATATTCTACAAAAAAATACTCTAAAAGTCAATTAACAGAAACTAAATATCAGGGTGTTTTTATGGACAGAAAGATATAAAAAAACTCGTGAAATTGGAAACAAGCAAATCTCACGAGTCACTAATATTATTAAAACTCTCACCATGGAAAAATTTGTTTTATAATATGAATTATTCCTACACCTAAAACTAACACAACTAGTAATACTGTAAGTATCCACCACCATGCAAATGAATGAATACTAAATATCAATAACAACCCAACTATTACCGAATAAACAACCAAATATAACAAGCTCCCCAATGCAGGAATTGAACCACTTTGATAGCCCATTAAACCAACTATTTTGTATGTAACATATTGAATTATTGGTTCTGCAATCACATTTATAAGTAATGCGATACTTCCGAAACATTCAAATGGATTTGGTAAATAAAATTGTCTAATAATCACACTTGCTACACAAATTATTGCGTAAAGCATTTTTTGAGTCAAGCCTCCTTTACGATATTGTTTTTATAAAAGATTTCCATCACAATGATAGATACATAAAAGCAATGCCTTCAAAAAATCTGCATCATTTTGTGATGTTCTCTTTTTAGGCCCCTTTGTCCTGTTACCTGCCATACGCTCCTTTTTGCCTATAAAACGGGTAAAAAGAAGATTTTCTATATTGCTGTCCGTGTAAATGAGTCCATTCTGATTAAGCGCCTTACCACCCTTGCCAAGCACAAGTGCCGCAAGTCCATAATCCTGCGTAACAACCACATCACCCTTTTCGGTGATATTAGCAATACGGCAATCGGCAGAATCTGCACCCTTATCAACGACAATAGTTGTAGCGCCATCCCTTTCAATGGTGTGGGTGTTGTCGCAGACAATGATACACTCAAGCCCACGCTCTTTTGCCACATTGAAGGTAATATCCACAACTGGACACGCATCAGCATCAATTATAATTTTCATAGCACACCTCAACCTCGGTCTTATAGCACTTACTTTTTCAATGTGTATCGGCATTTAGGATAATTTGAACAACCGTAAAACTCACCAAACTTTCCTTTTCTTAACACAAGTTCGGTTTTACAGTATGGGCAAATCTTTTGCTTTTCCAGTTCTTCCGCATTATTCTTATAGGCCTTAACCTGTTCTTTATGTTCTTGTCGCGCTTCTTCACCTTGATGTTGATTTTTAATTATATAATCATATATCTCCTGCTTTTTTGTTTCGTCAAAAACAACTGGTTTATTTTTACCAATTGCACCTAATGCATCTTCCAATACATTTAATCCAGTAATAACGACGGTATCAGGATTTTCTTTATCATCATTTAAGTTTGTAACCTTTACATCATCGCACAATATTACAAGAACAGAAAAACAAGGTACATCACCAAAATCTTTTAAAAACTCTTTTAAATATGCAATATGCTTTTTGTTCTGTTTAAATGGACTGTAAATATCAAACTTTTTGCCACCACGATAATAGTACCATTTTGACTTCTTGCCATCACCATATATACGGGCATTTTCAAAAAATTTAACTTCTACCACATAAACGCCCTTGAGACCGACAATCACTAAATCCAATTGTGATGTATAACCATCTTCACCATCTATTAAAACATCATGAATTACCAATCCGTCAAGAACTAATTTGGAATAATATTTTGTAAGATATTCACCAAACCCGCCTTTTATCTCTTTGGTCGATGGTATTTTCTTTAAAGCATCAAGAATTCCCATTGTTTCCACCTCAAATTAGAATACCATCACAATGGTCGATTTCATGTTGAATGATTTGGGCTGTCCAACCTGTAAAAGTTTTGATGCGGGTCTGGAATTCAGCTGTCTGCCACTGTACTTTTATGCTCTTATAACGCTTACACTTACGAGGACCACCAAGCAATGAAAGGCATCCTTCTTCTGTTTCATAAGGGTCAGACTTTTTGATGATTTCAGGATTGAACATAGTCATATACTTGCCATTATCATCAAAGCAGATGATACGCTTATGTACACCAATCATATTAGCTGCCATACCCACACAACCGTCAGCATTAGCAGTGAGAGTGTCAAGCAAATCCTGTGCCACCTGCAAATCTTCAATTGTAGCCTTTTCCGATTTCATTGCCAACAAAATCGGGTCATGAATTACTTCTTTAATCATTCTTGCCTCGTTAATTATTCTATATTATCGTGCTTTCTTAAATTACAAGTTGCGCAAAGCAATTGAATGTTTGCCGCTGTAGTTGAAGAACCGCCTTTTGAAAACGGAATGATATGGTCATAATGCAGATTTGTTTTTGCTCCGCAGTAAACGCATTGACCTTTATCGCGTTGCCACACTTCAACTTTTACACTTGTCGGAATCAATCTGTTATGTTCTTGTTCAAGCAAAGTTGGTTCGTTTTCAGCTACATCAGAATCGAACGTTTCAGCCACCATTTCAAGACGAAATTTGAAAACGTCTCGCGCGCCAGATGCTTCTGTCCAGGCATCGGTCAGTTTGAAATATCCATTATACGACCAAATACCAGCTTTGATTTTTTCATACACCTTGATGATTTTAGGTGCAGAACCCGCTTTGTATTTTTTTGCCGCTTCGAAGAACTTTCCATTTTCAGTCAAAATACCGGAGGGCAGTGTCATCGGTTGATTTACATCTTTCGGCGCCATCCCTGCGGGAACATAGTTTGCTTGTACATCATGGCCTTCATAAATAATCGTTGTTTCATCATCTTCAAAGCGATCAGCATACGGAGCATTGGGCCGTACGCTCATCAATATAATGCCATACTCTCTGTTTGCGACGTTGAAGTTCATTCCTCGCTGGATGGAAAACCCTTCCTCGATCGTCATATCAACATATCTGATAATATCTCCACGTTTCATCATTTATGCTCCTTTGATTATATAAAATTTAAAGTCTATACCCATATTCAAAACATCGCATAATCATTTCATTTAGGCAGTGAACGTATCAAGCAAATCCTGTGCCACCTGCAAATCTTCAATTGTAGCCTTTTCCGATTTCATTGCCAACAAAATCGGGTCATGAATTACTTCTTTAATCATTTTGTATAATACACCTTTACTTTTCTTGAGTTACATCTTTGTATGAACGGGCACTGTATACAAAATCTTCTTCAACATCCAAATCATACATTTTCAGCAATGCTCTTATAAAGCAAACGCAATCAGATGCAGAAAAACCTGAACTGATATAAATACCAGTACCTTTTTTGAACTCAACATCACTTTTAACAATCTCTTTGTCATAAGAGAATGCTGGATTCAACCAGTTAGGGAAATTTTCGTTATTTTTCGCCATTCTCTTTATGATTGAACTGTCTAAATCATATAACTTTTCAGCAACAGAACGAACCATAGCAGCAAAACTGTCTACTGCAACTCTTTCACCGAGCAACTCATAATAATTAACATACTTGTATGTTGCATTGCTTGGGTCAACCACTGTATATTCTTGATATCTTGGGTCTGTGAAATCAATCTTTTCAGTTGCTTCTTCAATTGGAAAGAGTTTAAGAATCACTTTAATTAATCTGTCAGCTCTATCCTTAATGGTATCTTCGTTCCATGTGTCCTTATCAAGAACATCATTGTAAAGAATGGTAATGTGAGTTGGATGTTCAGGATTTTCAAGCATATTCTTCTTAACATCAAATGGCTTGTCACCTAACTCAGAATTGTAACCTGTAAGTGTGAGATTGCCAAGTGTGTGCAAATATCTGTCATGCACTTGTTCCCAGTTATCACCCAACATATTCTGCCAAGCTTTTGAAAGATTTTTATTTTGAGGCATAATATGTTCAATACTTAATGTTGTAGTATCAATCTTTTCCTTGCCCTGATTTTCAACTGCAACAAGAAGGTATTTACAGAGGGCATTTTTTCTGTAAAGGTTCTTTTCTTTTAACGCAAGCGCAAAGGTATCATCTGACGGAATAGCATCCCTTGATGTTAACTGAGTCAGGAACGAAACAACTGCATCATAATAGTGCTGTTTGTTTTCTTGTTTGTTGAAAACACGCTTGTAAAGAGTTTTATAAAGACCTCTCAGGGAGTTTGAACTAATTTCACAAATAAGTCTGCGAATGCTGTAATTAAGGAGCATATGAAGAACCTTGGCTAATTCTTCTTTTCCAATTACTTTATCTTCATAATCATCAAAAACACTGAACAAGAACAAATACACTGTTGATTGCTTCAATCTGCGAAGCCCTTCAAGTGCATCGTTAACATCTTTACCGAGGCTATCATCACCTTTAAGGAAAATGTTATACTGTGTTGCATAGTGAAGCAACTCTGACAACATCAACTCATTGGAGTAGTTCTGACTTCTGAAGAGATTTTTAAATTCATCGTACGCTTCTTTTTCACGGATAAATCCATCAAGTTTGAAGTGAAGGTAATCAAGGAAAAAGTATGGCAAATATTCATTACCAAGCATTTGTTCCATAACAAGCCAATAATCTTCATAAAGGCGGTCTTGGTCAACATCGGTCATAAGAACAAAGTTACGGATTTTGTCAGCAAGATTAAGTGGAACACCAGTAGAATTAATTCTCTCAAAAATTTCCTGTTCCTTGCCTTTTTCTTCTTCCTCCAATTTAATCATTGCACATGAAAGATGCTCAATGCCATCATAAATTCTTTCAATAGTAAGGTTTTCATCTTTTTCCAGTGCTGATTTTATCAAACGGCAGAATAAATCGTAGTTTTTATAAATACCGCTGGATTTATCCATCTTGTCAACTTGATTACCCATTAAATACAACAACTGTTTATTGTCGCTCTTAATAGGTTTAAGCTTCAGTTTACTGGACTCGTCAATGTTATATTGTTTAAACTTGTCCACATTGAATAGCACCGATGTGAGGGCATCTTTTTCTGCCTCGGTTTCTGCAACATCTATCAGTGCTTTTATGAGTATGTAAATCGTTGTTAATCTCTGCTGCCCATCAATAATTACATAATAATCAATTTTATTTTCCGTCTTAAGCAAAGAATAAACAACAGATCCCGTAAAATGATAACGGTCCATTTTATGAGCCTGAAGAATATCTTCAAATAATTTTTCACATTGCTCGGCAGACCACTCATAGTTACGCTGGTAAACTGGAATAGAGTATTGCTTTAAATTTTTATTGATAAAATCATTTGTGAAACTACCTTTGTCTATCTTCATCTTTCATCACCTCATTTTTGATGATTATAATTATTATATCACTTGTAACAGAAACATTCAACAATCAGCCATAACTTATAGTCCGTAATTTTGTACTTGTTCATTCAATATTAATTAAATACAAATGATTACAATAATGTTGAAATTTATACCTATAGTTCAACTGCAAATTAATATCTTGCATACATAAACAACACTCATAGCCTTGAATTTATTATGCTTTTTTGTAACGTTTTACTGTAACTCCTGTAAAATCTGTTCCCTTGCATTATTTATTTCGTTTTGTAAATCTTCAATATATTCTTTACAAACCTCTTTGTAAAGTCCTTTTGTATATCCTTCTGCAACCGAATAATCTAACGCGATATCATTTTCGAGAATTAGTTGTAAAATTTTAGAAAACACTTTTTTTATATCGGCTTGGTTTGTTGCACTGTTTAATTTAATAACATATTCTTCTGGATGTTCATCATCTAAATAAAATATTAAAACATCCTCTTCACCTAAAACTGTTAACATAACCTTAATCATTATTTGATTCATAAATACTCTTCCTTTCATAAAACGCTTCTTTTCCACCCTCTAAAGTGTGTAAACTTTCCGAAGTCCAACTCCTTACATCGGTTTCATCTTCGATATTTACTAACTTATCATTAAATGGATTCCCTGTGTAAGTATAATAATTACCATTTTTATGTGCTCTAAAAACAGACATATATGGTAATGTTCTAACCGCAATGTTTGCATTGTGTGTTGCTATTACAACTGTTTTATTGCGTTGTGCCAAGTTGGAAAGTTGTGGTCGGATAATGGAGTCAATATAAGAATTCCCCATACCTAATTCAGGTTCATCTAAAAAATAAGCATCCACATCAGCTCTTAACAACTCTTGTAATAACAGAATTCCTTTTTCTCCATTTGATGGGGAGTATTCTTCGTCATCTTCAGTAACTATTTGTTTGGACAGTCCCAAAAAAGGTTTTAAGGAATCAATATTTTGTTCTCTGCAAAGTTCATTAAATTCATCAACTGTTGTCGCTAATGCTTCTTGAGAAACTTTCTCACGAATTTCCTTTAACAACGAAATGACTCTTCTCAAATTGGTAATACCCACATTAAATTCGTGTCTTGTTGATGCTTCCATTAGCATGCGATATCTTTTTCTAACATAAACTTTGCCTTTTTCTTCTATTTCACCTAAGTAACTTTTTTCACTGCGCTCCTTATTTTCAATATTTGAAAACAATTTATTTACTGATATTTGCAACTTAACCCTATTCATTGCATAATCAAAAAATCCTGTACTTGATGGTTTAGACGGACAATCCGAATTCCTATCCGCAATTTCTTTTATCTTATCGATTGTATAATTTGCAAGTTTTACAGCATAGATATCAATTATATCGGTTGATAGAAACTGTAAATTTTTATTTGATAATTTTGCCAGTATTCTCTTAATTTCATGCTCTTCATCTTCCAACAAGTAAAGAGACAAAGCAATTTTATTTAAACAATTCAATACCTTTTTTATATTGTTCTTGTCATCCAAGTATTGCTTATAGTTTTCAGGATTCCTATCTGGAATAAATGTCGCTTCAGTTATTTTCATGCTTCTTTTATATTTGTTATGGTCTTTTCTTTCATACCACTCTAAATATTTTACAAACGATGTTGGAGTTTCATCTTCCCAATCACGCAGATACTGAAAATCCGACTTGCAATCTTCTACATCAATAATTGCTAAATCTCTTTCCATATCATTTGTTCTTAACACTTTTTTAAATTCATCATCTCTTTCGGCACCTAAATATCTACGACAAGATATTCCTTGAGCAATTAAATTTTCATACAATGATTTTATTATTTCACTTTTTCCTGTTCCCTTTTGACCAAAAACGATATTGATATCGTTGTATAATTTTAATTCCAAAGATACTGTTTTGTATGGTTTTGCAGTCAAGAAATATGATTTTTTCTTGTTTAACAAAGTTTCAACAACTACTGAATCTCTTTCAGATAACAAACAAAACTGTGAAAAACTTTCAACAGGCAGTTTCAATTCAGCAAAAGTCAATTTTTCATATTCATTCCAATCTTTCACATCACTGCCAATTATAACATTATAATTATGGTTTGCGAAAACTCCTAACGACCTATTGTTAGATGGTTCCCCAAAAATCCTTGATGGATTTCCAACCAATTCCACTAAATGTGTTTGGTCTTCTTCCGGAATACCATTCTTTTTATGTAAATGAGGAATATAAATAACATCACAATCATTCAATTTCTCATAAATACTTTCCACTTCTAAAAGACAAGTTTCTATATCTTTGCCATCATATAACGCTTTGATTTGCATGCTGAAATCTTCAACATTATTAGGATTAGCAACGACAATTAAATGATATTTTTTATTATTTAATCCATTAACATCAATTTCTATGCCTGGCCAAACTTGACAAAAATCACGCACCGCTTCTTTAAACTCGTTGTATTGCTCTATGTCAAAACTATTGTGATTTGTTATTGCCACTATTTTAACATCCGCATTACTTATTTTTTCTTTAAACACATCAACGGTTACGTTTCTACCTGCGCCATCGCCATTTTTAATACTTTTTGTATGACAGTGTAAATCAATTTTCATAATTTTTCATCTTCTTTCCTCTTTTATGAAACCCACTTATCCTTATTAATATTTAATCGTATTTTTTCATTATTTTGTGACAAAAATCTGCAAAATTCTTGCTATTTACTATTAATTCGAGTTAAAATATCCCTACCGATGGAAGGAGGGTTGATAATCGGTTTAGGCGTAAAAATCTAACAAATAAAGTTACGCAAATTTACAATTAAATAAGGAGGTAATGATGATTACATCAGAACAGTATCGGCAGATACAGGAGTGTAAGAATGATGGGTTGACCATGGCGGAGACGGGTCGGCGGTTGCACATACCTGCGTCGGTGGTTAGGAACTGGTGGAGGAAGTCGGAAGAAGATTTCTACAAGTCTATGCGTGGCACGGTGTATGACTTGGACAACTACCGTCAGTACATGATTGAGCTGATTAAGGCTTGACCTACAATCACCAACACCAATTTGATGACGCAGTTGCGAGAGGAGTTTTCTGACTTTGATGCTACCTATTCCACATTCAACCGGTATGTGAAGAACCTGCGAGTTCAGGCGGGTTTGAGTCAACCGAAATGCATCCGTTGTATTCGTGATGACCAACCACCGGGGTATGAGGCACAGGTTGATTTTGGTGAGTACAAGATGCGAAACATGTACGGCAAAGAAACCAAGGTATATTTCTTCTGCATGGTGCTTTCGTACAGTCGTATGAAATTCGTGTACTTTTCAACAAAGCCTTTCACCGCTAAAACCGCTATTGAGGCACACAAATATGCTTTCAAGTATTTTGGTGGTCGTCCACAGGTGATTATGTATGACCAAGACAAGGTTTTCATTGTTGCTGAAAGCTATGGCAACATCATTCTTGTTAAGGAATTTGATGAGTTTGTTAAGGATGTTGGCTACTCACTTTTCATTTGCAAAGGACACGACCCTAACACCAAAGGCAGAGTTGAAAACACGGTGAATGTGGTTAAGCGTGGTTTTCTTGATGGCAGGACTTACTACGGAATTGACAGGCTTAACTGTGATGCTCTTAATTGGCTTGACACCACCGGCAACAGCATTGTCAACGATTACACCAAGCGTACACCGAAGGAGTTGTTCCCCATTGACAACAAGGCTCTTGTTAAGGTTCGGTTCCAAGAAAAGCCACTTGTTCAAGTCCTTACAATGCACGCAGGGTTCGTTGAATTTCGTGATAATCGTTATGAAATGCCACAGGAAAACTTGAATGACGGTGAGCGAATTCGTGTTGAATTACAAGAGGACACTTTGCTTTTCTATGTTGCACTTACAAGTGATTTGATTTGCAAACACGCCCTTTGTAACGAAGTTGGTAGGACTATAAAACTACCGAAGGACAGAGTTCCACACCATAAAATCGAAACGGATATGCTTCGGTTTTACAAGGACAACCCACTTGCAATTGAGTTCATTGCACAGTTGAAAATCATGCGACCGAGATACATACACAAACAGTTGCAACTACTGAAAAAGGCATCTGTTTTTTACACGGAAGGTCAAATGAATTCAGCGTTTGAGTACTGCATCAACACTTGTGAATGTACAACATTGGAATTGTTATCGTTCTTGATTTACAAGTATGGCAAGGACTCA
>JAZOPS010000033.1:0-114810 GCA_045655645.1 Candidatus Fimenecus sp.
CTCTTCTACAAAGCAATAATGAAGCTCAGTAATGAGCGTAGTTTAATTTTAATTTCAAACAGGGATTTGCCTTTGTGGAATGAAATGAAGGCAGACCGACACGTGATAGAAACCTTGTCAGCAAGGCTATCACACAACTCACAGATGATTTATCTGTAATAAAAACTTAAAAGCCTATTCCTATTAAAACTGAAAATAAGATGCGTTACGACGCATTTAATATAAAAAAGTACACCGTTGGAAATGTTTTTCGGAAATCGTGAAAACAGGCGAAAAAAATGTACACGGTGGAAATATTTTTTACCCATTTTGCGATATGGGTGAAAATTTCACCCCTTGGGGGTGGGGCACACAAAATCTCTGTACAAAAACAGGTACGGACAGCGGCGCGGGGTCTTGTGTTAATTTTCGCAAAAGTTTTGATATTTTCAACAATTAAATGAGAAAAGCAACAGTATTTTCACTGTTGCCTTTTGTTTTGTGTGAGTGGTATAATTGTTTTGATAAATAAGAATTTTAAGGAGTAAACTTATGGGCTTGTTTAACATATTCCAAAAGAAAAAACAAAGTGAACCATTAAAAACAATAAAAATTGGTGATTGGGTTACACAGTATAGTGCTGGTTATTGGAAAGTTGTTAATATTTTTCCTAAATACGCCGATGAAGATTATTGTTATGAGGGAAACTCATGGAAAAAAGGCGACCGTCTTGGCGATTGGGTAATATTGAAAAAGGGTTTTACAGTTAAAATGAAGCCCAGTAATGCTTGCGATTTTGTCGATGCACAGTGGTGCAAACCTGTGTCAAACGATATTGTTCAATCTATCGAAGCAACATTTGCTGAAAACCCAAAAATCAAACAAAAATTCGATAATGCACCAGATATGCCAAATCCTTCTGTAGCTAATATATGGATGAAACTTTCAGATGAGCAAGTCCAATCTTTTTCAGAACTCATATCAAATTTCCCTGAGCGATTCACCACCGAACAATTTTGGACATGGTCTGCTAATTATCGTCAGCACATTGTTGACCCATCCAATGCTACACATATTTTATATCTATATAGTTACTTATGGGAGATTAGCGATGATTTTGAACCACTCCATTTGGGCCCAGAAATAAAGAAACTTGACAATCACATTTAACTATTCTACATAAAATTAGACAAATTCCAATTTATCAAACAAGAGTTCATTTCAAGGAGGTTCCTATGAAAAAATTACTATTATTAATTATTCCTGCGCTTTTAATAGTGGCAGTTCTTATTTTTTCATATTTTTCACCACTTGTTATATTGGAGGAAACGACAATGCCGTATACAAATGATTCCAAAATTCCCGACAGTATTCCTGAATACAGCGTGATTTCTACGGGCGAAAAAGCCGATTGGACTGCAAAATGGATTTGGGATAAGGAAAACCTGACGGAGAAAAATGTTTGGATGTGCTTTAATAAAAAGGTTACTCTTGAAGGAAAGCCTGAAGAACTTATCGCTCACATCTCAGCCGACTCAAAATACTGGCTTTACATAAACGGAGAAACCGTTGTTTTTGAGGGAAGCGTGAAACGAGGTCCTGACGAAAACAGTGGCTATTATGACAGTGTAGATATTGCTCCTTTCCTCAAAGAGGGTGAAAACTCAATTTGTGCTTTGGTGTGGTTCTGGGGTGATGATAAAAACTATTCATATAATAGTAGTGGTCAGGGTGGATTCATTTTTGAAGCCATAAATGAGAGCATCACCATAATTTCCGACAATAGTTGGAAAGTGAATAAGCACAGTGCTTATGGTGACAGTATTCTTTACAAGCCTAATTATAGACTTCCCGAACACAGTATTTATTACGATGCAAGGGAAGATATTGGCGATTGGATAAATGAGTCTTATGATGTTTCTTCTTGGGAAAATGCAACCGAATATGGTATCGGTGTCGAGGGTGTTTATGGCAAACTTTATCCAAGAGGAATACCATTCTTGAAAGATTACGGTCTTAAAGATTATGAGAATTCAAAGGATTATGAGAACTATACCGTAAGTAATCTTTTCGGTGAAAAAATCACAGTAGATATTTCATATAACGCACAGGTTACTACATACCTTAAAATCATTGCACCTGCTGGCAAAAAAATTCGCATAACAACGGAAAACACACCAATCGGTGCAGTTTCAACTACATATATAACCAAAGAGGGAGAACAGGAGTTTGAATCTTTAGGTTGGGTTAACGGAGAGCATATTACTTATGACATACCACATGGCGTTACTGTTGTTTCTCTCAAGTATCGTGAAACGGGATATGACAGTTCATTCTGTGGTGACTTCAATTGCGATGATGAGTTTTTGAATTCACTTTGGCAAAAATCTCTGCGTACTCTCTATGTTACTATGCGTGACAATTTTATGGATTGTCCCGACAGAGAAAGAGCACAGTGGTGGGGCGATGTCACAAGTGAAATGATTATGACAATGTACTCTATGGACAGTAACTCCTACCTGCTGTATCAAAAGGGTGTCCAAGCGATGCTTTCTCACATTGATGACACAAAAGTGCTTCAAACTGTTGTACCAATAAGTGGTGACTATTTTGAACTTCCTGTTCAGCAACTTGCAGGAATTGTAGGTTTTATGACCTACTATGAATATACTGGTGACAAGGCCTTTCTTGAAAAGGTTTATGATGCATCTATTGACTACCTGAAACTTTGGGAAATGGGTGAAAATAATCTTGTGGTTCATCGTGAAGGCTCATGGGATTGGCCTGATTGGGGCGACAAGGCAGATATGACAGCCATCGAAAATGCTTGGGTTTACTATGCTCTTTCTACTACAGAGAAAATGGCAGAGAGTTTAGGAAAAGGCGAGGATATCTCGTTTATTACTGAAAGAAAAGAAACTATCGCAAAGGGTTATAAGACTCTTTGGACAGAAGAAGGCTTCAAAAGTGAAGATGCGAAAAATCCCGATGACAGAGCCAATGCCCTTGCAGTTTTGTCGGGACTTGCAGACAAAGAGCAGTATGATACTATTAAAAATGTGCTCACAACCACTAAAAACGCAAGTCCATATATGGAATATTATGTTCTTGAAGCCATTTGCAAAATGGGAGAATATGAAGCGGCATATGACAGAATTAAGGACAGATATGAGGGTATGGTGAATGCGGATTACTCTACTCTTTGGGAATTTTGGGACGCTTGGCGTGGCACTAAAAATCACGCATGGAGTGGTGGACCTCTTGTTATAATGAGTAAGCATTTTGCAGGTATCACTCCCCTTTCTGCTGGCTATGAAAAGGTTAAAATTGACCCTCAATACACTTTGTCCAACAGCATGAGTTGCACCGTTCCAAGTGTAAAAGGGTTAATCACTTTGGATTATGAAAAAACTGACGGGGAATACACTATCAACCTTACTATCCCACAAGGTGTAAAAGCTGTTTTATATGTGCCAGCTAACGCGGTTGTAAATATCAATTCACAAGTTTATTACCAAAATGGTGAGTATGTAAACAGTTCAATCGGTAATGTAGAAATTGTTGAAAAATCACTCAATAACGAATAAGGTAAAATTGAATTCAATAAACAAAAGCAACAGCCTTAAAACTGTTGCTTTTTGTTTTATATGAATGGTATAATTGATTTAACGAAAGTGAAAAGAGGGGTTATATGAATTATCGTACACCGCCAAAATTCCATTTTGCGACAAAAAAGGGTTGGGTTAATGACCCTAACGGACTTGTATATTTTAATGGCTATTACCATATTTTTTATCAGCATTCGCCCAATTTTGAAAAGCCATGGAATGAGAGTATGCATTGGGGACATGCAAGAACAAAGGATTTCTTGAATTTTGAGGAATTACCCGTTGCGCTTTTCCCCGACAAGTCATACGATAAAGATGGTTGCTGGTCAGGTACGGCAATTGTCAAAGACGATACCCTTTTTCTCTTTTACGCATCTATTCACGACGGTGTTCAGTCAGTAAGTGTTGCTTATTCAACTGACGGAGTCAACTTTGAAAAATATGAAAACAACCCTGTAATCGGTGGTTTTCCTGCTGATGGTTGTCCCGATTTTCGTGACCCTGCCGTGTGCTATTCCGATGGTAAATATTATTGCGTAATGGCATCGGGAAACCGTGAAAAGAAAACTGCAAATCTTCTTTTATACAAAAGTGAAGACCTGTTCAATTGGGAATACAAAGGCATTTTGTGTGAATGGGAAAATTCAAAATTTGCCGAATGTCCATCTTTTATGAAATCAGGAGATAAATATCTGCTTACTGCTTCTGTCTGCAAAGAAGACAGTCATCGTTTTTCTGTAATGTATGGCACTTTTGAAGACGGAAAATTCACACCGGAACACACAGGAGAAGTTGACAAAGGTCCCGACCAATATGCAGGTCAAGTATTTTTTGACCACAAGGGAAGAACAATTCTTATTTCTTGGCTACCCGGTTGGAAATATGCAGGTTACAAGAAAAAAGATATCGGTTGTATGTCCGTCCCTCGTGAAATTAAACTGATTGACGGTAAAATCTATGGGTATCCCGTAGAAGAAGTACAGCATTTACTCACCGACAGCGATTCATCAGTTATTCGCAAGAAAAACGGATTTAAAATCAAGAGAACACACCGTAAGTGCGTTGTTTATGAAGGCGAAATCAAAGACCTTAAAATCATTCGTGACGGATATATTTTAGAAGTATTTGTCAATGGTGGAGAAGAAATTTATTCTGTTTTGCTATAAAAATTACAGAGCAAACCCAACGAGCAACAGCCTTAAAACTGTTGCTTTTTTGTAGGTGGTATAATTAAATATATCAACTGAAAAGCAAATAAAATAAGAGTTTTTACATTCGTTGAAACTGCTATTTTATTTTCATAGCAAAGTCCTAATCTTAAATGAATTTATTGCTTATACTTATTGTGCTTTTTATTAAGGTGTGATATAATCCTTGGGATTTGAATTAGAAATTACAGAAAGCGAGTTTCAAAATGAAAAAATCTAATGCATTGGCGCTTATTCCTATTGGAGTGTTCGTTGTTTTTTATTTATCTTTAGGAATTATTTTTGAATATGTTATGAAAATTCCCATGGGCTTTTATAATGTGCCCGTCGTTGTGGCTTTTCTCATTGCACTTCTTGTTGCAGTGCTCCAAACAAAAAATGTTTCTCTTGATAAAAAGTTTGAGATTATGGGACAAGGTGTCGGTGACAAAAATATTATCACCATG
Source organism: Candidatus Fimenecus sp. (assembly GCA_045655645.1). GTDB lineage: Bacteria > Bacillota > Clostridia > Oscillospirales > Acutalibacteraceae > Fimenecus. The sequence continues at coordinate 5,242 of JAZOPS010000033.1, forward strand.
CTTTTAATCTTTATGCTTGCAGGCATTTTTGTAGGTGTAGTTGGCAGAGATTCTGCAGAAAGCGTTGCATATTTTATGCTTTCAATTACTCCCCCACGACTTGCAGTTGTTGTTCTTTTTATTATAAGTTGTTTTGTTTCAACTGCTATGGGCACTTCGGTTGGTACTATCACACTTATTACCCCTATTGCTGTTGCCGTTGCTGATGGCTCGGGCTTTTCATTACCACTTTGTGTGGGCACAGTAGTCGGTGGTGCTATGTTTGGTGACAACCTTTCGTTCATTTCCGACACTACTATTGCTGCTTGTAATGGTCAGGGTTGCCAGATGAAAGACAAATTCCGTACAAACTTTGCAATTGTTGTGCCTGCTGCGATAGTAACTCTCGGTCTTATTCTTGCACTGTCGTTCAATGCAGAAATTACTGAAAACATCAGCAAAAGCTATGATATGCTTCAGATTCTTCCATATGTTCTTGTTCTTATCAGCGGAGTTATTGGCATAAATGTATTCCTTACTTTACTTATTGGTATTGTCTCAGGTAGTATTATTATGCTTGCTACAAATTCAGTAGTATTCTCTGACTTGCTTGCAGGCATGGGCTCTGGTGCATCAGGAATGTTTGAAACATCAATGGTTGCAATTCTTGTAGCTTCACTTTGTGCACTTATTAAATACAACGGTGGATTTCAAGCACTTCTTGATGGAATTCGCAAAATCTTCAAAGGCAAAAAGAGTGGTCAACTTGGCATTGGACTTTTAGTTGGACTTATGGATATTGCTACTGCAAATAACACAGTTGCTATTGTTATGGCAAACCCAATCGCCAGTGAAATGGCAAAGGATTTTGACATAACACCTAGAAAAACCGCTTCAATCCTTGATACCTTCTCTTGCATTTTCCAAGGATTTCTTCCATATGGTGCTCAGATTCTTGTAGCACTTTCAGTTGTAAGCACATTGGGTTATGAATTGACCGCATTCCAAATCATTTCACATCTTTTCTACCCTATGATTCTTCTTTTAAGTTCACTTTTATTTATATTTCTTATTCCTGAAAAGAAAAAATAAAACAATTTCCTGCAAGACATTTTCTTGCGGGAATTTTTTATATAAATATTTACAATATATGGGATTTTTGGTATTATAAAAACAGAATTTTTTTGAGGTGATGTTATGAACACAATTTCATTTGGTACAGGTGGTTGGCGTGCAATTATCGGCGAAGACTTTATCTGTGAAAATGTGCGCAGAGTAGCAAAAGGCATTAGTTTGCTCATGCAAGAAGAAAACAAAACAGAAAAGCCTATAATCATTGGTTTCGACAGACGCTTTCTCTCTGAAAATGCTGCGAAATGGGTAGCAGAAGTGTTAGCTCACGACGGCGTAAATGTATTGTTTATGGACAGAAGTGTGCCAACTCCACTTGTTATGCACACAGTTAAAGACCAAGGTCTTGATTTTGGTATTGAAATCACAGCAAGCCACAACCCATCAAGTTATAATGGAATTAAACTCATTGTTGAAGAAGGTCGTGACGCACCACTTGAAATCACAAATCATCTTGAAAAATTAATTGCAACTGTGGATGAAGTTGAGTTTATGGACTTTTCTGTTGCTCTCGAAAAAGGACTTGTTACATACATCAATAATCCTTTCAACAAATTCCTTGATGATATTATTGGTCTTCTTGATATGAACGCACTTCGCGAGCGTGGACTTCGTGTGCTTTTTGACTCAATGCACGGTTCAGGTACATATCCTTTACTCGTAATCTTCCATACAGCAAGATGCACAATTGATACCATCAACATCAACAAAGACGCATATTTTGGTGGCGTTATGCCTGCTCCATCTGAAAGAAGTCTTTTTACACTTCGTAATCAGGTTGTAAACGGTGATTATGACTTTGGTATTGCTATGGATGGTGACGGTGACCGTCTTGGTATTATCGACGCTAACGGCAGTTACATAAATGCTAACGAAATTCTTTGTCTTTTATACTATTATCTCGTTAAATACAAGGGTTGGCGTGGCCCAGTAGTTAGAAACCTTGCAACAACTCACATGCTTGATAAAATCGCAGAAAGCTTTGGCGAAGAATGTTTCGAAGTTCCTGTTGGATTTAAATACATCTCATCAAAAATCGACGAAGTTGACGCAGTTCTCGGTGGTGAGTCATCAGGTGGTCTCACTGTTCGTGGTCACATTCATGGCAAAGACTCTGTTTATGCCGCATCACTTTTTGCAGAAATGGTCAGTGTCACAAAGCAATCACCTGCCGAGCTTCTTGATGAACTGAAAAAAGAATTCGGCACATTTGTAATGGTTGAAGATGATATGAGATTTGCACCTGAAGTTAAACCAATGGTTAATAAAACACTTATGGTGGATAAACTTTTGCCAACATTCAAAGACGAAATTGTTCGTGTTAATTATGAAGACGGATGCAAGGTTTATTTTGAAGATGGTTTTGTTATCTGCCGTTTCTCTGGTACAGAACCACTTCTTCGTATTTTCGCAGAAAGCACAAATCCTGTTCGTGCGAAAGAATATATTGATACATTTAAGAAATTCTTGTTTGATTAAGGAGAAAATCAATGAGTTCAAAAAATATTTATGACCAACCTTTTGACCATAAAGAATATGGTTCAGAGCGCAACCGTATCCCCGCTCTTTACACTCTCAATGATGGTAGTATTATGGCGGGCGCAGACATTCGTTATGGTCACGGCTCTGACTCACCTAACAATATCGACATTGCTGTTGCAATTTCAAAAGACGGATATAATGATTGGGATTATGTAATGGTCAATCATTTTGACGACTATGCTGACACAGTTACAGCAACTGATAGCGCATCATTCATTGACTCAGTTATTGTGCAGTCAAGCACAGGCAGAATTTTTATGCTTGCAGATGCTCAACCATCAGAATGTGGTTATCTTCAATGCAAAACAGGTACTGGCTACTGTGAAGTTGACGGCAAAAAGCATCTTCTTCTCACAAAAGGCAATAACGGTGATAAGTTAGACACTTTTGGATTTTATATTGGCGAATTTCAAGGTGATTTTGCTCCAATTTTCACAAGAAATGATAATAAAATCACAGCGTATTCCGTTGACCGTGAATTCCGTATTTACCAAAACGGCGAGCCACTTTATACAGAGCAAAAAGGCTCTGAAAACATAAAAGTTCAGCAAAATATTTTTTATAGTGCTGCAGAATTCAAGTGCTATAAAACAACTTATTTGTGGTTAAGATATAGCGACGATAACGGCAAAACTTGGAGTCACCCACAAATTATTTCAGACCAAGTTAAAAAAGAAAAAGAATCGTTTTTAGGTGTTGGCCCAGGTCGTGGCATTGTAATTAATCACAACGGCAAAGAGAGAATTCTTTTCTGTGTTTATGATAATAACGGACTTTTCAAAGACCCTATATTTGAAAATGCAAGTGCAATTTATTCTGACGATAACGGTGCAACTTGGCACAGAAGCAATAAAATCAAAATAAAAAAAGGTATCGGGAAAACAAGTGAAGCACAACTTGTAAAAATCGAAAGTGACAACTATAAAGCACTTCGTATGTATGCAAGAAATTTAAGCAATTATATAGCCTTTGCCGACAGCACAGACGGTGGTGTGACTTGGAGCACATTCCGTGCAGATAAAGCGCTTGAAGGCACAAAAAACTGTATGGTTTCACTTATGGAAACATCAAAGAAAATCCAAGGCAAGCAGGCAATTCTCTGCTCTGCAGGTGGCAGTCTTAAAGCGAGAGCAGACGGTGTGCTTCGTGTTGGTCTTACTGAAAACAATGGTGAAATCAACTGGATTAGTAAATATCACTTGACCCAAGGTTTTTATGGATATTCTTGCTTAACTGAACTTTCAGACGGCAATTTCGCAGTATTCTATGAAGATGAAGCAGCTCATCTCAAATACACAATTTTCAGTGTGTCTGATGATGGCATTATTAATGAAATCAATGGTGAAAACCTTGAGTTTAAACCCGACAATTCACCAAAAGCACAACGCACAATTAAAACAAAACGAACAATTGCTAACATCAAATTCAAATTAGGATTAATGTAATCGGAGAAATTGTTATGGCGTATTTATTTACACATTTCACAGAAACTAAAGGTGACCAAGAATATGTCTGGTTTGCAGTGAGCCGTGATGGTCTTCATTGGAAAGATTTAGGTAGTGACGAACCATTGCTTAAATCGGAACTTGGTACACAAGGTATTCGTGACCCGTTTATTGTGCATGACGAAAAATTAAATAAATATTTTATAATTGCAACAGATTTGCTCACTACAAGTGGCAACTGGCACGCTTTTTCACATAAAGGAAGCCGTTCAATTGTTGTGTGGGAAAGTGAAGATTTAATCAATTGGTCAGAAGAAAGACTCTGCGAAGTTGGTATCGACACAGCCGGTTGTGTTTGGGCGCCTGAAGCAATTTTCTGCAAAGAAAAAGATGCTTGGTTTGTATTTTTTGCATCTTGCGTAAAAGAAAAAGGTCAGCTTCACCACAAGCAGAGAATTTATGGCACATTCACAAAGGATTTTAAAGAATTCACACCTACATTCAAGTTTATTGATGCAAAAACCGATGTGATTGACACAAACATTGTCTGGGATGATGGCTGTTATTACCGATTCTCAAAGGATGAAACCAACAAGAAAATCACAATTGAGAGAAGCAAAACTCTTGTTGACGGAAATTGGGAAGCAATTCATTCAGAAACTTTTGCAAACTTCTTTGGGCTTGAAGGACCTGAAACATATTATCTTGAAGATATGCAAAAATGGTGTTTGATTGCCGACCAATATCATACTCATAAAGGTTATACTCCTTTTGTTTGTGATGATTTATCAACCGGTAATTTCGTGCAACTTAATGAAGACCAATTCAATATGGGCAAACGTAAAAAGCGCCATGGTGGTGTTATTAAAATCACCGACGAGCAATATGATAAACTCGTTGAAGCATTTGGAATTGACGAATAAAAAATCCCCCGACGGACTAACCGTTGGGGGCTGTTTTTTAGTTAAATTTTGGTAAATAATCACCGTGGGCTACGATTAAATCGTCAACCATTTTCTTGATTGTGTCAATATCCAACTCACTACCAGTGTGTGGGTCGAGCATTGCAGCCTGATAAATATGCTCTTTTTTGCCAGTAACTGCTGCTTCAATAGTAAGCAACTGAACATTGATATTTGTCATATTCATTGCAGCACATTGTACTGGTAATGCACCCACATGACAAGGATGAACGCCATATCCATTTACAAGGCAAGGCACTTCAACGCAAGCATTTTCAGGTAAATTTGTAATCAAATGTCCTGTGTTAAGCACATTACCACCGATTTGGTAAGTTTTGCCCGTGACAATTGATTCCATAATTCTTGATGCATATTCTTCTGAACGCTCGTGCTCTTTTACACCCTTCTCGAGCATTTCGGCATACTCTTTCTTCCAACCCTCAATTTGATTTACACAACGGCGTGGATATTCGTCAAGTGGAATATTATATCTCTCAATAAGTTCAGGATATTTTGATTTTATATAGAACATATTGTACTCTGCATTATGTTCACTTGACTCTGTGCAATAATATCCAAAGTTCTTGATATAATCCATTCTGACTTTATCATCTGCATCAGGTTTAGCCATATATTCGTCAACTCTTGATTTGATTTCAGGATACAAATCAACACCGTTCTTGTCTTTAATTTCAAGAAGCCAAGCCATGTGGTTAATACCTGCAATAAGTTCTTTTCTTCCGTCAAGTTTGTCTTCCATATCAAGTTTTTTGAGTAACCATTTTGAACAACCTTGAACGCTATGGCAAAGACCAACTGTTTTAACGCCAGTATATCTTTGCATATATCCTGTAAGCATCGCCATAGGGTTAACATAGTTTAAGAAAAGTGCGTCAGGACAAACTTCTTCCATATCATCAGCAAAGTCTTTCATAACAGGAATTGTGCGAAGTGTACGCATTATTCCACCAATACCAAGAGTATCACCAATTGTCTGTCTTAAACCATATTTTTTAGGCACTTCAAAGTCGATAATTGTGCAAGGGTCATAAAGACCAACTTGAATTGCATTAACTACAAAATTTGCCCCTCTTAAAGCTTCTTTTCTGTTTTCGACACCAACATAGCACTCGATTTTGCCATATCCACCTTTGGCAACTCTCATAGATTCAAGAATTGTACGGCTCTCTTCAAGGCGTTCTGCATCAATATCATAAAGAGCAAACACGCTGTCGCGAAGTGCTTCGACACACATACAGTCACCGATAACATTTCTTGCAAAAACAGTACTACCTGCTCCCATAAATGTAATTTTCATAAATTATTCTCCCTATCCTATTGCAATTTTGAAACAAATTGGTAAATCGTTTTTAATTTCACCTTTAAGTTTAATTGTAAGCGCTTTTTCATCTCTTGTAAAGTTGATTTTTTCATCACTACCAAGCAATTCAACACTTTCAATTAAATAGTCATGTGGGTTATGCTTTTTAAGTGTTTTAATCTTCACAGTTTTTGATGGACGCATCTGGAATGCATAAAGATAACCATTTTTATATGTAAAACGGAAATCTTTATTTGTAAATTTCTTTTCATCACCATCTTGGAAGAAACCATCTTTAGCATTAACTTTGCCTTCACCGAATTGTTTCCAGAAGGTTGTGCCATAGATACCTTCACCATTGATTTTGAGCCATTCACCCATATCCAAAAGAACTTGTGTTTCTTCGTCAGTGATTGTACCATCAGCCTTAGGTCCGATATTGATAAGCAAATTACCATTCTTTGAAACAATGTCAACAAGGTCGCAAACAACTTGTCTTGCGCTCTTGTATTCATTGTCTTTTCTATAACCCCATGAACATTTACCGATTGCAGTGTCTGTCTGCCAATAAATTGGTGAAATTCCAGTCAATGCCCCACGCTCAACATCAAAGGTTGCTACATTTGGTGGGAATGCTTCGTGTTTGTAGTTGATTGTAACTTCCTTACCCCACTCTTCTGCACGGTTATAATAATATGCAGCAAGTTTTTTGAGATATGGTTTAAAGCTATGATTGTGAATCCACCAGTCAAAATAAAGCACAGATGGTTGATATTTATCAACAATCTCACAAGTACGAACAAGCCAATCTTCAAGCCAATCCTCACTTGCACCCATTGAATATGTATCTGCTGTTGTTTTATGTATAATGGCAGGGTCAAACTCTTCACAATATACGGCAGGACCATAAAAATCACGATAATTATCGTCATTAACATCACTATCACAAAGACGACCAGGGTTCATAAAGAAATAATGCTCTGCACGATGAGTTGATGCACAAAGTTCAAGTCCCTGTTTTTCACATTCTGCTTTGAGTTCTCCAACAACATCTCGGCAAGGTCCCATTTCTTTTGCATTCCAACGGTTGAACTCTGTTTCATACATAGCAAAACCATCATGATGCTCGGCAACAGGCATAACATACTTCATACCTGCTTTTTTAAAAAGAGATACCCACTCTTTCGCATCAAACTTCTCAGCCTTGAACATTGGAATAAAGTCTTTATATCCGAAAACATTTTGCTCACCATAAGTTTTTCTGTGGTGTTCAAAATCACGGCAGTCTTTGTCATACATGCCTCTTGAATACCATTCACAGCCATAAGCCGGTACACTGTAAATTCCCCAGTGAATAAACACACCAAGTTTGTCGTGCATATACCAGGAAGGCACTTTGTGTTGTGCAAGAGATGTCCAATCAGCCTTATATTTTCCTTTTTCGTTGACTTCATCGATAAGATTTAAATATTCTTTCGTTGTCATTTTTGTCACCAACCCTATTGAAGATAAAATAATTATATCAATGCTAGTGCATTTTTGCAATTATTATGTTAAAATAAATTTACATTTGTGAGGTGTATTTATTTGCAATACATAATTTATTTTATTCTTGCTCTGTTTGCAACAACCGTCGGCTCACTAACAGGTATGGGTGGCGGAGTTATAATCAAGCCACTTATGGATGTTTTGGGTGACTTTGATGTGCAGACAATCGGCATTATTTCATCAATCACCGTGTTTTCGATGGCACTTGTATCAGTTGGTAAACAGATTAAAGCAAAAACTGAAATACCCTTTAATCTGGCAATCCCATTAGCAATTGGCTCGGTTGCAGGTGGAATAATCGGTGAAAAGCTTTTAGATTTTATTGTTAACGCATTAAATGTTAACTCTATGGTTACCATTGTTCAAAACTTTGTGCTTGCTATTCTCATTCTCTGCGTTTTTCTCTATATGAAAAACAAGCAAAAAATCAAAGGCAAAGAGTTAAAGGGTATTCCCGTGTCACTCTTGGTTGGTGTGTTTTTAGGTGTATGTTCATCTTTCTTGGGGATTGGTGGCGGTCCTATTAATGTCGCACTGATTATTTATCTGTTCTCTATAAGCACAAAAACCGCGACAGTTTGTTCCCTTGTGACAATTCTTTTTGCGCAGATTTCAAAACTGACAACAGTAGCACTTACAGTGGGATTTGCCGATTTTGATTTATCAGTTGCACCAGTTATGATTATTGGTGCAATCCTTGGCGGATTTATCGGTGCAAGTTTTAACAAGAAATGTAAAGAATCAACCGTTGAAAAAGCATTTAATTGTGTGCAGTTGCTTGTGTTGGGAATTACAATTTTTAATATTTTAAGAAATGTAATACAATAGAAAAAAGGTGGATAAAACTCCACCTTTTTTATTTTTTCTTTGCTTTTTCTTTTGCTCGTTTGTCATTAATAATCTGCATATGTTCTTCTGTGATTAACTCAACATTATTTTCTCTTGCCCAGTCAACGCAACCTTTAAGAACTAATGGCAAGAAAACTCTTGGTACTGCAAGTACTGTTTTAAGTGCCTCGTCTGTAAACTTGATTTTATCATCAACTCTATCAGCAGCATAACGCACTGATTCAAGCGATGCTTCACGCATCTGAAGAAGTTCTGCTCTCATTCTTCTCTTTCTGTGGAACCAGAAATTTTTACTGTCACGGTAACCATAGTCAACAGGAAGAGCTGGGAAATCTTTAGCTTTAACACCATTGATAATAGCATCACTATATTTTTTCTTCATAAGGATTTTATCAATTTTAAGAATAAAATGAGCACCAAATTTACTTGTAATACCATTGAAATCGTGATATGGACCTTCGTATCCGTTAAGTTCCCCTGCCATATCTTTATCAGCACCGTCAAGTTCACGCACCCAAGTACATTCAATAACTTCAATAGCATCAGTCAAAACCATTGGACGAAGTTCTCCTGTTTCTTCTTCCAATAAGCTTTTTTCAAGTTTGAAATTGCACTTTGGCATTTTTTCTTCAGGTTTATCACCTGGCCAAGAAAGTTTAACTGCTTCCTTAAAAGTTTTTGGATTATCGTCAATAAAGTTCAATGCACATTTACCGTTGCGAAGAATATTCTGTGCTGTATTTGATGAGTTTCGGCAACAAAGAAGCATTGCATAATAATCTTTACCCGCAACATAGTATGGTTGCACAAGTGAATATGGACCTAAATTTGTTGTTCCGTCTTCACAAAGTGTACTGATTACAACTGTTGGCATTGGAAAGAACAAAGATGTCTGATAAAAGTTATCAACAATTCTTAAATTTTCAAAACTACTCATTAAAACATCTCCTTAAATATTTATAAACATATTTTATCATATTTGTTTTTTGTGTCAATAAAAGCGTACCTAAAATCGTTATTTTTTTAACATTTTTGGTTGAAAATGGTGATTTGTTTTGATACAATATAATGTAATAGAATTTGGGGGAATTTTAATGAATAATAATGCTACAATAATTGCTCTTTCAGGCAAAGGTGGAGTTGGTAAAACATCAATTTCTGCTGCAATTGTGAAACTTCTTGTTGAAACATATCCTGATAAGAAAATCCTTGCAATTGACGCTGACCCTGCTGTTGGGCTTTCAACTGCATTGGGTATTGATGTTAAAACAACAATCGATGACATAAGAAAAGAAATCGTTGCAACTGTTGAAGATGGCGACACAAAAACCGCAATTGAACTTTTGGGTGATGCAAGATATAAAATCTTTGATGCACTTGTTGAAACTGATGGTTTTGCCTTTATTGCTGTTGGTCGTCCTGAAAGCGCAGGTTGTTACTGCAAAATAAATTCTTATTTAAAAGAAGTAATCAGCATTCTTTCAAGTGATTTTGATTATGTTGTTATTGATGGTGAAGCCGGCATTGAACAAATTAACCGTCGAGTTATGGAAAAGGTTACTCACCTTTTACTTATCACTGACGCAAGCAAAAAAGGCACTCAGGTTATTACAACAATCAAAAATGTTGCCGACGAGCTTGTTATGTATAAAAAAATCGGTGCAATCGTCAACAGACTTCCTGACGAAAGCGTTATCCCCCACATCAACACAAACGGAATTCCTGTTTTGTCATACATTGAAAACGATAAAAATCTCGCAATTTATGATATTGAGGGCAAAAACATCACCAAACTTCCTGACGACTCAAATGTGGTCAAGGGTGTTAAAAAAGCTCTCACAGAATTAGAAATAATATAAGGAGTAAGGTATGAAAGACTTAAAACATCTTTATGAGTTTGAAAAACTTTTGCAAGACGCAAACAACGAGCTTGTACAAAAGGCAAAAAACGATGGTGGAATCGCACTTGGATATACTTGTTATCACATCCCCGAAGTGCTTTTAAACTGTGGCAACTGTTTTTCTGTAAGACTTCGAGCACCAAGAACAGGCTCAATGGATATTGCAACTTATTATATGAGTAACTTCCTTTGCGGTTACTCAAAAGCAATTCTTGAAAGAGCAATTGAAGGTGGATACAACTTCTTAAATGCTTTGCTTTCATCTGAAACTTGCTCTGAAATGAACAGAACTGCTGAACATTTTGAACTGCTCAATTTGGTTCCAAATGATAAATTCTTTGTTACATTTTTAGATGCACCTTTCAAAATTGAAGAGCATACTATCAAGCATTATGTAAATCAGACAAGAGTTAAAATTCTTGATATGCTCAACAAAGTCTATGGTGTTGACACTTCTGACGAAGCACTTTTAAAAGCAGTTGAAGAACACAATGAAGTTTGCCGTCTCATGACAGAAATCGGCGATTACAGAAAAGAAGAAAACCCAAGAATTACAGGTTTTGAATATCATATTTTAAACCTTATTACATATTGTTGTCCTAAATCTTTAATCTTGCCTGCACTTCGCGAAACTGCAGAAGAATTAAAGACAAGAGAACCCGATGCTAAAAAGAATTATCGCGCAAAAATCGTGGTGGTTGGTTCTGAAATGGACGACCCTGAATTCACATCTCTTATTGAAGACAGCGGCGCATTGGTTGTTGCTGACCGTTATTGCTTCGGTGCATTACCAGGCAGACAAGAAATCATTATTGATAAAGATAAGGATATTCTTACACAGATTTGCACTCACTATATGAAAACAAGTCAATGCCCAAGATATATGAGCCACGAAAAAGTGCAAGAGCGTCGCGACTATGTTAAACAATTAGTTGATGAATACCACGCAGATGGCGTTATGTATGAACAACTTAAATTCTGCGAATATTGGGGTTATGAAAGAGCACTTGCTTCTTATGTTATGAGTGGTGATTATGGCGTGCCAACTGCAGCAGTTGACCGTCAATACACAGCATCTGCATCAGGACAATTAAGAACTCGCGTTCAGGCTTTTGTTGAAAGCCTTGAAATCAAGAAAATTCAGAAAGCAAAGGAGGAGAAGAAAAATGGCTGAATACGGTAAACTTTATAAAGAGCATACTGCTGTTTTAAAGCACAGAGAATGGCGTGGCTTTAAAGACACAATGTATGACTATTATCGTTGGCTTATTAACTGGAAAGATATGATAAAAATGGTGCTCAATGCGCCTGTATCAACAGTTAAAGGTATCTGGAGATATCGTTGGATGGCATCTTATCTCTCTGCTCCATCATTTATTGACCGTCATTGTGCAGGTCTTCGTGGCGCTCATCTTAAAATCGCTCACTTGCACTACAACATGATTGTTAAACATACAACTGATTTGATTAACTTATCATTAAAGGCTGACGAAAAAATAAATCCAAACAACAAACTTTCAAAAAGAATTGTTTTGATGGATGAAATTGTTCCTAACGAAGTTTTTACAGGTTTTCCAAATCTTATTCCTGTGCCACTTCAGACTTTGCCAATCTTCTTGGCATCTATGGTTGACCAACAGATTACACCACCTTACCTTGAAGTAACCGAGAGTTTTGGTGTTCCTGCTGACGTTTGTCCATTGCCAAGTGCTGAAGCAGGCGTTGCAATTGAAGACGATTATCCAAAAATGGGTTGTTGTATGATTGGCACAAATATGCCTTGTGACGGTTCGATTATGAACTCATCTTTCCTTGACAGAAGAATCAATCTTCCTACTCATTTCTTTGGTATTCCACTTCGTTATGATGGCGAAGATGTTCAAGAATATGCCGTTGACGAAATCAAGTCACTTATTAAATTCATTGAAGACCAGACAGGTGAAAAATTTGACTGGGATGCATATTTCAAGAGAATGAAAATGTATAACGAACAGCTCGATTTCGAGCGTCAGAAGTGGGATATAAATAAAACCCCTTATCCACAGATGACGGGTGCTGCTTTCTGGCTTTACAGAATTTTCTATTTCAACCTTTCAGGTGGCACAAATGAGCGTTTCTTAAAGGTTGACAAGAAAGTTAATAAGATTATGATGAAAGCTTATGAAAAGAAGACTCCTGTTTCAAAAGAAATGCGTCACCGCACAGTTGTTTGGTCTTGCCCTGCTAACTACTACACAAGTTTTGCAAACTGGCTTGAAAACTGTTGGGGTATGAATGTTGTTATGGATATGGAAACAATGATTTCATATCTTGAAATCGACACAGAAGATAAAGAACAATCTCTTAAAGATTTGGCAAAGACATATCAACGCTCAATTATGAGAAAGCACACCAAGGGTGGCTATAAAAATGTTGTTGATGAATTGTGGCGCATTGTTGAAGAATATAACGCAGACACAGTTATTATGTATGACCAGATTTCTTGTAAGGGTATGGATGGTCTTGCAGGTATTTTTGATGACCAGGCAAGAGAACATAATGTAAACTTTATCTGGGTTAAACAAGACCTTATGGACCGTCGCACAATTTCACGAAGAGATATGCGTGAACAGGTTAACAAATATATGCAGACAGTTTTACAAGAAGAGCCACTTGATGCATCTCTTCTTGATTTTGAAGACGATTTGGCTTGGTAAAAACTAAAAATTAACACGAGGATATTTTTTCTGTAACAATGAAAAAACCGCAAGACATATTGGTATATTTCGAGGATTTTTGAAGCAGTTACAGGAAAAATAGACCGTGTATGCAAACTATATAAGGAGTATTAATATGAAATATTTTGGTGGATGCGATGTAGGTTCTACATATACTAAATGTGTAATCCTTGATGAAAATGGTAATATGGTTGCCAATGTTACAAATAGAAGTAAAATCAATCCCGTACAAAGTGCTGAAATCGCACTTGATGATGCAGTAGCACAGGTTGACGGATTAAACTCTGCAAAAGAACTTACATATCTTATCGGTACGGGTTACGGACGAAACAAAGTTCCTTTTGCTGACGAAAACATTTCTGAAATCAGTTGTCACGCTATGGGTGTGCACGTTACTAACCCTGAAGTTAAAGCAATTATTGATATCGGCGGTCAGGACGTTAAAGGTATTTCAATCGACACAGATGGTACTGTTAAAAACTTTGCTATGAACGATAAATGTGCAGCTGGTACAGGTCGTTTCTATGAAGCAATGGCTAACGCATTTGAAATGACTTTGCCTGAATTCTCAAAGCTTTCATTGAACGCTAAAAATACTATTCCAATTACTGCACAGTGCACAGTTTTTGCAGAAAGCGAAGTTATTTCGCTTGTTGGTGAAGGCAAACCTATGGATGAAATCGCAGCAGGTATTCAGTTGGCAGTTGCAAAGCGTTGCTTTGTTATGGCTAAAAAAGCAGGCGCAGTTGATAGCATTACTCTCACAGGTGGTTGTGCTAAAAACGATGGTCTTAAAAAGGCTATTGAAAAAGTGCTTAAAATCACAGTTGTTGAGCTTAAAACCGACCCACAGTTGATGGGTGCATTGGGCGCTGCAGAATATGCTCGTCAAAAGGGACTTGCAAAGGAGAACTAATATGGAAGCTTTATTTATAATTCTTGGTGTTATTCTCGCTCTCTTTGTAATCACCTTTGCAATTTATTGGTTTAATCTTGATATGAAGCTTGTTAGAACTGTTTATGACTGGTTGCAAAAGCATTATGACAAAATGAAAAAGGATAAAAAATTATAATGGACTTTTTCAATTCATTAATCAAAGACACCAACAATCTGCTTGAAAATTATCCTTGCAAATCATTTGAGCATAACAGTAATGATGCTTGGGAAGATTTGGGATATAATCAGGTTGTTTTGCAAAGAGATACTGCTTTTGAGCTTGACGGTGTTGGCTTTAATCTTGTGACATCATCCCCTATCAATGACGAAATATTGATTGTTGGTGATGATTGTGCAGAAATTTCTCAAAAACGCAAATTTGCAAGAATTTCTATCATTGAAATCGACGCAGTTGATGATGAGCAAAAAGCATATAATCTCATAAGAAAAATCGAATATGTTAAATATCATTATTTCCCCGATGGATATATGATTAGAACAACTTCAACTTCTCACAAAGAAAATGTGCGCGTTTCAAAAAGTGCAATCAAAAAAGGTATTAATTTTCAAAAAATTGGCAATTTGCTTATCAACAAATATAAAGAAATCCCAAATGTTAAGGGTGTTAAGGTGATTTTCGTCACAGACCAACAACTTGATTTGAATTCTTTCACTAAAATCGCCGAGAAAAACAATGAAATCACAAAAGCACTCAACCATGTTATGAATACTGTGAATTTTGATTGTAACACCTGCAACCTTAAAGCAATATGCGACGAAGTTGAGGGTATGAGAGAATTGCATTTCAAGTCTGCTGAAAAATAAAGGTGTTTTATGAATTTACAAGATATTATCAACTTTTTTGATAGTCGTGCAAAGAATTGGGACGCAGTAAACGCCCAAAATCAACAAGTCATAGATAAAATTTTAGACTTGGCGTGCATTGAAAATGGTGTTACTGTGCTTGATGTGGCTTGTGGCACAGGTGTGCTATTCCCCGACTATCAAAAGAGAAATGCAAAGGTAACAGGCATTGACATTTCGCCCGAAATGGTGAAAATTGCAAAAGAGAAATATCCCCAATATGAAATTATCTGTGACAATGCGGTAACTTTTGATTTTGGTAAACAGTTTGACAGAATAATGATTTTCAATGCATATCCACACTTTGAAACCCCTGAAAAACTTATTGAAAATCTCACTAAATCACTTAAAATCGGTGGTCGATTTTCAATTGCACACGGGGCAAGCAGAGAAGAAATTCAAAAATGTCATTCGGGGGAAGCAAAAACTATTTCTCTCGATTTACCCGAAGCAAAAGTTGTTGCAAACTTAATGTCAAAATATCTTAAAGTTGATATAATCATTTCCGACTCACAAATGTATATGATTTCTGGTATAAAAGAAAAGAGCCTTTAAAGGCTCTTTTTTTATATATCAATTTCAATTCCAACTGGGCAATGGTCACTACCCATTATATCAGTATAAATTGTGCTTTCTTTAAGTTTTGGTGCAAGGCGGTCTGACACAACAAAATAGTCAATGCGCCACCCTACATTCTTTTCTCTTGCATGGAACATATAACTCCACCAAGAATACTGAATTTTTTCAGGGTAAAGATAACGGAAAGAATCAGTAAACCCTGCGTCTAAAAGCTCTGTGAACTTATTTCTTTCTTCGTCAGTAAACCCTGCGTTATGATGATTTGTCTTTGGGTTTTTAAGGTCAATTTCTTGGTGAGCAACATTCAAGTCACCGCAATAAACTACAGGCTTTTTGTTATCGAGCTTCTGCATATATTCTCTTAATGCATCTTCCCAAGTCATTCTATAATCAAGTCGTGTCAACTCTCTTTGTGAATTTGGTGTATAAACACAGAGAAGATAGAAATTCTCATATTCAAGAGTAATTGCCCTACCCTCATGGTCGTGTTCATCAATGCCTAAACCATAACTAACACTTATTGGTTCGTGCTTGGCAAAAATTGCTGTGCCCGAATATCCCTTTTTCTCTGCACTATACCAATATTGGTGATAGTCAGGGGTTGCAAATTCTGCCTGACCCGGTTGCATTTTAGTTTCTTGAATACAGAAAAAATCTGCATCTTCTGCTTTGAAAAAGTCTTCAAAGCCTTTATTTAAACAAGCTCGAAAGCCGTTAACATTCCAAGATATAAATTTCATAAGTTTTAGTCCTTTGCTTAATATGATATATTTATTTTATCATTTATTTTGACAATATACAACCATTATGTTTGACTTTAATATAGTTTAGATATATAATTTAATGTGAACAAAATCTATATGATAAGGGGATTTTTATGGATAGCTATGCAAAGCGTTTTAAAATAGATTGCTCTCCCGTTGCAAAGAGTGAGCAGACTATTATTCGTGGCAACACAAGATTTACAGTTATCACACCTTGCCTTTTGAGAGTTGAAAATCAAAAGAATGCAAAATTCTGTGACGAGCCAACACAGAGCGTATGGTTCAGAGATTTCTGTGACACATCATTTGAAGTCAAAGAAGCAAATGGTCTTATTGAAATTAAGACAGAAAGCACAACATTTACATATTCTCTTCGTGCAAACAAAATGAAGAGCATTACTCTTAACGATGGTAGAATTAACTTTAATTTCAAGTCTGGTAACCTTAAAGGCACTTGCCGTACACTTGATATTACTGCAGGTATCATCAAGCTCAATGATGGTGTTTGCTCAAAAGATGGTGTTGCTATTCTTGACGACAGCGAAACACTTGTGCTTAAAGAAGACGGCACAATCTTGCCAAGAGACAACAAAGAAAAGGATGAATACTATTTCGCTTATGGCAACGACTACATAGGCGCTACAACTGACCTTTATAAATTAACAGGCAAAGTGCCACTCATCCCCCGTTATGCGCTCTCTAACTGGTGGAGCAGATATAAGGCATACACACAAGAAGAGTATTTAACTCTTATGGATAAATTCAAAGACGAAGAAGTGCCAATCACAGTTGCAACTGTTGATATGGATTGGCACTGGGTTGACATCAAGAAAAAATTCGGCAAAGATGCTCACAAGATGACAAAGCATCTTAACCTTTGGGAATATATCTATGACTTCTGGTCAGCTGGTTGGACAGGATACAGCTTCAACACAGACCTTTTCCCTGACTATGAAGAATTCTTAAATAAACTTAAAGCAGATAACTACCACATTACATTCAACATTCACCCATCAATGGGTGTGCGTTGGTTTGAAGACCAATATGAAGATATGTGCAAGGCTATGGGACAAAACCCTGCTGATAAAAAGCCAGTAGAATTTGACATTACAGACAAGAAATTCACAGAAAACTATTTTGACATTCTTCACAGACCATTTGAAGAAAAAGGTGTTGACTTCTGGTGGATTGACTGGCAACAGGGCAACAACACAAAGACACCGGGACTTGACCCACTTTGGGCACTTAATCACTATCATTTCCTTGACAATGCAAAAGATAATCACCGTCCACTCATTCTCTCTCGTTTCTGTGGTGCAGGTAGTCAGCGTTATCCATTAGGTTTCTCTGGCGACACAACACAGACTTGGAAGAGCCTTGATTTCCAACCAGGATTTACTGCAACTGCATCTAACATTGCTTATCCTTGGTGGAGCCACGACATCGGCGGTCACTGCATGGGTAAAAAAGACGATGAACTTTATCTTCGTTGGGTACAATTGGGTATTTATAGCCCTGTTATGCGACTTCACTCAACAAACAACGAGTTCGCAGGTAAAGAGCCTTGGAATTACAGCGGTCCTGTTGAAAGAATTGCAAAAGATGCTCTTCGTTTCAGACATAAGTTGTTACCATATATCTACACAATGAACTATCGCACTCATACTGAATGCAGAGCAATTTGTGAGCCAATGTATTATGCTTATCCAACTGACGAAAATGCATATAACTGCAAAAACGAATTCTTCTTTGGTACTGAAATGATTGTTGCACCGATTACAGAACACACATCGCTCAAAACTAACCTTGCAGGTGTTAATGTGTGGATTCCTGAAGGACGCTACACAGATATTTTCACAGGTAGAATTTACGAAGGCAACAAATTCGTTAAGATGTATCGTGATATTGAGAATATTCCTGTTTTAGCTCGTGAAGGCGCGATTATTCCAATGAGTGCTAACGACAGAACTAACGATTGCTCTAACCCTGATATGCTTGAACTTTTAGTTTATCGTGGTAACAATACATTCACCCTCTATGAAGATGACGGTGAAACACTTTCATATCAGAATGGCGAATATCTTAAAACTGCTTTCACAATTAGTGAAGATGGTAACAAGGTTTCATTCACAATTGCAAAAGCAGAGGGTGACTCATCAGTTGTTCCACAAAACAGAACTTATGTTATCAAGTTCAAGGATATTGTTAAGGGTGACATCAGCGCAAATGTTGATTATACTGTTGCGAATACAGATACACTTGAAATCACAGTAACAGCAAGCCCTGATGCTATTGTTGAAATTACAATTGACAACTGCGAATATCTTCAGAACAAAGATATGAAGAAAGAACTTACAAATGTTATTTCAAAATTCCAGATGTCAACAGACCGCAAAGGTGGAATGTTCAACGGATTTGTTAAGAACAACAAACCACTTAAAAACATTCATAAGGATTTCAAAGGTCCAATTGAAGAAATTTTAAATCTTAAGAGATAAAAAAATAGCGGAGCCATAAGACTCCGCATTTTTTATTTAATTACCATCTGTTTTCAACATATTCACAGAATGCATACATATCTTTGATTTCAAGCTTTGTGCCGTCATCCAAAGTTACATCACCATTCCAGATACCGTGAACTTGGTGAGTGTTCATTCTGCCAATTTTCAAATCTAAATCTGTGTGATAGTCAAAGAATGGTGTCATTGTAAGGTTAAATCTGCCATCTTCAGAAATAAACTTCCATGGTTCCATATATTTATCGTCTTTAGGGAATGTTTCAACGTCAACTGCACCGAATTTATGTGCTTTACCATCAAAGAAAAGGCAAGTTTCTGTTGCGTTGCTTTCGTCACCGATTGCCCAAGTGATTTCAAATGAGAAAAGGTGCTTGTCGCCTTTTGCATCAGTAAGATATTGTGCGCCTGCACCCCAATACCAAACCATTTCGTGAATAGTATTTACACGACCCCAGTCAAGGAATGCAAATGTATCCTCTTTTGAGAAATCATAGGTATCATTACCAATTCTCATTGTACCTGCACATGGCATACCAAGTTGCTTTGTTGTCATAAAGTAGCGTGTTGGGTCTTCTTTGAATGGAAGAACTGTTGTGATATTCTCAAAACCTTCTGGAATATCCATTGTGAAATCACATTCAACAACACCATGGTCTTTTGTAGCACATCTGAACCAAAGTCTTCTTGAAGTTTCTTTTGTGTCAAAGTCAACTTCTGCACCACCACAATTGAGTTTAAGACGATTTGGCACGTCGCCTTTCTTTGGTGGAATAAACTTATCACCAAAGAAGAATTTTGTGCAGTCAATGATTTCGTTGCCGTGTTCAATGTCGATAAGCTTTGCTGTTACAAAGCCTGCCATACTGAGATTCGCAAAGTTGAGCTGAACTGTGAGTTTACCATTAGAAACCTGATAAAAATCCCACTCTTTTCTTGTAATAAGATGCTTTTTAACAAGATTTCTGTCATACTCAAACACATTATGTCTTGCCCAACCCTTAGCATTCAATGTACCGTCAGAATTAAGCAATGGTGTGCTTTCAGTATATTCAATCTGTTTTGATTTTTCAGGCCAATCCTGAAAAGGAACATAGGTTCTTTCCATAAATCCAATCTCCTTACTAAAATTTTCCTTAACAAATATTATAAACCTAATATTTTGCCATTGCAACAGTTTTAATAAAAAAACTCTCTGAAATAGTTTTCAGAGAGTTTAATAGTTTATGGTGCTGAATGTTCTTTTAAAACTGTTGTTTCGTCATAGAATTCCCAGTTTTCTTCATCCCAAATGTTGTCTTCTACACTATACCACTGTGCTGGCAAAAAGCACTGACCATTATTTATATTAGTTTCCCACTTATCAGATACAATAATATATTGTCTGTGAGCAGTTTTCTCATCACTGTTAATTACTTTACCAGTAAACGGATTCACAGGATTTGAAATAAGGTCTTTAACTGCTAATGCAGGAGTATCGGCATTTGTCATAAATTCAGTTGATGTTGTAAACTCGGTACTATTGAAGTCTTTAACCATAAATAACGGGTAGTATAGTGCAGTATCAACATTTTTTCCATTGTTATCTTTCACTATCAATTTATCAAGTTGGTTAAGGGCTCTTCCGTGGTCCGCTACGATAATGATTTTAGTGTTATCATACACATCATTTTCACGAAGATAATCAAACCAATCTCCTAATTTCATCAACGCAGCCATATTCGCATGATAATGACTCATGTCAGTATAATCGTCCATTCTAAGCTGACTGCCATTTAAATTGAATCTTGAAGCATTGTTTGCTTCAAATTCTGTATTATCAACATTTAAAGCAGGTGTATAATCAGGTGTTTGAAGCAACATTGGTTCGTGAGTTATATCACTAGATATGAATAAGAATGTGTTCTTTTCTTCATTCTTAATTTGAGTCATATTAGGCATACTTGCTAATGCATTATATGATTGCATAAAAGATGCTCTAAGACCTGTAGCTACTGATGTACTCTCTCCCTTTTGCTGAGAATAAATCATTTCGGTTGAACCTGTTGTAATCTGTCTATAACCACCATTCTCATAAATAGTTGGTTGTACAAACAATGGCATGGTCTTCATAATACCAAAACAGAAGAAGTTTCGGTGATTATTCTTAATAACGCTTTCTTTCTGTTCCACATCACCGAAAGCACCTTTTGTGATGTGAGCATCTATATCAGGATATTCATCAAATACCGACAAATCCGGAATCCATTGATAATTTGCATAAACAGGGTCACAAACAGTAACATCAAAGCCATTATTTGCAAAAAGCACAGGCATAACCTTCAATGCTTCGTTGTGTTTATCAACCAACCATTCACTATCCCTTTTATTCATCTCAACTGGAGTGTATTCATATCCACCCAATAAAGCTGGAATACCCATATTAGTTGTTGGACCAAATGACATTGTATTTGAATAATATGTGAAACCTGCAAATTGTTCTTTCAATTCTGGCTTTTCATTGAAAATATATGGTACATATTCGCCCATTGCACGGTCAAGCATAATGACAACTACATTTTCACCCTTTGTGCTTATATCAAAGTTTGGAACGCCACCAGACTCAAGGACTTGAGTTGAAATTTTGTCAATCTCTGTTCTAATTGTATTAATGTTGATTACTGACATTCCACCCAATGCAAGAACTACAATTGCAAGAACAGTTGCGATAACATTTTTCCACTTCTTAATGCTTAAAAGCACTACCAGTGCCAGTATTGCAATAACACCAATATTAATTACCTGTTCACTTAACGCAAATGACATTCCTTCATCATATTGAAGTGTTGCTGAAATATTTCCTAAATTCAAGCCAAAGAACATATAGTTAACTGTCATTACAACGCACATAATAACAACTAACTTTTCAAAAACAACTTTGCCTTTTGGGCTTGCGAGCCAATAAAAAACGCTCATCCAAACAACAAATGTACCTGCTGCAAAGCAAGTCGCACTTACAACATACCACAAAGGATTATGAAAATATGTTACATCAACATATTCCTGAGGGGAAGCTGCAATAAATGTTGTTGGAATTAGCAGACCTACAAGAACGGTAAGATAGAATGCACCAAGCATAAAAATCTTGCGGTTTGGTGTAACTGCAGCATCTTTGCTCTTTATTATTATAAGTTTCTTGAAAATTGGTAAAAGTGATGGCATAAGAAGTGCAACACCAATACCAATTAAGAAAATTCTTTTCTTGATTGATTCAGTTTCATAAATAAATCCACCAAATGCAACCATTAAAACGCCAATAATTGCTGTGAGAATTTTAAGAACTTTTTGCGGATTTTTAATCTTATAGAATATTGTTTTAACAAGTGAGAACACATTGTTAAGTGTCCAATAAAATACAAGTCCTGATGGAGATGTATAAAGGAAAATCAAGAAGAATACTGCCATTCCATATAACTGTATTTTTGTTTTCAATGGAAATCCTTTAAGATATAACGCACTTGAAATAACATTGACAGATGTCATTAAAATTGGTAGCAAGTTGATTGCAAAGCCACCAATAACAATAAGTCCATCAGGTGCACTTAAATCTTTAATTGGGCCGAATGAAACACCGTTGAGGATTTCAAGATGTGACAAAAACTGATATGCCGCCATAAAGAATGGAATTTCAAGAAGCAATGAAACAGAGCCGTGCAAAGCATCTGTAGGTTTATAATGATTCTGACGATAATATGTCTGCAAAATCATCATTCTTTCATCGCCTGTGAAAGTCTTCTTAATATGTGTTACACCTTTATTGAGTTTGTTTTCAATATCTCTTGCTGCTTCTTGCATTGCGTCAGCACGACGATACAAAGGAAGTACAAGAATGTTCATAACAAGGCTTAAAAATATAATTGATAAACCTGGGTTTCCAACAAAAGTATTTGCAACACTGAAAATCACTTCAAATATCAATTTGAGAGGTCCAATGAATAATGTTTCTAATATAGAAAAGAATGACATATTATTTTCCCTCCTTTTCAGCTGTTAACTCTTCATATTTGTTGATTAAATAGTCCGCTGTACGCTCTGCACCCTGACCAACAAATTCCCATGTTTCTGCCTTGACCTGACGACGACCTTCAACATATTGTGCGTCTGAAAGGCAAGAATCAATTAACTCTTTAAGATTGTTCATATTGTCTTCTGTAAGTTCACGACCAAGTCTTGGAAGTGCTGTGGTTGTCCAAAGTGGAGTATCAAGCCACCAAGCATCGTAAAGGCTTACATCGAAATTTGGATTTGTATAAATTACGGGTTTATCATAAACCAAAGAGAAGTCAAAAATAACACCTGAGAAGTCAGAAATGAGAATGTCTGAACGACGAAGAACATCAAAATTATCTGTATCTCTGTTCCATTCAAGCTGTTCTGAGTCAGGATATTCCTTCATCAACTTTTCAATCATATCCTTTTCAGATTTGAAAGACTGTGGGTGTGGACGAACAATAACGTGATATCCTGTTTTAAGAAGCACATCAAGAATTTTACCACCATAGACGCTGAATATTGCACTTTGTCCCCAAGATGGTGCCAAGAGCACTGTTCTTTCGTGGTCTGGTGCAGGACCTTCTTTTTCAAGTCTTGCAATCATTTTGTCCATATAAGGAATTCCGACTTTATAAAGTTCTTTTTCAGGTAATTCACGAAGTTTTTCGAGATTTCTTATGTCTTGGGCCTGATATTCACCTGAAAGCAAAATAGCGTCATAATAGTCGATACCGAACATTCTGTATAATGTTATTTCACTTGCTGCATGTGGAATATGTACATAATATTTTACTTCTTTTGAGCGTTTCCACTGGTAAACATCAAGGCCAGGTGTAGTTGAAAGTAAAATAGTTGCTTTCAAGAAATTAAGACGAGCAAAAGCCTTGTTTTCATTACCAACATATTCTGCTTTGATGTGTTCAAAATCATTATCAAGAGCAGGGTCGTCTTCAGATGCTGTCATATACACAACATCTTTGCCACGCTTGTCCAACTCGCGACAAATTGGTTCAAAAATTGACCAATATCTCTTATCGTCAGCAAAAATTACAAAAGGTAAGCCTTTCAAATCTGCTTCGACTTTTCCGCTACCTAACTTAAAGCGAAGTTTAATCCAAAGCATTCTCAAAGAATAAAAAGCTGCTCCAAGCACACCAATAAGAATGGTGAAAAGCATACTACCCGTGCCTGGGTCAATATACAATAACATTCTTAACATCTCCTCGTAAAATATAAAACTTTATGAATTTTATCATATCCAATTAATTATATCACAAATAATAATAAAAATCAATTATTCAACCCTTTAATATTGTCTTTTTATGAAAAAAGCAGAAACATCATTAGACGATGCTTCTGCTCTCGCTTTTTAATATTTAATTATTTGCTTTTCTTGAAAAGTTCTTTAACATCTGCAGCTGCAAATACGCTACAAAGAAGAACAACGATAGTACAAGCAATTGCTATTCCACTTGGCATTGTCTTTGTAATAATTGCTGTAAAAATAACAGCCCATGCACCATAAGTAACATTGAGTCCCATTGCCTTTGATGCACCAATTTGAGAAATAGCTTTGTAATAGAAAAGATATGAAACTGTTGCTGCTAAACCTGCTGCTGCAATTGTAGGAATCAACCAAGTAGCTTCACTTGTGAAGAGACTTACTGCAAAGCTCCAGCTTTCTGTGATATCCCAACCTTTGATTAAAGAAATTGCTGGTAAAAGAATTACACCGTAAGTAAGTGCTGATGTTGTCTGACGAATTTGAAGTGCATATTCATCAGTAACTTCAGGGTCTGTAAGGCTCTTTGCAAGAATAACTGCTTCAATACCCCAACCGAATGAGCACATAAGTGCACCGAGAATACCAAGAGCATAGTTAGTAACATTCATTTCTGGTGAATAGTAAAGACCATATACACCAAGAAGTGTTGCTATAAGGAAGAGCCATTGATGCCATTTCATTTTTTCTTTAAGGAATATGAATGCAAGGACTGCACCGATTGCAGGGAAAACTGCAGATGCAACTGCACCGATTGATGCGCCCATGTAGTTAACTGACATAACATAACCTGTCATACCAATAGGTCCACCAATAACAGCAGCCAAAACTACAAACTTACCACTCTTTGTTTTAAATGCCTTCCAAACATTCTTTGCGTTGCCTTTAACAGCATTGTAAATTGTTGCCCAGATTGCTGAAAATCCATCATGCAAAAATGTGCTGACAAATGGCGCTAAGAAAATCGCTTGTTCTGTTGAAAAGAATGGACTCATTGCCAATGCATAGCCCAAAACGATTGTTTCAATCGCCCATGTAATACCAGCTATAATACCTGCTAACATAATTTTTCCTCCAAGATTTATTTCTTAATTACTTTATATTCTTATAGTCTTCAATGAAGCCTTTAAGTCTTGTATAACGTTCTGTTGCCCAATCTTCCATTGGTTGTCCATCATAAGGAACTCTCATTTTTGCCCAGAGTGTCCAGAGATAGTCTACATAGATTTTGTTTGCAAGGAAATGCTTTTCATCAATGGTTTCAGGCTCTTTGCCAAGATATGCAGTCAATAACAGTTTATCATATTCTGCATCAAAACCTGCTTCAATAGAAACGTCTGCAATATCCCACATACCATCATTCATACCGGCATATTCCCAGTCAATGAGATACATTCTTCCGTCGCCCAAAACCCAGTTTTCACAAAGGGCGTCATTGTGACAAGGCACTTTTTTAATATCGATTGCACCATCAATTTCAGCTTTGATTTCCATAACTTTTGCTTTGATTTCTGCGTAATCATCAAACATCGGTACATTATTATCTTCAATTACCTTTTCATAGCTTGCAGCCATCTCAAAAACTTCAAAAGGAACTTTTGTATCAACACCACAAGTGTGCATTTTATTAAAGATTTCAGCAACCTGTTCAATGCGTTCAGGATTTTTAAGTGTCTCTGATGACATTGTAACTGCATTTTTAATAAAGCGTGTAACCTTTGAGCCATCTTCACCGAAATAAAGCATTTCTGCATCAACGCCCAAATCACAAGCCAACTTGGTGCTAATTTTTTCATCGCTACGCACAATTACTTCTTCTGTGCCCTCACCTGGAATTCGAATAACATATTCTTCGCCATTTTTCAATGTTGCTTTATATGTGTGGTTAGTTAAACCACCCATTCTTGATAAATCAGCATAATCATCTGTGCCCAGCACCTTAAGCATTAAAGCCTTTACAACCGGAACATCTTCAAGAATAATATCTTTTGCCATATCAAACTCTCCTTAATATTTTTTCTTCATAAGAGTATTTATATTTCTCGTTATTATATGTAAACATAAAGCCTGCTGCAGCATTATTGTCGTCTTTATATGACAACACTTCTGTAATCTCACATTCCTTGCAACCAAGTTCAGCTGCCGCTGATTTCAACAATTGTGAACGGGTATCATCAACATAAGATGTATCAAATTCTCTCAATTCGTCAAGTGTATCAAACTCAAATACCACTTGGTCAGAATATTTTCTAATTTTCATTTTGAGTTCGTTAATATGGTTTATGTAGATACTTTCCCACAACAAGTCAACTGTTTCAGGATTATCATATTCTTTTTCTAAAATCTCAACAAACTTTTTGCTGAATGTTTCATCCCAGAATGTGTGTCCTAACATAAACCATGCGTTTTTACCACCAATTTCAACTTTTGAGATAGTGCCATCGTCTTCACATTCCATACACCATTCTTTTGTTTCACCATCAGCATAAACCGCTGCATAATAACAATCACTTACTTCACTTTCAAAAGGATTTTCAGAAAAGTAGTTATCTGATGAGCAAAGATATGTGTTTTTTAGAATGTCTTTTACTGCATAAATACTTGAGTTGTTATTTCTCACAAGATATTCACTGTTATGAACAAGATGAACGCCAAACTTTTCTTTAAGATATTCAAACTGTTCACTTTTATATCCTGTTACAATATAAATTTCAGGCACACCCGCTTCTTTAAGTTGTCGGATTTGTCTTTCAATTAACACTTCGCCTTTAACTGTAATCAAAGCTTTGTGCATTTCATAAGACAAGGGCGCAAACCTGCTTGCTGTCCCCGCTGCCATTATTACTGCATTGTCAACTTTATGCATTTAAACAATTCCTTTCTCTTTCAACATTTCATAATATTCCTTAGCAAATCTGTATTGTTTTATTGAATACTCACCAAATTCTGCTCCGTTTTTAAGCTTATATTCGCACCAATTACTCCAAAGAAGACCACCAACCGCAATATAAGCATAAATCTTGTGTCTTGTTTCTTCAGGACAATTATTTTCAAAGTATTCATCAACTAAAGCGTCAATATGCTTCTTATCATACATTGCATAAAGGCTAAACATTGCTAAATCAAGATGGGGGTCCTGCAATCCTGCATACTCCCAATCAATCAGCCTTATGTCCTGCCAATTCTTGATGTTGTTCGGCATCATAAAATTATCCTGCACAGCATCAATATGACAAAGGCACATTTCTTTTTTTTGCCTATCTATAAATTCACGAAGCGAGAATATTTTTTTCTTGGTTTTTTCATAATCGGGATAAACTGATTTCTCACCATTCCAAAGGCTTTCATAATATTCAATCTGTTGGAATAGGTCAAATTTATAATCAACCGATAGTTTCATCTGATGAAAATCACGAAGTTTCCTTATGCATTTATTAACATCTTTTTTATCATAAGCATCACAGAAATGCACATCACACATATATTTTGAAATCTTCAATCCCGTTTCACAGTTGAAATACACAACATCATCTGCAATGTCTTTATTTTCAACAGCTTTGTACGCCGAAAATTCCTGATTATAATCAAAACTCTCTTTTTTCTGAGGGAGTCTCAAAATATATCTTTCACCTTTGCAAGTAAACAAAAACGAACGATTTGTCATTCCTTTTTTGAGAATTGAAATGTCAGTAATTTCGTCCTTTTCAACTTGGAAAACTTTTGAAACTTCATCAAGTGGTATCATTCGTGGTGCGTCAAGTTCTTGCAAATCATAAATGCTGTTAATTTCGATAACATCATTACTGTCAACGACTTTTGCCCCAAGAAGAAGCCTGTCCTTTTCATAAAGTGTTTCTTCCCAGAAAGAACCTTTATAACGACGGTCACTATTCATTATGGCAATACGGTCACGGATAATTTTCGCATCGTCACCATTCAAATAAGCAATACCAAGCATATCGTTGGCATCTGTATTTGTAACCACAAGTTCCTGCTTTCTGTTAACACGGACTGAGTCTTCGTCATTTTTGGCGTTGGAAACCATATACCACGAGTAAAACTCGTTTTTATTAAAAGGATTTTCTCTGCACCACAAATCACAGGGCACAACATAAGCATTCTCAAGATATTTTTCAGCAAGCGCCACAGAGTGAAGATTATTTTTCACAGCATATTGAGAATTGACAATCAAGTCAACGCCGAACTTGTCAATAAGATATTCAAATCTTTCCTTGGCAAAACCAACAACAATATGTATTTCATTCACACCTACCTGATGCAACTGACGGATAAGCCTTTCAATCAGCACTTCACCCTGAACATCTAGAAGCGCTTTGGGTTTTTCAGCACTGAAAAGCGAAAGTTTTATTCCAAACCCCGCAGCCAAGAGAATTGCCCTTTGAGGTGAAGATTGCTTTAACAAATCATACCCTTTTTGAGTAATCCCCATTCCACTGTCAATCAGGTCTTTTTTGTGCAGATTTTTAAGTGACCCGTTTATTCCACCCAGCGAGCAGCCACAAAGATTGGCTAAATCACGCTGATTTGAATATTTACAGGTAGAAAGAGCCAACAAAACATCTTTGTCTCTTCTGTTCACGAAATCACTCCAATACAATTTTGGTGAACTAATTCATTTTAGCATATTTTAAGAATAAGTCAATATTTTTAGAATAAAAACAATAATTTATTATTGAAATTATTAAATATAATTGTATAATATCTGTTGTTGATATTTTTACTTCAAGGCAGGTAATTTTTTTGGCACGAAAGCAAATCGATATGACTCGTGGACCATTATTCCACAACATAATTTCATATACAATTCCAATTATGCTCACAGGATTTCTGCAACTTTTATTTAACGCTGCAGACTTAATTATTGTTGGTCAGTTTTGTGGCAGTATCTCTGTTGCAGCAGTTGGTGCAACGGGCGCTATCACAAACCTTATTGTAAACCTTTTTATCGGTCTCTCTGTTGGTACTGGTGTTGCGGTTGCACAAGCCTTGGGTGCGCAAGACAATAAAAAAGTTCACCGTGCAATTCACACGGCTATTCCAACGGCTCTTGTGGGTGGTGTAATCTTAACTATTGTTGGTGTGCTTTTTTCTGAAACTTTTCTTCGATGGATGGATACACCAGAAAATGTTTTGCCACTTTCTGCTCTTTATATGAAGATTTATTTTGCAGGAATTATCTTTATGATGCTCTATAATTTCTGTGCATCAATTCTTCGTGCAAGTGGTGACACAAAATCTCCCCTTGTATTTTTGACAATTGCAGGAGTTATAAATGTAGCACTCAATGTTGTTTTTGTTACAGTATTTGACCTTAATGTTGCAGGTGTTGCATTGGCAACAACAATTTCACAAGCAGTTTCTGCTATATTGGTTGTTATTGCTCTTGTCAAAAGAACTGATGCTTGCAGATTGCAGTTTTCAAAACTTCGTTTCTACAAAGATGAACTTTTGCAGATTATCAAAGTCGGATTACCCGCCGGTATTCAAGGCTCACTTTTCTCAATATCAAATGTAGTTATTCAATCTTCAATTAACTCATTTGGTGAAATCGTAATGTCTGGTAATGCCGCAGCACTCAATATTGAAGGCTTTATGTTTGTCTGTCTTAATGCATTCCATCAGACTGCACTCAATTTTACAGGACAAAACATCGGTGCAAATCAATATAAACGAGCAAAAAAGGTTTTCCTTTTATGTATGTCAAGTGTATTTGTAATCGGTTTAGTGGTTTCAATAAGTGTATATTTATTAGGTCCTTACCTTTTGAAAATTTATCTTCCCGATTCAGTTGAAGCAGTAAGTTTTGGAATGTTGAGACTTAAATGCTTGTGCCTTGCATATTGTCTTTTGGGCATGATGGATGTTTCAGGTGGCGGACTTCGCGGAATGGGTGTGTCCTTTGCACCAATGATTATTTCAGTTCTTGGTGTTTGTGGCATCCGTATCGGTTGGATATACACAATATTCCAAATTCCTGAATTCCATACCCCCGAATATCTTTATATGTCCTATGCAATTTCTTGGGGAATTACATTCGTTGCACAGACCGTTGCTTATTTCATCACTTATAACAAACGAAAAAGGAAGATTGCAAAATGAACCTGACTAAATATCTGTTCTGTTATTTCACAGGTAATGAACCCGAAAATGAATCAGTACATTTTGCTGTTTCAGAAGACGGATATAATTTCAATGCACTCAACAAAAATAACCCTGTAATAAAACAGATGCTCGGTCACAAATGCTGTCGTGACCCTTACATTTTCCGTGGTGAAGATGGTGTTTTTCATATAATCGCAACCGACATGAGATGCTATGACGGTTGGGCAAACAACAATTCGATGGTTATTTGGGATAGCACCGACCTTATAAATTGGGAAAACGAAAGAATTCTTGATTTTTCACAATTCCAGAACACAAAATCTGTAAATCGCGTTTGGGCACCTCAAGTTATATTTGATAAAAGTAGACAAGAATATATGATTTATTGGTCCCACAACAACGAGAATGAAGGTTGGCACACTATACCTTGGTATGCTTATACAAAAGATTTTGTTACACTCACCACCGAACCCAAAGTGTTATATTCACCCACTAGCAATATGGCTGCTATTGACGGTGATATAATCGAAAAAAATGGCAAGTTCTATCTTTTTGTTGCCGATGAAAAGCAAGACGGAATCTGCTATGTTGTTTCAGATAAACTAGAAGGACCATACACCGAACTCGACAACAATAGAATTTCAGTTGCAGATACAGCACTTGAAGGTCATTGTACATATAAAATTATTGGTACAGACAAATATGTGCTTATTGCCGACCAATTCAGAGCCGGTGGATATTTTATGCAAGAGTCAACTGATTTGATTAATTTCACAAAAGTGGATAAAGATAAACATTCACTTGACCACTTGCATCCCCGTCACGGCTCGGTTATGCACATAACCGATGAAGAATTTGAGAGATTAGTTGAATATTATAATCAATAAAGAAAGCCACCCTTAACAGGTGGCTTTCTTTTTTGCTTTTTTCGACAAAAAAGGATGTCTTTTCAGACACCCAACATATTAATAATATCAAATTGAAATGCAAAAGTCAATAGTTTTCGGAAAGTTTTATGAGCATAATGCACAAAATCTATGTAATAAACAATTAAAAACTATCAACTTTGTACAAAATTACATATTGCAATCTGTGTTTTTTCGTGTTATATTATAGACACAGAAAGGAAAAGGTGATTCCAATGTACAGGTAAAAACCAATTCAAAGGCAAACCAAAAGGTTCAGCAAAAAAGGATAAGGTGGTTCCAATGTACAAGTAAAGAACCTGAATCTCTGATAATAATTCTTAGTTTAAAAGATTAATAAAGTGTAGCAAACAGCACAGACGAAAAGCAACACTAATTCTAAAAAGAATTAAGTGAATTTAATATAGATAAATGTTTGCAAACTAGGTTTTATAATTAAGAGATACTTTCAAAGCCTTCGTAAAAAATTCTAAAACATTAAAGAATCTCGCTTTTCGAGAGTAATTTGAAATCAATGTTAAAGAGAATCGTAAAGAAATGAAGGCACAAAAATTTAAGAAAGAGAGGAAGCACAAATGATGTTAGATATCAAGAGTGAACAGAAGTAACCCCCCGGTCCGTGAAAGGCGTGTAAAGAAACGTCGACCTTGGGGGTTACTTCTTTTTTATGTGATTTTGTCTTTTTTTCGTCCCTTGGGGCGATTTTTTTATATCTTATTGAATTGTTTCACTGTTTATGCTAAAATCAAATGAGTAAATACTCATCAGGAGAGGGATTAACTATGCATTTATTAAAAGTTGACAAATCGCATTATGTGGGTCAGGCTGACCCATACATTTTAAAAAGTAATGGTAGATATTATATCTATGTTACAGGGCACGACGCAATTTATGCTTATCATTCAAATAACCTTTTTGACGGTTGGGAATATCATGGTGTCGTTATGACCATGGCAAATCACGATTCATTCTGGGCACCAAGCGTTATTGAGCTTGATGGTAAGTTCTATATGTATAACTCAATTGAAATTTATAACGACACACCTGATAAAGGTGGCCACAGGGGCGCTATGCACGTGTCTGTTGCAGATAACCCTCTTGGACCATTCACAGGTACAAAACAGATTTTACACCCATTCTCAATCGATTCTCACATCGTTCAGAATGAAGCAGGCCTTTTCCTTTTCTATTCTGCAAATCGCTTTGAGGGGGAGAGAATTGGTACTTGCATTTATGTTGACAAAATGCTCGACCCATTCACCCCTGCTGGTAACCCTGTTTTAGTTGTTGAGCCAACTCTTGACGAAGATATTTATTGCCGTGACCGCTATAAAAAAGGTCAGCATTGGCACACAATTGAAGGTGCTTTCTATTTCAAAGAGGGTGACTGGCAATATCTTATGTATTCAGGCAACTGCTTTGAGCAGCCTACATATTATATCGGCTATGCAAGAGCAAAAACCGATGAAACAGACCTTACAAAAATTAAATTCGAAAAATATCCTGATGATAACACATATCACCCCGTTCTTAAAGCAAATGAGTTTGAAGAAGGCACAGGCCACCACTCAATGATTAAAGAAGACGGCCAATGGTATGCAATTTATCACGCTCGTGACTATGACGACGGATTAAATGCAAGTGCATTTGACGCAAGAAACGCAAGAATCTGTAAATTAAATGTAGAAGACGGAATCATCACAGCAGAAAGATATAAAGACCATATATAAAGATTAAAGCCTTCCTTGTGGAAGGCTTTATTTTTGTTCTTATTCTTCTGAAAAGTTATCTTTATTTACGCCACAAAGTGGGCAAACAAAATCTTCGGGAAGGTCAGAAAACTTTGTACCTGCTGGGATACCGTTTTCTGGTGAGCCTTTTTCTTGCGTATAGACCCAACCACAGATATCGCAAACATATTTCATTTTTTCACCTCCCTTAAAGAATTTAAGAAAGTTCGTCTGCCAATGCCTTTAACTGTTTTTCACTGTCTTCATTCAATGCAGACATTATTCTAACCGTTGATTCGGTATATGTTAAGTTTTTGCATTTTTCAAGCATTTTAGTCATAACTTTTGTAGCCACTGGTGCCCAAGAGCCATTTTCGATAAATCCAATTGTTCGATTTTTGTAACCACGCTCAACAAGGTGATTTACAAACTCGCGCATAAATGGAAAAACATCGGAATTATATGTTGTTGTTGCCAAAACAATTTTGCCATATCTAAAAGCATCTTCAACCGCTTCTGCCATATCACAACGAGCAAGGTCATTGACAACTACCTTTTTGCATCCATTTTCCTTAAGCATTTCTGCAAGTTTAAGCACTGCTTTTTTAGTGTTGCCATAAACAGATGTATATGCAATTAAAACACCTTCGCTTTCAACACCATAGCTTGACCAGATATCATAAAGATTGATGTAATAGCCAAGATTTTCTGAAAGCACAGGTCCGTGTAAAGGACAGATAATTTCTATATCAAGTGCAGATGCTTTTTTGAGAAGCGCTTGCACCTGTGCGCCATATTTACCCACAATTCCAATATAATATCTTCTTGCTTCACAAGCCCAATCTTCTTCAATATCAAGCGCACCGAATTTGCCGAAACCATCGGCAGAGAAAAGAACTTTATCCGTGCTGTCGTAAGTCACAATAACTTCAGGCCAATGGACCATAGGTGCAGTTACAAAAGTGAGATTATGTTTACCAAGAGAAAGAGTATCACCCTCACCTACAACAATTTGTCTGTCGGCAAAATCTGTGCCGAAAAACTGCTTCATCATTTTAAATGCTGCCGCTGATGCCACGATTTGTGCATCAGGATAAACATTTACAAAGTTTACGATATTAGCAGAATGGTCAGGCTCCATGTGT
This sequence comes from Candidatus Fimenecus sp., assembly GCA_045655645.1. Classification (GTDB taxonomy): domain Bacteria; phylum Bacillota; class Clostridia; order Oscillospirales; family Acutalibacteraceae; genus Fimenecus. The sequence continues at coordinate 39,535 of JAZOPS010000033.1, forward strand.
TGAACAATTAAATAATCAGGGATTCTCTCACCCAATGCATTTTTGATATTAGCAAGCCACTCGTCTGTGAAATTCACATCAACCGTGTCCATAATTGCAATTTTTTCATCAATAATTGCATAAGAGTTATATGCCATTCCGTTTGGCACAACATATTGACCTTCAAACAAGTCAATTTTATGGTCGTTAACACCAATGTATTTGATATCATTTGTTATTTTCATTTGTTTTTACCTTTGCTTTCTTGTTTTTCATTATTTTAACATAAATACACATATAAAATCAACTTTTGAATAATAGCATTTATTACCACATAAAATATACGGGGTGATAATATGGATAAAAGCAAATTAAAAACTTATGGTCTGTTTATTTTGTTTACTGAACTAGTGGGCGTTGTTGCAGGATTATTCACATCAATGGGCATGGATAATTATGCTACCGTAGAAAAACCTGCACTGACTCCGCCTGATATTGTTTTTCCTATCGTGTGGACAATTCTCTATGCACTTATGGGCATCAGCGCTGCAAGAATATGGCTTTCTCCACCAACCAAAGAGAGAAATCATGGGCTCATAATCTGGGGTGTGCAACTGTTTTTCAATTTCTTCTGGAGTCTGATTTTCTTCAATTTACAAGCCTATGGTTTTGCATTCATCTGGATTCTTATTTTGTGGGCGCTCATAATTGGCATGATTTACATTTTTAATAAAACTGACCGATTAGCTGCACTTTTGCAAATTCCTTATCTTATTTGGGTTACATTTGCCGCATATCTTAATTTTATGGTATGGATGCTTAATAGGTAGAATATTTCCCCTTTTATTTTTGCTATTGTTATGTTACAATACACTTATGAAAGGGGATTTTTTTATGAGTAAGGTTTTAACTCCTGAACAAATCAAGAAAAAGGAATTACGCAAAGCAAAAGAGTTGAAATATTGGGAAAAGCAAAAAGCGAGACCCAAAAGCAACACATATTTTTGGTATCTTGTGCTCATTATTGCACTTATTTATGCGGTTGACGAAATCGCATCACAAATCAACTCACTTATGCAGACTGAAATCGCTAACAGCTATTTCCAGAGTGAAAGTGCAGTTACATATCTCAACCTTTTGAATGTCGTTGCAATTCCGTTCCAAATTATAGGTATTCTTTATAGACCACTTGCAGACCGTTTTGGTAGAAAAACATTTTTGATTATCAACACCTTCGGTATGGCAGTTGCATTGTTTGTAATTTTCCTTTCACAAAATGTAATAATGTACTTTATCGGCGCATGCTTGATTCTCTTCTTTGTACCTCACGATATGCATGTTGTGTATATTATGGAATCCGCACCAGCCAAGAGTCGTGCAATAACATATTCAGTTGTTAAATTCTTTGCTAACATGGCAGTTATGCTTGTTCCACTTCTTCGCAGATGGTTAATGACAACATCTAGTGAATGGCGCAATGTTTATATAATTCCTGCAATTGTTGGTATTGTGGTTTCTCTTATCGCACTTCTCTGTGCAAGAGAAACTGACGCCTTTGTTGAATCAAGAATCCGTTACCTTAAAATGACTGAAGCAGAGTTGCAAGCAGAAGAAGCAAAGAAAAAGGCTCAGGACTCACAAGGTGGCGTTGTAGATGCTCTTAAATTCGGTTTCAAGCACAAGCAACTTCGTTGGGTATTTATCTGCTTTGCCCTTGCAGGCATCGGCGTTATCGGCAGTATGAACTATCAGGCAATTCTCACTCATGGTTATGCACAAAGCATTTATGGCTCTAACGCAAAAGAATTTTTGGACCTTGTAAGTGTTAATGAAGTTAGCCAAGCACTCATTTTATATCCTATCGGCATGGCTCTTTCACAGGTAATTATGGGCTTTATCTCTGATAAAAAGGGACGAAAAGCTGCAGCGATTACAGTTGCTACAAACTGTGTAATAAGCTTTATTTTATTCACAATGGGTGCAAAATTGAATCTTAATCCATCTTTTGTTGGTTTCTTCTGTGGTGCATTCGTTGGTAGTTATTACTCAACAAATGATGTCCTTATTATGATGGCAAGTGAATCTGCACCAACAAATCTTCGTTCATCAGCAACATCAGCGCAAACCGTTGTTGGCTTTGCAGGATATGCAGTAGCGTTTATATTAAACACTATTCTCGCTCTTATCTTTGGTGATGGCATAATTGGTACAGTTGCCCTTTGCCTTCTTGTTCCAAGTTTTATAATCACTCTTATTGCACTTATCAAGAACACTCACGACACTAGAGGCATTGACCTTGAAACTGTTACAGGTACTGAGTGGGATTGACAAACAACTCAATAAAACATATAATAAAACCTGTCGATTTTCGGCAGGTTTTTTGTTTAGAAAGAGATTTATTATGAAAAAGAAAATTACACTTTATAGCGAATTTGTTTATGTGTTTGCAATTTTAATTTTATCCTTTTCAGTCGCAATGGTTTCGGCTGCTGATTTGGGACTTTCAATGATTGTTGCCCCCGCATACATTCTAAGTCAAAAGTTGGGATTTTTAACCTTTGGACAAAGTGAATATGTTGTTCAGGCAATGCTTTTTATTGTGTTCTGCATATTACTTAAAAGAGTTAAACTGGTTTATTTTGCATCGTTTTTAAACTGTATTGTATATGGCGCTGTGCTTGACTTGTGGAGAACAATTATCCCAATGTTTAATCCGTCAATTACTGCACCCGGCAGTATGAGCATGCCAATCCGTGTTACATTTTTTGTAGTGAGCGCATTGATTACTGCATTTTCAATCGCGTTGTTTTTCAGAGTTTACCTTTATCCACAGGTTTATGATTTCTTTGTTAAAGGAATTACCGAACACTTTAAACTCAACCAAACAAAATTCAAAACTGCGTTTGATTTGTCTTGCCTTGCGGTTTCTGTGATTATGACACTTGTTTTCTTCAAAGGTTTTGTTGGAATCGGTTTCGGCACAATCATATTAGCCGTTGTAAATGGTAGTTTAATTGGTGGATGTGGTAAAATAATTGATAAGTTTTTTGAGATTAAACCACTTTTCCCAAAACTTGCAAAGAAATTTGAATTATAAAAAATAAGCACCCACTGTTGTAGGTGCTTTCTTTTATTTAACACTTGCGATAAATTTCTTAAATTGTGCTTTGCCTTGTTCTGTTCTATCAAACACTCCACACTGACCAAGAATTGCAGTGAATACAAGACCGATTTCATCACGAAGAATTTCGTCACAATTTTCTGCATTGATGTCACTGTATTTTGCTTTGATTTTCTCTGCCCAATCTGCGTGCTTTGCAATTCTCTCATCTGCTTTAATGTCTTTATTCTCAAGAATAGCATCACGAAGAATTGCCATTTCTGTTTTAAGGCGAGATGGAAGCACCGCAAGACCCATAACTTCAATAAGACCGATATTTTCTTTTTTGATGTTATGATATTCAGGGTGTGGATGATAGAAACCGTCAGGATATTCTTCTGTTGTGATGTTGTTACGAAGAACAAGGTCGATTTCATATTGACCGTCTTTGAAACGAGCAATTGGTGTAATTGTGTTGTGAATTTCACCGTCTGTTAAAGCATAGATAAATGCATCTTCATCAGTATAATCACGCCACGCTGCAAGAATTTTGCCTGCTAACTGGCAAATTCTGTCTGTATCGTCACCTCTTAAACGGATAACGCTCATAGGCCATTTCACAATACCTGCTTTTATGTCAGAATAGCCCTCAAAAGCGATTTCATCTTCAATAGGTGCAGTTTCCATGGCAAATGTATAACTACCACCTTGGAAGTGCTCGTGAGTGAGAATTGAGCCACCTGCGATTGGCAAGTCAGAGTTTGAGCCAATGAAATAGTGTGGGAACTTTTTAACAAAATCAAAAAGTCTTCTGAATTTCTTTTCTGATATTTTCATTGGTGTGTGTGCATCATCAAACACGATGCAATGCTCGTTATAATAAACATAAGGTGAATACTGCATGAAAGCATCAACACCGTCAAGACAAATTGGAATAATTCTATGGTTTTGTCTTGCTGGGTGATTAACACGACCTGCATAGCCTTCATTTTCTTTACAAAGCATACAAGTTGGATATGAGCTTTGCTCCATTTTTGTTGCTGCCGCAATTGCTTTTGGGTCTTTTTCAGGTTTTGCGAGGTTGATTGTAATATCAATGTCACCAAACTCGGTTTTTGTTATCCATTTAACATCATTTTTAATTCTGTATTCACGGATATAGTCAGATTTCTTTGAAAGATTATAGTAATAATCTGTTGCCTCTTTAGGTGAGATATCATATTTTTCTTTAAATGTCTTGATTACTTCTGATGGTCTTGGTGTGAGCACACCCATAATTTTTGTGTCAAACAAATCTTTATAAACAACAGAATCTTCGCAAAGACCTTTCTCAACTGCAAAGTCAAGAATTACTTTAAGAATTTCTTCAAGGTCAGCTTCTGCATTTGCTTGTGCATCTGAATCAATACCATCAAGAGCCAAAATTTCAAGCACACGGTTAGTTGCCCAGATTTTATCTTCTTTCTCGATTAAGCTTTCTCTTACGCCATACTCAATAAGCGATTTTATTGCTTCATAGATATTCATTTAAATACCCCCTAATTCGTCTAATAATATTATAAAGATTTTTTTGCAATTTTCAATAGTTAAACAATAAAAAAGACAGTGCTTTTTTGCACTGTCTATTTTTCTGCTTCATAATCAAATGTATAATCTTTAAATCCATCAGAATAAAGTTGCTCACCATCATTCATAACCCACATCACTTCAACATTTTCTGTTGAGTCAACAAGTTTTTTGCCCTCTTCATAATCCATAAGGAACAACGCCGTTGACATTGCATCGCCAAGTCCTGAATCGTTTGTGAGAACTGACACTGAACGATATTTTGTACCCGGCATTAAAGTTTCAGGGTCAATAATATGATGATAATTCCCACCGTTGACAACATAATATCTCTGATAAGAGCCACTTGTTACAACTGACTCACCCGCAATTTTGAGATATTCAATAAATGGCTTATCTTCATTCTCTGTATCCGGATTTTCAATGCCGACTTTCCATTTTTCCCCATCTGCCATACCAATTGTTCGCACATTGCCACCCACATTGAGAATATAGCCTGTTATTCCCTTTTCTTCAAGGTGTTTTGCGACTTGTTCAACTGCATAGCCCTTTGCAATCGCACCAACATCAAGGCTCATCTGTGGGTCAGCAAGGAACACGGTATTGTTTTCAGCATTAATAATCAAATCATCAATATTAGTGTGTTTTGACGCTTCTTTGAGCTGTTCCATCGGTGGCAATTCTGCATTAACAGGGTCATCTAAACCATCATTTCTATAAATATGCCAGATTTTAAGCACACTACCCATTGCAATGTTTACATTACCGTTAGTTTTTTGGTACATTTCTTTTGCGAATGTGAGCATATCAATAATTTTTTTATCAACTGTCACCACATCATGTTTGCCGTTGTTTACATCATTGATTGTCACAAGGTTATTGAGCCCTTCATAACGATTATAAATAGTGAAAAGTCGGTGGTATTCTTTTAAAAGGTTTTTGATTTCTTCGCAAGTTGCATCAAAATCTTCTTTTGTTTTTTCATAGCCGATAATTGTAGTTGCTGTGTCAAAATAGTCAAAATAATAATTACTGAATTTTGTAAGCTCCGACTTTTTCTCACAACCTGAAAAAGCCATTATCTGCACAAAAAGAATTGATATAATTAAAAGCATTGAAACTGCTTTTTTCATTTTTTCACCACCGATAATAAAATGTGTAAAAATAAGCAAAATAAAACTCAATTCAAAAATTGAACTTTATTTCAATTATTTTAAAAAAATGAGGATGTTGCGTTAACAACATCCCCGAATTTTTAACAAGCTAAATTATGCTTTTGCAGCAGCTTCAGCAGCCTTAATCATGTCGCCGATAGCCATTGTGCAACCTGCTGTTGCGATATCGCCTGTTGCGTATCCGTCAGCACCTGCAAGAGCTGCGAAATCAGCAGCTGTCTTACCAACAAGAGCCTTGTCGAATTCGCCAGCCTGTGCATACCATTCAAGAGGCTTGATGTCTTTGTTGCCGTCGTGTCTTACACCGAACTTAGCCATGCTGTAATCATCACCGAGTTCAAGCTTTGACTTAACTTCAGCTTTAGCATCATATGTAGCTTCGCCCTTAGCATTGAATGTAATCTTACCCTGTGTGCAGTCTGTCTTAGCAACTACTACTTTGCCTTCTGCATCTGTAACAGCAGCAACGATTGTTGTGTCAACCTGGTTGAGACCATCGTTTTCTGCGTCAGCATCTTTGTTTGAGTATGATGCTGATGTAACGAGAGCAATTTTGAGTGTGTTTTCTGCTGTTGCAGCTGAATCAACTGCGTTAGCAACTGCCTTTTCAAGAGCGCCAACGAATTCAGCAATGTTGATTGTGCAACCTGCAGCTGCAAGGTCACCAATTGCATATTTGTCTTCACCCATGAAAGCCTTAACTTCGTCAAGTGTCTTACCAACTGCAAGTTCCATGAACTTATCAGCCTGAACATTCCACTCTAAAGCTTTGCCTTCGCTACCATCATGCTTCTTACCGAAAGCAGCCATGTTGTAGTCTGTGCCTTTGTCATACTTTGTTCTGAAGTCTTCAACGTCAACTTTTTTGCCGTCTTCTGTCCATGATGGTTTGATTTGAGCTGTGTCAAGGTCAATCTTTACGATTTTGCCTTCAGCATCAAGAAGAACTGCAACTGCTGTTGTGTTGAATTCACCAGCTGTAGCCTTAGCTTCGCCATAGTTAGCAACTACGCCAAGACCGAACTTAAGAGTAGCCTCTTTCTTACCGCAACCTGCAAGAGCAACAACTGTGAAGAGCATTACTACTACAAGTGCTACACTAAGAATCTTTTTCATAGTGATTTTCTCCTTTTATTTTTGTTTTTTGTTTTATGTGGAAATATTCCCACACGCTTACGCGTAGATTATCGCATAAAAAATAGTTTCTGTCAACATTTTAACACTAAAATTCATGACAGAAACTATTACAATTTTGTTATATTTTTATTTTTTCAAAACGCTTTAAAATTATGGATGCGAGAAATCCAACAAAAACGCCTGCAACTGTACCTGTAATAGACAAAACCAACATATAATATCCAATTTGACTAGTTTCGAAAATTGCCATTGCAACAAGAATTTGACCCAAGTTATGAGCAACTCCACCAACGATGCTGACGCCAACCATTGAGAATAAATTCACCTTTTTGCAAAGTGTCATCAAGCCAAGACTTAGTGCTGCACCCGCAACACTATAAATTAATGTCATAGCATTACCAAATAACAAAGCAACCAAGAAAAGTCTGATTGCAGAAACTGTTATTGCATCTTTAAGCCCTGTTTTATAAAGTATGAAGATTATTATTATATTGGGAAGTCCGATTTTGATACCCGGAACTGCCGACCATATAGGTGGCAAAATCGCTTCTACATAAGACAAGACAAGTGCTACAGCCGTAACAAGCCCCAACACAGCATATCTTCTTGTTTTCTGTTTCATAATTACTCCTACACAGCGACATCTAATCCGCCGTCAGCGTTTTGATTTGTAATTTCAATTACAAGTTTGTGTGGAAGACAAACAACAGTTTCGCCCACGAATGACACCGCTCTTGTCTCAACACAAATTTTATCAGGACAATCAGCTTCACTGATTGATGCTTTGCCGTCTTTTATCATAAGCACATTGATATTCTCGTCATTATCCCCTGTTTTTATGGGGATTTCTCTGTTTTCAGAGAGTGGATATGAAGCAATTTGTGCACCATCAATTTTAACTAAAACAGTTGAGCCTTGCTCCCTGTTTAAGACGAAAAGCAAAAGCCCCGCCGCCGCTATAATAACTATAACGACGGCAAGGATTATATCGTTTTTGAATTTTCGATTTTTTTGAGAATTGTTATTCTTCATAAAATCAACCGATTACTCCGTTTTTCATATCAACGATTTTTAAACGCTTTGTTGGGCAAACTTCTGCACACTTGCCACAGTCTTCACACTTATCATAGTCGATAACTGCAAGATTATCAATAACCTTGATAGCATCGTGTTCACAAGTCTTTTCGCACTTTTTGCAACCAATACAAGCGTTCATACAATTCTTACGAGCAACTGCGCCCTTTTCTTTATTGCTACAAGCAACTGCAACAACAACATCTTCGCCAACAAGAGAGATAACTCCCTTAGGACAAGTTTTAACGCATTTGCCACAAGCTATACAAGTTTTAGGGTCAATTCTTGCGAGAGTGTCTTTAACAGAAATTGCACCAACAGGACATTCTGCTACACAGTCGCCAAGACCGATACAACCGAATTTGCAAGAGAATGGGCCACCATAAACCATTGCTGCTGCTTTACAGCTCTGAAGTCCTTCATAAACAACTTTTTGTGCTACTGCTGAGCAGTCACCACTACAATTTACATAAGCAACTTTTGGTGCTTCAACACTAACTTCAACACCTAAAACTGCTGAAAGCTGACCTGCAACATCTGGGCCACCTGGGATGCAAAGATTTGCTTCTGCTTTGCCATTTGCTACTGCATCAGCATAAGCGTCACAACCTGCAAATCCACAAGCACCACAGTTAGCGCCAGGAAGACATTCACGAACTGCTTTAACTGTTTCATTTTCTTCAACCTTGAAGAAATGAGATGCCAATGCAAGCATAATACCTGCAATAAGACCAATTACAATTGCAACAAGAAGAGCTATTAAAATATTCATCATTTATACCCTCCCCTTATGCAAGAATGTTTTCAACGATTCCGGCAAAGCCGAAGAATGCCATTGAAATGAATGATGCTGCTACTAAAGTTACAGGAAGTCCTTTAAAGCTTTCTGGAATATCGCTTTCTTCAATGCGTGAACGCATACCTGAGAAGAGCACCATTGCAAGAAGAAATCCAAGTCCGCAACCAAGTGAGCTTACCATTGATTCGATAAAGTTGTATCCATCTGTAATGTTGTTGATTGTTACACCAAGAACTGCACAGTTTGTTGTGATAAGTGGAAGATAAACACCGAGGCTCTGGTGAAGAGCTGGAATAGTCTTCTTTAAGAAAATCTCAATAAACTGAACAAGTGAAGCAATAACAAGAATGAATACAATTGTCTGCAAATAGCCAAGTCCAAATTCATTAAGGATAAATGTCTGAATAGGCCATGTAACTGCTGTTGCTACGAGCATAACGAAAATAACTGCAATACCCATACCAACTGACTGATTAACTTTCTTTGATACGCCAAGGAATGGGCAAATACCAAGGAAACGGTTGAGAACATAGTTATCAACGAGAACTGAAGACATCAAAATAATAATCAATGCTTTAACATCCATCTTATTCGCCCTCCTTTACTGTTTCTGCGCAACCGCCGTTGCAAGATGCCGCTGATGGGCAACCTTCGCAACCAAATTCTTTTTTCTTAATGAGTTTACCCTTTGTAATCTTATTAACAACTGCAATAAGAAGACCATAAACCATAAGTCCACCTGGAGCTTTTGCAAGAACGCTGATTGTAAGACCATTTTCAACAAGGAAAGGAATTTCGTTGCCTGCAAATGAACCTGCACCGAGAACTTCACGGATAATTGCCATAGAGAGAAGTGCAATTGTAAAGCCGATACCCATTCCGATACCGTCGAGTGCTGACTTACCAACTGAGTTTTTACCTGCAAACATTTCTGCACGGCCTAAGATAATGCAGTTAACAGTAATAAGTGCAAGGTAAACACCAAGTGTTTGATACAAATCTGGAATAAATGCCTGAATAAGCATTTGAACGATTGTTACGAAACCTGCGATAACAACGATATAGCAAGGAATTCTTACTGTATCTGGAATAAATTTACGTAATAATGAAATAACGATGTTTGAGCAGATTAAAACTGCCATTGTTGCAAGGCCCATACCAAATGCACCATCAACTGTTGTTGTAGTTGCAAGTGTTGGACAAGTGCCAAGAATAAGCACGAAAACTGGGTTTTCACGGAGAAGACCTTTTAAGAGAATTGACATATTGTTCTGTTTACTCATATTTAAGCCACTCCTTCCATAATTTTAACTGCTTCAATTGCTTTGCCGATACCGTTTCTGTAGCCCTGAGTTGTGAGTGTTACACCTGCTACGATATCGATGTCTTTATATGTTGATTCGTTCTTACCAACATATTGTGCGCTGAATTCTTTGTCTGCACAAATTGAACCTACGCCATCTGTTTCTGTCTGTTTAGTTGTCTGACAAGCGATGATTTCGCCATCTTTTGTCAAAGCAAGTTTAATATAGATGTAATCACCTGATGGGTTATAGTAATGGTCACCATTCTTACCGAAACCTGATGCGTGGATTTCAAGAACATAGTTGCCATTATTTGTCTTATATGCTTTGTCTACATTTGCAGGCATATCAGCATATTTTGTAATATCGATTTCTTTAAGTGTTACTTTAAGCATAATCTTTGCAGCTGCTTCAACAGTTGCTTTAACATCATCTGTTGCTTCTGAAACTACTGCACCGTTAGCGTCAACACCAACAAAGATTTCTTCTTCGCCTGATTTTGTCACATAAACAAAGCCTGCGCCGTTGTCTGCTTCATAAATTGCAGATACATTTTCAAGTTTTTCAGAAATAAACACTTCTGTAAACTTGCCTTCGCCTGTTGGAAGTGCTGTGTTGAGATTATCTGCAAGAATTTCTTCAGGTGAACGGATATCTGCGCTACCACCACCAAGGATAGTTGCAGTATTGATAGCATCTTTAACTGCGTTTTTATATGCTTCAGTTGTCATTGTTGCGCCTGAAACAGTTGCAATGCCGTCAATAGTGTCGATTGTTGCACCTTTTAATGTGTCACCATAAGTCTTTTCAACACCGAGAGTTTCGTTACTTGAAAGACAAACTGTACCTGTTACATTACCATCAGCGTCAACGCCACACATGATAATCATATCAGGGCCATAACCTGTAGCTGTAAGTTTTACTACTGCGCCACCATTTGAAGCTGTATATGCTTCAAGTACTGATGCAGGAAGTGTGTATTGTGTTAAATCAGCAGCTGTGAAGTCGCCACCATCTGGCATTACAACAAGTAATGCTTCGTTTGCTGCAGCACCTGCATTCTTTTCAATGATTGGTGCTGTTATAGTGTTTGTTGCAGCAAGAGCAACAACAACTACTGCAAAAATAACTGTAAGAGAGATAATACTTCTAATGTAATTTTTCATTATTTCTTACCTCCAAACAATTTTCTAGGTGTTAATGAATCTATGTAAGGATTTACAATGTTCATAAGAAGAATTGCGAATGATACGCCTTCTGGATAACCACCAAAGAAACGGATAAGCACTGTGATTACACCTGCGCCGATACCGAAGATAAGTTTACCCTTTGCTGTGCTTGGTGATGTAACATAATCAGTTGCCATAAAGAAAGCACCAATCATAAGACCACCTGAAAGCACCCAAGCAAGTGTTGTTTCAAGGTTGCCACCTTCAAGTGCCAATGTGAAGAGGAATGTTGTGCCGATAAATGCAACTGGAATATGCCATGTGATTACCTTGCGTACGATAAGGTAAATACCACCGACGAGAAGTGCTAATGCACAAGTTTCACCAAGAGCACCACCGCATTTGCCAAGGAACAAGTCCATAAGGTCAACTGCTTTATCATTTGCAAGGTCTGAAAGTGGAGTTGCACCTGATGCTGAATCCATACCCTCTGGGAAAACTGCTGCAGTCATTGAGCCGAATGCGATAAGCATAAATACACGAGCTGCGATTGCAGGGTTAACAATGTTTTTACCAAGACCACCGAAGATTCCTTTTACAATGATAATTGCGAAAAGTGAACCAACTGCTGCTTGCCACAATGGAATATTTGAAGGAAGATTAAGTGCTAAAATCAAACCAGTAACAACTGCACTTAAATCGCCAACTGTCTGTTCTTTTTTAACTGCTAAGTTAAAAAGTGCTTCGCCTGCTACTGCAGAAATAACGCAAACTGCGATAACGAGCAATGCAGGAATTCCAAAAAGAATAACTGCTGCAACTGATGCAGGAACAAGAGCAATAATCACATCAAGCATTGTTCTCATTGTTGAATTATTGCTTTTGATGTGTGGAGAAAATGAAGCATGAAGTTTATTTTCCATTATGCATTACCCTCCTTTTTCTTTGCACGTTCTGCCATAAGCATGTTCTTTGCCAAGCTGTTTGTCTCAACCAAAGGACGCTTTGCAGGACAGATGAATGCGCAACAACCACAAAGCATACAAATATCTGCGCCAAGTTTTTCAAACATTTCTGTATCCTTATCTTTATAAGCCTTTGCGATAGCAGCAGGATTAATGCCGAATGGGCAGTGATTTGTGCACTTGCCACACTTGATGCAAGCTGTTGTTTTTGCTGTTTTTGTTTCTTTTTTATTGAATGCTACCAAAGCATTTGTCTGTTTGAGCACTGGCACTGTAAGGTCAGGCACTGCAACACCCATCATAGGTCCGCCATAAATTACTTTTTCAGGGTCAGAATTAAAGCCACCACAGAAATCGAATACTTCACCGATTGGAGTACCAATTGCAACAATTACATTCTTTGGTTCTTTAACTGCGCCACCATCAACTGTAACTACCTTTTCTACAAGTGGCATACCTGTTTGTAAATATCTACCGATATTTGCCATTGTTGATGAGTTGCATACGATACAACCAGCATCTGCAGGAAGTTGACCAACTGCAATTGTTCTGCCAACTGTGTGATAAACGAGAACTTTCTCGCCACCCTGTGGATAGATTGCAGGAAGAACTTTAACCTGAATTTTGCTGTTCTTAGCTGAAAGTTCTTTCATTTTTGCAATTGCTGATGCCTTATTCTTTTCGATACCGATTACAATCTTATCGAAATTGAAATATTTGTCAGCGGTCTGGATTGCCAATAAAATATCGTCTGCTCTGTCAACCATTGTTACAGAGTCGCTTGTAATATATGGTTCACATTCTGCACCATTGATTACAAGAGTATCAATTTTTTTGTCTGTTGCAAATTTCACATAAGTTGGGAAACCTGCGCCACCCAAACCTACGATACCACTCTTTTTAATAGCTTCAATGAAGTCTTCTTTACTGTTAACCTGTGGCACTGCGATTGATTCATCAGGTGTCATTTCTCCGTCTGATTCAATTGTGATTGCAGGAGCAGTTTTGCCATTTGACAAAAGAGCATCGGCAACGCTCTTAACTGTACCTGAAACGCTTGAATAAACCGATGAAGAGATGAAACCATCTTGTTCAGCAACCAATGTTCCCACAAAAACCTGGTCACCTGCTTTAACAACTGGTTTTGCAGGTTTACCGATATGCATTGCTGTAAGAAGTGTAACTGTCTTTGGAGCAGGCATTCTTATAGCGCTCATATCAGCTGTGTTTTTTCTGTGAGGTACATGGATACCTTTGAGAGAAAAAGCCATTTTTTTGACCTACCTTTCATTTTTCGTATCAAAACAAAGAATACATTTTTTGGTAAATTTAATACCAAAAGACATAATTCTGCATAATACTTCATTATCACTAGATATTATATATTTCTTATCGAATTCTGTCAATAAACACATTGATATTATTTTGTTGGTAATTATGTAAAAAATTTTCTTTTTTCGTTGTTTAAAATCGTCAATTTTATGATTGACTTTGCGGTTTCAAAGTAGTATCTTTTATTAGGTATATATAATACCTATTTATATGGCTTCTCAAAGGAGAATATTTTATGATAATTTTATTGTTTTTATTATGGATTGTATTAAACGGTCGCTTCTCTGCTGACGCGGGTATGATTCAGGTTTGCGTGGTGGGTGCTGCAGTTTCAGCATTTGCTTATTTCTTTGCTCACAAAGCATTGGGATATACTCTCAAAGCTGAACTTCGTTGGTGGAAGAAAGCTCCTGTTTTGTTGGCATACTTCTTCATACTCATAAAAGAAATTATAATTGCAAATTTTCAAATGATGAAAATTGTAACAAGCAAAAAAGCAGAAATTCACCCTGTTATGATAAAAGTTAAGATTCCGCTTAAAACAAATGTGGCAAGAGTGCTTCTCGCAAATTCAATCACACTCACCCCCGGCACAATTACCGCTGAATTAGAAGATGACTATTTCACAATTCACTGTGTTGACTCTGCTTTTGCAGAGGGAATCGAAAACAGTTCATTTGTTAAAATTTTAGAAAGGTTGGAGAAATAAAATGCTTGAACAGGCTTATTCATATTTGTATCTCGCTGTATTCATAGGTCTTGGCATTGCAATTATTGCATCCCTTATCCGTTCAATCACAGCAAAAACCATTATCGGCAGATTTATTGGTGTAAATATTCTCACAACAATCGTTTTGATTGTCATTTGTATTCTCACACTTTTCCTTAAAGAGAGTTATTTAACTGATATCGCTTTAATTTATGCTCTTATTAGCTGTATTGCAGTTATTCTTCTCAGCAAAATCTATATCAACCTTTTCAAAAAAGACGATGGAGGTGAAAAATAATGCTTGAATGGATTCGTTTTGCACTTGTGGCATTGTTTTTTGCCGCAGGACTTATTGTTCTTTTTATTTCAATTTTTGGCACATATCGTTTTGATTTTTCTATTAACCGCATGCATTCATCTGCTATGTGCGACACACTTGTTCTCATGCTCTTTATCACAGGTTTGATTATCGCGTCAGGAATCAACATTATTTCACTTAAATTCTTGTTCATTGTTATTGTTCAATGGTGCACAAGCCCTGTGGTTTCACACATTTTTGTTAAAACCAAATTACTCACAGATAAAAACTTATCTAAACATTGCGAAATGCGTATAGACGATAAAAAGGAGGAAAATGAATAATGGAAGATATTATTACCATATTTAGAATTTTGCTTCTTATTTCTCTTGTTGTCTGTGCTATTGCAACAGCACTTTCAAAGAGAGTTATGACTGCTCTTATAATTTTCACATCATACAGTATTGTTATGTCAGTTGTATGGTTATTGTTGCGCTCACCTGACTTGGCTATTACAGAAGCTGCCGTTGGTGCGGGTGTGGATGGCGTACTTTTCTTTCTCACTCTTCGCAAACTCCACCTTATTGATAAGGATTATGCGGACGACGAAGATGGTAAAATTGACGAAGGGGTGAATGTAAATGAAGAATAATAAATTTTCATCTCTTTTTAAAGAATGGTATGAGGGTAATTTAAGTTTTGATGAACGAATGAACATTGAAACTGAAAAACCTACACCTAAAAAAGAAGAAACAGAAAAAGAAAAAATCCGTCTTGTTAAAGATGTTGAAAATGCAGAAGAAAAAATCACTTCAAAGGGTTATAAATTCTTTTCAGTAATTTTCTGTGTTATTCTCGCGGTCATTCTTGTTGGTACAGTTAATTTTATGCCACTTTTTGCCGATGATAACACACCAACAACCAATGAAGTTTATGAACATTATGTTGGTGAGGGTCGCGACCAGACAGGCGCGGTTAATACCGTTGCTGGTATGATTCTTGACTATCGTGCATTCGACACATTGGGCGAATCTTTTGTTCTTTTCACCGCAACTTGTGCCGTTCTTCTTTTGCTTGAACAAAGCAAAAACAAACCAATTAAGAAAAAAGAATCTTTCTCTTATACAAACGACCCAATCGTTCGTCTCGTTGTAAAAATTCTCACACCGATTATCATCGTTTTCGGAATTTATGTTCTTTTCAACGGTCACTTATCTCCAGGTGGTGGATTCTCAGGTGGTTCGGTGCTTGGCGCAGGATTTATTCTCTTTGCCATGGCTTATGGTGAAGATTTTGCAGCAAAAATTATTACACAAAAAATCATTCGCATTATTACAATCTGTTCATTGAGTTTTTATTGTCTTGCAAAGAGTTACTCTTTCTTTACAGGTAATGAATTCAACGGTATTCACTCAATTATCACACCGGGCACACCGGGCAATATTGTTTCAGGTGGTTTGATTTTGCCACTTAACATTGCAGTTGGATTTGTTGTTTGCTGTACTATGTACAGTTTCTATATGATTTTCAAAAGGGGGCGTCTTGATTGAATCTTCTCATAAACTATGAAGCAGTAACATCAATGCTTTTGTTTGCTATTGGTTTTACAATGCTTGTTTTCTCTAAAAATATCATGAAAAAGATTCTCGGTCTTAACATTGTTGACACAGGCGTCTATCTTTTTCTCGCATCAATGGGTTATATTGAAGGAAAATTGACACCAATTGTTCCATCAACAGGCGCTGTTGACGCTCTTGACTATATTAACCCTATCCCTCAGGGACTTGTTCTTACAGGTATCGTTGTTTCTGTCAGCTTTTCAGCTTTGATGCTTGCATTGACAGTTCGACTTTATAAAAAATATCGCACATTAAATCTAGATAAGATTTATGAAATGTGTCGCAAGGAGGATGAACAAGAATAATGGACTTTATTATGAATCTTCCTTTTGCGACTATTGTATTTTCGCTTTTCAGCGCAGTTATCTGCTTTGCATTCAAAGATAACAAGGCTCGTTTCGTTTCTTATTTTCTTTTGATTGCATCAGGCATCATGTCTGCGTCAGTTATCTTCTATAACCTTACATCTGAAACAGGATATTTTGTTTATCGAATGGGACATTATGATGCACCAATTGGTAACGAAATTTCTGCAGGTCTTTTAGAACCCGCTTTCTTGCTTCTTTTTGAAGTGGTTATGTTTCTCTCTTTATCGGGTGGCTCACACCGTATTATGAGAGATGTTGAAGAAGCAAAGCAGAAATATTTCTGCATTATGGTTAACTTAACTCACGCGGCATTGGCAGCACTTTGCTATACAAACGATATTTTCACAGGATATGTATTTATTGAAATCTGTACTATAGCTTCTTGCTCACTTTTAATGCTCTCAAAGAAAACAAGAGCATTGGTTGCCGCAACTCGTTATATGGTGTTCAGCCTTATCGGCTCAAGCTTGGTTCTTGTGGGAATCATCTTGCTCTATGCAATTACTGGTCATCTTCTTTTCCCACAACTTTATTCAACAATTCAAGAACTTTGGGCAACAGGAGAATACACATTCCCACTCACTATTGCATTAGGTCTCATCGTTTCAGGTCTTGCAATTAAAAGTGGTATGTTCCCCTTCCATTTCTGGATGCCCGACACTTATGGCACGGCAACACCATCAGCATCAGGTATTTTGTCAGGTGTTATTTCAAAGGGATATATCTTTCTCTTACTTAAAATCATTTTCAGAGTTATCGGCTACGAAGTTTTCCTTCAGTCAAATATTCAATATGTACTCTTCGTCTTCGGTATCTGCGGTATGATTGTGGGCTCAGTTTCAGCAATCAAGACAAACAATATAAACTTTATGATTGCTTATTCTTCTGCCGCTCAAATCGGTTATATTTATATGGGTTTAGGTCTTGGCACAAAGGGAGCAATTGTTGCAGCACTTTTCCAGATTGTTGCTCACTCTCTCACAAAGCCAATGCTTTTCCTTTCAGCGTCAGGACTTTCTGACACAATTGACAGACGTCAGGATTTCGCATCATTACGCTCATCCGCTCATAACAACAAGATTGCCGCAATATCTTATTCAGCAGGTGCGCTTTCAATGGTTGGTATTCCGATTTTCGCAGGGTTCATTCCAAAGCTTCTTTTCTCAACATCTGCTTTTGGTCACGGAATACAGACATATTTAATGCTCATTGCTCTTGCAATCAGTACAATTCTCAATGTTCTTTATTTCCTTAGAACCCTCGTTAATATTTATAGTCCTGCAAAGGTTGAACTCACTCGTAAAACTATCACATTTAAAACTGCACCTGCATTTTCAATCATTGTGCTTGTAATGTCAGCAGTTAATATTTTAGTTGGACTTCGTTCACAGCCTATTATTTCACTCTTTGAAAAAGGGCTTGAGTTATTTATAAACATTCGATAAGGGGGATTAAAATATGCTTTTGATATTATTAACTTTATTCCCCGTAATCGGTGGTTTGATTTTACCTTTACTTAATAAAATCCAGAATCGAAACACTCGTTTGGGTGCAGTTGTTCTTGTTCAAGTAATTGAGGCTGTTCTCGGTTTTATAGTAATTCTCGGCGACAAAATCTCAACAGGTACATTTACACTTGTTGACCAGATTTCAGTTGGCTTTACCGCTGACACTCTTGCAAAATTCTTTGTTGCATTGGTTATTGTCGGTTGGACATTGGTAACTTTATATGCTTGTGTTTATATGAAACACGAAGAAAATGAAATGAGATTTTTCTTATTCATGTTTCTTTCAGAGGGTGCAATGCTTGGCGCTGCTCTTTCACAGAATCTTGTTTCAATGTATGTTTTCTATGAAATGGTTACTCTTTTCTCAACGCCATTGGTTCTTCATTCACTTTCAAAAGAATCAGTTGCAGCTGCGAAAAAATATCTCTATTATTCTGTTGCAGGTGCATTTTTAGCACTCTTTGGAATCTTTGTTCTTGCAACAAACAGTAGCACATTGTCGTTCGTTGCAGGTGGCGTTGATATAACTAATTCACCACTTGTGCTTGCCGGTGTATTCACAATGCTTTTAGGCTTTGGTGCAAAAGCAGGTCTTTTCCCAATGCACGGATGGTTGCCAACTGCTCACCCTGTTGCTCCTGCCCCTGCTAGCGCATTGCTTTCAGGTCTTATTGCAAAAGCAGGTGTTCTTGCAATTATAAGAACAATTTTTTATATTGTTGGCACAGATGCTCTCACGGGCACTTGGGTACAGACTGTTGCTCTCAGTTTCGCACTCTTGACAGTACTCATGGGCTCAATGATGGCTTATCTTGAAAAAGGGTTTAAAAAGCGTCTTGCTTTCTCAACCGTCAGCCAGATTTCTTATGTGCTTACCGGGCTTTTCCTTTTCACTGACGATGGTTTCACAGGTGCACTTTGGCAAATTGTTTTCCACGCAGTTGTAAAGGTTGGTCTCTTCCTTTGTGCTGGTGCAGTAATCTTTATGTATGGCAAAACAGAAGTCAAAGACCTTAAAGGTCTTGGCAAGAAAATGCCAATAACATTCACTTGCTTTACTGTGCTTTCACTTTCACTTATCGGTATTCCACCAACAGGTGGTTTTTATAGTAAATGGTATATTGCAACTTCTGCGCTTAGTGCAGATTTAGGTGCTCTTTCTTATCTTGCACCAATCATTCTTCTGATTTCTGCAATTCTCACAGCAGCATATCTTCTTTCAATTTCAATTGATGCTTTCTTCGGTAAAGAAGAAACCGAAACAGAAAAAGTGCGCGAGCCATTATTTATGGTTATTCCAATTGTTATTCTCACAGTTATTGCTGTTGCGGGTGGAGTTTTCTCTCTTACAACAAGCAATATGCTTGCGTCAATTTTATAATAGGAGGTTATTGAGATGAACAGTTTATTTTTAATCGTCCCAATTTTTCTTCCTATAATTTTGGGCGCTTTATCATTTGTTATTCCCGCTGAAAAGAAAAAACAGAGAAATGCATTTGTTATGTTCACAATTCTCTGCTCATCTGTTTCTGTTTGGGCATTGGCACTTAACGCACCACAAGAAGCACTTACCCTTTTAAACTTTACTGACAATTTAAGTTTCGTGTTAAAACTTGATGGTGCAGGCAAGATTTTCTCTTGTCTTTCGGCTACACTTTGGCCATTAACAGCTCTCTATGCATTTGAATATATGAGCCACGAAAAGAACTTGCCAATGTTTTATGCATTCTTTACAATGGCTTTCGGTGCAACAATGGGTATTGCAATGGCGAGCAACATTCTCACAATGTATCTTTTCTATGAGTTGCTCACACTTTTCACAATTCCACTTGTTATGCATGGATTCACAAAGAAACATAATCAGGCAGCAAGAAAATATATGAACTATTCAATCGGTGGTGCTGCTTTTGCTTTCGCAGGCGTTGCATTTCTTATTGTGAATGATGCTAACGACTTTGTGTTCGGTGGTCACATTACAAATCCAGAAGACCCAACAATTGCACTCATTCTTTTTGTGTTTGCGTTTTTAGGATTTGGTGTTAAGGCGGCCGTTTTCCCACTTCACAGTTGGTTGCCAACAGCTTCAGTTGCACCAACACCTGTTACTGCATTGCTTCACGCAGTTGCAGTTGTTAAAGCAGGTGCTTTTGCGATTATCCGTCTTATCTATTATTCTTATGGCACAGACTTTTTAACAGGCACTTGGGCACAAAATCTTGTAATGGGTCTTGCAATGTTTACAATCTTCTATGGCTCAATGACTGCTTTAAGACAAAAGCACTTCAAGAGAAGACTCGCATTCTCAACAATATCAAACCTTTCATATATTGTTTTTGCGGCAACTCTTATGACAGAAGCAGGACTTTTAGCCGCATTCTGTCACCTTCTCTTCCACTCTGTTATTAAAATCGGCGCATTCTTCTCAGCAGGTGCTGTGCTTCACAAGACAGAGCGTGAATATGTGCCAGAGCTTGAAGGTATCGGCAGAAAAATGCCACTTACATTTATATTCTTTACTATTTCAGCATTATCACTTACAGGTATTCCACCATTCTGCGGATTTATCAGTAAATGGTATATTGCAACAGCTTCAATTGAAGCACAGAATCCGTTTGCTATTGTGGGCGTAGTTATATTGCTTATCTCTGCATTCTTAACTGCAATGTATATGCTCTCACCTGCAATCAAGGCGTTCTTCAAGCGCCGTGACAATGCAAATGATGTAACAGATGTTAAAGAAGCAAATGCACTTATGCAAGTACCTATGGCTATCTGTGCAGTACTTTGTATCGTAACAGGTCTTATGGCATCAAATGTTATTGAACTTATTAAGGGGGTATTGGCAATATGACACTTTTAACTATGTATTGTATTTTCACTCCCTTTATTGCAGCAATTATCTCTGCAGTTTTAGGTAAATATGAAAAACTTCGTAATGCAGTTGTGATTCTTGCGACTTTCATAAGTTTGGGTCTTTCAATTATGATTGCACAATCCCCTGCAAGACTTGTTTGCTTTGCATCTTTGAATTTCCAAATTGGTGGTTTTAATTCAACCTATGCAATTATCGCAGCGTTCATGTGGTTTGCAGCAGCTTTGCTCTCACCACAATATTTCAAAGACCACAACCATAAACTTTCAAGATATTATTTCTTCTTCCTTATCACAATGGGCGCTACCTTGGGCGTTTTCCTTTCTGCTGATTTGATGACAACTTTCATCTTCTTTGAAATTATGTCATTCACATCATACATGTGGGTTATTCAAGACGAAACCAAAGACGCAATGAATGCAGGTAAAACATATCTTGCAATTGCCGTGCTTGGTGGTATGGTTGCATTAATGGGACTTTTCGTTCTTTATAACATCACAGGCACATTGATGATTGCTGACCTTTATTCTGCAATTAAATATGTTGGCAAATCAACCGAACTTTATGTTGCAGCATTCTGCTTGTTATTCGGTTTTGGTGCAAAAGCAGGTATGTTCCCATTACACATTTGGCTTCCAAAGGCTCACCCCGTTGCTCCTGCTCCTGCAAGTGCACTTCTTTCAGGTGTGCTCACAAAAACAGGTGTATTCGGCATTCTCATAGTTACAGGTCAAATTCTTCGTGATGATGAAATCTGGGGTTACACTTTATTAGCCCTTGCAACTATCACAATGGTATTAGGTGCAGTTATTGCAGTATTCTCAAATAATCTTAAGCGTACTTTGGCTTGTTCTTCACTTTCACAAATCGGATTTATCCTTGTGGGTGTTTCAATGATTACATTATTAGGTGAAGAAAACGCATTGGCAGCGAATGGCACATTCCTTTATATGATTAACCATTCAATTGTAAAACTTGTGCTCTTCCTTGCGGCTGGTGCTATTTATCTTGGCGCTCATACTCTTGACCTTAACAAGTTAAAGGGTTATGGCAGAAACAAGCCTATCATTATGATAACATTCTTAATCGGCGCTTGTTCACTCGCAGGTATCCCTGGTTTTACTGGCTACCTTTCAAAGACACTTGTTCACGAAGCAATTGTTGAATATGCGCATTTAAGTCATTTACCAATCATAACTATTATTGAGTGGCTCTTCTTATTCTCAGGTGGTCTCACAGCGGCATATATGCTTAAACTCTTTGTTGCCATCTTCGTTGAAAAGCCAACTGAAGAAACTCCAAAAGGCAAAAAACTCTCACCTCTTTCAGCAATTGCACTCATAATTTCAGCAGTTGCTCTTCCAATAATTGGTGTTTACACACCTTTGGTTGAGAAAATCACTTACCCAATGCTCTCACTCGTTAATGGACATCATTTCCACCACGAGATTCATTATTTCTCATTTACAAACCTTAAAGGTGTATTGATTTCTCTTGCAATCGGCATTTTAGTTTATACACTCTTTATAAGAAAAGTTCTTATAAAGAATAAGACTTATGTTAACCCAATGGAAAACAAGATTTCACTTGAAAATCAGGTTTATATTCCTATGATTAAAATTCTCACAGCCGTTTTCGGTGTCATTTGCAGAATTTTTGCAGACTCAACTGATTTTCTTATTTTCCTTGCTCGCAAGAGCGTGTTAACCGATGCAAAAGAGCACACAGAGCATCAAAGAAAATATGCTTATGCTTTCGGTGATGTTATTGACCATGTCAAGCACGATAAAACTCACAAGAATGCAAACTTATTTGTACGCGTTTCAGAAACAATTTCAAAAACAACACAAAGAATTTCATCAAACTTCTCATTTGCTTTATTTATGACTTGTTTTGGTGTTTGCATTATTCTTGTTTTCCTTATAATTTCTTTTGTGTCTTGACAAACACAAGTATTTTCATTAAAATTTAGTTTAGTATTTTTAAAGGCGTGATTTCAGATGAACAAAATCTATATTCCAGAAGGATATAGCCCAAAACTGAATAGATATGACACTCAAAGAGCCATTGATATTATCAAACAACTCTTTCAACAGAATTTCTGCAAGGCACTTTCTTTAAAGCGTGTTTCTGCGCCACTTTTTGTTAGTTGCAGTTCAGGTCTTAATGATAATCTCAATGGTACAGAAAGACCTGTAACCTTTGATGTGCCTGCAATTGATGGTGATGCTGAAATCGTACATTCACTTGCTAAATGGAAGCGCTTGGCACTCAAAAGATATGATTTTTGGATGCACGAAGGTCTTCTTACTGATATGAACGCTATTCGTCGTGACGAAGAGCTTGATAATATTCATTCTATCTATGTTGACCAATGGGACTGGGAAAAGGTTATTGAAGACAGTGACCGTAATCCTGAATACCTTTGTGAAACAGTTCAAAAGATTGTTGATACAATCTGTGATGTAAATGAGTTGCTTCAAGAAAAATTCCCACAACTTGATACTAAACTTCAGAGAAATGTGAAATTTATCACTTCACAGGAACTTGAAGATTTGTATCCAGACTTAACTCCTGAAGATCGTGAATGTGAGTTCGCAAAAGAGCACAAAACAATCTTTATTATGGGAATCGGTGGCAAGTTAAAATCAGGCAATAAGCACGGCAACCGTGCCCCTGACTATGACGACTGGTCACTTAACGGTGACATCATTTTCTGGGACAATGTGAGAAGTGCTCCAATTGAGATTTCTTCAATGGGTATCCGTGTAAATGCCAAAGTTCTTGACCGTCAGTTGACTATCGCAGGTTGTGACGACAGACGAGAGCTCTCTTTCCATAAAATGCTTCTTAACGACGAATTACCACTTACAATCGGTGGTGGCATTGGTCAGTCAAGACTTTGCATGTTACTTATGGGTTGCGCTCATGTGGGCGAAGTTCAATGCTCACTCTGGGACGAAGAAACCGTAAAACTTTGCAAAGAAAATCATATAAGATTACTTTAATAAAAAAAGCGTAGTAACCATTTGGCTACTACGCTTAATTTTTTTGTGTTAATTTAGAAATCGCAGTTTTTAGGTGTTCTGCAATAAGGAATTACATCACGGATGTTCTCCATACCTGTAACATAGATGAGAAGTCTTTCAAAGCCCATACCGAAACCTGAGTGTGTGCAACCGCCATATTTACGAAGATTGCAATACCAATCAAGTGACTCTGGTGCAATACCAAGCTCGTTCATACGGCCAATAAGACGGTCATATCGTGTTTCTCTCTGGCTACCACCCATCAATTCACCTGCATCAGGAACAAGTAAGTCAACAGCTGCAACTGTGCTTCCATCATCATTCTGATACATATAGAACGCTTTGAATTCTTTTGGCCAGTCATAAACGAAAACAGGAGCATTGAATTTTTTCTCTGTGAGATATTTTTCGTGCTCACGAGCAAGGTCTTCGTCATATTCAGGCTTAAATTTAAAGTTTTCTGTTGCATCTGCTTCTTTAAGAATTGTGATTGCATCTTTAAATGGAAGTCTAACGATTTCAGACTCAATAAGTTTTGTCATTCTCTCGCGAAGGTTAATTCCGTTGAATTTTTCAAGGAATTCGAGTTCAGCAGGACAACGCTCCATAATTGTTTTGAGAATTGATTTGAGGAAATCTTCTTCAACATCCATAAGGTCAAACAAATCTGCAAATGCGATTTCAGGCTCAATCATCCAGAATTCTGCAGCGTGTGTTCTTGTGTTAGAATTTTCTGCTCTGAATGTTGGTCCGAATGTGTAAATCTTGCTGAATGCAAGAGCAAATGTTTCGCCTTCTAACTGACCTGTAACAGCAA
The DNA here is from genome assembly GCA_045655645.1 of Candidatus Fimenecus sp. GTDB lineage: Bacteria > Bacillota > Clostridia > Oscillospirales > Acutalibacteraceae > Fimenecus. The sequence goes on from JAZOPS010000033.1 coordinate 64,355, forward strand.
GTGAAGAATGCTTGCCAAAGAAATCGTCAGCATAGTCTTTCTTGTCGTTATCAAGTGGGTCATAAGTTGTAACTGTGAATGTGTTACCTGCACCTTCAGCATCGTTTGATGTGAGAAGTGGTGTGTGCACATAAACATAGCCATTATTCTGGAAATATTCGTGAATAGCCATTGAAGCAACACTTCTTACCTTGAACACAGCTTGGAAAAGTCTTGTTCTTGGACGAAGATATGCATTTTCTCTTAAAAATTCAAGTGTGTGTCTTTTTGGTTGAATTGGATAATCTTCATCACATTCACCCTTAATTTCAACATTAATTGGTGAAATTTCGATTGAACCGTTGTTTTCGTTTACAACAACTTTACCTTCAACTTCAATGCAACAACCAACTTTAACTGTATTTACAAGGCCTTGAAATTCAGGTGATGCGCTATCATAAACCACTTGTAAAACATTAAAAATTGTACCATCATAAAAGTCAATAAAGCCAACATTTTTTTGCTTTCTGTGGTTTCTAACCCAACCGTTGAGCTTTACTACTTTTCCAATGTATTCTTCTTTGTTATTGAACAAATCGCAAATATACATTTCAATTCTCCTCAGATATATTTGTACTTACCGAATAATTATACTATTGTTTATTGTAAAAATCAAGATAAAAAAACAGCAGAGAAATAAATCTCTGCTGTTAATTTTAATTTCAATTAGAGAGCAACAACCAAAATTCCAAGAACTGTTAATGTTGCAACAACAACTGCTAACCACAATGTTGTGTTACCACCTTCAACCTGTACTGGTGTGCCAGTAGTTGGCTGACTATTGTTATTGTTATTGTTATTGTTATAATTGTTGTTTTGAACTGGAGCTTGTGGAGCTGGCTGTGTAGGAGCTTCTGTAGGAGCCTCAGTAGGAGCTTCTGTAGGAGCTTCTGTTTCTGGTTCTTCTGGAGTTTCATCTCCGCCGCCACCAAGAAGTCCGCCAAGAAGACCACCGATATCAAGGCCGCCAATAAGGCCGCCAAGCATTCCGCCGATACCTGTGATTGTATCAATGATACCACCAAGGTCAAGTCCGCCGCCACCATTGCCGCCAAGACCGCCGAGAAGGCTTTCAAGACCGCCTGTAACAGCGCCCACAACATCATCAAGGTTAAAACCAGGAAGTTCTGGAAGGTCAGGAATTTCAGGAAGGTCTGGAAGAACACCTTCAAGCTCACCCATAATCTGGTCTACAACGCTATCTACTGTTTTATCGATTGTATTGCCGATTTGTTCTTCAAGCTCTGCTTTTTCTTCCCATGTCAAAAGCATTGGCATACCTGTTGTATTATAGAACATGAACTGTGGATATTCTTCATTTGTCTGAATATCATATTTTTCTGTCTGTGTAAGAAGCCATACATAGAAGTCGCCTGTACCATCGTTCATTCCATAAGAGATATGACCCAAGTTCTTGATGAACCAAGTATTCATTGGAGCATCGCAAACTGAAGCATCGATAACCTTGTCAGGTGAAACCATGTCGATTCCTGTTTCAACCTTCTGTGTGTAGTCATCGCCTAATGTTTTGCCCATATCAGCAACAATTGCAAAACCACTTGTATTCTTTGTTTCGATTACACCGTCACTGTTCCAGTTAGCTGATGGTGTTACAGGAGCGATATATCTGTTATAGTTAGAAACATTTGCATAGTTGATTTCTTCATTCGCAACAAGTTCTGCTACTCTATCTTTTGTACCATTAACAACTAATTCTTGATAGTCTGCTACAAATGCTTTGAGTTCGTCACCAGCATCTTTGAGCATAAGAGCTTCTGCAGCATCATAGTGGTTAGCTGGAACAAGTGACCAGAATGAAGGGATATAACCAAATACTGGGATAAGAAGTTCAGAATAAATCTTATCATGACCTGCTGCCATAATTGCATCAGCCTGATTTGCCAAAATCTCAAATACAGGAATATATGGTAAAAGTGACTGATATTCTGCGTTGCCACGAATTTCTTGTGCAATGAGAAGAGCAAGTGCTTCACCATCAATATCTACATTACCTGTGAAGAGTTGGCCAATCATTTCAAGGCCATTGAATGCAGAGTTTGACATAACAAGGTTCTGAATGCTTGCACTTGCCTTTGAATATTTTGCCAAATATGCGTTAACAACTGAACCGCCCATGCTTTCTGCACAGATTGAAACTTTGCTATGACCTGATTCAGCTTTAACCTTTTCAACAAAGCTTGCAAGTTGGTCAGCAACATCATATGGGTTTGCTGTCCAGTCGTATGTAAAGATATATGAATGATTATCCTTATCAAGTTCTAACTGAAGCATATATCCAAGTGTCTGCTCAGAAGATGGATTATAGCCAAGGTCTGTATCAGCATTGATAACACTTGAAGGAGTAGCTGTAATATTGCTTGCTCTGTTACCATTGTTATCATACATAACTGGTCCAAAAATCTGTTTTAAAGCTTTGCCAGCTGCGTCTACGAATGCGTCTACATTCTTAACTTCGTTTGACTCAAAGTCATTTGCTTGAACAAATGCAGCCAAGTCAGGCATTACTGGCAAAATTCCTGCAATAATATTTGCAGCTGAAAATACCTCTTTGCCATCTACATAAAGTGTTTCACCAATACCACGAACCTGAATTACTGGTGTTTTACCACACTCACATGTATCTTCGTTACCTAATGCTGCGAAAGCAGGAACAAGCATTGTTACAACCATTACGGCAACAAGAAAAATACTGATAATTATGTTTCTGTTTTTCATAATATCCCTCCGTTATAATATAACTAGGCATATTTTATCACATTTTTTTGCATATTACAACACATTTTTAACATTTTTTTAAAATATACTAAATATATTTTTCTCAGCATTTTTCGGTGAATATTGCCAATTGCTTATATGGGTGCCATCACAGTAATATTTAACGGGGTCAGGTTGACTATTATTTGGAAAACTATCTACAATTGAAAGCTTAATTTTCATTTTTTCGGGATTTATACTCTTTATATATACACTTGCTAAATCCCCTTCTTGCACATTGCTTGTATATTCAGCAAGACCTGCGAGATTGGGGGCTAACTCAATAAATACACCATATTTTTCAATGGAGCGCACAATTCCACCAACCGTTTGCCCCGCTTTAAAACTCTGCGCATTTTCTTCCCAAGTGCCTAGCAATTCTTTAAGAGATAATGTGACTCTATTTTTCTCGTCTACACTTTTTACAACTGCTTTAATAACAGTATTCACAGATAATCTTACACTCGGATGTGGAATTCGTGAAACCGATATACTGTCAATAGGCAAAAGTGCTGAAACTCCACATCCTATATCGCAAAACGAGCCAAAAGTTTCATTATGAGTTACTTTTGCACTGATAATATCACCTGGGGTCAGTTGTTTTATGTATTCTTCAATGCATTCTTCTTGCACGGCTCTACGGCTTAATATTGCTGTGCGATTTCCGATTTCATCGTCCATAAAATCAATAATTTTAAAGCTGACGGGTTTATTAACTCGTGAAATTATTGCAATATCACGCACACTTCCGTCAGAAATACCAACTGCACATTCCTCTCTAGGGATAACCCCTTTAATTACGCCCAAGTCCACATGAAGATTATGGTCTCGGTCACAAAGAGTTGCTTTCGCTTCAAGAATTCGGTCTTCTAAAAAGCATTCTCTCAATTCCGAGATTGATTCCATGTTCTTTTTGTTGTGTTTTTTCTCAATCAAAAACCCTTCTGGGTAATACTTTTTCATACCTATCACCTTTACTTTAAAATTAATATATTGATATGATGAAAAATGTGAAAAGAGAATTAAAAATAGGTATTTTATTTTTATAATATTTATGGTATTATATAATGTAATATATTTTGAGGTAATTTTTATGGATGTTAGAGTTAATGATATTCTTGAAATGAAAAAACCACATCCCTGTGGTTGCAAGCAGTTTTTAGTGCTTCGTTCAGGCATGGATTTTCGTATCCGTTGCACAAATTGCGAGCGTGAAGTTATGGTACCACGCGCAAAAATCGAAAAAAACATAAAAAAGATAATTAGGGAGAATGAAAATGTTTGATAAATTATTAGGTATTGAAGCTAGATTTGAAAATGTGAATGAGCAGTTGTGTGACCCTGCAACAGTCAGCGACCAACAGCTCTATACAAAGTTAATGAAAGAGTTAAAGCAACTCACTCCCGTTGTTGAAAAATTCCGTGAATACAAAGGGCACAAAGATACTTTTGAAGAATCAAAAATGCTTCTTGACGAAGGTGGAATGGATAAAGATTTCAAAGAAATGGTGCAAGAAGAATTTGAATCTGCGAAAGAAATGCTTGAAGTGACTTGGGAAGAACTTAAAATCTTACTTCTCCCCCGTGACCCCAACGATGACCGTAGCGTTATTATTGAAATTCGTGGCGGTGCCGGTGGTGAAGAAGCTGCACTTTTTGCAAACTCACTTTTCAGAATGTACACCATGTATGCTGAATCTCGTGGTTGGAAAATGGAAATTCTTTCTGAAAACCCAACTGAACTTGGTGGATACAAAGAAGTGATTTTCTCTGTTGACGGTGACGGTGCATATTCTCGATTCAAGTTTGAAAGTGGTGTTCACAGAGTTCAGCGCGTTCCTGAAACAGAAAGCCAGGGCAGAATCCAGACTTCAACTGTTACTGTTGCTGTTCTTCCTGAAGCAGAAGATGTTGACTTTGAACTTAACCCTGCTGAATTACAGATTGACGTTTTCCGTTCAAGTGGTGCAGGTGGACAAAAAGTTAACAAGACATCATCTGCTATCCGTGTTACACACTTGCCAACTGGTATGGTTGTTGAGTGTCAAGACGAAAGAAGTCAGCACAAAAACAAAGATAAAGCACTTAAAGTTCTTCGTTCACGACTTTTGGAAATTGAACAAGCAAAGCACGACGCTGAAATTGCAGGTCAAAGAAAGAGTCAGGTTGGTACTGGTGACAGAAGTGAGAGAATCAGAACATACAACTTCCCACAAGGTCGAGTAAGTGACCACAGAATTGGTCTTACACTTTATAAAATCGAACAGATTATGAATGGCGACATTGACGAAATCATCGATGCACTCATTACAGCAGATACTGCAGAAAAATTGAAAGCGAACGAATAATGAAAACAGAAGTAATTAATATTACAACTGAATATGAAAGAGCATTAGAAGAATCTGCAAAACTTCTTAAAAATGGTGAAGTTGTGGGAATTCCAACTGAAACCGTTTATGGTCTTGCTGCCAACGCCTTAGACGAAGATGCAGTTAGAAAAATTTTTGTTGCAAAGGGTCGTCCAAGTGACAATCCACTTATCGTGCATATCGCAAAGGCCCAAGATTTAGAGCCGCTTGTAGCTGAAATTCCTGAAAAGGTTAAAATTATGGCAAAGGAATTTTGGCCTGCTGCTCTTACAATGATTATGAAAAAGAGCGACAAGATTTCAGATGTTGTTTCGGGAAATCTCGACACAGTTGCTATCCGTATGCCAAAAAGCGACTATGCAAGAGCAATTATTGAAGCTTGTGGATTACCACTTGCGGCACCATCGGCTAATCTTTCAGGCAGTCCAAGTCCCACAAACGCCAAATATGTTTTTGATGATATGGACGGTCGCATTCCGCTTATTATTGACGGTGGAAACTGTGAAATCGGCGTTGAATCAACAGTTATTTCATTTGCAGAAGACCCACCAAGACTTCTTCGTCCCGGTGGTGTAACACTTGAAGAAATGACCGAGTTAATCGGCGAAATTGTTGTTGATGACGCAGTGCTTAATAAGTTGGAAGAAGGTGCAGTTGCAGCTTCACCAGGTATGAAATACAAGCATTATGCACCGAGCGCCGACATAACAATAATCAAAAGTGATTTTGAAACTTTTAAATCTATCTGCGAAAGTGAAGAAAATATTACTGCTTTATGTTTTGACGGTGAAAGTGAAAACTTATCTTGTTCATCGGTTACATACGGCAATGAAAACGATGGTTTTTCTCAGAGCGCAAGACTTTTTGATGCACTTCGCGAATTAGACGAAATGGGTGCACAAAAGGTTTATGCCCGTTGCCCTGAAACAAAAGGAATGGGTTTAGCCGTTTATAATCGTTTAATCCGTGCAGCAGGATTTAAAATCAAGGTGATATAATGAAAATTATCGGTCTTACGGGGCTTACAGGTGCAGGTAAAAGCACCGTTGCGCAAAAATTGATGGCTTATGGTTGCTATCATATTGATGCTGATAAAGTTGCCCGTGAAGTTATAAACAACAATGAAAATGTCAAAAATAAATTAAAGATGCGTTTTGGTGATGATGTAATTAACCCCGACGGCACAACAAATAGACCGCTTTTGGCAACTCGTGCTTTTGCAGACGAAGACAGCACAAATGCTCTTAACGAAATTACTCACCCTGCCGTTACCGAAGAAATCCAGTCAATTATAAAAGACATAAGTGAAGTTGGTTATCGTGGTGTAATCATTGATGCTATTGCTCTTTTTGAGAGTGGTGAAGACGCTTTGTGCGACTTTACTGTTGCGGTTGTTGCACCAAAGGAATTTCGTCTTGAAAGAATTATGAAGCGTGATAATATCACTGAAGAAAAAGCACTTGAAAGAATAAATGCGCAGAAAGACGAAAGCTTTTTCACAAGCAGAGCAGATTTTGTATTGTGGAATTATCCACCTTATGATATAAATGTTGAAATTAAGCCAATAACATTACAAATTGGATTATAACCGAAAGGAGAAAATATTATGGATATGAACGAAATGAAAAAAGAACTTTTTTACCAGCCAAAACACGCTATGGAAACTGTTGATGATGCAGTTGTAAAGGCTGCTGACGATTTCTGTGAGGGTTATAAAAGTTATCTTGACTTTGCAAAAATCGAGCGTGAATCAGTTGACTTTTTTGTAAAAGAAGCAGAAAACAAAGGCTATACAGAGTTTGATAACACAAAGAAATATAACGCAGGTGATAAGGTTTATTTCAACAACAGAAATAAAGCAATTATTCTTTGCGTTTTCGGTAAAAAGAGCATTGCAGAGGGTGTTAAAATTTCTGCAGCGCACATTGACTCACCTCGTCTTGACCTTAAACCAAATCCACTTTATGAAGATTCAAGTCTTGCATATTTCAAGACTCACTACTACGGTGGAATAAAAAAATATCAATGGACTGCAATCCCATTAGCACTTCACGGTGTTGTTGTTAAGGCAGACGGCGAAACAGTTAAAGTCAATATCGGTGAAGATGATAATGACCCACAATTCTGTGTTACCGACCTTCTTCCACACCTTGCTCAAAATCAGATGAAACAGACAATGAGCGAAGGCATTCAGGGCGAACAACTCAACATACTCATTGGTTCTCGTCCATTCTCAAAGGATGAGGGTAGCGAAAAGGTCAAACTCAACATCATTAAAATTCTCAACGAGAAATACGGCATTACAGAGGGCGATTTCCTTAGTGCTGAACTTGAACTTGTCCCTGCATTCAAGGCTCGTGACATCGGTTTTGACAGAAGCTTAATCGGTGCTTATGGTCATGACGACAAGGTTTGTGCTTATCCTGCAGCTCAGGCTATTTTTGATGTTGAAAATCCTGAGTACACTTGTCTTACAGTTCTTACTGACAAAGAAGAAATCGGCTCAGACGGCAACACAGGTCTTAACTCATCATATATGAAATATTTTATCCACGACCTTGCTGTTATGGGTGGAGTTGAACCTTGGAGAGTGCTTTCAAAGTCAGAATGTCTTTCTGCTGATGTTAATGCGGCATTCGACCCAACATTCCCAGAAGTTAGTGAAAGAAAGAACTGCTCATTCGTTAACAATGGTGTTGTTATTACAAAATACACAGGTTCTCGTGGCAAGAGTGGCACAAGTGATGCCTCTGCTGAATACATGGGCAAAATCAGAAGAATGCTCAATGCTAACGACGTTGTATGGCAGATTGGTGAACTTGGTAAAGTTGACGCAGGTGGCGGCGGCACAGTTGCTATGTATGTTGCTAATCTTGACATTGACACAATCGATCTTGGTGTGCCTGTACTTTCAATGCACGCACCACTTGAAGTAGTTTCAAAACTTGATGTATATATGGCATATCGCGCATTCAAAGTATTCTTTGAGCAGAAATAAAACAAATTGCAAAATGCAAAATTTAAGGCAGAGATTTTTCTCTGCCTTTTTGTTTCACAATAAAATTGGTTGTGGTTGTATCTTTGTTTTCATAACTTCCTTAACCGTGTCAGGAATATAATTAAAATCTGCTACAATTGAATTTGGTTTATTGATACAGTCGTCTTGTCGCATCGGCACAAAGTAAATATATTTACTATTCATTAAAGTTCCGATATTTCGAGCCGATGTGCCAAGAGCGTCGTTTGTTGATACTGCAATTATCACAGGACGCTGATTGCGAAGATGTGCTTTTGTAGCAAGTGTTACAGAAGTGTCACTTATTCCGTTTGCCAGTTTACCAAGTGTGTTACCCGTGCAAGGCGCAATGATTAAAGCATCTAATAATTCTTTTGGTCCGATTGGCTCTGCGCCACTTATTGTATTTATGATTTTCTCGTTACATATTTCTTCGATTTCCTTATTAAAGTCGCAGGCTTTACCAAAACGAGTATCTGTCGAATAAGCCGTGGGTGACATAATGGGAATTACTTTGTAGCCTTCGTCAACCAACTTTTTTATTTGTGGGATTACTTTTTTAAATGTGCAAAAGGAACCACACAAGGCAAACCCCACAGTTTCTTTGCTCATTTTTACTCCTCCTTTTGCAAATATTCTTCAATTTTCTTGCCTATAATCTCCCCTGCTGTTTTCGCTGTGTATTTTCCCGGTAAGCCAAAGGCTTTGATTACATCAACACCATGTTTTCGTGCTAAATCAAAATCCAAACCATATGGCGCAGAAGCAAGCTCGATTATTTTTGTGTTTTTATTTATGTTTTCAAGAGTATCTTCAAAAATTATATTCTGTGGCACAGTGTTGATTATCACATCGAAATTATTAGCACAAGCTGAAAGGTCAGCAAGGTCAAATGCTTTGCACCCCTTGATTGTCGCATCTTCTCGCTGTGATGAATTTCGAGCAAACACGGTTATATCGCAAGAAAGTGACTTTAAAAGTGCAACTGTTTCTTTTGCAACTCTGCCATATCCCGTTATTGCATATTTGCCCAAAGGCAAGGCGAAATCAATGTGTTCTAGCAAGATTTTAAGTGTGCCAAAAGCTGTTAAAACTGCATTCTTTTCTATAAAAGAGTTATCATAATAATCAACAAAGGGGATTTCTGTTTCACGAAGTCGCGATAACAACTCGCCTTTGATTATTCCACCGAAAACGAGATTTTCTCGACCTAAAAATGAAATCAAACGGTCAATTGACATTTCTCGCTTTGAAAATGGCATTATAATCGTCTGGTCGTTTCGTGTTGCAGGAAGTGGAAGCACCACCAAAGATTTTTCACCAAGCACGCTTTTGAGTTTGTCTGTATCATCATCCCAGTCAAAAAGCCCATAGGACGCAACATCAAAACCACGGCTTACCAAATATTCTTTAAGGTATTTTTGTCTTTTATCTCCACCAACTATTACGATATTTCTCATAAATAATCCCCCTTGCCTATTACTATTTTATGATTTTTGAATTTTTTGGTGATTAGGTGTTTAAATTTTTATAAAGTTGTAATATAATAATGGATGGTGATAAAAATGAACGATATTTCAAAGGTTTTAAAAACTGTAAAAACAATACATTTTATCGGTATCGGTGGTAGCGGTATGTGTCCACTTGCCGAAATTCTTCACAGCAAGGGCCACACTTTGCAAGGCTCTGACAATAATGAGAGCTCAATTGTTGAGCGTATTCGCAAAATGGGAATTAAAGTTATGATGGGACAGCGCGCCGAAAATATTGAAGGTGCAGAAATGGTGGTTTATTCTGCTGCTATTTCAAAAGAAAACCCAGAACTCAAAGCAGCTCTTGAAAGTGGTATTCCAACATTCCAGCGTGCTGAATTATTAGGTGAAGTTTCTCGTCAATTTACAAATTGTATCGGTATATGTGGCACTCACGGAAAGACAACTGTTACTTCTCTTACTGTTCAAACTATGATTGAAGCAGGTCTTGACCCATCTGCAGTTATCGGTGGAAAATTACCACTTACTAACTCTTATGGCCGTGTGGGACAGACTGAAACAATTGTTATGGAATCTTGCGAATATCAGGATACTTTCCTTAAAATGAGTCCTGACGTTGCTGTTATTCTCAACATTGACGAAGACCACCTTGAATATTTCAAGACAATGGAAAATCTTATTTTGAGTTTCACAAAGTTTGCAGACTCTGCAACAAAAGCAATAATTTACAATGGTGACGATGAAAACACCCTTAAAGCCATCGCTGACATTAAGGGCAAGGAAATGATTTCATTCGGTTTCCAGAGTAGGAATGACTACTATGCAGAAAACATTGAAGAATACAAAGGTGCATTTACTAAATTTGATGTAATGTACAAGGGTGAAAAACTTGGTAGCGTTGAACTTTCAATCCCAGGTATTCACAATGTACTCAATGCACTTGCTGCTATTGCATCTGCTATTTATTCAGGTGCAAAATTCAAAGACTGCATTAAGGGTTTGCAAGAATTCAAGGGCGCAGGCCGTCGTTTTGAAGATTTGGGAACATATAACGGCATTGACTTTGTTGATGACTATGCCCACCACCCTGCTGAACTTAAAGTTACACTCGAAGCAGCAATGAAAATGGGATACAACACAGTTTGGGCAGTTTTCCAACCATTCACATATTCAAGAACTGCTATGCACTTTGACGAGTTTGTTGATGTACTTAAAATCCCTGACAGATGCGTTATGACAGAAATTATGGGCTCACGCGAAGTGAATAATTATGACATTTACACATCACAATTAGCAGAGAAAATTCCAAATTCTGTTTGGTTCAACACTCAAGAAGAAGTTGCCGACTATGTTGTGAAGAATGCAAAAGCCGGCGACCTTGTTCTCACAATGGGTTGTGGTGACATTTATAAATCTGCATTTATGATGATTGAGAGACTTAAAAATGGTACAGTTTAATAATTCTTGGGATATTCTTTTAAAAGATGAATTCCAAAAGCCCTATTATCTCAATTTGAGAAAATTTTTAGTGCAAGAATATAAGACACAGACCATATATCCCAATATGAATGACATATTCAATGCACTTAAATACACCGATTATAAAGATGTCAAAGTTGTGATGCTTGGGCAAGACCCATATCACCAACCAAATCAGGCTCACGGACTTTGCTTTTCTGTAAAAAAAGGCGTTAAAGCGCCACCATCTTTACAGAATATGTATAAAGAAATTTATGCAGAATATGGCTACTCTATCCCCGACCACGGTGAGCTTACATATTGGGCAGAGCAAGGTGTTTTAATGCTCAACACCGTTTTAACTGTTCGAGAAAGTCAACCTAATTCACATAAAGGAATGGGTTGGGAAATTTTCACAGACAACATCATTTCACTCTTAAACCAAAGACCTGAACCAATGGTGTTTTTGCTTTGGGGTGCAAATGCAAGAGCGAAGAAAAAAATCATTACTAACCCAAATCACCTTGTGTTAGAATCAGCACACCCAAGTCCCCTTTCTGCTTATAACGGTTTTTTCGGCAATAATCATTTCAAAAAAGCAAATGAATTTTTGAAATCAAAGGGACGCCCTGAAATTGACTGGGAAATAAAATAAAGGACTTATTCATTTTGAATAAGTCCTTTTTATTTATACATTATAATATTTCTTCATTTTTGCTTTTTTGATTATGTTGGCAATTATAATAATCACAACCACAAAAATTACTGAGAAAAATCCTGCATATAAGCCCTGTGTGTTATTTTCGCCTTTGACTTTCATCCAGAGATTATTCATATATTGCATTGTGTCTGTTGGAAGATTGTGGAATGCTTGACCATTTTTGACAGTTTCAGGATAAACAGCCTCACTATCGATAAGTGAATAATCTTCATTTTCTAAAACTGCTTTATTTGGTGTTGCATAATAAATATACTCAGCATTTGCAAGAGCTATTTCAGGCTCTAACATAAAGTTTATAAATGCCTCTGCACCCTTTTTATTCTGGGATGCACTTGGAATACACATTGCATCATAGAAAGTGTTAACACCTTCTTCAGGCAACGCAAAGCCTAAATCAGGGTTGTTTTCAACCATCAACTCATAATCCCCTGCATAGTAAGTAGCAAAAGCATATTCACCACTTTCCATCTTGATGAAAACTTCATCCATTACATATTCGGGTTTTACTGTTTTGCGTTGTTCCATTAAAAGCTCTGCAGCTTTATCCCAATCTTCTTTTTCAGTTGTGTTGATACTTTGCCCCAAAATAAATTGTGCAATGGCGAAAGAGTCACGAGGGTTATTGAACATCAAAACTTTACCTTGATATTGTTCATCCCAAAGCACTTTCCAACTTGTTGGTTGTTCTTTAACAAAGTTCTTATTATAGATAAGAATTGTTGTTCCCACATTATAAATTACGCCATAATCTTTAATCCCGTTTTCGATTAAGTTGCCATATTTCTCATAGTCGAAATATTTGTCGAAATTAGGAATATTTTCATAGTCAAGTGGCAAGAGCATATCTTCTGAAATAAGGCGTTCAACCATGTAGTCTGACGGAATAATGATGTCATAACTTACGCCACCGCCTGAGAGCTTTGAATACATATTCTCATTTGACTCGAATGTTGTGTAATTAACATCACAACCTGTAAGGCGTTCAAATTCACTGACAACATCAACTTCTTCATCGTCGATATACTCACCCCAGTTATAAACATTGAGCACTGTGCCCTGAAGACCAAGATTTTTATAATATTCAATTGTATCTTCTGAAAAGATTTCGTCTTCAGCGTAAACAGGAAGAACAAAAGCCGAAATCAAAACAAGAAAAGATATTGTCAAAGAGAGTAGTTTTTTCATAACTGACCCTCCTTTTGCTTGTTTCTCTGTTTTTTATCAGAGCGTGACTGTGCCACATTCATGAGAATCAAGAGCACAAACATTGCACCAAAAATGAGAGTTGAAAGAGCATACATATCAGGTTTAACTCTCTTCTTTGTCATTGAGAAAATGTGAATAGGCAATGTCTGGAAATCAGGACCATTTGTAAAGTAACTGATAATGAAATCATCAAGTGACAATGTGAATGCCATAATTGCACCTGAGATAATACCCGGCAAAATTGCTGGGAAAACCACTTTGAAGAATGCTTTAACAGGGTGACAACCCAAGTCTTGTGCCGCTTCAAAAATTCTGTTATCAGTCTGTTTGAGTTTTGGCAAAACAGAAAGAATAACATAGGGCAACTGGAATGTGACATGGGCAATTAAAATTGTCCAAAAACCGAGAACATCTTTTCTGTTAAGCATAACCCCCGCAAAAACGAACAAGAGCATCATTGAGATACCTGTAACGATTTCAGGGTTCATCATAGGAATATTTGTAACAGTCATAACTGTTGACTTTACAAACTTGTTTCTCATCGAGTTGATACCCACACTTGCCAATGTGCCCAATACTGTTGCGATTGTTGCAGAAATCACTGCTAACACAACTGTGTTTTTAAGAGCATCCATTGTTGCTTTGACGTGGAAAAGTTTTTCATACCATTGAAGTGAAAAACCTTCAAAGATATATGTGCTTTCTGTTCCGTTAAATGAGAACACCATCATAACAACCATTGGTGCATAAAGGAACACGAAAACGAGTGCTAAATAAAGTTTTGATAATGGAGAAGTCTTTGTCATATAAGCACACCTCCGTCATCGTCACTGTCTGTGAAATAGTTAAGCACACCGAGACAGATTAAAATCATAACCATAAGAACAAGTGAAAGCGCTGCACCGAGATTATAGTTATATGCAGTCTGGAACTGACCTTCAATAACGTCACCGATGAGTGTAATCTGACCACCACCCAATTTTTGAGTGATATAGAATGTGCTGACACTTGGCACGAACACCATTGTGACACCACTTGCAATACCAGGGACAGATAATGGGAAAATAACTTTTCTAAGGCAATAGAATTTGTTACAACCCAAGTCCTGTGCTGCTTCAACAAGTGAATTATCCATTTTTGAAAGAGATGTATAAAGTGGCAAAATCATATATGGCAAGAAGTTATAAACCATACCAAGAATAACTGCGCCACCTGTATTGAGCATTTTCAAAGGTTCAATACCAAAGAGCCCTAAAAAGCTGTTAATTACACCTGACTCGCCCAAAATTGTAATCCAAGAATAAGTACGGATTAAGAAACTCATCCACATTGGAAGCATTATAAGCATTGTTGCCACTCGTTGGAATGAGGCTTTTGTCTGTGCTAAAAAGTAAGCAAAAGGATAAGCAATAATCAAACTTATAACAGTTGCCACTGCACCATAACTGATTGAGAGAATAAAGGTACTTGTATAGTCACCGATTTGCGCTATATTGTTTAGTGTGAACGCACCTGTTGTATCGGTGAATGCATAATATATAACCATTATGAGTGGTGCTACTATGAAAAGTACCGACCAGAGCATATATGGTGCATTGAGAAGTTTCTGTGCAAGGGAAGATTTTTTCACAGTATTCACCACCTTTTGTAAAAATTCTAAAAATTAAGATTCTGAAAGCTCGTCAAACTCGTCACTGAATGAGCTATAGTCACCATAGAGACCTGAATATTGTGATTTTTTCATAATGTGCATTTCATCAGGGTCAATAGAAATGCCGATAACATCGCCAACTTCACTCTTTTCGGTTGTTTGAATCATCCACTTGAAGTTATCGATATCAACAATAATTTCATAATGAACACCTTTGAATGTTACTGATGTAACTGTGCCTTGAAGCATGCCTTCACTTGCAGGCACAACATCAATATCTTCAGGACGAATTACCACGTCAACGGGTTCATTTTTCTTGAAACCTTTGTCAACACATTGGAATTTGATATTGTTGAATTCAACTGTGAAGTCTTCTTTCATAATGCCGTCAAGAATATTACTTTCGCCGATAAAGTCTGCAACAAACGCATTTTTAGGCTCGTTATAAATATCGAGTGGTGTGCCAATCTGCTGGATTTCGCCACCATTCATAACAACAACTGTATCAGACATTGAAAGTGCTTCTTCTTGGTCATGGGTAACATAAATAAAGGTTATGCCCAATTTCTGTTGAATGTTTTTAAGCTCAATCTGCATATCCTTGCGAAGTTTCAAGTCAAGAGCACCAAGTGGCTCGTCAAGAAGCACAACGCGTGGATTAACAGCCAAAGCACGAGCAATGGCAACACGCTGTTGCTGACCACCTGAAAGAGAGTCAATTCGTCTGTTGCCAAAACCTTTAAGGTTAACAAGAGTCAACATTTCACTAACCTTTGCTTTAATGTCGTCTTCTTTCCATTTTTTAAGGCGAAGACCAAAGGCAATATTTTCATAAACATTCAAATGTGGAAAAAGCGCATAACGCTGAAAAATGGTGTTAACCTGTCGTTTATAAGCAGGAACACCATTGATATTTTTACCTTCAAAAATAACATCCCCGCTATCCTGTTGTAAAAATCCCGCGATTATGCGCAAAGTTGTTGTTTTGCCACAACCCGAAGGACCGAGAAAAGTGATAAACTCACCGTCACGGATATAGAGATTGATATTATTGAGAATTTTTTGATTGTCAAAGCTTACGCTGATGTTTTTGAGGTCGATAATAACTGGATTGTTTTTCAATTATGCAGCCCCTTTCCAACCGATAGATATAGTTGGGATTTGACGAAAAACATAATTCCGCCCCACCCTAATTGGTATGAGATAAATATAAATAAAAATTCGCAAAAAGTCAATGATTTTGACAAAATTCCTTAATTTTTTTGACTAATAATTTCTGACAATTTGTCAGGGTGTCTTGTTGTGATATTATCGGGAGCAAACGAGAGAATTTTATACATATTATATTCGTTATCAACAGTCCAGATTGAAACCAATAAATTGTTTTCATGGAATACTTTAACCAACTCTTTTGATGCAGATTTATAATTAAAGTTTATGCCGATTGCTCCTGCTTTTTTCACTTTTTCAACAAGTGAAAGCAAATACTTTTTGTTTTTGTTCTTTATTTTGCTTACTTTCACATTTAGAAAATAAGAAATTTCAGGGCTTTTTTCTTTTACTGGCTCTACAAACTCATCTTTAACGCCTGTGTAGAAAATTTTATCTTCAACATTATATTCTTTTGCCATCAGATATACTTTTTCTAACTGGTCAACCATTTTTATATCGACATTAGCTTTTGTATTTTCAAAGCTGCTCAAAAGTGCAAACGCTTGAGAAAGGGGAATTTCGCCGCCCTTTGGCTCGTCGTGAGAAAGCACAAGTTCACCATTCAAATCAGCACGCAAATCGAATTCGATAATATTGGCGCCACTTTCTACGCCCACTTTCATTGATTCAAGAGAATTCTGCTTTGTACCCATACAACCGGTATGAGCAGTAAATGTAAAATCCCTTGGCAATTTGAGTTTTGTATTTTTATATTTTTTGTAAAAGATATTCAACACAAAATCACACCCCATAATTTATATAAATATTTTAATCTTTATTTTCATATAAATCAAGTTTTTATTGATTTATTTTAATTGTAGATATATAATTGTTTCGATATAGGTCAAGGATGTCGGGGAATCAGGTGAAAATCCTGAACGAGTCCGTCGCCGTAAGCAGATGAGTGGTTTTCATGCTTTTGCCACAAAAAGCAAAGTCATTGGGGAAACCTGAGAAGACGAAAATCGCATTTTAGTCTGCAAGTCGGAATACCCGGTTCTTAAGTTATCGTTGTCGCGACAACCGATATAGCGATAAGCCGTGTATCAAAAAATCAAATATTAAAGGAGATTACAGTTATGAAAAATGTAATGCAATCAAAAGCAGTACTGTCTGTTCTCTCGCTGGTGCTTATTGTGGCTATGGCATTCTCTTTCTCAGCGTGTGGAAATGATGGTAACACAAACGACGATGCAAAGGTGGAGAAATCTTTCGTGTTCAAGGTAGTAGACCTTGACGGAAGCGAAAAATCCTTTGACATCAAAACAGAAGCCAAAACAGTTGGTGAAGCACTTTTAGCCGAAAAACTCATTTCAGGCGAAGTGGGTCAATATGGTCTTATGGTTGATACTGTAAACGGTATCAAGTATGAGTATAATGCTGACGGTGCATATTGGGCATTTCATATTAATGGAGAATATGCAATGAGTGGTGTTGACACAACAGATATTGTTGACGGCACAACATATTCATTTATTGCAACAAAGGCATAATATGAGAAGTGAAAAGCATAAAAAACTAGTTGATATTTTAGTTTTCACAATGTTGGGAGTCATAATGTTACTCTCAAAGTTATTAATGGAAGCTTTGCCGAATTTCCACTTGCTTGGCACTTTGATTACCGCATATACAATTGTGTATCGCAAAGATGCGTTAAAGCCAATTTATATATTTGTTCTGTTATCAGGAATAATATATGGATTCGGTGCTTGGTGGTTTGCATATTTATATATCTGGGCTATTCTTTGGGGAATGGTTATGCTGTTACCAAAAAATATGAAACCAAAAATTGCTGTACCTGTTTACATGATTGTTTCGGGACTTCACGGAATTTTGTTCGGCACTCTTTATGCACCCGCACAAGCTATTATATTTGGATATGATTTCAAAACTATGCTTGCGTGGATTGTTGCAGGGTTTCCATTTGATATTATGCATTGTGTCGGCAATGTGGTTTTGGGAATTCTTATTTTGCCAATTGCAACGGCACTCAAAAAATTTCATAAGTATTAAAAAAGACCGATTAGGGGTTTCCCTAATCGGTCTTTATGTTTTAATCAAATTTCAAATCATCATTCATATATAGTTCGTGTGCAATTGCATCAAAGCCGTCAATTGCACCATCCTGATTCATATCCCCTGCATAGAATTTTGCAGTGCCATCATCAACCTTATGAGTTGTTGCACAAACCTGAGTTATCTTATTATAATCTGTTGCATTAGTTGTGTTTGAAGCATCAATATCCCCACGCATTGCAACAAGATATGTTTTAGTAGTTGTGCTATCTGACACAGTTAATGTTGATGTTGTTGTGCCCGTGCCGTTTCGTGTACGAGCAAACCCGCTGGTTGAGTTATTAACAATATAATTATAATAATTTGTCACATCTTTACCAATCATAATAATATTTCTTGCAGTGTCAAACTGAACATCCTTTGCACCATACCTTAAAACTCCCACACCATAAGTGTCTGTTGAAAGTGTTGGATAGGTGAGTGCTATGTTTGCATTACTAAACATTTTACCTGTTGGAATATGAATGGTTGAGTCTGCAACATCTCCGTGAAAATAAGGTGCTCTTGTGTTACTACCTATAAGAAAATAACTGTAATAAGTGTTACTTGTCTGGTCATTCCAAGTGGGGTCAAGTGTATACCACTCACCATCTTCCATCTGCACCATATTCCATTTGTGAGCACCACCATTACCAGTACCTACAACTGTAATACAAGGTATTCCTTCACGGTCGCAAATAAGTTTCATTGCTTCGGCATATCCTTCACAGACGCAAAATCCTGTAACCAGTGCACCATACACATCAAAAGCATTGGATTTCGTACTATCATAAACAATATTATTAGTAAGATAGTCATTAATTGATTTAAGTTTTTCATGACGACTTATGCCGTTAACTTTAATTGTATCTAATTTTTCAACAACAGCGTTATATTTGGCTTTAACATCGTTGAAATCTGAAAAATGAGTAGTATCAATATTAATGTTTACAATCAAAGTTGTAATTGTATATACATAAGAGCTACCACTATATTTTTTTGTTCCACCATATGAAAATCCAAATCCTGATGACCAGAAAAACAACGGATTATCTTCAATTAGTGCAGACATTGCCATCATAATATCTTGCATTGCATTATTTTCCGCATTTGTTTTTGATGTTGAAGACGTGCCTGTACCTGTAATGGTGATATTAGTTAAATCTATCTCGATTTGCTGAACTATACCTGCATTCCAAATCTGATTATATATTTCTTTTTGATTTGCTGTTAACTGATTGTAAAAATATTTTGAAGTATCGACCTGTGCGCCTGTACTGTAAAACTTGTTAGCGTTAAAACTTGGTTGCACATCTAATTTTACATCTGGTGAAAAATCAATTTTTCTAACTTCTTCTGTGTGATAAAGCTGATTATCTTCGTTTTCTGCAAAAGTCACAACTGACATTGTGCCTAAAAAAACACAAAGTGCCATTATGACTGACAGCACTTTAAACACTGTTTTCTTCATAATGACACCTCTTTTTTTAATTAGTTTTATTACTTTTTATCTTTATCAAGGAAGCTTGAAAGTTCTTCCATGAATGCATTCACATCTTTAAATTGCTTATAAACTGATGCGAAACGAACATAAGCCACTTGGTCAATACCTTTGAGCTTATCCATAACAAGTTCACCAACATGAACAGATGTTACCTCACGGTCGAGAGAATTCTGCAAAGTTGTTTCGATTTCGCTGACTGCTCTTTCAATTGTTTCCATTGAAACAGGACGCTTTTCACAAGCAGTGAGCATACCTTTAATGAGCTTTTGTCTATCGAAAACTTCACGTGTTTTATCTTTCTTAACAACAACAATTGGAACGCTTTCGATAATTTCATAAGTTGTGAATCTCTTTGTGCATTTGATACATTCACGACGACGACGGATTCTCTCACCCTCGTCAGTTGGGCGTGAGTCAATAACTTTGCTTTCTTCAAATCCACAGAATGGACATCTCATAAAAACACTTCCTATATTTTACTATATATTGTATTGTAACATATAAAAAGGCACAATGTAAAGTATTTAAAGCAATTTTTTAAGTTCATTTAGCGCAAAAGTCAACTCTTTATCACTTTCATAGCCATTTTCATAGAGTTCAAGAATATAGTCTCCCTTATAATCGCAACTTTTCATAAGGTCAAAGAACTTTTTGAAATCAAAAGTTCCATTTTTGCAAGGAACAAAACAATCCCTTTCGCTGTTATGGTCACTTATGTGAATATGTCGAATATATTTATGCAGTTTCTGGGCAAAATCGAAAGGATTTTCACCTGTTCTCACAGATTGTTTTATATCAAAAACCATATTAAAATCGTCACCGATATATTCTCCCATTCGAATAAGAAAATCAGGACTTTCGCTTCGATAATGAACCACATTTTCTTGGCATACTTTAAGATTTTCTGCTTTACCCATAAGGGTTAATTCGCCAAAGCGCTCAAAATATTCTTCGTCAGGAATACTGCCCGGTTTCTTTATGCCGTGCATTACAAGAATTTCTGCCCCGAGAGTATGCATAACATCAAAATGGCGTTTGAATGAAGTCTCTTTCGCTTCATAATATCTTCTGTTATATGAACTAAAGAGATGAAAAGATTCTGTGAATGACCCCATTGTATGCACAGATGCCACTCGCACGCCATAGGACTTGCATATATCTGTCATATTCTTGACAAATGAAGGCTGAAACTCTGAATCAGCATTCATAAATATTTCAATTGTTTTAGCACCTGTTTCACACGCTCTTATAACGGATTTTTCCGTTTCAAGAGGATAAAAACAAGCCGAAGATAAACCGATATCCATAAAAATTTCCTATCTTTTTGTTACCTTTAATGAAACCGATTGTGTTTGCATTCCACCACCAGTTAAAAGTCCACGATTTATGCCGCAATCAGCAAAATCACGACCACGGCTGATGATAATATAGTTTTCATCAGCAAGACGATTGTTTGTTGGGTCAACGCCGTGCCAGTTACCGTTATAATAAACTTCAACCCATGCGTGAGTTTCACCCTCACCAACCATCATACCAACAACATAACGACAAGGAATTCCTGCTTTGCGAAGAAGTGCCAAGAGAATATGAGAATAGTCCTGACACACGCCCGCACCATTAAGCAGTGCTTCTTCTGCAGTTGTTATTACACTTGTTGAGCCTGATTTATAAACAATATTCGCACGAATTGCACGAGTGAATTTAAGTGCCGTATCAACAGCATTATCAGAAATACCAACTTGAATTCTATCAAACATTCTATCAAGCTCTGCACCACATTTTGTAAAATGTGTAGGATATTTATAAACAGGATTCAAATCAGTTTCGGGAGTGATATGCTCTCCTGTTGTTACTGTGCCCGTTACATCAACTGTAAATTCATTGTGCATTGTAACAATTCGGTCAGTTACAAGAATATTGCCAAAACCATCTTTAGAATAAGTGAGTTCATTTTCAGGGAAAACCGTCACTTTGATGTCTTCAATATGCTGGTTTTCACATTCTAACGGAATACAGCGAAGTGTGTAACAGTGTTTTATTGCGGGCATTGAAAATTTAATTGACATATTGTAAGAAAAATCTAAAATTGCCATATTACATCACCCCTGTTACAAAAAGTTGACACAACTCATTCTGAATTGAGATTTTGTATGGTGCATAATCGTCTTCTTCTAAAATCATTCGGGTAAGACGCTCAATTGAGCCAACATTACAGTCGATTCCTACCTTATAAAGACGATTAAGCATTATTGAAAATTCTTTACGAAGCATTTCAATTGGATAATCAAGTCTTGTATATAAATCAAGACGCTCAATGCTTCTACCGAATTTTAAAATATTTCTTGAAACTTCTGCTTCAATATTATCGTCAGCACTGCCCCAAAATGCGAAAATCCAGTCAGTTACTTCTTGTACTTTGAGAAGTGGTGCATTACTGCTACTACTTTTTTCCATAATATCAACTGCTAATTGAAGATATGAAAGCGTGTCAGAAGAGATAACATTTCTCATTTCAACAGCGTTGTCATAAGCATGAAGAAGGCTTGAATAAATTGACGCGGGGTCGTTTGAGTCAAA
The DNA here is from genome assembly GCA_045655645.1 of Candidatus Fimenecus sp. Lineage (GTDB taxonomy): Bacteria > Bacillota > Clostridia > Oscillospirales > Acutalibacteraceae > Fimenecus. The sequence goes on from JAZOPS010000033.1 coordinate 86,431, forward strand.
CAAAAATGAACTGATAAATTCCTGACGGCAAGAATAATTGTTCGCAATTCCTAATCTGCGACAGAAATTTATATATTCTTCGTCATTGATATCAATCATAATATCATAGCATTCGGTAAAGGCTTTAAGAGTTGTGAAAACTCTCTCAACATAACGGCCAAGCCAAAAAAGATTGTCACTTGATTTTATCGAGATAACACCCATGTATCTTTAAAGCCTCCTCCCTGTGAAGAATTAACCACGAATGAATTTGCATCTTTTGAAAAACGAGTAAGTCCCGATTTCCACACAACAGGCTCTTCACCTGTTAATACGAAAGCACGTAAATCGGCTTTTCTCTCCGTCCAAGCACCATTTTCAACAACTTTCAAGTCATTGAATTGGATAACCTCCTGAGCAATGAATCTTCGGGGCTCTTTTTGAATGAGTTTCTTGAGTTCATATATTCTCTCAAGAGATAATTCACTGCCGAACACAACACCATATCCACCTGATTCTGCAACATCCTTGATAACGAGCTTCTGAATGTTTTCAAGAACATATTTCATATCTTCTTCGTAGAATGGAAGATATGTAGGTGCATTTGAAAGAATTGGTTCTTCACCTAAATAATATTTAATCATTGCGGGTACATAGTAATAAATACCTTTATCATCTGCGACAGAGTTGCCAGGTGCATTAACAAGTGCCACATTACCGGCTCTGTAAGCGTCCATAATGTGTGGAACACCAAGAAGTGAATCAGCGCGGAAAGTCATCGGGTCCATAAAATCATCATTTATTCTGCGGTAAACTGCACCAACGCGCTGGCGTTTGCCCGAATATTCGTTGTAATAAAGCACATTGCCCTCAACAAACAAATCCTGTGGCATTGCAAAAACTGCGCCTGTTTTTTCTGCTAAATATGAATGTTCAAAGAAAGCGGAATTGAATCTACCGGGAGTAAGCACAACATTAATTCCACCTGTGTTTACATAATCGAGAGCATTACGGAGTAAATCACCATAGTTACGATTATCCACAACTGTGTTTGCACGGAAAGTGTCAGGACTTGCGCGACGACACAATTCACGAGCAATCATAGGGTATGACGCACCTGACGGCACACGGAGATTGTCCTCAAGGACATACCAACGCATATCGTTACCTTGCACAAGGTCGATACCGGAGATGTGAGCAAAAACATCCTTTGGTGGGACTGCACCTTCACATTCCATCATATATCCCGCTGCACCATAAACAAATTCTTCAGGAATAATTTTATCCTTTATAATCTGCTTTTTAGTGTAAATATCCTTTAAGAATATATTGAGTGCTTTAACACGCTGTTTAAGTCCTCGTTCAAGATATTCAAATTCGTCTTTTGAAATAATGCGTGGTACTGCATCAAATGGGAAAAGACGCTCATTGAATACATTGTTTTTGTAAATACCAAATTTTACACCATATCGTGCTAAAAGTCGGTTTATTTCATCTGTATGCTCTATAAGTCCGTACAATTTTTTCACTCCCGAAATTCAAATAGAATTATACATTATAATTATAATATTTTTTTGCCCATTTTTCTATTGATGAATATGAAAAAGAATTAGGTGTTTAGTTATTGAAGATATACAAAAAGGACGATTCGTGATGAATCGTCCTTTGTTTTTTCTTATTCAATGGGTTTTGAAATTTCTACCCATTCTTTATAATTTGAATATTTCTCTAATTCGGGAATTGTCAGCTCAATTGCACTGTTTGAGCCACCAACTGCAGGGAATACTGTCTGGAATCGTTTCAAAGACTCGTCAAGATAAACATCTACACCATCTTTAATACCGAATGGGCAAACGCCACCAATTTGATGACCGACATACTCTTCAAGTTGTTCAGGTGACATCATTTTTGCCTTAGTGTGGAACTGGCCTTTATATTTTGAGTTATCTACTTTAACATCCCCTGCCATAAGGATAAGAATTGGCTGTTCACCAACCATGAATGAGAGAGTTTTTGCAATTCTTGCACCTTCAACGCCTAACGCCTGTGCTGCAAGTTCAACTGTTGCACTTGAAACAGAAAATTCTTGCACTCTATCTTCCATTCCAAACTGACGGAAATATTCTCTGCCTTTTTCAATAGACATAATTTTTCATTCCTTAAAAATATGGGCGAGTTTCCTCGCCCAATTTGTTTTTATTAGTTTATTTCTGAAAGTTTAACAGGTCTGCCTTCATTTGCTGATTTTTCAGCAGCAAGAGCAATCTTAACTGACTGTAAACCTGCGTGGATACCAACAGGAGTTTCCTTGTCGTTTACACAACAGTCAACGAACTGTCTAACTTCTTCTGCGAATGAGCCCATATATCTTTCAAGGAAGAAATAGAGTGGTTTTTCGCCTGTTACACCGTTTGCATCTGCAATAACTGCAGTTGAAAGTGTATCATTAGCAGTTGCAACCATACCTTTTGAGCCGAAGAGCTCTGCTCTCTGGTCATAGCCATACATTGCCTGACGAGAGTTGTCGATAACTGCAAGAGCGCCGTTAGCCATCTTCATTGAGATAATTGCTGTGTCAAAATCGCCATATTCACGGATACCTGGGTTGATAAGAGCATCTGCATAAACATAAAGCTCTTCAACATCACTGTTTGTAAGGAAGCAAGCCATATCAAAATCATGAATTGTCATATCAAGGAAGATGCTTGCTGCACAGTAGCCAACAGGTGGTGCCTGTGGGTCACGAGATGTGATTTTAAGAATCTGTGCTTCACCGATTTTGCCTTCGTCATAAGCTTTTCTAACTGCTGCGAAGTTGTGGTCAAAACGGCGATTGAAACCTACCTGGAATTTGCATTCAGGGTGAGCCTTGAGTGCATCTGCAATTTCAATAATTTTATCAACTGTGTTAGCAAGTGGTTTTTCACAGAAAACATGTTTGCCAGCATTGATTGCTTCAATAGAAATTGGAGCATGTGTGTCAGTTGATGAGCAAACAAGAACTGCATCAATGTCAGCGTCTTCAATAATCTTTGTGTAATCTGTGTAAATCTTTTCTACACCAAAGCCTTCACAGAAAGCCTTTGTTTCGTCATTCATAAATGGGTCTGCAATAGCAACAACTTCAGCACCCTTTACGTGATATGAGATTGATTCAAGGTGCACTTTACCAATACGGCCAGCACCGATAATACCGATTTTAAGCATAATAATTTTCTCCTTATATTTTAATAGTTTACAGGCAATTCGGGAATCACCCCTACATTAAACCTTATAATTTGTAAGATTTTTCTTGCAAGACAATGTTACAAATTTTTAGAGATTTTTTTGTTAGACAAGGCACGGCAACGAGGGAATATGTGGATATTTCGAGTTGCCGTAACGCAGTATAACGAAAAAATATCAAAAATTTAGATTGTGCCGTCCCAAGTTGAAACGTTAGTCGCTGTCTTTTCTTCTTCATCAAACCAGTGTGTGGTAACTGATTTTGATTCTGTGAAGAAACGATATGCATCCTTACCTAAGCAGTGAAGGTCACCGAAGAATGACTGCTTGTGACCTGAGAATGGGAAGAAACCAACTGGTACTGGAATACCAACATTGATACCAACCATACCACCGTCTGTATGACGAGCAAATTCACGAGCAAAATATCCACTCTGAGTATAAATAACAGAACCGTTTGCATAAGGGTTGTCGTTCATAATCTTAAGACCTTCTTCAAATGTCTTACAACGCTTGATGCAAAGAACTGGTCCAAACACTTCTTCCTGACCGATAGTCATTTCAGGTGTAACCTTATCAAAGATTGTAGGACCAACGAAGTAGCCGTTTTCGTAGCCTTCTACCTTAACTCCACGACCATCAAGAACAAGTTCTGCACCTTCGTCAACACCCTTCTGGATATCAGCAAGAACTTCTTCGTAGTGTTTCTTATATGTAATTGGTCCGAGTTTTGAATCTTTTTCCCATGATGGACCAACTTTGATTTTTGATGCCTGTTTTACGAGCTCAGCAACAAATTTGTCTGCGATTGCTTCTTCAACAACACAGCAAGTAAGAGCCATACAACGCTGACCTGCACAACCATAAGCAGAGTTGATAACACCTGCTACTGTTCTTTCGATTGCTGCGTCAGACATAACAAGAGCATGGTTCTTAGCCTGAGTAAGAGCCTGACAACGCTTGCCAGCAGCTGCAGCACGAGAATAAATCTTAAGACCAACAGGAGTTGAACCAACGAATGTAATACCCTTAACATCTGGGTGGTCAAGAATTGTGTTAACTTCGTTTCTTGAGCAAGTAACAACGTTGATAACGCCGTCAGGAACGCCTGCTTCTTTATAAAGAGCTGCAAATTTCATTGCAGTTTTTGGTGTAAGTGATGCTGCCTTGAGAACCATTGTATTACCTGTTGCAATACAAGTTGGAGCCATCCAACCAAATGGAATCATTGCAGGGAAGTTAACAGGAACGATACCTGCGAAAACACCGAGAGGTTCACGATATTTAACTGTGTCGTAACCTGATGAAGCATCCATAAGGCTTTCACCCATCATGAGTGATGGAACCTGAGTTGCAAGTTCTGTACCTTCTTTAGCCTTGAGAACATCGCCTTCTGCTTCGCCCCAAACTTTACCGTTTTCGCAAGCAACACACATTGTGAGTTCTTCCATATCACGGATAATAAGCTCACGGATTTTATAAAGAATCTGTGCTCTCTTGATTGCAGGAGTTGCTCTCCAACCTGGGTAAGCTGCCTTTGCAGCCTCAATTGCTTCAAGAACTTCGTCATTTGTACAGCAAGGTGCTTGACCAACAACTTCACCTGTGCTTGGATTGTGAAGGTCATACCAAACATCAGTTTTTGAATCTTTGAACTGACCGTTCACAAAATATTGTAATTTTTCTACTGCCATATTTTTATCTCCTTAATTTGGATATGTTTTATATATGCGGGCAGGCACAGAGACCTGCCCCTACAAATAGTAATTATAAACCAGATACTTCGTTGATGTATTTACGAGCTTTTACTGCGTACTCAAATGGATTTGCAATTGCAGGGTCCTGCTCTGCTTCAACGAGAACATAGCCTTCATATCCTGTTTCTTCAAGAACATCGAAAACTGGTTTGAAATCGATAACGCCGTCACCAGGAACTGTGAAAGCACCTGCACGAACGCCTTGTAAGAAGCTCATTTTTTCTGCCTTAACCTTAGCAACAACGTCAGGACGGATATCCTTGAGATGCACGTGACGGATTCTCTTTGCATATTTCTTGAGAACTGCCATATAGTCTTCACCACAGTATGCAAGGTGACCTGTATCGAAAAGAAGACCGAAAAGTTCAGGGTCTGTGTTTTCCATCATTCTGTCAATTTCAGCAGCTGTCTGAACAACTGTACCCATATGGTGGTGGAAGCAGAGTGCGATACCCATATCCTTTGCAACCTTACCAAGCTTGTTGATACCAGTGCAAAGCATATCCCATTCTTCGTCGTTCATAACATATTTGTCATCAAAAATTGAAAGGTCTGTACCCTGAATTGAGTGTCCCTGTTCTGAAATACCAACAACTTTTGCACCCATTTCTTTAAGGAATGTGATGTGCTCGATAAAGTCTTTTTCAACTTCTTCATAAGGTTTTGTGATAAGGAAGCTTGAGAACCAAGCGTTGCAAATCTGCATGCCACGGAGTTCAAGAGCCTTTTTAAGAACCTTTATATCTCTTGGGTACTTGTTACCAACTTCACAACCTGTGAAACCAGCAAGTGCCATTTCTGAAATGCACTGTTCAAATGTGTTTTCTGCACCAAGGTCTGGCATATCGTCATTTGTCCAAGCGATAGGTGCAATACCGAGTTTTACCTTATTTTTATCCAACATATTAATATCTCCTTGCCTTGTTTTTATTTTCTTCCTTATTTTCAAAGGATTTGTTTACTTTTTCATTTGTTGAAACAGATGGAACACCTGTATGCCACCAAGCACCGTAACCATCAGTCATTGACTTTGGAAGTACTTTAATATCAATAAGTGTTGAAACTGTCTGTTTCTGTGAGTCGATAAGTGCGAATTCAAGTTCTTCCATTGTTTTTGCTGTGTATGTCTTGCAACCATAAGCTGCAGCAGCCATAGCAAAGTCAATAGGAATAAGGTCGCCTAAAAGGTCACCGTTGTCATCTCTGTAACGGAATTCTGTTGCAAGATTTCCGATACCATTTGACATCTGAAGGTTATTGATACAACCGAAACCGCTGTTATCGAAAAGAAGAACATTAATCTTCTGTTTTTCCTGAATTGATGTAACAAGTTCAGAGTGAAGCATTAAGTAACTACCGTCACCACACATTGCATAGCTTTCGCATTCAGGATGAGCCATCTTGCTACCGAGTGCACCTGCAATTTCATAACCCATACAAGAATAACCATATTCCATATTGTATGAATAACGCTTGTCAGAAGTCCACATTCTCTGTAAACAACCTGGAAGCGAGCCCGCTGCACCTGTGCAAAGAGCATCTGCAGGAATAAGTTTTCTAATCATAGCAAGAGCTGCTGTCTGAGTAATCACACCACCGATTTTCTCAACGAATTCAGGGATTGTCTTTTCGTCACGAGCTTCAATAAGAGGTTTGAAGTTTTCGTCATATTTATAGTTTGCAAGGAATTCCATTTCCTTGTCCCAACCATCTTTTGCAGCCTTAATTTCGGTTGTGTATGCTGACTTATAACCAACTTTACGAAGTTCATCACCAAGAGCAAGGATACCGAGTTTAGCATCAGCTACCATTTTAACTGCATCAAGTTTATATGCATCAAAACGGGATGTGTTGATTGTAACCATCTTAACATCGTCTTTGAAAAGCGATTTTGAAGCAGTTGTAAAATCAGAGAAACGAGTACCGATACCAATTACAACGTCTGCATCCTTTGCCATTACATTACCTGCAGAGTTACCTGTAACACCAAGACCGCCAAGGTTATATTTGTCAGATGAAAGGCAAGCAGTTTTACCACTCTGTGTTTCTGCGAAAGGAATGTTGAATTCTGCACAGAACTTTTCAAGTGCTTCGCCTGCTTCTGAGTAACGAACACCACCACCACAGATTACAAGTGGTTTTTTAGCATTTTTCACTACTGCTACAACATCTTCTAATTCTTCACAAGCTACTGGCATACGAACGATTTTATGTACTCTCTTTGCGAAGAATGAGTCAGGGTAATCGTAGCTTTCGCCCTCAACATCCTGACAAAGACAAATTGCAACTGCACCTGCATTTGCTGTATCTGTCAACGCTCTCATAGCGTTAATCATTGCTGACATTAACTGTTCAGGACGCTGAATTCTGTCCCAGTATCTTGTAACTGCTTTGTAGGCATCGTTTGTTGTTGTAGCAAGTGAATTTTCCTGTTCAAATTGCTGAAGAACAGGGTCAGGCTGACGAGTTGAGAAAGTGTCAGCAGGGAATAAAAGAAGTGGTACATTGTTAACTGTTGCAGTAGCTGCTGCTGTAATCATATTTGCAGCACCAGGACCTATTGAAGATGCACAAGCAATAATCTTTCTTCTGTTGTTCATCTTTGCAAAAGCTGTTGCAACATGAGCCATGCCCTGCTCATTTTTGCCCTGATACACTTTAAGTCCACCCTTATCAGAGTCAAGTGCTTCACCGATACCCAAAACAATACCGTGACCGAAAACTGTAAAGATTCCGTCAACGAATTTTGTTTCAACACCGTCAAAAGACACATACTGATTGTCAAGGAACTTAACAAGTGCCTGAGCCATTGTCATTTTTGCCATAATATCACCTCATAATATATCAAGTTGAATTATTTATTAATTTACACGTCCAAGAGCCACTTGTGGTCTGGGTCGTCAATTCTTGTTTTAATCCATGGGTCGTTTTCTAAGTGTCTAATCATCCATACATAGCACATTGAGTATCCAGGAGCAGCAACCTGCTGATGTGTTTTCATTGGTGTAATACAGAGTACACCCTGGTCTTCAACCTTGTAGCAATCATCGCCATTAAAACCTACACCGAATCCCTGTGGTTTATCAAATTCATAGTAATAAACTTCAGGCTGTGGATGATAGTGTGGTGGGTAACTTGACCAGCAACCTGGCTTGTGGATAACCTCACCAAGTACCATATTGGAATATGGAGCATTTTCGTAGTCAAAAAGTGTAAGCACCTGACGATGTGCAGTACCATTCCATTGGTCCTTACCAAATTCCTGCAAAATTACATTTTCAGGGCTGTACCAAACAAAACCGAAGTCGTTATCATTATCTGTCTGCTGAATAAGAATTCGGGACTCTTCATTTGCAGTTACTGTCACTTCATTATTTTTTGAAAAATGAACACAGTATGGTCTGTCAACAAACTGATTTTCTCTTTTTGCATTCTCTGTTTTACCATTAAATGAGTATGTAACATCACCTGAAAGCAAAAGGATTGCAGTTTCGTTGTTTTCGTTACAAACTGTAACACTTTCTCCTGCTTTAAGAAGCTTTGTTTTTATATCCATGAGCATATCGGCATTTTTGCCATTCATCTCACAAAGAATTTTTTCGTTATTTGAATTGAATTTTGGATTTTCGTACATATAATCACCTTTTTAAACTCTATCTTTATCATCAGTCAACGAACCATTAGCATGAATTGAAATTGGGTCACCTAAATATGTTGGTTCGGGCTCTATTATGCAATAGAAGAAATCTTTAACTCTTGCCAATGCTTCACGGACATCATTATGAATTGGATATTCTAACTTTTCTGCTGCGAAACCGTAAGCATCAATCCCAAGTTTTCGAGCATCATAAACCGCTCTGTACAAATGATATTTTTGAGTGACAATTACCATTTTTTCAACTTGAAATATATCACGAGCACGATACATTGATTCATAAGTTGAAAAGCCTGCGTGGTCCATAAAAATATTATCAGCAAGGACGCCGTTTTCGATTGCAACATCTTTCATTTTGTTGACTTCGTCATATTCTTCTCTGCCATGGTCACCACTCATCAATATTTTATCAGTGCAACCAGTTTCATAAGCTTTAAGACCAAAGTCAAGTCTTTCTTGAAGCATTGGTGATGGCTCACCATCCCAAAGACCTGCGCCAAGCACCATTATGCAATCAAAATTTTCGTTTTTAAGGTCTTCTTCTGTTAAAATATATTCATTTACATAAGAAATCATATAGGCATTAATGCCAACAACGGCTACCCCACCGAGCAAACAAGCACACAAGATTGCAATAATTACCCCTTTAAATGCTTTGTTTTTCAATAATTTCTTAATCATTTTATTTCACCGTTTTAGCTTAAAATAAAATTTGATAGAACAGATTATTTTTGAGCAAATTTTTCGTAAGACAATGTTGCCGAGGCGAAGTTGTATCGGGTATACCACGAGCCGAAAGCAACGAAGTATTACGGAAAATATGACAAAAAGAATTATGCTCTTGCTATCATTTCACCATATTCTTCTTTTTCTTTTTTGATGAACTCCTTAACAGCGTCAACTGTTGGCATATCTTGTGAGCAAGCATGAGATGCAACGAGCATTGCAGCGGAAGCTGAGCCGAATTCAAGAGCATCAATAATTTCCCAACCTTCAAAAATGCCATAAAGGAATGCACTAGCATATCCGTCACCGCCACCAAATGATTTGAGAAGTTTTACAGGGAATGGCTTGATTGAATAGCTTTCGCCATCATTTGTGTAAGCTGTTGAGCCTTCTTTACCATGCTTGATAATTACGATTTTAGCATTCTGTGAGTGCCAGTATGCTGCTGTTTCTTTGTCAGTCATATTTGGCTTAATGAATTTTTCTGTAAGGTCATATTCTTCACGAGAACCAAGAATAATGTCAGCTTCACGAGCAACTGAAGAATAATAAATTGCGATTTCGTCGCTGTTTTTCCAGTTATATGCACGATAGTCAATATCAAAAATGATTGGCACACTGTTTTTCTTAGCAAGTGCTACTGCTTTAAGAGCAGCTTCTCTTGATGGGCTTTCAGCAAGGGCTGTACCTGAAATCAAAATTGCTTTTGCTTTATTGATGTAATCTTCGTCAATGTCTTCAACGTCAAGTTTAAGGTCGGCTGCTTCGTTACGGTACATAACGATTGAGCTTTCTGTTTCTGATTTGATTTCAGTAAATGTAAGGCCAATTTTTTCACCATTCTGACAACGCTTGATATGAGAAGTATCAATACCCTCATTATCAAAATAGTCAGTTACGAATGTGCCAAGCTGGTCATCTGAAACACGAGCAAAGAAGCCAACTTTTTTACCAAGACGAGCAAGACCAACTGCAATATTTGCAGGTGATCCACCTAAATATCTTTTAAAAGTTGTGCTTTCATTAAGTGGGCAATAATAGTCAACAGGGTTTAAGTCAACTGCCACACGACCTAAAAGGATTAAATCAAATTCTTTGTTATTGTCAAATTCAATGTATTTCATAATTTTTCTCCTTAATTATTCATAAAACTGAACACTTTAATATGTCTTTTTACATTTTCATAAACGCCGATTGCTTCTTGACGGCTAAGCTCAAAATAATTCGCTTTTTCGATTGGTTTGCAATAATCAAGAGCATATTTTGCAAGGCTATCAAAACTTGCTGTTGCAATATTAATTTTTCGAACGCCCAACATAATTGCTTGTTGGAACATTTCGTCAGTAATTCCTGTGCCACCGTGAAGAACAAGTGGAGTATCAACCATTTTGTTAATATCATCAAGCACATCAAAGCGAAGATTAGGAAGCACCGGGTAATTACCATGTGCATTACCGATTGCAACTGCTAATGCGTCAACGCCTGTTTCATCACAGAAAAGTTTAGCATCGTCAGGATTTGTGCAAAGAATTTCGTGTGCAACGCCATCACCTTCATTACCACCCACAACGCCAAGTTCCGCTTCAACTGTCGCACCATATTTATCCGCCATTTCACGAACTTGCTTAACTGCTTTGATGTTCTCTTCAAGCGGTAATGTTGAGCCGTCAAACATAACAGATGTAAATCCCATTTCTAATGCTTTTTGAACGGTTTCAATGCGAAGACCATGGTCAAGGTGAACAGCAATTTCAACCTTTGCATTTTTTGCCGCCGAAATCATCATTGGGCCCATAAGTTCAAGTGGTGAATTTTTTAATCTGCACTCTGCAATCTGCAAAATTATGGGCATATTGAGTTCTTCTGCTGCAGCCACAGCGCCCATAACCATCTCCATATTACCAACGCTGAAAGCACCCACGGCAATATTGTTTTTCTCTGCATTTTCGAGGAGTTTTTTCATTGGAACTAATGCCAAAACAACACACTCCAATCCATTTTATTATAATCAATTTATTCTACCACTTTAAACGCGTAAAATCAATGTTTTCAAGATGTTCAAGATATAAAAAAAAGTCGTAAAAAACTGTGCAAAAACACAATAAAAAATAGTCCGCCGAACTAAATCAACGGACTATCAAAAAAACTATAAAATTACTTTACCCATTTGAGTTTCCACATAGCGAATGCGCCGAGCACAGAAGCGATGATACCTGGGAAGAGAAGTGTGCCTGCATCCAATGAAGGTGCTACAAGCAAAACGCCAAGCATAACGAGAATTGGGAAGATTGAAATCTTCCAATGCTTTGAGAAATATCCTGCTGCCAATGCGCCGAAAAGTGCAGGTTGAACCTGTTTGAAAGCAGGCATCAAAAGTTCACTGCTTGTAAATGAAGGAAGGAAAGGTTTGAACACCAAAACACCAACCGCAATAATAAGTGTTGTAACAATTGAAGATGTTGCAATTGCGATTGTTGAGATAACTTCGCCTTCTTCGCTGTTTGCTTTAACTTTTGCGTTTTCCATAGCACCAATTGCGCAAGGAAGTTTAAGGTTTGTAATATTACCTGTTACGAATGAAAGATATGTACCACCTGCGCCAAGCATTGGTGTATAAATCAAAACTTCAATAACTGCAAGTGACCAATAAAGTGGAATGAGCTTTAAAAGTCCGCCCATAACGCCGCTCAATGATGGCCATACGCCCAAATACAAGCAAATTGAAAGTGGGAACATAATAAGCACGCAAAGAGCTGTAATACTTGAAACTCTACCCCAAGCATGAACGCGGTCAAAATATGATTTTTCTACTTTATTTTTCTTACTCATAATTAACCCCTCCATTCAAAGATAGCAATTTCAGATGGCAACACATTGTATGCAACAACTGCGATAACCATTGCCAAAATCATACCTATTGGCATAACAAAAGGTTCAAGCCATGTAAGTTTGAACTTGTTTGCAATTTTTTCAAGAATCAATGAAGCAACAACAGCAACAACGAGTGTGATAACTGATAACACACCAGCACCGTCGCCGAATGTTTCAGGCTTACCTTTACCTGCGATTGCACGAGCAACGAATGCACCAATAAGACCAATGAAAACTGCAGGAGTTAAAAGGTCTATAAAGCCCCCAATGCCGCCTGACTTTTTCTCTTTCTTTTCTGTTGATTCTTCTGCGTTCTCATCTTTTTTGCCTAAATTAAGAACTTTTTTATGTAATGGTTTTGCAACAAAAGGCAAAATAACAAGTGAGAAACAAATACCAAGAGTCATAACCCACGCAACACCTGCAAAAATTGCTGGGTCAGTAATTACTGATGAGATACCACCCTCTTGACCAAAAGCAGTCATAGCGTCACCTGCTGCTTTTGTTTCATACAACAAGTTACCAAGAACTGACAATCTTACCCAAGGGATAACAAGGCCCAATGATGGTGCCAAAACAATAACTGTTGCCAAAACTGACAATGCTGATGGAATTGTGAAAACTGCACTTGATGTAACTGCGTCACGCAATTTTTTCTTGTCAAGACCTAATTTTTCGCCTTGTTTCCATGCTTTAACAAGGAAGAAAATAGACTGTGCAAGAACGAACAAAATAACGCCGCCGGCAATCAAGTACAAACCTGTACTTTCTTTAAAGTCCATATCTTTCATCTCCTAAACAAATTATGAATATATTAAACCATTTTTCACAGAGAAAATCAATAATAAATACAGAAATTCCCTTTACATTATTTGGACTATTAACAATATTCACACACTCTGTTAGACTTTTATATGCATATATGCAAAAAAACGAGGTGAAACAAATGAAAAAAATTACATCATTTTTCTTATCAATGTTGTTGTGCTTTGGCTTTTTGTTGGTACCAATCAAGTCAAGTGCAGCAACGCTTAATAGTCAGGCAGGCGTTGTTTATGTTACAAGCGGACGACTTAATGTAAGAAGTTCTGCAACAACATCTTCTTCAGTTGTTACATCACTTGCAAAAGACAGTTTGGTAACACTTGTTTCAAAGAGTGGTAACTGGTGGCGAGTTGAATATGCAGATAATTCTTATGGTTATTGTCATGAAAATTACATCAAGACAATCTCAGGCTCACCTGCAACAGTAAAGCTTTCATCAGGCAGTCTTAATGTACGAAGTGGTGCCGGTACATCATACGGAAAAACTGCAAGTCTTTATAATGGTGAAGTTGTCATTGTGCTATCATCGTCAAATGGTTGGAGCAAAATACTTTTTAACGGTACAAAAACGGGATATGTAAGCTCGCAATATCTTTCAGCTGGTGGCTATTCTGCTGTATCTTTAAATGTCCCAAATTTTAAGCAGACAGACTCTCGTTGGGCAAATGTAAAAATCGGCTCATCGGGTAAGACTATCGCTCAAATCGGTTGTGTTACAACCGCCATTGCAATGATGGAGTCTTATCGCACGGGCACAACAATTTATCCCGATGCTATGTCAAAAAAACTCTCATACTCTTCATCGGGTAATGTTTATTGGCCAAGTAATCTCAAAGTAGTTACAAGCAGTTCAAATTATCTCAACGGAGTTTACAATCAACTTAAAAACGGCAAGCCTGTGCTTTTAGGTGCAAAGAAATATTCAGGCACTCAACATTGGGTTGTGATTACAGGATACACAGGTGGCAATACACTTTCTGCATCCAACTTCACTATTAACGACCCAGGTTCTAACACAAGAAAAAATCTTCAGCAATTCTTAAACGAATACCCTGTTTTTTACAAGTATTTTTATTATTAATCAACACAAAAGAAAAAAATGTTTATAATTTGTTAACATTTAGTTCACTTTATCGCAATTCCTTTGTATAATAATGTAAAAAAAGACCAAAAGGAATGGTGTTATGAAAAAAGTATTAATCTGTATTTTAGCGTTTTCTCTTATCCTTACAGGGTGCAGTTTAGTTGGAACCCAAAAAATTGACGGTATTCAAATCAATTTGTCTGATAAAAAAATTACCGTTGACGGCAAAGAGATAACTAACGATAATACTCAAGCGATTTACACAGCAAACGATATTGTATTCTATCTTTCAGGGCAAGATTTCACCTATGGTGAAGGCACAAAAGAAGATGAGCACGAGCAATCAGAAGCTGATGCTCACACAGTTGTGCATATTACAAAACCTGGCAGATATGTTTTAAGCGGTAAACTTTCAGCAGGACAAATCGCAGTTGACTTGGGCGAAGATGCAGAAGCCGACCCCAATGCAGTTGTAACACTCATTCTCAATGATGTTGATATCACTTGCACAGTTGCTCCCGCTATAATTTTCTATAATGTTTATGAATGCGGTGTTGCAGATGAAGAAACTGCTACAAAAGATGTTGACACTAAGAATGCAGGCGCAAATGTAATTATTGCAGATGGTACAGAAAACAACATCAATGGTTCTTATGTTGCAAAGATTTATAAATCCTATGAGCTTAACGAAGATGGAACAGAAGTCGTTGATAGCAAAAAGCTCCACAAATACGACGCTGCATTCTATTCAAAGAAAACAATGAATATTAATGGTGGCGACAAGGGTGACGGTGTGCTCAACATCAAAGCCGAAAACGAAGGTCTTGATAGTGAACTTCATCTTACAATCAATGGTGGTAACATTAACATAACATCAGGTAACGACGGAATTAACACTAACGAAGACAATGTTTCTGTTACTACTATGAACGGTGGCACACTTAATATTTTCTGTGACGGCAGTACTGGTGAGGGTGATGGAATTGACTCAAATGGTTGGCTTGTAATCAATGGTGGCACTGTTGTTGCACAGGCTTGTGCAACAAGCGGTGATGCAGGTATAGATTCGGACAAAGGTATTTATGTCAACGGTGGCAAAGTAATTGCATCAGGTAATATGTTCGACAGAATTGCAGGTGGCGAACAAACCTATGCCGTGTTCAGTTTTGCAAGTCGTCAGGTTGGTGACAGCACATACACATTGAAGAATGCTGATGGTCAGATTGTGGGAGAATATGCTCCAACAAATGATTTCACATATCTCGTAATTGCCGATGACAAATTGCTTCCTGGTGAATATACTTTCTGGCAAGGCGACACCCAATTATCTGCTAATTCTATGGGAAATATGAACGGTCAGATACCACAGGGTGAAGCACCACAACGCCCTGAAAATATTACAGATAGGGAAAACATGACTCCACCTGAAAACATGCAGGGCGAAGCACCACAGAAGCTCGAAGGTATGCAAGGGCAACAAGGCGAAAGACCTGAAATGCCTGAGGGTATGGAAAATATGACTCGTCCTAACAATATGGGCGGATTTGGTGGCATGGGCATGATGAACGGTGGAACAAGTTCAACCATATTCACAATCGTAAAAGGTGGAAATCAGTTCAGCAATGTTGGTCCCATTGTTGCAACACCCACAGAATAAAAGTTTTGATTTGACAATTTCTGCTGAAAACTATAAAATGTGATTAACAATAAGTTTTCAGAGGTATTATATGAAAAAACTTTATATAAGCGATATGGACGGTACTTTGCTTCAAAGCGATGGCACTTTAAGTCCATATACAAAGGCAAAACTCAATGAATTTTATAAAAAAGGTATCCCATTTTCTGTGGCAACTGCTCGCAGTATGGTCAGCGCAATGCCCATTCTTGACGGCGTGCGTTTTAAAGCACCAATTGTGCTTATGAATGGTGTTTTTGTCTATGATACCGAAACTAAAAAAGCAGTTAAATATCACGAAATACCATATTCGGCAATTCAAAAAGTGCTTGATATTTTTTATTCACACAATTTGCATCCTTTTATGTTCTTATATGGTGATGACTATAAATTGTCAATCAAATATACCATATTTGACAATGACGGAATGAAAGAATTTTATGATATGCGAGTTGATATGCTCGACGGTCGTTTCACTCAAACAGATGATATGACCATTATCCCTGACGAGCAACATTCGGTTTATATCAACTATTATGCATTGCCACAAATTCTCGACCCCGTTGTTGAAAAATTAAAAGATATTCCCGAAATTGATTTTGCTTATTATAAAGACTCTTATTCTGATGACTGGTTAGTTGAGATTTATTCTCACACAGCATCAAAGGCAAACGCTGCAAGAGAAGCAAGTGAAATTATTAGTGCAGAGCATATTGTGGCATTCGGTGATAACCTTAATGACATAAAAATGTTGCAGGGTGCTGATACTGCAGTTGCAGTCAGCAATGCGGTACCACAAGTCAAAGAAATTGCAGATATTATAATCGGTAACAACAACAACGACAGCGTTGTAAAATTTATTGAAGCAGATAATTAAAAAAAGTCGGTGTGAACACCAAAAAGTTCGCACCGACTTATATTTTTAATCTTTTTTAAGTTGTTTAAACACCTGATTACCATAAACTGCTGTACCCGTTATGAGTACACCTTGAATTACGCTTTCAGGCGAAATACCCATTATTGCAATCGCCCCTAAAATACCAAAGAACAATAAAATAAGCGGTATGTATTTATCAGGTATTTTATCTGTGTTTTTAATTATCATTCCAATAATATTGAGCACTGGAATCATTAAAAGTGCGTTTTCTGAAATATATTCTATCATCATTTCCTCCTATGCGAAAAAGTTGTTTACTAGCACCCCACAAACAGCGCCTATAAGAGCCACCACAACTCTGTCCCACAACCAACTCGGGCGTTTTTTAAGACTTTCTATGCTCTCTTTCATTTCACCCAAAGTGAGAAGCATACTATCAAGTTTTGTGTTGCTTGTCACCTGTGAAAGTGTTACATCATTGACTTTTTTATAGAGAATTTTTATGTCTGCTTCTGCCGTATCAAGTCTGTGATTTATTACTTCAAAATCTGACATAATCTACCTCATATCATAACGGTCAACAAATCCCGTCACATATTTTGACATTGGTTTTCTCTCAACATTTGAAAGAGAATTTGTTATTCTGTATCTTCCTTCAAAATAAATGCCGTCATAAATATAATATGTGCCACTGACATAATTTGAGACCCTTTCGGTATAAGCCGAACTATAAAGTTTTGCATTTTTGAGCACAACTTTTTGCCCTGCGTTAAAGCCTCTCTTTGCAGGTGGGGCGGGGATTTCTTTGCCATATCCGTTAAGACCATTATATTTCATGATTGATGGATAATTCTTATATGACTCATTCAAATCTACATTTGTATCAATTCCATCAACCCTGCCCTTTGAAGATTTTTGCCATATTCCATAAGGCTTTTTAAAGGTTGGTTTATTCGTCCATTGAGCAAGCCATATATCATATTTCTCAAAAATCTCGTCAGTAAAATAATTATTCAACCAATAAAGATTTGCATAAATGCAAACATAGTAGCCATAGCTTTCCATTCTCTCGCAAAAGGCTTTTGCAATAGCAGAAATTTGTTCCTTGCCGAGAGATGCAATTCTATTTTCTTCCATATCATAGGCAATTGGATATTCAAACTTTTTGCCCTTGATTACAGAATAACAAAAATCTGCTTCTTTGATTGCCTCTTCGGGCGTTGTTGCATAAGAATAATGGTAAGCACCAACGGCTACACCAACTTCTTTAGCGTGTTTATAATTATATTCAAAAAACTTATCTTTTGTTCCTTCCCAACTAAAACTTGAACGAAGCATCGCAAACTGAACACCTGCATTTTTAACCTTTGACCAGTTGATTTCACCTTGCCATTTTGATACATCTATTCCTTTATAAGCTGTCAAGCTTATCATCTCCTTTGTAATAATTTTTAAGTGTATCCGCAATTTCACGAAGTTCTCGTTTGATTTCATAAAATTTTTGTAATTTTGATTTCAACTCACAAACTGCGTTATTATCCCCCATGTTTTGAGCTCTTTTTATTTCTTTCTTACAGTTATCTATAAAGTATTCTTGCAACTCAATGTGTTTTTCATACTCTTTGGCAAGTTCAACAAGACTCATTTTTTCAGTTTTCAATGTAATCTCCTTTAATAAAATTTAAAAAATCCGCAACGGAATATCGTTGTACATTATCTTCATAAACAAGCACATACTTTATGTATTTTTCTATCTTATTTTTTGCATTGTTTAAATAACGGTAAACGCTCGACCTTGAAAGTTTATGTTTTTCTAATAATTCTTCAACTGTTAATTCTCTACCCCAAAAATCAAGAATAAGTTCTTTCTCTAAACTGCTCAATTCGTTTTCAATAACCTTTTTCACCGTATTGAGAATATTTCTTTTTCTGTTGAAGACAATATAACTCACACCATTCCCAACATCTTTTTCGTTGACAAACTCAAAATTTTCTGATAGAAATGCATATTCGTCGACCGTAAGTTCAGTTATTCGATTATTAAAATGCAATACCAATTCCTCCCTTTTTTCCGAAAAATAAAGAACGCACGATTTCCTTGTGCGTTCTTACATCGAACATTTGTTCGCCTTGCAATTATTATTGTAGCAACAAAAACCTGTCTTGTCAAGACAAAAAAAGACGGAAACTTTAAAAGTTTCCGTCTATAATATCAAAATTATGTTATGTAAAAATTATTCAGCGTCGTCGCTCTTTTTTCTTGTAAGAACAAGTGCTGCACCTGCTACAAGTGCGATTGTTGCAACTGCTACAACTGATGTGTCACCTGTGTTAGGTGTTTGTGAATCACTACTGCCAAGTGTTGTTGTTTCGTTTGGCCAAGTTGTATCTGGTTGTGTTGTAGGTTCATCTGAAGGCTCTCCTCCGCCACCGAAGAGAATATCGCCAAGACCACCAAGAACACCAAGAATTGTGTCAAGGAAGCTACCGATGCCACCTGTGCTACCTGTGCTACTTGTATCTTCTTCAAGAGTTGTTGATTCAGTAGTTGATTCTGTTGTGCTCTCAGTTGTTGATTCAGTAGTTGATTCTGTTGTGCTTTCAGTAGTTGATTCTGTTGTAGTTTCAGTAGTTGTGCTTGCTGGGTCTTCAACTGCGAATGCACAAACGCTCATTGAAAGAACGAGAGCTATTGTAAGTACAAATGAAATAATTTTTTTCATAACAATTTTTCCTTTCAAATAAAAACCGATACTGAGGCAATTACACCTCTATTCCTAGTCATTATACAATATGATTTTTCAAAAGTCAATATTATATCAATACATTTTATTTTCATTTTTTGCAAATTTTGATGATTTTTTCTTTGCAAAATTTATATTAACATAAGAAATAATAATATTGTGGAGGTGAAACTATGTTTTTCAAGAAAAATAACAAGCAGAAAACTGTTGATGCACGACAAAGAATCAAAAAAATAAGTGAAGAAATCTCAGAAATATGGACCGGTGAAGAAAACGCCAAACAGTTTGACGCAAATGGATGGTACACAGGAAATCCCAAAAGCTTTGAAGTGCCTGAACAGGATGCCGATGACTTGTAAAATGCAATTTTTTTGTGCTTATATATTATATTGTATATAAAAACGCAAAAAACTATTGATTTTTATTAAATTGTATGTTATATTCTCTTATGGTAAGAATATTGGTATTGACAGAGAGTGGGGCGACCCGCTCTCTTGAGTTTATAAGGAGGTTTTTATGAAGAAAAACACCGCCGCAGTAGTGTGGGATATTGCAAAACCAATTGCTGATGAATTAGGTCTCATTCTTTGGGATGTTAAATTTGTTAAAGAAGGCGCTCGTTGGTATCTTCGCATTACTATTGACAAAGAAGATGGTGTAACAATCGACGACTGTGTTGATATGCACCACGCAATCGACAAACCGCTTGACGATGCTGACCCAATTGAACAGGCATACAACTTGCAGGTTCAGTCCCCCGGCATTGAGCGCGAACTCACCCGAGATTTCCATTTTGAAGCATATATGGGTGAAAAAATTATGGTAAGACTTATCAAAGCGTTTGAAGGCAAGAGAGAATACAAAGGCATTCTAACTGCTTTTGATAAAGAAGGCGTAACAATTGCTCTGGATGAAGAAACAGAGCTTAATATTAAATATAAAGAAGCATCTTGGATTAAAGCCGACGACTTTGAAGGTATCGGCAGTTTCGAAGATTAATCCAGATTATTTTAGGAGGTTTTTGGAAAAATGGCAAAGGCAAAAACAAAAAAGAATGAATTTAAAGAATTTTTCGAAGCTGTTGAATTGATGGCTAACGAAAAAGGTATTGATGTTGATTATCTCTATGAAAGAATCGCAAACGCTATCGTTGTTGCTCTTAGAAGAGATTACGGCGGAAAAGATGTTGTTTCTTGTTTAATCGACGCTGAAAAGCAAACAATTAAAGTAGTTGTTACTCTCAACATCGTTGACGAAATCGACGATTATGACACAGACATTCTCGTTGAAGACGCAAAAGCTTATCGTGAAGATGCAAAAGCTGGCGAAGTTCTTGAAATTGAAAAGAGCACAATGGAATTCGGCAGAATTGCAGCTCAGACTGCAAAGCATGTTATCCGTCAGGGTATCAAAGAAGCAGAACGCGGACAGGTAATTAGAGAATTCCAGTCAAAGAGCCGTGACCTTGTTACAGCAAAGGTTAGCAGAATTGACCCAATCAACGGCAATGTTACTCTTGAAATCGGCAAGGGCTCAGCAGTTCTTCCAAAGAGCGAGCAAGTTCCAGGTGAAACATTTGTTGAAGGCGAACTCACAAAGGTTTATGTTGTTGAAGTTAAAGACACAGACCGTGGTCCAAGAGTTATGATTTCAAGAACTCACTCAGGTCTTGTAAAAAGACTCTTTGAACAAGAAGTTCCTGAAATTTATGACGGACTTGTTACTATTCACTCAGTTTCTCGTGAAGCAGGTGCAAGAACAAAGATGGCTGTTAGCAGTTCTGATGAAAATGTTGACCCAATCGGTGCTTGTATCGGTCAACGCGGTGCTCGTGTAAACAACATCGTTGAAGTGCTTGGCGGCGAAAAAATTGATATCGTTAAATACAGTGACGACCCAGCAGAATTCATTGGTGCATCTTTAGCGCCTGCAAATGTTCTCAGCGTTGAAATCACTGATGAAGAAAAGAAAACTTGTCAGGTTACAGTTCCTGACCACCAACTTTCACTTGCTATCGGCAACAAGGGTCAGAATGCTCGCCTTGCTGCAAAGCTTACAGGTTGGAATATTGACATTAAACCCGAAAGTGGTTTTTATGAAGGCTAATTAAAGGAGAAAACGGCAATGAAGCAAAAGAAAATTCCAATGCGCAAATGTAATGGCTGTGGTGAACAGAAACCAAAAAAAGAACTTGTCAGAATCGTGAAGAGTCCTGATGGCGAAGTTTCTCTTGACCTTACAGGCAAGGCTTCAGGCAGAGGCGCATATATTTGCAACAACGCCGATTGTCTTCAAAAAGCCAGAAAATCACACAGGATTGACAAAGCCTTTGAAATGGCGATTCCAGATGAGGTTTATGAACAGATGTTGACGGAGATTTCAAAAAATGAACAATGATTTAAAAGGTATTCTCGGTCTTTGCAGACGAGCAGGAAAAATGTCATTGGGGCACGATGCCGCAGTCACATCAATAAAGCAACGAAAAGCATTTCTTGCTATCACCTGTTCTGACGCGTCTGACAGACTCAAAAAAGAAATCGCAGATGAATGCGGATTTGATTCAAGAAAAACCAAGTTTTTAATAGCCGATTTTACAATGCAAGAGCTAGGTTTTGTAATCGGCAAAAAAGCAGGTGTTTTTACAATTAACGAAGAAAATTTCGCAAATAGGCTTTACACTATTTTAACGGGAGGTCACGAATATGACGAAAAAATATAAAGTACATGAACTTGCAAAAGATTTTGATATTCAGAGCAAGTATGTTATAGAAAACCTTTCAAAGCACTTTGAAGGTGAAAAGAAGTCACAGACAGCTCTTGAAGAAAAAGAACTTGACTTTCTTTTTGACATAATTACAAAAGATAACTCTGTTGAAAGTTTTGACGCATATTTCAATGCTGTTCCAAAAGAAAAACCAAAGGCAGAGAAAAAGGCAGCTCCTGCTCCAAAAGCAGACAAAGCTCCACAGAAAGCAAAGAAAGAAAACGCTCCTGCAACAGCTCCTTCAAAACCTGTTGAGCAACCAAAGAAGAAAGAAAAAGACCCAGCAAAACCAATGCAGGCTCGTACAAAAGGTGAAAAGCGTACAATTGACACAAGAGCAAACTCTTTCGACGCTGAAAAATACAACGAAAAATATGAAAACATCGCTCCTGCTAACACTCACAACAGTGACAATATGGTTAAAAAGCAGAAGCTTAAACAAAAGAGCCAGCAATACCGCAAACAAGGTATGAGAAGTGGCAAAAAAGAAACAGAAGCAGAAAGACTTCAGAGAATCGCAGCAGAAAGAGCAAAGAAACCACCTGTAATCACAGTTGGTGACGAAATCACAGTTGGTGAACTTGCATCTCGTCTTAAAATGACTGCTGCTGAAGTAATCAAGAAACTCTTTATGCTTGGTATGATGGTTTCTGTTAACGAAGTTATCGACTATGACACAGCTGAAATCGTTGCAACTGAACTTGGTGCAAAGGTTAACCGTGAAGTTGTGGTAACTATCGAAGAAAGAATTATTGACGACTCCGAAGACGATGAAGAAAACCTTGTAACTCGTGACCCTGTTGTAGTTGTTATGGGACACGTTGACCATGGTAAGACATCACTTCTTGACGCGATTAAAAACACAAATGTTACTGCTACTGAAGCAGGTGGTATTACTCAGCACATTGGTGCTTACAGAGTAAACCTTAACGGTCAGTACATTACATTCCTTGACACACCTGGTCACGCTGCCTTCACATCAATGCGTGCTCGTGGTGCTAAGGCTACTGACGTTGCAATTCTTGTTGTTGCTGCTGACGACGGTATTATGCCACAGACAATTGAAGCTATTAACCATGCAAAAGCTGCTGAAGTTGATATTATTGTTGCTATCAACAAAATGGATAAACCAGGCACAACAGTTGATAAGATTATGCAACAGCTCACAGAGCACGGCCTTGTTCCAGAAGAATGGGGTGGCGATATTATCTGCGTTCCTGTTTCTGCAAAGACACACATGAACATTGACACACTTCTTGAAAATGTTCTTCTTACAGCAGAAATGAGAGAACTTAAAGCTAACCCTAATAGAGCTGCTAAAGGTATTGTTATCGAAGCTCGTCTTGATAAAGGTAAGGGTCCTGTTGCAACACTTCTTGTTCAAAATGGTACACTTCATTCAGGTGACATTGTTGTTGCAGGTACAGCAGTTGGTCGTGTTCGTGTTATGGTTGACGACAAACACCGTTCAATCAAAGAAGCTGGTCCATCAGTTCCTGTTGAAATTATGGGTCTTGATGAAGTTCCACAGTCAGGTGATGTATTCAACGCAGTTTCTGACGAAAGACTTGCTCGCGAACTTGTTGAACAGAGAAAGCAAGAAAAGAAAGAAGAACAATTTAACCAATATCAGAAAGTTACTCTTGATAACTTGTTCTCATCAATTAATGCAGGTAAAATCAAGACTCTCAATATTATCGTTAAGGCTGACGTTCAGGGTTCAGTTGAAGCTGTTAAGCAAAACCTTGAAAAACTCTCTAACGAAGAAGTTGCAGTTAAGGTTATCCACGGTGGTGTTGGTGCAGTAAGCGAATCAGATATTATGCTTGCAAGTGCATCAAATGCTATTATCGTTGGTTTCAATGTTCGTCCTGACCCTGTTGCTACTGAAATTGCAGAGCGTGACGGCGTTGACATGAGAATGTATCGTATCATCTACGACTGTATCGAAGAAATTGAAGACGCTATGAAGGGTATGCTTGCACCTAAATTCCGTGAAGTATTACTTGGTCGTATTGAAGTTCGTAATGTATTCAAACTTTCTTCTGCAGGCACAATCGCAGGTTCTTATGTTCAAAATGGTAAAGTTACAAGAAATGCACAAATCCGTGTTGTTCGTGACGGTATCGTTATTGCTGAAGACTCAATTTCATCACTTAAGAGATTTAAAGATGACGTTAAAGAAGTTGCTTCAGGTTATGAATGTGGTATTGGTCTTAACAAGTTCAATGACGTTAAGGAAGGCGACATTTTTGAAGCTTTCATTATGGAGGAATATAGAGACTAATGGCAGGATACAGAACAGGCAGAGTTGCCGAAGATATTAAGCGTGAAATAGTTGCTATTATCCGCGAACTCAAAGACCCAAGAGTGAGAGATAAAATTCTTACAGTTGTTCGTGTTGATGTTAGTTCTGACCTTTCTTTCGCAAAAGTTTATGTTAGCTCAATGAGTGGCATTGACGATGCAAAAGAAGCTGTTAAAGGGCTCACATCTGCAACCGGTCTTATCCGTCGCGAAGTTGGTAGCAAACTTCATCTTCGCAAAACTCCCGAGCTTAAATTTATCGCTGACGATTCAATTGAGCACGGTATGGAAATATTCAAAAAAATCGAAAGTACTAAAGTTGCTGACGATATTGAGGATTAAATATGAATAAAATTAGTGTAAGGGAGTGCGTATCACTCTTAAAAGAATATGATAATTATCTTATTCTCACACATCGCAATCCTGACGGTGACACTTTGGGCAGTGCTTTTGCACTGCACCGTGCATTGTCAAAACTTAATAAAAAATCGATGGTGCGCTGTGGCGACCCAATTCACCAAAAATATTCTTATCTTTGGGATGGAGTTGACAACAGCGATATCCCATTTGACAAAATTATTGCAGTTGATGTTGCTGATAAAAAACTTTTAGGCGAAGAATTTGAAGCAAAATATGGTGACAAGGTATGGTTATGCATTGACCATCACCTTTCAAACCGTGAATATGCTGAAAATCTTCTTTTAGAAGACCGAGCAGCAGCCGCAGTTATTATCTATGAAATTATTTGTGAAATGGGTATTGAATTCTCACCACAGATTGCAAACTGTGTTTATACAGGCCTTGCAACTGACACAGGTTGTTTCTTGTTCTCAAACACAACACCAACAGTTCACAGAATTGCGGCAGATGTTATGGAAAAAGGTGCTGATTACACCTTCATCAACCGTCTTATGTTTGAAACAAAGACTTTGTCATATTTAAGACTTGAACAGATGGCAGTTTCGTCAATTGAATCTCATTTTGATGGTAAATGTGCAATTATGATGGTTACTCGCAAAATGATTAAAGAAAGCGGTTCAAGCGCATCTGATTGTGACGGTATTGCTGCAATCCCAAGAAAAATTGAAGGCGTAAAAATTGCAGTTACCATTCGTGAGCGTCACGATGGTACTTTCAAAGTTTCACTTCGAACTGTTGAGCCTTATGACGCTGCTAAAATCTGTGCTAATTTCGGTGGTGGTGGTCATCATGCCGCTGCAGGTTGCGATTTTAACTGTTCAATTGATGAGGTTAAAAACGCATTACTTAAAGTTATAAAGGAAGAGCTTGAATGACGGGAATAATTTGTCTTGACAAACCAAAAGGTATGTCATCATTTATGGCAGTAAAACGAGCATCTCGCATTCTCGGTGTTAAAAAAGCAGGGCACACAGGCACTCTTGACCCAATGGCAACAGGTGTTCTTGTGGTTATGCTTGGTCATTCAACCCGTTTCATTGAGCTTTTGCCCGAGCATAAAAAAAGCTACACTGCAAGAGTGAAATTAGGTATTACTACCGACACTCTTGATATTACGGGTAAAATTTTGAGTCAATCCCCCGTTTCTGTTACAGAAGAACAATTATTATCTGTCGCAGATAATTTCATGGGAGAGATTTGGCAAACACCACCTATGTATTCGGCTCTAAAAAAAGACGGCGAGCGCCTTTATGACCTTGCACGAAAAGGCATTGAAGTCACTCGTGAGCAAAGACAAATCACCATTGAAAAGTTAGAAATCTATGATTTTGACGGAACAGAATTTTCAATGGATGTCACCTGCTCTGCGGGTACATATATTCGTTCACTTTGTGATGATATAGGCAAAGAACTCGGATGTGGCGCAGTTATGACTGAACTTCGTCGTACAAGCGCCAACGGATTTTCAATCGAATCTGCCGTAACACTTGAAGAATTAGAAGCCCTTGTCAATAAAAACAATATTGATAGTGCTCTCACAACTGTTGAGAAAGCACTTATGAGTTATAATGAAATTACTGTCACCCAACCACAAGCAAACCGTTTCCATAATGGTGGAGGCTTAGCTTATGACAGATTACACGGTGACTACCCTATTGGTATTTATCGTGTCTATTCACCTGAAAAGAAACTTTTAGGCTTGGGTGAAATATCAGAAGAAAAGGGAGACCTTGAAGTCAGGAGGGTACTTGTCTCTGATGAATAAAATCGCATTGGCTTTGGGCACCTTTGATGGTTTGCACAGAGGTCACTTAAATGTATTGAATGCAACAAAAGAATTTGCTTTTGATGGTCTTGTGCCATCTGTACTTCTTTTTGACTGTCACCCACAGGTTGCAGTCAAGGGATATGCACCACCAATGCTTATCACAAAAGAAGACAAAGAAGCATCAATTAAAAATATGGGGCTTTTGCCCATCCCCATAAGTTTTGAAGAAATTAGAAATCTTTCACCTGAAGAATTTGTCAAAGATATTCTTTGTGACAAACTCAATGTTGGTGCTGTTATAAGTGGTGATAATTTCCATTTCGGCAAAAACGGACAGGGCAATAGCGAAATTCTTGCAACACTTTGCGAAAAATATGATATTATCTATAAAAAAGCAGAAAATGTTTCTTATGATGACAAGTTAATCAGTTCAACTCGCATTAGAAACGCTCTTGAAAATGGTAATATCGAAGAAGCAAATGAAATGCTCGGCAGAAAATTTTCTTATGATTTTCTTGTGGTTGAGGGTAATAAAATCGGTAAAAAATATTTTGGTTTTCCTACCATCAATCAGCATTTCCCCGTTGATTTCATTAACTTGAAACACGGCGTTTATGCTTCACAATCAACTGTTGACGGCGTTGTTTATCCGTCAGTTACAAACTTTGGTTGTCATCCTACAATTGGTGGTGACAAGGTGCTTTCAGAAACTTGTATTTTAGGTTTTGACGGTGACCTTTATAACCAAAGAATCAAAGTTGAATTGCTCTCGTTTATTCGTGGTGAGAAGAAATTCGATTCAAAAGACGAGTTGAAAGAGCAAATCGACAAAGACAGTAAATTAGCTGTTGAAATCTTCAACAGTAAAAAATAAATTAAAAATGAAAGGGATATGTTTTATGAATCAAATTTACAAAGCTTATTGCAGAGTTTTCCAGAAGGTTATGTTTATTGCAGAATGCTTTATGCCTTGGGGTGAGCCATTTATGCTCACAGGACCAGGAAGCATCAGAAAACTTCCTAACCTTATCAAAGAAAAGGGACTTAAGAAAGTTCTTATCGTAACTGACAAGGGTCTTACTTCTCTTGGACTTCTCAATTCTCTTTATGAAGAAATGGACAACGCAGGCGTTGAATACGTTGTTTATGATGGTACTCAGCCAAACCCAACAATCGAAAACATTGAAGAAGCAAAAGATATGTACAATGCTAACGGTTGTCAGGGTATTATCGCATTCGGCGGTGGCTCACCAATGGACTGTGCAAAAATTGCAGCAGCAAGAGTTGTTAAGCCAAATCAGCCAGTTGAAAAAATGCGTGGCCTTATGAAAATTCTTCGTCCACTTCCACCATTCTTTGCAGTTCCAACAACAGCAGGTACAGGTTCAGAATGTACTCTTGCAGCAGTTGTTTCAAACTCAAAAACACACGAAAAGAACGCTTGCAACGACCCATTCCTTCGTCCAAGATATGCAGTGTTTGACCCTGAGCTTACAGTTGGTCTTCCACCACACATCACATCAACAACAGGTATGGACGCTCTTACACACGCTGTTGAAGCTTACATAGGCAAATCAAATGTTAAGTCAACAACAAACTTTGCTGAAAAGGCAACAAAAATGATTTTTGAAAACCTTGAAACAGCTTACACAGACGGCAAAAATATTGAAGCAAGAAACAATATGCTTCTCGCTTCTTACTAT
>JAZOPS010000034.1:0-9517 GCA_045655645.1 Candidatus Fimenecus sp.
ATACCATGCAATAAGGTCACGGTCTTTTTCTTTATATGATGGAGCAGCTGCAGCAATGAATACACCGCCGAGCTTGTCGCTCTTTTCATAGAGGTCAACTTTGTGTCCACGCTGTGCACAAACCATAGCAGCTTCCATACCACCGATACCGCCACCAATAACAGCAATCTTCTTTTGCTTCTTAGCAGGCTGAATCTTGTATTTCTTTGACTGCATTGTCTTAGGGTTAAGAGCACAACGAGAAAGTCCCATTGTATCCATAAGGTCCTGTGTATTAGCGTGACCCTTTGATGTTGAGAAGTTGAAGCAACCTGCGTGACAGCAGATACAAGGTTTGATTTCTTCAATTCTATCATCAATAATCTTTGTAATCCATTCAGGGTCAACAAGGAACTGACGAGCAATACCAACACCGTCGATTTTGCCATCTGCAACAGCTTGTGCACCTACATCAGGTTCCATTCTACCTGCACAAACAACAGGGATATCAACGAAATTCTTGATGTGAGCAACATCATCAAGGTTACAGTTCTGTGGCATATACATTGGTGGGTGAGCCCAGTACCAAGAGTCGTATGTACCATTATCTGCATTGAGCATATCATAACCTGCATCCTGCAAATATTTAGCGGCCTTTTCAGACTCTTCCATTGCACGGCCAACTTCTGTATATTCTTCACCAGGCATTGCGCCTTCGCAGAAGCCTTTCATTTTTGACTCAACTGAGTAACGGAGTGAAACAGGGTAGTCATCACCGCAAGATTCTTTAATAGCTTTAACAACTTCAACAGCGAAACGATATCTGTTTTCAAAGTTTCCGCCGTATTCATCTGTACGCTTGTTGAAGAATTCAATAGCAAACTGGTCGAGAAGATAACCTTCGTGAACAGCGTGAACTTCAACACCATCAACACCTGCATCACGACAGAGTTTTGCTGTCTTTGCAAATGCTTCAATAATTTCGTGAATTTGTTCCTTTGTCATTTCAGGACAAATAATATCAGGAGCCCAACGAGCTGGTTGTGGACTAGGGCAAGCTAATTCGTGAGATGTATCAAGAATTGGCTTAACAAGTGCTCTTGTAATCTTGTTTCTGTGAAGTGGAGCTACAAGTTCTGTAATAGCCCAGCTTCTACCCATACCTGCTGTAAGCTGAATAAAGAGTTTTGCACCTGTCTTATGGATTTCGTCCATAAATTCTTTAAGTTCTTCAAACATCTTTGGATTTTGCCAAAGCCATTTGCCCCAGAATGTATCACGAAGTGGTGCGATACCGGGGATGATAAGGCCAACATTGTTGTTAGCTCTTTCAATGAAAAGTTTTGCAGCTTCCTTGTCAAAATGACAACCGCCAAGTTCAAACCAACCGAAAAGTGATGTACCACCCATAGGGCACATAACTATTCTGTTTTTGATTTCAACGTTACCAATTTTCCAAGGAGTAAATAATGCCTCATACTTTTGGTGCATTAAAAACACATCCTTTTTTTGTGCATATTTTCTTACATTAATAAGTATATAAAATTAGTCAAATTATGTCAAGAATTTAACAAACTTATTTAAAAATATTTGTTGACATTTTGACACATTCACTGTAAAATAGTCAATAAAAGTTGACATAATGACACATTTTTTTAAAAATAAAAGCAAAGGCAAAATTTTATGAAATATCAAATTTTTAAACACGATATTACAATTGAAAACAAGATAGTTGAAACTTATGGTATCAATATTTATGAAAACGAAGTTCTTGTTGATAAATTATATGATATTTCAACAGATTATGATGCTTTATCTCAGTTGGTTTATTCATTAAATATGGATAAAATAGCCCTTGTTCATTTTGATTCAATAATTGAAGATTTCTATCTCGATAATGTTTAGTATTTCGTTGCTTTTAATAAAGAAATATGCTATTATCATAAATGTAAATTAAAACTTTGAGTTGGTGTGTATGTATAATTTTTTTGTTAATGGCGATAACCGAAAAGGCGAGTGCTATTATATAACGGGCACAGATTTTAATCACATTAAAAATGTTTTGAGAATGCGTGTTGGTGACACCTTTTTAGTCAGCGATAACGGTGTTAGCAATCTTTGCGAAATCCAGAATTTTGATAGCGAATTTGTAATTGCAAAAATTATTGAAGAAAACTATCAGGACACAGAATTACCAATTAAAATTTATCTTTTTCAGGGACTCCCTAAAAGCGATAAAATGGAACTTATTATTCAAAAATGCGTTGAATTGGGTGTCTATAAAATTATTCCTGTTGAGATGAGTCGTTCTGTAGTTAAAATAGACGATAAGAAAAAGAAATCAAAGGTTGCTCGTTGGCAAGCAATTTCAGAAAGTGCTGCAAAACAGAGCAAAAGAACAATAATTCCCGAAATTGGCGATATTCTTACATATAAACAAGCATTATCAAGCGCAAAAGACCTTGACTTGATTTTAGTGCCCTATGAAAGCAAAAACGGAATGCTTGACACAACTGATGCATTGAAAGAAATAAAAAAAGGAATGTCAGTTGGGATTTTCATAGGTCCTGAAGGTGGTTTTGACGAAAAAGAAATCGAACTTGCCAAAGAAATGAATAGTAAAATCATATCTCTTGGCAAAAGAATTTTGCGCACCGAAACTGCTGCAATAACAACAACTTCAATGTGTATGCTTTATGCAGAAATGAGTTTATAAAATGAAACAACTACCATTTGAATTTGAAAACAGAATGAAAACTCTTTTGGGTGACGAATATGAAGACTTTATAAAAGCATTTGATGAGCCACCTGTAAGAGCATTTCGCGTGAATACAGACAAAATCTCCCTTGAAGATTTTGAAAAAATAAACCCATTCGGGGGAGAAAAAATTCCCTATGTCCCAAATGGTTTTTATTTTGACTATGATGGAATCGGCAACCATCCTTATCACCACGCAGGTATGATTTATATCCAAGAACCTGCTGCAATGGTTCCCGTTGAAAGCATTGATATAGGAAGTGACTGGAAAGTTCTTGATATGTGCGCAGCACCGGGTGGAAAAAGTAGTCAGATTAAAAATAAATTGGGCAAAAAAGGTGTGCTCGTGTCCAATGAGATTGTGCCGTCACGATGTAAAATATTAACGGGAAATGTTGAAAGAATGGGTTTTCAAAATGTTGTCACAACTTGCGCAAGTCCACAAAAACTTGTGAAAACATTCCCCGAACAATATTTCAATATGATAATGGTTGATGCTCCTTGCTCAGGTGAAGGAATGTTCAGAAAAGAAGAAATCGCAATTGATGAATGGTCACCCGAAAATGTAAAAATGTGCGCTGAGCGTCAAGCAGAAATTCTTGATTGTGCAGCAAAAATGGTCAAGGTTGGCGGATATATAGTCTATTCAACATGCACCTTCTCTCTTGAAGAAAATGAAATGACAGTCGATGCATTTTTAGAGTGTCATTCGGGATTTGAACTTGTACCCGTAACAGATAAAGTGCGAGAAAACACAGTTGACGGAATAAATTTTGATGGTTGTAAATGTGAAAATATTCATTATGCAAGGCGTTGCTATTTTCACAAAACAAAAGGTGAGGGGCAATTCGTTGCGGTAATGCGTCTTACAGATTCAAACATTGATTCCGAGCATTTCTTCGTGCCAATTGGCAAAGAAAAACTAGATAAAATTTTGGTTGATTTTCTTGATGACACCCTCACAACATATAATAAAGACTGCGTTCAGACATATAACGGCAACCCTGTTTATTTTACACCAAATTTTCCTGTGCCAAGGGGTATTGCTTTCACTTGTGGTGTAACAATTGGCGAAATTCGTAAAAATTATGTAGTACCACATCATCAATTCTTTATGGCTATGGGTAAAGATTTCAAGAGAAAAATCGAACTTTCAGCAGATAGTGATGAAATTAAAAAATATCTTCACGGCGAAGAATTTCAGACAGATTGTGACAACGGTTGGGCAGTGGTTATGGTTGATGGTTGTACCGTTGGTGGAGTAAAAGTATCAAACGGCAGAGCGAAGAATCACTACCCAAAAGGTCTACGAACAAAATAAATTTTTCCGCAATACTGCATGGTTTTCGGCTCGCGGTATCAACATGCAGCTTCGCCTCGACCATATTGTCTTGCAAAAGAATAAATTTTAAAACTAAAAGCACTTGTTATTAGCAAGTGCTTTTTCTTATTTTTAAAAACTAGATTTTATTGAAAGTTTTAAATATTTATGTTATTCTAAATATGTAAACTGAAAGGGGTGTCGCGTTGTGGCAAAAGCAAAATCTAAAAAGTTGAAAAAGGTGTTATTAATAATTGTTGCTGTGGTGATGGTCTTGGCAGTTGTAATTGCAGGACTTAACTTTTTATCACTTCAAAATCTTTTAGAAAAAGGTAATTCATATAACAAGGTTGAAATGGAAAATCAACTTATTCCCCAAAAAGATGAAAACGGATATTGGTATTTCACAACTGACGGTGACTTTAAAGTAATGCACATTACAGATGTACATATCGGTGGTGGTTTTCTTTCAAAAACTGTTGACGAAAAAGCACTCAATGCGGTTGCAGCAATGGTGACAAAAGAAAAGCCCGACCTTGTTATTGCAACAGGTGATATTGCTTTCCCTGTGCCATATACGGCGGGAACATTCAATAATTATAGTGGCGCAAGGGCTTTTGCAAATCTTATGGAAAGTCTTGGTGTTTATTGGGATGTAACATTTGGTAACCACGATGCCGAATTTTATTCATATTTTGACAGAGAAACAGTTGCAGAGTTTTATGAAAATGAAGATTATAAGTATTGCTTATTCCAGGCAGGTCCTGAAGATGTTGACGGTTACGGCAATCACACTATTGAAGTTAAAAATTCAGAGGGGCTTATTACTCAGGCAATAATTTTAATTGACTCTCAGGCATATATTAAGGACAATAATATCATTGAAAGTCTTAAGGGTACATATGATAATGTTCATCCTAATCAGGTAGAGTGGTACGAAACAGAAATCAAGAGAATGAATGCTGAAAATGAAAAAATCAATAAAGATGCAACACCTGTTAAATCTATGGCATTTTTCCATATTCCATTGGTAGAAATGGATGACGCTTGGAAAGAGTTTGTACAAAATGGTTTTAAAGATACAGAGAACTTAAAATTCATAGAAGGCATAATCGGTGAAGAAGGCAGACTTGTATGTTGTGGTTATGGTGAAGACGACCTTTTTGAAAAAATGCTTGAATTAGATTCAACAAAAGCTATGTTCAACGGCCATGACCATGTAAACAATACTACTTTTGAATATAAAGGAATTGTGTTTAGCTATGGTTATAGCATTGACTATTTTGCGTATTCAGGCATTGATAAGCTTGGCTCACAAAGAGGTTGCACAATGATAACTTGCAAGCCTGATAGCACATTCACTATTGATAAATACAATTACTATTCAGATAGATATAACCTTGATGGCTTTACTCGTGAAGATGTTACAATGCAGTTTGAAGATGTAACATATCAGTTCAAGACTGAAGATGTTGGGTGAAGAATATACCGATAATGATGAAAAACACCAAAATCAAGAAACCCAATTTCTGGCGTTCAAAATATTGAACTTTGCCTTTATGGTTGCGCAAAACTTCGCATGACCGAAATGCTAATTCTTGACTAAATAAAAATGCTCCTGATAGATATTGTCAGGGGCATTTTTTAATGTAAAGTTAATTTCTAAAATAGTTATTATTAAATTGATTTTTACTATCTAATATTGTATAATAAAAAATAATTGGTTTCTTATTTAAAAGGTGGGACTTTTATGAACATATTACATATGAAATATGCGATTGAAGTGGCGAAAGCAGGTTCGCTTAATAAAGCATCAGAGGTGCTTTTGGTGGCTACTCCAAATATCAGCCGTTCAATAAAAGAACTTGAAGGTGATTTGGGTATAGCAATTTTTGAGCGTACAGCGAAAGGTGTAACTCTTACCCCTGAAGGTGAAGAGTTTATTAGCTATGCAAAAGAGCTTCTTAACCAGATTGACCAGGTTGAAAACTTTTATAAAAAAGGAACATCTAAAAAACAAAAGTTTTCAATTTCTGTTCCTCGTGCTTGCTATATTTCTGATGCTTTTTCTGAATTTTCAAAATCACTTTCAGATGACCCTGCAGAAATCTTTTATAAAGAAACAAATTCACAGCGTACAATCAAGAATATTCTTAATCACGATTACAAATTAGGTATTATCAGATATGCTGCAAATTATGATAAATATTTCAAGTCAATGCTTGAAGAAAAGGGATTGACTTATGAAATGATAACAGAGTTCTCGTATTCATTGATTATGAGCAAAGACAGTGTGCTGGCACAAAAAGATGCAATTACTTTTGACGATTTAAAAGGGCTTATTGAGATTGCACATGCTGACCCTTATGTTCCGTCAATGCCTTTGGCAAAAGTAGTAAAAGAAGAATTGCCTGACATAATTGACCGCAGAATTTTCATTTTTGAAAGAGCAAGTCAATTTGAGTTGCTTCACAAAAATCCCGAAACATTTATGTGGGTTTCACCAGCGCCATGCGATATTCTTGAAAGATATGACCTTGTACAGAAAAAGTGCATTGATAACAATAAAATTTACAAAGATATTCTCATTTATAAAAACGGATATAAACTTTCTGCGTTGGACCGTAAGTTTATAACAGAACTTTGCGAATCAAAGCGTAAACACTTGCAATAAGCATTAATAATTTCTCTTTGTTTTCGAGTATTATCATTTTTGATAACCCTCCGTAAACATTTTAAGAATTCCCAAAATCTAAATGGTTTGTTAAAATGTTAACGAACTCAAAAAGGCGTATTGATGCGCTGTGAATTCTAAAATGTGGAGGTACATAATGAAAACAAAGGTATATGAAATCGTAGATAGCGTTGAAAAACTTGAACAGGCTATCAAAAACACAAGAAAAGCACAAGAAAAATTCGCAACTTACACACAAGAACAGGTTGACAAAATCTTCTTAGCAGCCGCTTCTGCTGCAAATAAGGCAAGAATCTCACTTGCTAAAATGGCAGTTGAAGAAACAGGTATGGGTGTTGTTGAAGATAAGGTTATTAAAAATAACTATGCTGCTGAATACATCTATAACGCATATAAAGATACAAAAACTTGCGGTGTAGTTGAAGAAGATAAAGCATTCGGCGTTAAAAAGATTGCAGAGCCAATCGGTGTTGTTGCTGCGGTTATTCCAACAACAAACCCAACATCAACAGCAATCTTCAAATGCTTGCTTGCACTTAAAACTAGAAATGCAATTATCATTTCACCACACCCAAGAGCAAAGAACTCAACTATCGCTGCAGCAAAACTTGTTCTTGAAGCAGCAGTTGCAGCTGGTGCTCCAGAAGGAATTATTGACTGGATTGATGTTCCTTCACTTGAAATGACAAATACAGTAATGAAAGAAGCAGATATCATTCTTGCAACAGGTGGTCCTGGTATGGTTAAGGCTGCTTATTCAAGTGGTAAGCCAGCTCTTGGCGTTGGTGCCGGTAACACACCTGCAATTATCGATGACAGTGCTGATATTCTTCTCGCAGTTAACTCAATCATTCACTCAAAAACATTTGATAATGGTATGATTTGTGCATCTGAACAGTCAGTAATCGTGCTTAAAGATGTTTATGATGCAGTAAAGAAAGAATTTGCAACAAGAGGTTGTTACTTCCTTAACCCTGAAGAAACAGAAAAGGTTAGAAAGACAATTATCATCAACGGTGCGCTTAATGCTAAAATTGTTGGTCAGAAAGCTGCAAAAATTGCAGAACTTGCAGGCGTAACAGTACCAGCAGGCACAAAAATTCTTATCGGCGAAGTTGAAAGCGTTGACATTAGTGAAGAATTTGCTCACGAAAAACTTTCTCCTGTTCTTGCAATGTATAAAGCAAAGAATTTTGAAGATGCACTCCAGAAAGCAGAACACCTTGTTGCAGATGGCGGTTATGGACATACATCTTCAGTTTATCTTAATGAAGTAACAGAAACAGAAAAACTCAACGAATTCGCAGCTCGTATGAAGACTTGCCGAATTCTTGTAAATACACCTTCTTCTCACGGCGGTATCGGTGACCTTTATAACTTCAAACTTGCACCATCTCTCACACTTGGTTGTGGTTCATGGGGCGGCAACTCAGTTTCTGATAACGTTGGCGTTAAACATCTTATCAATATTAAAACAGTAGCAGAGAGAAGGGAAAATATGCTTTGGTTCAGAGCACCTGAAAAGGTATATATCAAAAAAGGTTGTTTGCCAGTAGCTCTTGATGAACTCAAGAATGTAATGGGCAAAAAGAGAGCTTTCATCGTAACAGATACATTCCTTTATGAAAACGGCTATACAAAGCCAATTACAGATAAACTTGACGAAATGGGTATTGCACATACAACATTCTTTGATGTTCAGCCAGACCCAACACTCTTGAACGCTAAAAATGGTGCGGCACAGATGCAGGCGTTCAAACCAGATACAATTATCGCACTTGGCGGTGGCTCTGCTATGGACGCTGCAAAGATTATGTGGGTTCTTTATGAACACCCAGAAGCAGACTTTATGGATATGGCAATGAGATTCATTGATATCCGTAAGCGTGTATACACATTCCCTAAGATGGGTGAGAAAGCATACTTTATCGCTATTCCAACATCAGCAGGTACAGGTTCAGAAGTTACACCATTCGCAGTTATCACAGATGAAACAACAGGTGTTAAATATCCTCTTGCTGACTACGAACTTCTTCCCAATATGGCTATCATTGATACTGATTTCCACATGTCAGCACCTAAAGGACTTACAGCTGCATCAGGTATCGACGCTGTAACACATGCAGTTGAAGCTTATGCTGCAATGCTTGCAACAGATTACACAGATGGTCTTGCACTGGGGGCACTTAAGAACATCTTCAAATATCTTCCTCGTGCTTATGAAAACGGTCAGACAGACGTTGAAGCAAGAGAAAAAATGGCAAATGCTGCAACAATGGCAGGTATGGCTTTCGCAAACGCATTCTTGGGTGTATGTCACTCAATGGCACATAAGCTCGGTGCTTTCCACCACCTTCCACATGGTGTAGCAAATGCTCTTATGATTGAAGAAGTTCTTCGTTTCAACGCAAGTGAAGCTCCTGCAAAGATGGGTACATTCTCACAGTATGACCACCCACACACACTTGCTCGCTATGCTGAAATCGCAGATTACCTCGGTCTTGGTGGCAACACAGACGAGGAGAAGCTTGAAAACCTTATTAAGGCTATTAACGAGCTTAAGGCAAAGGTTGGCATTAAGGAAACAATCAAGGACTACGGCGTTGATGAAAAGGCATTCCTTGACAACCTTGATGAAATGGTTGAGCAGGCATTCGATGACCAGTGCACAGGTGCTAACCCACGTTATCCTCTTATGAGCGAAATCAAAGAGATGTATCTCAATGCTTACTATGGCAAGCATTTCGTAGAAAAAGCAAAGCCT
>JAZOPS010000035.1:0-26482 GCA_045655645.1 Candidatus Fimenecus sp.
AACCTTAATGACGGTGATGTGCTTTTCATTGACGAAATTCATCGTTTATCCCGTGCAGTTGAACAAGTTTTATATCCTGCAATGGAAGATAATGCCCTTGATATTATTATCGGTAAAGGTCCATCAGCTCGTTCAATCCGACTTGACTTGCCAAGGTTTACACTCGTAGGGGCTACAACCCGTGCAGGTCAACTCACAGCACCACTTCGTGACCGTTTCGGTGTTATTTTAAGACTTGAACTTTATACACCTGAAGAACTGTCACAGATTGTTAAGCGTAGCGCAGGCATTCTTGATATCTTTGCAGATGACGGCGGTGCATTAGAAATTGCATCTCGTTCTCGTGGCACACCAAGAATTGCAAACAGACTCTTAAAGAGAGCAAGAGACTTTGCTCAGGTTATGAGTAATGGCGTAATCAGTGAAGATAACGCAAAAATCGCACTTGGCAGAATGGAAATTGACGAAATCGGTCTTGATAACATTGACCGTTTAATGCTTACAACAATGATTAAAAACTTCAACGGTGGCCCTGTGGGACTTGAAACTCTCGCAGCAACAATCGGTGAAGAAGCCGTAACAATCGAAGATGTTTATGAGCCATATTTAATGCAAATCGGCTTCCTTGCAAAAACTCCAAGGGGAAGAGTTGCAACACCGTTAGCTTATGAGCATTTAGGCTTTAAATTTAACGAAACAAACAAGAAAAACTCACAAACATCACTCTTTTAAGGAGATATTATAATGGGTAGACTTTTTGGAACAGATGGCGCAAGAGGCGTTGCAAATACAGAACTCACTTGTGAATTATCAATGCAGATAGGCAGAGCTGCTGCTATGGTACTCACTAAAAACTTAAATGGCAAAAAGCCAAAAGTGCTTATCGGACTTGATACTCGTGCATCTTCACAAATGCTTGAAAATGCAATTACAGCCGGTCTTTGCTCAGTTGGTGCTGATGTTTTGAAGTTGGGCGTTGTGCCAACTCCTGCAGTGGCATATCTTGTAAAGGAATACGGCTATGATGCGGGCATTATGATTTCAGCATCACACAACCCTTGTGAATATAACGGAATTAA
Source organism: Candidatus Fimenecus sp. (assembly GCA_045655645.1). GTDB lineage: Bacteria > Bacillota > Clostridia > Oscillospirales > Acutalibacteraceae > Fimenecus. The sequence goes on from JAZOPS010000035.1 coordinate 1,080, forward strand.
AATATTTCAGTCAAATGGTTATAAATTACCCGATGCACTTGAAAATGAAATTGAAGCAATTATTCTTGATAATGCTACCCCTATTCCAACTCCTATCGGTGGCGGAGTAGGCAAGGCAAAAAGAAAAGCAGATGCAATCAATGATTATATTGAGCATCTTCTTTCTGCAACAAATATGAGCTTCAAAGGTTACAAAATCGCCCTTGACTGTGCAAACGGTTCTTCAAGTGTTTCAGCAGAAGAAGTTTTCACTCGTCTTGGCGCAGAAGTTATTGTTGTCAGTGATAAGCCAGACGGTGTGAATATCAATAAAGATTGTGGTTCAACACATCTTGAAAATTTGCAGAAGGTTGTTGTTGAAAATGGTTGTGATTTAGGCTTTGCATTTGACGGTGACGCTGACAGAATGCTTGCAGTTGACCATACAGGTGCAGTTGTTGACGGTGACAAGTGCATCGCAGTTTGCGCAAAACACATGAAAGAATTGGGCAAACTCAAAAAAGACACAGCAGTTGTTACTGTTATGAGTAATATGGGCTTCTTCAAATTCTGCGAAGAAAACGGAATCAAATGTGAAAAAACAAATGTTGGTGACCGTTATGTTCTTGAAAATATGAGTGCTAATGGTTATAGCATCGGCGGTGAGCAGTCAGGCCATATTATCTTCTTACAATATGCAACAACGGGTGATGGTCAACTTTCTGCTATCCAACTTTTAGCAGTTGTAAAAGATACAGGCAAAACTCTTAAAGAACTTGCCGACGAAATGGAAGTTTATCCACAGGTGCTTATTAATGTGCGTGTTTCAAACTTTGGTAAAGCACAGTTTAAAAAAGATAAAGAAGTACAGAATGCAATTAAAAAAGCCGAAGAAAAACTTGGTGACGAAGGTCGAATTCTTGTTCGCCTTTCAGGTACAGAGCCACTTATCCGTGTAATGCTTGAAGGCAAAGATTACGAACAGATTAAAGAACTCGGTGAATCAGTTGCATCAGTAATTAGGGAAAGATTAGTATAATGAGAGTAGCAGATAATTGGAAAGACTATGAATTAATAGATTGTTCTTGTGGTGAAAGACTTGAGAGATGGGGGAATATCACTCTCATTCGTCCTGACCCACAAGTAATCTGGAAAACCGAAAAGAAAAATCAACTTTGGAAAAAAGCTGACGCTGTTTATCACCGTTCAAATTCAGGTGGTGGACAATGGGAAATAAGAAATAAAATCCCTGATTTTTGGACAATCAACTACCGTGATTTAACATTTAATATCAAAACAATGGGATTTAAGCATACAGGTCTTTTCCCTGAACAAGCAACAAACTGGGATAGAGTTGCAGAAGTTATCAAAAATGCAAACCGTGAAGTTAAAGTGTTAAATCTCTTTGCTTACACAGGTGGCGCAACAATCTCTGCACTTAAAGCAGGCGCTTCTGTGTGCCATGTTGACGCATCAAAGGGTATGACTCTTTGGGCAAAAGAAAATGCAGTGAGTTCAGGCGTTGCGGACAAACCTGTTCGCTGGATAGTTGACGATTGTATCAAATTTGTTCAGCGTGAAATCCGTCGTGGTAATAAATATGACATCATTATTATGGACCCACCATCTTATGGCAGAGGTCCGGGTGGTGAGGTCTGGAAACTTGAAAACGAAGTTTATGAATTTGTTGAACTTTGTAGTCAGGTGTTATCGGATGACCCACTTATGATGCTTATAAACTCATACACAACAGGACTTAGTCCTTCAGTTATGGAATATATTTTAGGCGCAGTTGTGAAAACACGCTTTGGTGGTCAGGTTACAGGTAGCGAAATTGGACTTCGTGCTACTGAAAACGGACTTGTATTACCATGTGGCGCATCTGCAATTTGGAGTAAGTAATTAATGGCAATTATTAAATTTGAAAACGTAACATTTCGTTATGAAAGTGACGAAGAAGGTGTAGTTTTAGCACCTGCTGTCAAAGATTTCTCTTTGTCAATTGACAAAGGTGAATTTGTGGCTATTCTTGGTCACAATGGCTCTGGTAAAAGCACATTGGCAAAACTTGCAAATGGACTTTTACTTCCCGAAAAAGGAAGAGTCTTGGTTGACGGAATGGATACAATTAACGAAGAAGACGACATAAAAATTAAACAAACAGTTGGCGTGGTTTTCCAAAACCCCGATAACCAGATTGTTGCAACAATCGTTGAAGAAGATGTGGCTTTTGGTCCTGAAAATTTAGGCATCGAGCCCAATGAGATTCGCAGACGAGTTGACAATGCTCTTAAAACTGTGGGTATGTATGAATATCGTAAACACGGTCCACATAAGTTGTCAGGTGGTCAGAAACAACGCGTTGCAATTGCAGGTATAATTGCAATGGAGCCACGTTGCATCATTCTTGATGAACCAACAGCAATGCTCGACCCAATTGGTCGTCGTGATGTAATGAATGCAATCAAGCGACTTAATCGTGATTTGGGCATAACAGTTGTTTTCATCACTCATTATATGGAAGAAGCAGTTGAAGCCGACCGAATTGTGGTTATGGATGATAGCAGACTTTTAATGGATGGAACACCAAAGCAAGTCTTTGCAGATGCTGAAAAAATTCGCAGTATCGGTCTTGATGTGCCACAAACTTGTCAGTTATCCGAAATGCTTCGTGCAGATGGTATCAAACTCAAAAACGATTTGTTAAGCATCAACGAATTAGTCGAAAATATAGATGATTTATTGAAAGGTCAGTAAGAAATGTCCCACTTGCAAACAGAAAATTTAACATATATTTACGGTGCGGGCACTCCTTTCAAAATCACCGCACTGGATAACATAAATATTAATATTGAAAAAGGCGACTTTGTTGCAATAATCGGGCATACAGGGTCTGGCAAAAGCACACTCGTTCAACATTTGAACGGACTTTTAAAGCCAACTGATGGCAAGATTTTTCTTGATGGCGAAAATATCCATCAGTCAAAATCAAAGCTTTTTGATACTCGTTTTCGTGTTGGTCTTTGCTTCCAATATCCCGAATATCAGCTCTTTGAAAGCACAGTTTACAAAGATATTGCTTTTGGCCCAACAAATATGGGGCTTTCCCAAACGGAGATTGACGAGCGTGTTAGAAAAGCTGCAAAATATGTTGGTCTTTCCGACGAAATGCTCTCAAAATCTCCCTTTGATTTGTCAGGTGGCGAGAAAAGAAGAGTAGCCATTGCAGGTGTAATCTCAATGGAGCCTGAAATTCTTATCCTCGACGAGCCAACAAGCGGTCTTGACCCAATGGGTAGAGAACAAATTTTTGACCTTATTCAGAATTATCGTGAAAAAACAGGTAGCACTGTTATTATTGTTTCACACAGTATGGATGATGTTGCTCGTTTTGCTACAAAAGTTATCGTTATGAACGACGCAAAAGTCGATTTAACGGGTTCAGTTGACGAGATTTTTGAGAATAGCGCCCATCTTCGTGAGATTGGTCTTTCAGTTCCACAAATCACAGAAGTGTTTATAAAACTTCGTGAAAAAGGCTATCCTGTCAGCGAAAAGGTTTACACAGTTGAACAGGGCTATGCGCAACTCAAAAGACTTTTTGAGGGGAGTGTGAACAATGATTAAAGACATCACTCTCGGTCAGTATTTTCCAATGGATTCCGTTGTTCACAAACTTGACCCAAGAATGAAATTGTTGTTTGTGACATCATTTATTGTGATGGTGTTTCTTTCAAATAACTTTATCTCATTGGCATTTTGTTTTGGAATAACAGCATTGGTGATAGCAATTTCAAAAATTCCACTTAAATCAGTTTTAAAAGGTTTAAAACCAATCATTTTGATTGTTGTAATCACATCTATTTTGCAAATTGCTTACAACGATGGTGGAATTACACTTGTCGATGTGTGGAAAATCAAAATTACAAGCGGTGGCGTGTTGACTGCTGTATTTATGGCTTTGAGAATATCATTGCTTATTGTAATGAGCACAATGCTCACATATACAACATCTCCAACATCACTTACAAACGGACTTGACCGTATTTTTGCACCATTCAAGAAAATTGGACTTGATTTTCACACAATTACAATGATAATGACAATTGCTTTACGCTTTATTCCAACTCTCATTGAAGAAGTTGATAAAATTATGAGTGCTCAAAAAAGCCGTGGTGCAAACTTTGAACAGGGTAGCATCATAAAACGCGCAAAAGCACTTATCCCGTTGTTTATTCCTTTGCTTTTTAACTCAATAAGACGCGCTTATGAGTTGGCAAATGCAATGACTTGCCGTTGTTATAACGGGGGACAGGGCAAAACAACAATGAATGCATTAAAATTCTCAAAAAGAGATTATCTTGGTCTTTTAGCAGTAATTTTAGTGATAGCTTCCATAATCTTACTCAATATTTATTGTGGTGAATATAATGCGGAATTTACTTTTGGTCTTGCGATATAACGGAACAAGTTTTCACGGTTGGCAAATTCAACCTAATGGAAATACCGTTCAGCAAGAATTATGTAACGCTTTTAAAAATATAAGTGGCAAAGATGAAAATATAATAGGGTGCAGTCGTACAGATGCAGGCGTTCATGCTAATATGTTCTGTTGTAATGTGCGAACAGAATGTAATGTTCCAATAGAAAAAATACCCGATGCACTTAATTTTTATCTTCCACCCGAAATATCAGTCTATGATTGCAAAGAAGTTGATTACGACTTTCACGCAAGATATGACAGTTGTGGTAAAGAATATGTTTATTTAATTTATAACGGAAGATATCGCAATCCTTTCTATGAAAATAAAGCAATGTTTTACCCTTATGAATTAGATGTAGAAATGCTTGAAACGCAAGCAAAATCGTTTGTTGGAATTCACGATTTCTCTGCTTTTTGCAGTGTGGGTAGTGAAGTGCAAGATAAAACTCGTGAAATCTATGATTGCTCTGTTTCAAGAAAAGACGATTTAGTTGAAATCAGAGTCAGGGGTAATGGATTTTTATATAATATGGTGCGAATTATTGTGGGTACCTTGCTCGATATTCAAAGGGGTAAAATCGAAAAAGATACAATTCCGCAGATTATAGAAAGTAAAAATCGTGATAATGCAGGCGTAACTGCAGAGGCTTGTGGATTATATCTCAATAAAGTTTATTATTGATGTGTGGTGATTTGAGTGGCACAAAAGAAAAAGGTAAAAAAGCCAATAAAACTCGATAAAATAATGAAAAAAGGTGTCAGCAATAAAACAGTTAAAACAATGAAATTGCTTGCAATTATTCTTGTGGTCTTATTGTTAATTTTAATTGCTGCTGCACAGTTTGGTGGCGTAACATTCTCAACTGTCAGTGACTATTTTGCATCTGCAATGGCGAAACTGGGTACGGGTGAAGGTTATCCTTATAGCGTAAACAGTATAGAAATCGAAGATGTGGGACTCACAAATTCAGACTTGGTTTTAGTCTATGATTCCAATGTTAAAGTGTTGAATTCCACAGCAAAAGAAATTTCAAATATTGCTCATGATTATGATTATCCTGTAATCAGCACCAATAGTGGCCGAATTCTTCTTTTTGATGAAGGTTCAAAGAAATTCAGAGTTCAGTCAAAGACAAGAGTGCTCTATGAAAAAGAAATGGAACACATAATCTTAACAGGTGAGATGGGAAAAGACGGCTCAGTTGCAATCGCAACAAGAGCAGATAATGCAGAGAGTATGTTGACCGTATTCGACAGCAATCGTGAACAGGTCTTTGCTTGGAAATGTGCAAAAGAGCATATAGTTTCTTGCGATATTTCTGATAATGGCAAAAACTATGTAGTGGCTGTTTTAGGCGTGGATAACGGTTCAGTTTATACTAAGGTACACATCTTCAATAAGAACAAAACAGAACCTACAGCAACATTTGAATATACAGATTCAGCAATAGCGAATGTTAAGTTCCTTTCAAATGAAACTGTAATGGTAATGGGAAATAATGTCTGCGAAATTATCAATGGTAATGAAGTTAAAGAAAAAGTTGATGTTTCAGTTAATACAACTTATCAACTCTTTATTTCAGATAATAATAACGCAATACTTGTTCTCTCAAAATATTCAAGTACAACTCAGAAAATAATTAAAGTTTATAATAAATCAGGTAAAGAACTCTTTACCCAAGAAATTGAGGGAATGGTTAAATCTGTTTCAACTGATGGTAAATATGTTGCAGTTCTTACAGGTAGCAATGTGCAGATGTTTACTATGAAAGGCAAACCTTGTGGTAGTGCCGAAGTAAATGCTGACGCACAAAAAGTTCTCGTCAATTCAAGAAATACATACATTTATTCATCCGACGCAATTACCCTTTATTCATCAGTAGGGGATAACAAAGATAAAGACTAATTTATGAGGTGATTTATATGTCAATAATTTTAGATGTTATTCTTATTGCAGTTTTCGCAGCTTATGTAATAACTGCAGCAAAAAAAGGTTTTGTAAGAACATTATTAGAACTTGTAGCAGTTGTAGCAGCGATTTTCTTGTCATTCCAGATAAGTCCTGTGATTTCACAATCAGTCTATGATGGCTTTGTTGAAAAAGAAATCGTGAATGCACTTGAAGAACAAATTAATGAAAATGTTGATGCATTATCAGTAACAGAAAAAGCAAATGCAGTTTTAGACTCAATCCCTGATTTTGCAGTTTCATTGGCTTCATCAGCAGGTGTTGAAATTTCAACTATTAAAGACCAGATTGCATCACAGAAAATTGATTCACAGAATATTGCACAAAGTCTTGTTGATAAAATCGCAGAACCAATTGTTGTTGGTGCATTGACAATAATTATCTTTATTTTATTAGCAGTTGTGTTAATGATAGTTTTGAAATTTGTAGCAAAACTCATTTCAAAACTCTTCAATATTCCACTTGTTAAATCACTTAACAAGAGTCTTGGTGGCGTTTTGGGTGCTATTAAAGGTGCTCTTGTACTTTTGGTTATCTGCACAGCACTTCGTTTCATCTTTGGCGGTGGCGAGGGCGAATTATCAGTTGCAGTGAATGATTCTTTTGTGATTGGCTTGCTTGATGAAATCAATCCACTTGTAGATTCTCTCAAAGAATTTGTTATTAAATAATGAGGTGTAATTATGAGTGAACAAAAATTAACATTAAAAGAAAATTTGAAAGTTATTTTTGATGGATGTCTTACAATTCCAAACTTGCTTTCAGTAATCAGAATCGCTTTAATTCCTGTTTTTGCAGTGCTTTATAATAAGGGCGAAATCTGGTGGTCACTCATCGTGCTTGCACTTTCAGGACTTTCAGATTTGTTTGACGGCAAAATCGCAAGAAAATTTAATCAGGTTAGTAATTTAGGCAAACTTTTAGACCCAGTTGCAGATAAACTTACTGTTTTTGCAATCGCAATTGTACTTTTCTTGCAGTTTAAATCAGCTAACAGTGAATCAATGCAAGCTTTTGCTTGGGTGTTCTTGCTCTTTATTGCAAAAGAAATAATTATGATTTTAGGTAGCATTGTGCTTATTGCACTTGGTACTCGTCCTGTTGCTGCAGAAATCTGGGGTAAACTTGCAACTTGCGCTTTTTATGTAATTATGGTTGTGATTATCGGCTTCGGACCAGAAGTTGGCGCTATCACACACATTGCAGGTTTTGAAAAATATACACTTCCTGAACCACTTATGTTTGTGCTTGTAATAATAACTGTTGTGCTTACATTTATTGCATTTTTCAGTTATCTTCCAAGTGCAATCAAACAGATTATCGAAAACTCAAAGAAAAAGGACTAATTTATAATGAACAAAAATATGATTTGCTGTAAATGCAAACAAAGACCCGCAGTTATCTTTGTAACAAAGATGGAAGGCGAAAAAACAACAAATGAGGGTTATTGCATCCAATGTGCGATGGAGATGAATATTGGTCCCATCAAGCAGATGATGGAGAATATGGGTATCACCGAAGACCAACTTGAAGATATGACAACCCAGATGGAACAGATGATGGAAAGTATGGGCGAAGATGGCTTTGAATTGGGTGGAGCATCAACATTCCCATTTATGCAAAATCTCGGTATGATGCCAATGGATGTACCTGAAGAAAATATCAAAGACCTTAATGGTGACAAGAAAAATGCACCAAAAGGCAAGAAAAAGCAGGGGAATAAGGGCGATAAGAGAAAAATGCTCTCTATGTATTGTACCGATTTAACTGCGAAAGCAAGAAATAACGATCTTGACAGAATTATCGGTCGTGATACAGAAATTGCCCGTGCCGTGCAGATTTTATGCAGAAGAACAAAGAATAACCCTTGCTTAATCGGTGAACCCGGTGTTGGTAAAACTGCAATCGCAGAAGGCCTTGCACAAAGAATTGCAGAGGGTAATGTCCCTGCAAAACTTATTGATAAAGAAATCCATCTTCTTGACCTTACAGCTCTTGTTGCTGGCACACAATTCCGTGGTCAGTTTGAAAGCAGAATTAAAGGCCTTGTTGAAGAAGTTAAGAGTGAAGGTAATATCATTCTCTTTATTGACGAAGTTCATAATCTTGTAGGCACTGGTGATGCAGAAGGCTCAATGAATGCCGCAAACATCTTGAAACCTGCTCTTTCTCGTGGTGCAATTCAAGTTATCGGTGCAACAACTTTCAATGAATACAGAAAGCATATCGAAAAAGACGCTGCTCTTGAAAGACGTTTCCAGCCTGTAAAAGTTGAAGAACCATCAATCGAAGATACTTATAAAATGCTTGTTGGTATCAAAGCCTACTATGAACTTTTCCACAGAGTGCAAATTAGCGATAATCTTGTATATAAAGCAGTAACTCTTTCTGAAAGATATATTACAGACAGATTCTTGCCAGATAAGGCTATTGACCTTTTGGACGAAGCTTGTACTTGCGCAAATCTTCGTAACAAAGCAATCAGCGAAAACGAGATTAACGAAAAGAAAATTGCACAACTCAAAAAAGACCTTGAAGCACTTGAAGAGAGAATTGCAAACCCTGAGAATGACGAAGACTTAAACCCAGTTTATGAAGACCTTTATAAAACAAAGGGCGAGTTAGCAGTTTGTGAAGGCAAAGCATCCGAGCTTCAAGAAAAAGCAAAAGATAATAATGTTACAGAAGACGACTTGGCAAGAGTTATTAATCTTTGGACAGGTATCCCTGCAACAAAAGTTGTAGAAGGTGACATCAACCGTCTTAAAGGTCTTGAAGACAGACTTATGGAGAAAGTTATCGGTCAGGATGATGCCGTTAAAGCTGTTGCAAATGCAATTAAGCGTAGCAGAATACAGTTGACACTTCAAAAACGCCCTGCATCATTTATCTTTGTAGGTCCAACTGGTGTTGGTAAAACTGAACTTGTTAAACAACTTTCAACGGAACTTTTTGATACACCTGAAACACTTATCCGTCTTGATATGAGTGAGTTTATGGAGAAACATTCAGTTTCTCGTCTTATCGGCTCACCTCCAGGATATGTTGGCTATGACGAAGCAGGTCAGTTAACTGAAAAGGTGAGAAGAAAACCTTATTCAATTATTCTCTTTGACGAAATTGAAAAAGCACATCCCGATGTGATGAATATCCTTCTTCAAATCCTTGACGAAGGCAAAACAAACGATGCTCATGGCAGAACAGTAAGCTTTGCAAATACTGTGATTATTATGACATCAAATGCGGGTAGCCATAAATCAGAAACATCATTGGGATTCGGTAAAACAGATAAAGATATTTCAAGAGAAAAGGTACTTAAGGCACTTAATGAATTCTTGAGACCTGAGTTTATCGGCCGTGTTGATGAAATCGTTGTGTTCAACCCACTCGACGAAGAAGATTATAAGAAAATCGCAATTCTTATGCTCTCTGAAATCGAAACCGTGCTCAAAGATAAAGGCATTCAGTTCATTTATGATGACAACACACCATCTGCAATTGTCTCAAAAATGGACGGCAATGTTCGTGGTGCTCGTGATTTGAGAAATGTTATCCGTCGCAATATCGAAGACAAAGTCTCAACAATAATGATTGATAACCTCGGCACAACAATAAACAAAATCCTCATCACAACAAATGATAACAATATTCAAGTGAATTTTGAATAAAAGCAAAAGGACAGTAGCAAAAACTACTGTCCTTTATATTTTTGCAAACCGTCGCACATGGACAAAGAGTTCTCGTCTCAAATTCCTATGATAGTAAAGCAAAAAAAGAAAGCCTGATAATCTATCAGACTTTCTTTGGCGCAGAAGGAGAGACTCGAACTCTCGCACCGGTTTCCCGGCCTACGCCCTTAGCAGGGGCGCCTCGTCACCAACTTGAGTACTTCTGCAAGTGTAACGTGTTTAGCGTTATTTAATTAAAAAGCGGGCTGTATTTGACATACAACCCGCAGTGGCGGAGAGAGTGGGATTCGAACCCACGGTACGTTGCCGTACGACGGTTTTCAAGACCGTTCCGTTATAACCACTTCGGTATCTCTCCGTATTGGGCTTGTATATATTATCATAAAAGAAACGGGTTGTCAAGCGATTTTTTGAAAAACATTTAATTTTTCTGTCCCTAATTTTACACCTATTTTAGTTTACTTTTTTTACTTAAAATGATAAAATGTATTTATCTAATTAGGGGTGATTTTTATGGGTAAAAACAAATTTGCAAAAACTCCACCAATGGGGTGGAATAGTTGGGATTGCTATGGTGCAGCTGTCAATGAAGAACAACTCTTGGGCAATGCAGAATATATGGCAAAATACCTTAAAGATTATGGTTGGCAATATGTTGTCTGCGATATTCAATGGTATGAGCCGAAAGCAAAGAATAATGACTATAATAATTTTACCGAACTTTGCATGGACGAGTATTCTCGTCTAATTCCTGCTGAAAATCGTTTTCCATCATCAAAGGGTGGATTAGGTTTTAAGCCGATTGCTGACAAGATTCACGCAATGGGACTCAAGTTCGGTATCCACATTATGCGTGGCATTCCTCGTCAGGCAGTTCATCAGAACACGCCTATTTTAGGTAGTGACAAAACTGCTCGTCAGGTTGTGCACCATTTCTCAGTTTGCCCTTGGAATACTGATATGTATGGAATGTACACCTGCGAGGGTGCACAGGCTTATTATGACTCAATTTTTGATATGTACGCAAAATGGGGCATTGACTTTGTTAAAGTAGATGACATCTGTGTTACAGAATTCAGAAAATGGGATAACCCATATTCAGCTCGTGAAGAGGTCGAAATGATAAGAAAAGCAATTGACAAAACAGGTCGTGATATTGTATTGAGTCTTTCACCAGGACCTGCTGAATTATCAGTAGCCGACCATTTGTGCCAATACGCTAATATGTGGCGTCTTACAGGCGATTTCTGGGACTGGTGGGACAAACTCTATGAAATGTTCGATAAGTGCGAAAAATGGTCTCCTTTCGTGAGCGAGGGTTGTTGGCCTGATTGCGATATGTTACCACTTGGCAATCTTTCAAGAAACGGTACTTGTCATGGACCACAAGACAGATACACCCAATTTACAAAAGACGAACAAATCACTCTTATGACGCTTTGGTCAATATTCCGTTCACCATTGATGTTTGGTGGCGAAATGCGAAATAATGACCAATGGACTCTTTCTCTTATGACAAACGAAGAAGTCCTTGATGTTAACCAAAATTCTCGCGATGGAAAACAAGCATACAGAGATGAAAACACAATTATCTGGACTGCAGTTTCTTCTGATAATAAACCACTTGTTGCAGTATTCAATGTATCAGATAAAGATGCTGAAATCACAGTTGATTTAGAACAATTCAACATAAAAGGTGAATACACGCTCCGTGATTTATGGGCAAAAGAAGATATAGAAAAAGTAGCAGATAAATTTATTTGCACAGTTAATTCTCATGGCGCAAAACTCTTTAAATTAAAATAAAAAGGGGCAAAAAATATGCTCAACATTATCACAGGTCGTACAGGTAGTGGCAAAACACGATATATTCGCAATCTTGCAACAGAGATTGCCAAACAGATAAGTGGCAAAGCCGTTATTATTGTACCCGAGCAATTTTCTTTTGAAACCGAAAGGGGAATGCTCGAACTTTTAGGCAATGAAAAAATTAATAATGTTGAAATTTTAAGCTTTTCACGACTTAGTGAAAGGCTTTTGTCCCAATATGGCAAATTAGATAAAAAGACTGCTGACGATGGTGTCCGTGCAGTGCTTATGAGCCGTGCAATTGAAACTCTTGAAGATGAACTCACTGTATTTTGTCGTTATAAAAAACATCCTGAACTCATAAGTCAAATTCTAGATTTTCACCGTGAAATTAAAAAATGCAAAATATCAAATGAAGAGTTAGAAAAATTTGCAGAAGTTGTAAATAAAAAATCATTCGCCTCAAAAATTTCAGAACTCTCATCAATATTTGCTTGCTACGATGCTTTGATGTCAAAAAGATTTAACGATAGCACACTCTATCTTGACATGCTTGCAGACTTGCTGGCAGAAGTTGATTATTTCAAGAATAAAGTTGTATTCTTTGACGCGTTTTCTGGATTTTCAGGTCAGGAATATGCCGTGTTAAGTGAAATTATGCGCCAAGCAGAAGATGTGTTTGTAACATTCTGTTGCGATACATCTAAAAACAATCAGAGATATGAGCTTTTTTATAATTCAACAGTTGAGATTAAAAAACTCAAATCAATCGCAAATAAAATCGGTGTAAAAGTTGCGCCTGAGAAGGTTCTATATTCTAAAAAAGAATTCAAAAAAGATGAACTCAATTTTCTTGAAGAAAACTTCTTTGCGAATAATGATAATGTCTATGAAGAAGATGCAAGCGCAATTACAATTATCCCTTGTCGAACAAAAACAGATGAATGTAGCGTGGTAGCGTCAGAAATCAAAAAACTTGTTCGCACAGAAAATCTTCGTTATCGTGATATTGCAGTTATTGTTCGTCACGAAGAAAACTATAAAAAAGATTTAGCATCAGCTTTCAGAAAATATGATATTGATTGTTTCCACGATAATCGTCAACCAGTTGACACACAACCATTAATCGTATTTTTGAAATGCCTTTTAGATATTTTAGTTAAAGGTTTTGAAACTGAAAGAATTTTGAGACTTTTAAAAACTCAACTTTTCGGTTTCACAGTCGAAGAAATCGCACTTTTAGAAGATTATTGCCTTATGTGGAAAATTCGTACATCACAATGGCAAGAAGAATGGACCGAAAACCCAAACGGTTTCGGCGAATTGGTAACGGATTTTTCAAATGAACTTTTAGAAAAAATTAATGCACTCCGTCAAAGAATAGTTTCACCAATTTCTTGGCTCAAAAAACAGATGAAAGATTCTGACGGTGAGTCAATGTCAAAAGCATTATTCACATTCTTGCAAAAGAATAAAATAGACGAAAACTTAAAAACATTCACACAAAATCTTAAAGATAGCGAAGAAATCGAATTAGCACTTGAACAAGCTAGAATATGGAAAATTGTTACCGAAGTGTTAGATGGTCTTTATTTTGCAATCGGTAATACTGACATTTCAATTGAACGATATTCTGAATTGTTCAATCTCTTTGTTGCGTCCAAAAACATTGGTGTAATTCCAAATGGAATGGACGAAGTAATCATTGGTGGAGCTGACAGAATCCGTGCGTCTGCACCAAAAGTAGTATTCCTTATGGGTGCAAATACAGGTGTTTTCCCAGCAGAAAGTTCATCAGGTGTTTTGTTTAACGACTTTGAACGCTGTGAACTCATAAATAACGGAATGCAAATTATCAGTAATCTAGAATATAACAGTGTTAGTGAAAACTTTATTGCATATCATGCTGCAACTCTTGCAACTGACAAACTTTATCTCACTTATTCATCAATGAGTGGTGATTCATCTGCATTAACACCATCTGAAATGGTGACCGATATTATCAAGACATTCTCTAAATGTAATATCAGAAATGAATATTCTAAATTAGATAGAATCGAAAGCCGTAATTCTGCATTTGCAATTATGGCGGGCGAAGCCATGAAAGGCTCGGTTCTAGGTGAAACATTAAAAGAGTATTTTAATGAGAATGACGGCAAAAATGAAGTATTAAAAATTAGCAGAGCAAACAACAAAGAATTCAAAATTCTTGATAAAGACCTTGCCGCAGATTTCTTTGGCAAGAATATGTATATGTCTGCTTCTCGAATAGAAAAGTTCTATAAATGCCCATTTGAATATTTTTGTGAATATGGTCTCAAAGCAAAACCAAGAAAAGAAGCACAAATTGATGCGGCTTTGTCTGGTACACTTATTCACTATGTAATGGAAAAGTTCTTGTTTAACAACAAAAAAGAAGCAATTATTCGAATGACCGATGATGAAATAAACAATCAAATTGAAGCAATTGTTGACGAGTATATCCATGACGAAATGGGTGGATATGAAAATAAATCTGCAACATTTGACAGAACAATAAAACTCATTAAAGAAACTGCATATAAAGTTCTAGTTCGTATAGTTGTTGAATTTAAAGCATGCGAATTTACCCCTGTTGATTTTGAATTGAGCATTAATCACGACGGCGCAATTGACCCTTATGAAGTGAAACTCGAAAATGGTGGCACAGTACGAGTTGTGGGTAGCGTTGACCGTGTCGATATGTTCAAAACAGAAGAAAACACATTTTTGCGTGTTGTTGACTACAAAACAGGTGGCAAAGAGTTTAAATTGGGCGAAGTTTTCTATGGCCTTAATATGCAAATGCTTATTTATCTTTTCGCTATTTGGGAAAATGGTAAAGATTATTATGGTGACAATATAATCCCCGCTGGTGTGCTTTATTTTCAGGCTAAAAATCCAAAGGTATCATCAGATAAAATTGACAGATATTCAGATGAAAGTGCTGCCCTGAATGCAACATTTAATGAACTGAGTATGGATGGTGTAATCCTTAATAATATGCAAGTTTTTGAAGCGATGGATAGCAAATATAACGGAGTATTACTTCCGGCTAAATTTGATGAAAAAACAGGCGCATTAAAAGGTAAGGTTATTTCACTTGAAACTTTAATAAAACTAAAAGATAAAGTTAATGAGTCGATTAAAAATATGGCAGACGAGTTGCATGATGGCAATATTTCTGCTTTACCAATTAAAGATGCTTGCACTTGGTGTCAATATAAAGATGTTTGCAAGCGCGAAGAAGATGACCCAATAAACGAATTTGAAGTTCCAAAATTTGACGATGCTATTTCTATGTTAAGAGGTGAAGATGATGAGCAGAGAATGGACTAAACCCCAAGCTCAAGCAATTGAATCACGCAATGGCACAGTTCTCGTTTCTGCAGCTGCAGGTTCAGGTAAGACTGCGGTTTTAGTTGAGCGTGTAATTCAGCTCATAACAGATGCTAATCATCCCGTTGATATTGAAAAACTTCTTATAGTAACCTTCACAAAAGCCGCCGCATCTGAAATGAAAGAGAGAATTTCAAAGCGACTTTCAGAGCTTATAAGAGAGCAACCCAATAATCAATATCTAAAAAGACAAAAAATGTATTTACCAAATGCTCAAATCTCAACAATGGATAGTTTTTGTGGCCAGTTGGTAAAAGATAATTTTGAACAGGTGGGCATAGCTCCTGACTATACTTTGCTTTCAGACATCGAACACGATATGCTGAAAAGAGAAGTTGCAGACGAGGTTTTAGAAGGAATTTATTCGCGTCCAGAAGACGAAACAAAAGAACTTTTAGAACTTTTTACAACGGGCAAAGCAGACACAAGTCTTGTTGAGTCTGTTCTCGCACTTTATGAATTTGCAATTGCATCACCAAATCCAGAAATGTGGATAGAAAGCGCCTTTGCAGACTATCATAAAGATTTGCCCATTAACCAAACTAAATGGGGCAAATATTCTTTAGAACAACTCTCACAAGTTGTTGAATACACAAAAATCAAAGCTCAAGATATAATCGGCGATGCACCTC
Source organism: Candidatus Fimenecus sp. (assembly GCA_045655645.1). Taxonomy (GTDB): domain Bacteria; phylum Bacillota; class Clostridia; order Oscillospirales; family Acutalibacteraceae; genus Fimenecus. Next base: position 17,058 of record JAZOPS010000035.1, read on the forward strand.
AAAACTCAACTTTATTAGGTGCGTTAACAAATGATTTATCCCCGATTATATCTTCTCTTGATGAAATTCTTAAAATGATTGAGTCAAATCCTGAAAAATGGGACGAAATCAAATTTTTGTCAGATTCACTTAAGTTTGGCACTTTTCCAAGAGTACCAAAGGACGAAAAAGATTGTTATTATGATGAACTTAAAGGCCGTCGTGATAGTATCAAGAAATATCTTGCGCAAATAGGCAAATATTTAATTTGTACAGAAAAGGAATTCTACGAGGACATAGAGTATCTTCGTCCTATAATGAAAATTATTCAAGAATGCGTTTTAGAATTTATCGAACGCTTGAAAGCACGCAAAGAAGAAAACAATACATATTATTTTTCTGACATTTTGCATTTCGCATTGGATATATTAGTTGATTTCAATGAAGATGGAACATATAAGAAAACTGATTTAGCAAAAGAACTGTCAGATAGTTTTGAAGAAATTTTCATTGATGAGTTTCAAGATACAAACGACGCACAAGACACTTTGTTCTCTGCAATTTCAAAAGACAATACCAATAAATTTATGGTTGGTGATGTGAAACAAAGTATCTATCGTTTTCGTCAGGCAATGCCCGAAATCTTTTTGAATTATAAAGATTCGTTCAACGAATATGACGGCAAAAATTATCCTGCAACAATAAATCTAGATAAGAATTTCAGAAGCAGAAAAGGAATTGTTGATGGTATCAATTTCTTCTTCGATTTTCTAATGACGAGAAAAACTTGTGGAATCGATTATAAAAAGAGTGAGCGTCTTGACTTTGGTGGCAATTATGGTGAAGACAGTTCACCAAATGTATCTGTGCATATTGTTGAAACTGAAAAAACAAGGGGTTCAGATTTAGAAAAAGAAGCGTGCCATATCGGTTCGATTATCAACGAACTTGTTTCATCAAAAACACTAGTTGGCAAAAAAGGTGAAGAACGACCAATAAGATATAGCGATATCTGCATTCTTATGCGAGCAGTCAAAGATAAAGCTCAAATCGTTGCAAGAGTTCTCAGCGAAATGGGAATTCCTGCTCATTTCACAAAACAGGGTGGATTTTTTGAAAGTCGCGAAATTGTAACTATGGTGTCAATGCTTAAAATCATTGATAATCCGGTTCAAGATGTCCCATTAGTTTCTGTAATGTTGTCACCGCTTTGTCCGTTCACAGAAGATGATTTGGCAAGATATAGAAACCAAGATCGAAAAAGTAATCTTTATAATGTTGTGAAAAATCAATATGATAAAGACGAGAAAGTCAAAGAGTTTTTAGATATGCTCTATATTCTTCGAACATTGTCAGTGACGATGGATATAGGCAGTCTAATCCGTCGCATTTTCGAAATGACATCTTATGATTCAATCGTGGGTGCAATGGATAATGGCGAAAAGAGAGTTTTGAATCTAGAACTTTTAATTAACTATGCAGAAAACTATGAAGCAATGGGTGGTTCAGGACTTTCAGGTTTTATTCGCTATCTTGATAAAATTCGTAAAAACAAAAAGGATTTAGAAGGTGCAAATGAGTTGACAGAGAATGACGATGTTGTTCGTATAATGTCAATTCATAAGAGCAAAGGTCTTGAATTTCCTGTGGTATTTATTGCAAATTGTTCTTCGTCCAATAATGGTGTTGACTATAACAAAGTCAAAGTCAACAGACATTTAGGCGTTGCAACATCGCGCTATTTCCCTAAACAACATAAAGATTTCACAACTCTTCCTGTCAATGCAATAAAACTTTATGACCAACAAGAAGAGTTTGCAGAGCAAATCAGAGTACTATATGTTGCAATGACCCGTGCAGAAGAAAAACTTTATATTGTTGGCTCAATGCACGATTCTGAAAAGAAAATAACAGATTTATATAATACTTATTATAGTAATTTTATCGATTCTTCTGTGCCATTATCAATGTGTTCAAATATGATGCAATGGATTATAATAGCAATGGTTAATCATCCATCACTTAAAATGAGCAACTTGCTTTATTATACAAAGAATCCACAAAGTCCGAAAATTGAATTTGAAATTGTTGATAGTATTTTGAATATTTCGACAGCCGAAGAAGAGCAAAAAGTGTTTGATGTTGATAAAGATGTTTTAAAAGACATTTCTGCTAAATTGTCTTATGAATATCCATTTGCATCTCTGTCAGAAATACCAATCAAATATGCAGCGTCGTCAATGCAAAAAGACGATAATCTTCAATATCTTGCAAGTGAGCGCCCTGCGTTTATGGGTAAGGATGAATTAACCCCCGCACAGCGTGGCTCATTGATGCATCGTTTTATGGAACTTTGCAATATGAAAGACGCAGGCGAAAATGTAGAGAAAGAACTTGAACGCTTAGTCCATAATGAACAATTCACAAAAGAAGAAGCAGATGCAGTTGATATAAAGAAACTGGAAAAATTCTTCCAGAGCGATATGTATAAACGAATTTGTTCAGCCGATAAATTCTTGAAGGAACAAGAATTTGCAATGAGTATTCCGGCAACAGTCGCCATCGAAAATCTTCCTAAAATAGCAAGCAATGAAAAAGTCGTTGTGCAAGGTGTAATTGATGGACTAATTATAAATGGCGACAGGGGAGAGATTATCGATTATAAAACCGATAAGGTATCCGACGAAGCAGAAATTATAAAACGATATAAAGAGCAAATGAGAATATATAAAATGGCAGCAGAGCAATGTTTCTTATTGAGAGAAGTTCAAGTTACTTTATACTCGTTTGCACTTTCAAAAGAAATTTCTGTAAAACTTGAAAAAAATACTTGATTTTTGTATTTTCTTGTGCTAAACTTATTAGGCTATGTAAATATGTACTGAAAGAGGTGACAATTGTCATGAAACAGGGACTCCATCCAGAGTATAAAACAGTAACAGTTAAGTGCGCTTGCGGTGCAACATTTGAAACTCGTTCAACTAAAGATGATTTGAAAGTTGATATCTGCTCAAATTGCCACCCATTCTTCACAGGCAAACAGAAGCTTGTTGATACAGGCGGACGTGTTGACAGATTTAACAAACGTTACAATCTCTCAAAATAATCAAAGCAATTATGGTGGTACAAATGTGCCACCTTTTGTTTTTTATAAAGGTAACCGCTCTTAAATCTTGGTCACTATTCTCAGCGGCTACTTTTCTGTCATAACTTGTCCCCAATACTCATAGAAAGGTGTGAAGCAAATGTCAAATGAATACAGAACAATAAAAGAATTCAATAGTGATGAATATGTAGTCAAGCGTTCTCGTTTTATTGGCTATGCTAAACCCGTAACAAATGTAGCAGAAGCGAACGATTTTATTAATGAGATTAAGTCAAAACATTGGGACGCAACTCACAATGTTTATGCATACATATTGCGAGATGGTGGAATAAAACGCTATTCTGATGACGGTGAACCACAGGGCACAGCAGGTGTGCCTGTCTTGGATGTAATCGAAAAAGAAGGCCTTGTTGATGCTTGTGTTGTTGTAACCCGATATTTTGGTGGCATATTGCTCGGCGGTGGTGGGCTAGTTCGTGCATATTCTCACAGTGCAAAAATAGCTGTTGATAGTGCCAAGATTATTACAATGGCACATTGTCTTGATGTTGCGGCAGAATGTGATTATACATTCTATGGTAAATTAAATGATTTTCTTTTGCGTGAAGATACAGTTATTCTTGATACAGAGTTTACTGATAATGTAAAAATAATTTTTAGAATAAAAGGCGAAAATTTTAATAATATTCAAGCAAAAATCACCGATTTAAGTAATGGAAAGTTAGAGTTAGCTGTGATTTCAGAAAATTTTTGCGAATTTTAAAATTTTTTTAGAAAAAATAAAGGGATTTTGTTTTTTCTGTCGTATAAATATATGAAAGGACTTTTAAAGGGGGTATTTTGAGTGAATATTAGAGAAAAATTTGAAAATAAAGAAGCTGGTTTTCTTTCAGAAAAAGCGTGTCTTTCTGCAAAGACAAAAGGGCGCATAATTTTAGAGCCTAAATGCGATTTGAGAACTGATTTTCAAAGAGACCGTGACAGAATTATTCATTCAAACTCGTTCCGTAGATTGAAACACAAAACTCAGGTTTTCTTGTCACCAGAGGGTGACCATTACAGAACAAGACTTACCCATACCCTTGAAGTCTCACAAGTTGCTCGTGCAATCGCAAACGGATTGCTCTTGAATGCAGACTTGACCGAAGCAATTGCATTAGGTCACGACTTGGGGCATACCCCATTCGGTCACGCGGGGGAGAGAGCACTCGATAAAGTTGTACCAGGTGGATTTCGCCACTATGACCAGAGTTTAAGAGTTGTCGATAAACTCGAAAAAAATGGCAAAGGATTGAATCTTACATACGAAGTCCGTGATGGTATCGTCTGTCACACAAGGGGTAAAGAAGCATTCACCCTTGAAGGCAGAATCGTAAAACTTGCCGATAAAATTGCCTATATCAATCACGATATTGATGACGCAACCCGTGCAGGCGTAATGTGCGAAGAAGATATTCCAATTGAAATCAGACGAGCATTGGGCTTTAGAAAGTCTGACAGAATAAACACAATGGTTAGAAATGTTGTTGAAAATAGTGTGGATACAATTCAGTTTTCACCTGACATTCAGCAACCATTTGACGAGTTGCACGCATTTATGTTTGAAAAGGTTTATACAAACCCTGTGTGCAAAGGCGAAGAAACAAAGGCGATGGATGTTATTATTCGTCTTTATGACTATTTGTTAGAGAAACCTGAAAAAATTCCACAGGCTTATCATTATATAATAGAGCAAGAAGGCGTTCACCAAGCAGCTTGTGACTATATCGCAGGTATGAGTGACCGTTATCTTGTTTCAGTTTATAAAAATATATTCATCCCTGATTCTTGGGTAGATATAGGTTGGGAGGGATAATGTGCGATTTGACGATGCTTTTTTAATGGAACTTCGCAGTCGTGCTGATGTTGAAACAATTATCTCTTCTTATGTGAATATCAAAAGAGCAGGTCGAATAAGTAAAGGACTTTGTCCTTTTCACGGTGAAAAAACACCATCATTTACAGTTTATCCTGATACACAATCATATTATTGCTTTGGTTGTGGCAGTGGTGGTGATGTGGTAACTTTCATCAAGAATATTGAAAATCTTGATTATCTTGATGCAGTTAAGTTCTTAGCAGATCGCGTGGGTATGGATGTACCCGAAGAAAACTCTTATGATAACACAATCAATAAAAGACGACTTAGAATGCTCGAAGCAAACCGAGAAGCCGCAAGATTTTTCCACAGTTGCCTCGGCACAAAAGATGGTGCTGTGGGTTATCAATACTTTAAAAATCGCGGACTTAGTGACGAAACAATAAAGAAATTCGGTCTTGGTTTTGCTCCCGATTCTTTTAATGCCTTGACAAATCATCTTATGAGCAAAGGCTATACTAAAGACGAATTGGTTTTTGCAAACCTTGCAAGGCGCTCACAGAAAAATGAAAATAATATTTACGACAATTTTCGTAATCGTATAATGTTCCCAATTATTGATGTCAAAGGTAATGTAATTGCCTTTGGTGGTCGTGTAATGGATGACTCGAAGCCTAAATATCTAAATACATCTGATACAATGGTTTATAAAAAGAGTCAAGGTGTGTTTGCGCTAAACCTTGCAAAGAAAAGTGGTAAGGATAGTCTTATTCTCTGCGAAGGGTATATGGATGTTATCGCTCTTCATCAAGCAGGGTTTACCAATGCAGTTGCGGGACTTGGCACAGCACTCACAAGTGAACAAGCAAGTCTTTTGTCCCGTTATGCATCTGAAATAATGATTGCTTATGATGCTGACGAAGCAGGGCAGAAAGCCGCAACAAGAGCGTTGCAGATTTTCAAAAATACGCCCGCTAAAATCAAGGTGTTAAGACTCAGCGGTGGCAAAGACCCTGATGAAATCATTAAGAATTATGGCGTTGAAAAAATGAGAGCCATAATTAATGGTGCGGCAAACGAAATTGAATTTGCTCTTTTGCGTGAACATTCAAAATATGATGTTGCAAGTGATGATGGCAAACGACAATATTTGAGAAGTGCAATCGAAATATTATCAAAAGTTGGTGCGGTTGAACTTGATATTTATGCATCACGAATTGCAGACGAGTTGTCCGTCACAAAGAGTGTAATTGTTGACGAAGCAAAACGAATTGCAAAGAAAAAGGTTTATTCTAATCAGAAAAAAGAGTTTAACCAGATTCAGCGTCAGGGTGATATACTTGATAATCTTAATCCTGAACGCCGAAAATACCATGCAGGCGCAAAAGCTGAAGAAATGCTCATTGCAATTCTAATGTCAAATCCAGAGCATCTTAAAATGGTTGACGAAAAGTTAGATGCAGAAGATTTCGTGACAGATTTCAATAAACGAATCTTTAAAGCCGTTGCAGGCAGATTGCGAGAAGGAAAATCTGCAGAAATATCGTTTTTATACGGTGAACTTACCGACGAAGAAATAAGTGCAGTTGCAAAAATTCAAACAATTTCGCACACACTTAACAATAGCGTCGATGAGTGTGCCGATTGTATAAAAGTAATATTAAATGAAAAAAATAAAAAAAGCCTTAAAGATGTGAATGTGGAAAGCATCAGCGACGAAGACTTTTTAAAGTTTTTCAAAAATTAAGGTAATGTGAAGGAGAATCCCCTAATGGAAACAATTGATAAAAAGAGCGCTATAAGAGCGTTAATTGAAAAAGGTAAAGCAGTTGGCAAACTCACAACACAAGAAATCGATAATGCAATCGTTGAACTCGATATTGAAATGGAAGAGTTGGACAAGCTTTATGAACTTATCGAAGCAAATAATATCGAACTTATCGATGACCTTGGCGATATGGCAAGAGATGCAATTACTGATGAATCTGACCTTGCGAAAAGCGACGACGGTGGAGTAGGCGAAAATAAGGTTCTTGCAATGGATGACCCAGTTCGCGTTTACCTTAAAGAAATTGGTCGTGTTCCACTTTTAACATCAGAAGAAGAAATCGAACTTGCTATTAGAATTTCAGATGACGATAAGAAAGCAAAGCAGAGACTTGCTGAAGCAAACCTTCGTCTCGTTGTTAGTATTGCAAAGCGTTATGTAGGTCGTGGAATGCAGTTCCTTGATTTGATTCAAGAAGGTAACTTGGGTCTTATTAAAGCTGTTGAAAAGTTTGACTATACAAAGGGTTTCAAGTTCTCAACTTATGCAACATGGTGGATTAGACAAGCAATCACTCGTGCTATTGCTGACCAGGCAAGAACAATCCGTATCCCTGTTCACATGGTTGAAACAATTAACAAAGTTAAAAAGACAAGCAGCCAGTTGCTTCATAAGAATGGCCATGACCCATCAGCAGAAGAAATTGCAGAAGAACTTGATATGTCACCAGATAAAGTTCGTGAAATTCTTCGTCTTGCTCAAGAACCTGTTTCTCTTGAAACACCAATCGGTGAAGAAGAAGATAGTCACTTGGGCGATTTCATTCCTGATGACGAAGCATTGTCACCAGCAGATGCTGCATCAATCTCTCTTTTAAAAGAGCAACTTGCAGAAGTGCTCAAAACTCTCACACCAAGAGAAGAAAAAGTTCTCTCACTTCGTTTCGGCCTTGAAGACGGACACCCAAGAACTCTCGAAGAAGTTGGTAAAGAATTCAATGTTACTCGTGAGAGAATTCGTCAGATTGAAGCAAAAGCACTTCGCAAACTTCGTCACCCAAGCCGCAGCAAAAAACTCCGCGACTTCCTTGATTAATAAAAAAAGTAGGGGACGATGACCTCATCGTCCCATTTTTAATATGGTGATTTAATGAAAACAGAGAAAAACATACTTATAGCATTCATACTTAACTTGTCATTTTCAATATTTGAAATAATCGGTGGATTTTTCACAGGTAGTGTTGCTATCATTTCTGACGCAGTACACGATTTAGGTGACGCAACAAGTATAGGTATATCCTATTTTCTCGAAAAGAAAAGTAAAAAGCAACCAGACGAAACATATACTTATGGTTATGCTCGCTTTTCTGTAATGGGTGGGGTAATAACAACTCTTATACTATTGTTTGGCTCAGTAATGGTTATTTATAATGCAGCTTTAAGAATAATCAATCCTGTTGAGATAAATTATAATGGTATGATTATATTTGCAATCGTAGGAGCACTTGTGAATTTTATTGCAGCCTATTTTACCAAAGACGGTGACTCACTCAACCAAAAAGCCGTTAATCTTCATATGCTTGAAGATGTACTTGGCTGGATTGTTGTGCTTTTGGGTGCAATTATAATGAGATTTACAGATATAAAAATTATCGACCCACTTATGTCAATGGGCGTTGCAGTATTCATATTTATAAATGCATTTAGAAACCTTAAAGAAGTCCTTGATTTGTTTCTTGAAAAAATCCCTAGTAATATTAGTATAGAAGAAATAAAAGAACATATTAAAGAAATCGATGGTGTAATCGATGTCCATCATATACATATTTGGAGTATGGATGGGCAACACAACTATGCAACAATGCATATCGTTGCAAATGAAAATTCACATACTATTAAAGATAAGATACGAGAAGAATTGAAAGAACACGGCATCGGTCACGCAACTCTTGAAATCGAAAACCCAGACGACCATTGCCACGAAGAACATTGCCATATAGAACACACAGCACATTCTCATTCACACCATCATCACCATCATCATTAAAATTGTAGGGGCGATTCATGAATCGCCCGTTTTCTTTTGTACGACCCGTTAAAAATTATATCGCACTAAAGTCGACCATCAAACAATGTAGGGGAGGGCCTCTGTGCCTTCTCGCAAGTGAACATATTATCTACTGGCGAGCACGGAGACTATCCCCTACAAACCGACCTGATTAGTTACATCTATAATCCGCGCCGCAGACCCAAATTTATTCTTTATTATTTTTTTATTCTACAACCCTCAGTTTGTCGAACTAAAATACAAGCGCATTGCGTATGGAAACTGTTGCAACTTACATTCCTAACACTTTTTCGTTATTTTGCAAAAAAACTATTGACAAATATTGTTTAATTGTGATAAACTATTCGAGCATGCGGACATGTGTCCGTTCATTTGTTATGCAATAAATATGTATGGGGGTGAATCAAAGAAATGCCAACCTTTAACCAGCTCGTTCGTAACGGAAGAGAAACTCTCGTTAAAAAGTCTAAGGCTCCAGCTCTTGGTAAGGGTCTCAACTCAAAGAAGAATGTTATGACAAATAACAATTCTCCACAAAAGAGAGGTGTTTGTACTGTTGTTAAAACAGATACACCTAAGAAACCTAACTCAGCTCTTAGAAAACTTGCCAGAGTTCGTCTTACAAATGGTATCGAAGTTTCAGCTTA
>JAZOPS010000036.1:0-50072 GCA_045655645.1 Candidatus Fimenecus sp.
TGGCTCACAGAACGACATGGCTACGATCCGACTTTTGATGGGTGACGACCCTACAAGATGGCGTGACATCTTTTTAGTTCCTGCAGTTTTAGGCTTTATTGCAGTGCTTTTGGTTATTCTCTTTGCAAAGGATACAAAGGTGTTTTTAAGTGAGAGAATTGCATATCTTAGCCGTCCTTTTGAAGAAAGACAAGCCGAGAAAGAGTTGCAGAAACAACAAAAACAGGCTCAACGAAATCAGTCAGGCGTATTTAACGGCATTAAATATATCTTCGCTAACAAAGATACAAAAATGCTCATTATTTCACATATTATATTCGACTCAGCAATGCCTGCTATTGCACTCTATTTTGAGTCTACAATGCATGAGGTGGGAATGAGCACATCTGACATCACAAAAGCACTCTTTATGGTTCCTGTGGTTTATGCCACAATCACATTCCTTTCAGGTTTCATTGCTGATAAACTTGGCCGAAAGGTGACGGTTACAGGATTTTCAACAACCTGCGTAGTTGGATATACACTCTTTGTTGTGGGTATTCTCTTTGGTTGGAATCCATATTTAATCGGTGCATTTGCAGGTCTTTATCAAGGCTCATATTGGATTGGTCGCGATTACATGAATGTTATGATGACCGAAAAAGTACCAACTGATATTCGTGCTTCTGTTGTTGGCGGTGAAGGACTTCTAGTTATTATTGGTCTTGTAGTTGGTTATGTACTTGCAGTTGTGGGTATGATTTTCTTCCCAATTTGGTGGGTGTGCCTTGCAATTTCAGTTGTTGCAGTATCAGTTGCAGCAGTAATGTTTACATTAAAGGTTAAAGAAACCAAAGGAACGGATTTAAACAATATTTGATGTAGGGGCGATTCACGAATCGCCCGTAAAGTGAAATATGTTTTTTGATAGTGGTGGTGTGTTTATGTTCAAATCTTTTGAATGGCTAAAAGAAAAGATAAAACCTCTTGATTTATCAAAGCCTGATGTAGTTGCACTTGTAACGAATAAAAGAGCCTCTAAAAACGCTTTTGGTAACAATTATCGTGGCTGTTGTGCAATTAAAGAAGACTATAAGACATCGTCAGTTTTTCAAACTCTCGATGGCAAATTTATTGAGTATGAAGAGCCAAGTCGTACATATATAAATTTTTTAAGTCCCGAAGTGTATCCATACACTTTGTGGGTAGGGAGAGAATTGGAATTGTATGAAGGTGAACGGTTGGTCGGCACAATTGTGATTGAAGAAATTAAGAATAAAATTCTTGATAGAAATGCAAAGTTTTCTGATAGAGAAAATATTTTAGAAGATTATGTAATATTAAATATTGCACTCAAACGTTCATTGGAAATGGGCAGTACTTATAATAAACCATTGGATAATAAATTGATGAAATCAGTAAAAGATTTATCAGGAAATGATATTGATAGGGTTGTAAAATACGTCTTACAAGTTCGAGATGATGTTTTGTGGAAAATTTATTTTCCAAATTATGATGTGAAGAAGCAAGAATTAACCATAGACGGAATAAAAGAAACAGCAGAAAAATATCCTTGGATTGACGAGAGCAATTTAAGAGAATTGCATGGGCGAGGATTATATTACGCTTGGCACGGATAAAAGCGGGCGATTCGTGAATCGCCCCTACAAGATGATTAGTATTTAACTTTGTCATTTATGACAAAATTTAGCTCACAAAGTGAATATAACTAAAAAAAGAACTCCCGATGGGGGTTCTTTTTTTGTTTATCTTTATTTATGCTCTTCGTTAAGCACCTGCATTGTAACTTCTTCTCTTGCTTCGTGTGCATATTTGTCTTGATAATAACTTTCTGCGGTGCAATCAAATGTGCCGTCAGGACTAACTGTAATCATTGTGCAACCACGCTGTGAGCCGAGTGAGCTAATTCTCAAATATGCAAGATAGTCAATGCTCATACCATATGTAAGACGAATGCCCTTATATTCAATTGAGAAGTTGTTAACATGGTCGTGGCCACAGAATGTGCCGTGTTTTCCGCCAAGCTCTGACATTGTTTCGAAGAGAGTGTCAGGAATTGCGCTGCTATAAACGACATCACCTGATTCACCAGCAGTGCCATAGATAAGCTTAGCGTTTTCTGTGTCCTGATAGCCGTTTTCTGCATATTCAAACCAAGCGTCACCATATTCAGCAATAGGAATATGGAAGAAGAGCAATGTGTTAAGCTTTTTAAATTTCTCATTAAGCTCGTCTTTGTTGTCGAGAGTAGCAATAAGGTTTTTGTTATATTCGTTATTTTTCTCAACAGTTGACTTATACCACTCTATCTGGTCTTCGTGAATATTGTCATATTCCCAAGCGAGTGTTTCAATCAAGCCTTCACCTGTATATGCATTTGAGTCGATTGTGAAAATTGACTGAGTAATAATTCCCTGTGAGTTTTTAACATTGATAACGCTGTTGCCACATCCATAAAGGTCGTTGTTATCCTGATATAAGCAATATTTAAAATCAGGGTTAGAATAAAATTCTGAAACTTCTTCTCTTGTGTATGTGCTATAAAATTCAGAGTCGTGGTTACCGAAAGTAACTGTCCAATAAACACCAAGGGTTTCCATAAGAGTTGCAAAGGTTTCGTGAGGTGGAAGATTATTGAAAGCGCCAGATTGATATGGCACAGGATAAGCAATATCACCTGTAATCACTACAAGGTCAGGCTTTTCAACTCTAATCATCTGTGCAACAGCGTTCATTGCAAGGGTGTCATTCTTTTTAGGAATCCAACCACCACCAAGATGCACATCAGTAAGATGCATAATTTTTAATTCTCTGTCTGTTGTAAAAGTCCAGTTGCCCTCTGCATCTTTTTCAGGAATCAACTGATTTTCAATGCTGACTGGCTCAAAGGATGCTGCATATTCAATCATTTTCTTGTTGTAACCCTTGTTTGCAATTGCACTAAAGCAAGCAAAAACAAGAATAAGGCAAAGAATAACAGCAATAATCTTTAAGAACACTTTTAAGATTTTCTTCAACTTCTTTTTCATAAATAAATCCCCCGTTATTTTTTATATTAATGAAATTACCCACAAAATTATAAACCAGAGTGGTGGAATAATCAAAGCAGGTAACATATTAAGTGTTTTGAGATTTTTGATTTCGAGAATTGCAAGTCCCGAAGACGCTATAAGGAAACCACCCACAACGCTGATTTCACACATAAGCTCAGGACTCATAAATTCACCTAAAAAGGTTGCAAGCAAATAAATTGAGCCTTGCCAACAGAAAAGCACAGGTGCTGCCAAGGCAATGCCAATGCCATAAGTTGATGCTAATACCATACTTGTTACAAGGTCAAGAGTGGCATTTGTGAAAAGATATGTATGGTCGTTATAAAGTGCAGAGTTTATAGGACCCAGAATCGATAAACTACCGATACAGAAAAGAAGAATTGCAGTTGAAAGCCCTTTGCCCAACTCACTTTTGCCTTTCTTTTCGGTGAGTGAATTGAAACGCTTGTCAAGGTCGAGCATATTGCCCAGCAGTGAGCCGAGAGCAAGACTCACAATAAACAAAACGGGATATTTACTATTCGGCATATTCTGCACAACTGAATTAATGCCGATACCCGCCGCCGCAAGTCCCATTGCATTCATAAGGCATTTTGTATATTTCTCTTTAATTCCTTTTTTGAGTAAACTACCAACAACGCTACCAATGAGAATGGTTGAAGTGTTTACAATTGTACCAATCATTTTAATCACCTTGTTTAGATTTGTTTATACTGTCAATGGATTCAAAAATCTCTTTTAAGGTGTCGAGAGAATTCTGATTATCCAACTTTTTAACATTAATGCTCTTTTTACCCTTTTGAGTCACGCTAATTCTTCCGCGAAGAATTGATGACAAATCAAGCACCAAAGATGCGTCAATATCTTCACAGTAAAGTGCGATTATATCACCACGCTGACCAATTTCAAAAATTCCCATTGATGCTGCCGTATTTCTGCAAAGGGACACTTCGATAAGCCCTTCAACAGATGGTGGCACATCACCAAAACGGTCGCGAAGTTCATCGCGCACATCTTCTGCATCTTGGAATGTGCGAATATCTGCAATTCTTCGGTAAACTGTGAGTCTTTGTGAAAGAGCAGAAATATATTGGTCGGGGATATGCGCATTAATTTGAAGGTCAATAAGACATTCTTTTTGCTTTGGTTTTTCGCCTTTTTCCTGACTTATGGCTTCACTCAACAGTTTCATATACATATCATAGCCCACGGCAGCAAGATGCCCGTGCTGTTGTGCACCAAGTAAGTTGCCTGCACCACGAATTTCAAGGTCGCGCATTGCGATTTTAAAGCCCGAGCCAAATTCTGTATATTCACGGATTGCTTGAAGTCGTTTGTATGCAACTTCGGATAAATTCTTATCCCGTTTATATGTGAGATATGCACTGGCTCTTCTAGCACTTCGACCAACACGACCACGCAACTGATGAAGCTGAGCAAGACCTAATTTGTCAGCATCTTCAATAATCAATGTGTTAGCGTTTGGCACATCAACACCCGTTTCAATAATTGTTGTACAAACGAGAATATCAATTTCACCGTTCATAAGGTCGCGCCAGATTTCGCTTAACTCTTCTTCATTCATTTTGCCATGTGCAGTTCTGATTCGTGCGTCAGGCAAGAATTCCTGAATGGAGAGTGCAACACCGTCAATGGTATCAACTCGGTTATGAAGAAAATAGACCTGACCACCACGACGAAGCTCTTTTTCCATCGCTTCACAAAGTAGTGCCATATTGTGCTCAATAACATAGGTCTGCACAGGAAAACGGTCGGACGGCGCTTCTTCAATAACTGACATATCACGAATGCCCGACATTGCCATATTAAGTGTTCGTGGAATAGGTGTAGCAGAGAGTGTGAGCACATCGACACCTGGGAACATTTCTTTGAGTTTCTCTTTCTGTGCAACGCCGAAACGTTGTTCTTCGTCAACGATTAAAAGTCCCAAATCCTTGAATTTGACATTCTTTGAAATGAGAGAATGAGTACCCACAACAATATCAATAAAGCCAGAGTTTATACTCTTGATTATTTTTGAACGCTGTGTAGGGGTGCGGAATCGTGAAAGCATTTCTGCTTCAATTGGAAAGCCTTCAAAACGCTTTAAAATAGTTTGATAGTGTTGAAGTGCAAGGATGGTAGTAGGCACTAAAATCGCACATTGTTTACCATCTGCAATACATTTGAAAACAGCTCTAAGTGCCACTTCGGTTTTGCCAAAACCAACATCACCACAAAGAAGACGGTCCATTGGATATGGCTTTTCCATATCATTCTTGATTTCGTCAATACTACGAAGCTGGTCACCAGTTTCTTCAAATGGGAAACGGCGTTCAAAATCAGTTTGCATATCAATGTCAGGTGAGAATGCATAACCCTCACTGTGCAAACGCTGTGAATAGAGTTTTATAAGTTGGTCTGCCATGTCCTTAACAGCAGAACGAACTTTGCTTCGTGTCTTTTCCCACTCGCCACCACCAAGACGGTTAAGCTTTAATGCCTTGCCGTCGTCTTCGTGTGGACCAATATATTTTGATACCAAATCAAGTTGAGTAACGGGTACATAGAGCACATCACTCTTTGCATATTTGATTTTGATATAGTCTTTTATAATTTTGTTTGCTTCAAGTTGAGTAACACCGTCAAAAATACCGATACCGTGAATTGAATGAACGATATAATCACCCTTGCGAAGTTCATCAAGAGAGTGAATGGTGTCCCTTGCCTTGAAACCTGTGTTTCGTCTTTTTGTCTTGGTCTGATAAACCTTTGAATATGTGAAAATATAGAGCTTTTCTCGTGGGAATGAAAATCCCGATGTAAGCGACCCCGAAAGCACACAAACTGCGCCTTTTGGAAATTTTGCAGGAATATGTGAGAAATAAACTGATGTGAAATCTTCATCGTTTAAAGTGTCTGCAAGGTTTTTTGCGCTTTTTTCAGTACCTGCAAAGACGATAACTGTTCTGTCCTTTGAAAGCACAGGTTTTAAGTCTTCCATAAGCACATCAAGTTTACCGTTCCAAATTGGCAAAGTTCCACCATTGAATGTGGTGAGAGATTTAACGGGTGTGTCAAAACTGCCACGAGCAAAATTGTCAACATAAGTTGCACCGAATTGCTCATATTTTTCCACTAATTCATTGAATGTGAGAGTGAATTTGTCAAGTCCCTTGCAAAGTGTACCATCATCAACGCAAGCCTTGATGTCTTCGTATAAAAGTTTCTGTGAAGATGAAACTTTTTCTTTGATTCCACCCGTTTCAAAGCAGAAAAGAAGATAATCTTTTGCATAGTCAAAAATTGTAGCAGGGGAATAGATAAGTGGCAAATATTTGTCAGCAGAGCCAACGGACAAACCACCTTTAAGACGGTCAATATCTCCGTAGAGCTTTTCACGGATAATATCAGTTTTCTTACCCCTTATTGAGCTTGCGAGTTTTTCGATTCTCTCGATTAATTCTTGTGGATTATCAATAATAATCTCTTTTGATGGTGCAATTAAAATCTCATCAATGTTAACTGTTCTTCGTTGAGAAACAATGTCAAAACGGCACATTGTGTCAACTGTGTCACCCCAGAGTTCAATTCGAACGGGTTCTTCGTCATCAGGGGAGAAAAAGTCAACAATACCACCACGGACAGAAAATTGCCCAACACCCTCAACTGCGTCAACTCGGGTATATCCTGCATAGTTTAATGACATAATTATATTCTCAAGAGTTGTTTCTTCATTTTTCTTTAAAAGAACGGACTTTTGTCTTAAAATCTCAGGTGGTACGGTGTATGAAACCGATGCTTCTGCACTTGCAACTACAATGTCTATACGATTATCGAGCATTCGTCTTAAAACTTTAATTCGTTTTTGCTCATATTCATAACTCTGTGAGTCAGTTGTATAAAAAGAAAAACTGCGTGACGGATATTGCAAAGCAGACACGCCAAAAGCGGTCAAATCTTCACAAAGTCGTACAGCAGTTGCATCGTCGGGCACGACAACAAGGGCCTTTTTTTCAAGACCCCCCACTAACGCAGAAATGATGTGTGCTTTTTGCACGGGGGTTAACCCCAAAACACCTTGTGGCAGAAAACCTTTTTTAATACTGTTTTCTACACCTTGAAATTCTGCAGAATTTTTAATTGAATTTGTAAATGCGGACATAGTTTTTTGCCTCAACTATTATATAAGTTCATTGCCTTTTCTATGTTGTTATCGAGCAATAATTCAAGTGCCTTGCAAGCGTTTTCAAGTGCGGGCTCAAGTGCTTTTTGCTCGTCTTTTTTAAATTCAGAAAGTACCCAGTCAGCAAGGTCAAAGTCAGGGTGAGGCTTTTTGCCACAACCAACCTTGATTCGTGGAAATTGGTCAGAATTTAAATGATAAATAATACTCTTTATTCCGTTGTGACCACCATCAGTACCTTTTCTACGGATGCGAAGTTTACCAACATCAAGAGAAATGTCATCATAAATTACAATGACCTTTTCTGCGGGGATTTTATAAAATGATGCACATTCTCTAACGGCTTCACCACTATTATTCATAAAGGTTTGTGGTTTCATTATAATTAGGCGATGACCATTTATATTGGTGTCACAAATGAGTGATTTGAATTTAAGTCTGTCAATTCTAAAATTTAATTTATCTGAAAGCATATCCAAGCACAAAAAACCTGCGTTGTGTCGGGTGAGAGTATATTTGTTGCCGGGATTTCCAAGTCCCACAACAAGATATTCAGGTGCACCCGTTGGGCTTATGCTTGTCTGTCTTCTGAATTTGTTGAACATATCGTGTTTCCTTTATTTTGAATATTTATCTTTATTTGCAATTCGCCAACCGATTTTGTTGACCTGTTTTGCTCTTGCAATTCCGAGTGAATCTTCGGGAATATCGTCTGTGATTGTTGAACCTGCAGCAGTATAAGCACCGTCGCCAATTGTTACAGGAGCCACAAGGTTTGTGTTGCAACCGATAAAGCAGTCGTCACCAATAACCGTGCGATGTTTGTTTCTGCCGTCATAGTTAACTGTAACCGTGCCACAACCAAAGTTTACACGTTTGCCCACATCTGCATCACCCACATAGGTAAGGTGAGAAACCTTTGTGCCCTCGTCAATTTTTGAGTTTTTAACTTCAACAAAGTTGCCAAGGTGAACATTGTCACCAACAACTGAATTAGGTCTGATATGCACAAATGGACCAATATCAGCGCCGTTTTTAACTGTTGACTGATAACATTGAACATTATTGAGTTTTGCATTATCTTCAACAATGCTGTCGCTGATAATTGAGTTTGGACCAATCACGCAGTTTTTACCGATTTTTGTGTTACCTTTAATGATTGTGTTGGGCATAATACAAGTGTCAATGCCGATTTCAACGCCTGGCTCAATAATAACGCCGTCAGCATAAGGAATGTTAACTCCGGCAGAAAGATGGAACTCTATTTCTTGCATTTTAGCATAAGTATTAAGTTCCATAAGCTGTAATCTATTGTTTGCACCCAAGATAATATCAGAGCGAGGTGCGAAGAATGTGTCTGCTTTTGCGCCAAGTTCAATGAGAATTGAAACTGCGTCAACAAGGTTATAATGCCCGTTTGCTCTTGGTGGAAGCTGATTTAAAATATCTCTAAGTTTTGATGCTTTGAACCAGAATGTGCCTGATGAAATTTCATTTATTCTCTTAACATCACTATCTGCATCTTGCTCTTCAATAATACCCACAAAATCTCTTGAAGCGTTGCGGATAATTCTGCCATAACCGAAAGGTTTGCCCACAATTGCAGTAATAACTGTAATATCATTCTGTGATGCGAGATGATGAGTAAATGCACCGTGAATTGTGTTAGCGTCAAGGAAAGGTGTGTCACCATTCAAAATGAGCACATGACCGTCTTCTTTTGCGATTTCTTCAATATATGGGAGTGCTTGCATAACAGCGTGAGCAGTACCAAGTGGAATTTCTTGCTCAACTGTATCAATTTTGTTGTTAGGGAATTCTTTTGCAAGATAATTCTTGATGTATGTGTCTTTTGCCGGAACAACTGTCACGATTTTTTTGATACCTGAACTCACAACAGAAGAAGCAACACAACCAACAAGTGGTTTGCCCATAACCTCTGCCATAACTGATGGCATTCCTGATTTTAAGAGTGTGCCCGTAGCACCTGCCATAATAATTGCCAAGCCGTTTCTGTTCATAAAATATACCCCCAATATAAAGTATATATAATTACTTAAATATTATCACAAAAACAGAGCGTTTTCAACACTTTTTTGGCTGTGGCTTTAATTGACAAAACGGGGTTTCAATGATATATTTAAATAGTTATCAATATTTTGGAGGAAGTTTTAAGTGCTTTCAGTAATTATTCCGTCATATAACGAAGAATTGAATATTGAACTTGCAGCAGAAACTGTCACAAATCTTCTCAAAAATGAGAATATCCCTTGTGAATTGATTTTTGTTGACGACGGCTCAAAAGATAAAACCTTTGAGAAAATCTGTGAATGCAGCGAGAAATATAGCGAAGTGAAGGGGCTCACGTTCAGTCGCAATTTCGGTAAAGAAGCAGCAATTTATGCAGGTCTTAAAGAGGCGAAGGGTGACTGTGCGGTTATTCTTGACTGTGATTTGCAATTTCCACCTGAAAAGATTATCGAGATGTATTCACTTTGGCAAGAGGGTTTTGAAATCGTTGAGGGTGTAAAATCAGACCGTGGCAACGAATCTGTATTTTATAAGCTCTTTGCAAAGACTTTTTATAAAATGATGAGCTATTTTATTGGTGTTGATATGCAGTCAACATCTGATTTTAAACTCATTGACAGAAAAGTTATTGATACACTTCTCTCTTTGCCTGAAAGAAACACATTTTTCAGAGCTTTGTCTTTCTGGTCAGGGTTTAAATCAACTCAAATTGAATTTGAAGTGCAAGAAAGAGAAAACGGAAAAAGCAAATGGAGTCTTAAAGGACTTACAAAATATGCAATTTCAAATGTAACATCATTTACCACTGCACCATTGCAACTTATAACCGTATTCGGTAGTGTTTTGCTTGTTTTCTTGGCAGGTATGTCGGTGCAAACTCTCGTGCGATTCCTTTTAGGACAATCTGCAGAAGGCTTTACAACAGTTATTTTGCTCTTGCTTTTAATTGGTGGAAGTCTTATGATGGCACTTGGAATAATCGGTTATTATATCGCGAGAATTTATGAAGAAGTCAAGGGAAGACCACGATATATAATTTCAAAAAAGACAAAAGAAGAAAAAGACGATAAATAATAGTGAAAAGCACCGTTTTTGCGGTGCTTTTTTCCTTGCAAAACCTTGAAATATAGACAAAATAATGATATAATTTTAATTTAGAAAAATATTGTAAAAACACGAAAGGAGCGAGACTTTTGAGCCGAAAAAAATGGTTAACAGCACATATCGATAAAGACCTTGCAGCACAGGTTGCAGAGAGTCACAGTCTTGACCCCTTTGTGTCATTGATTTTAGCATCTCGTGGCATAACAGACTATGAAGATGTTGAAGAGTTTTTTGAGCCTGATTTCTGCTTCTGTGACCCATATCTTATTACTGATATGGACAAAGCAGTTGAGCGAATTGAAAAAGCAATTGAAAATGGTGAGCGAATCTGTGTTTTTGGTGACTATGACGCCGACGGTGTAACATCAACAACACTTATGTATTCATATCTTTCTTCTTGTGGTGCAGATGTAGTTTATTATATCCCTGACAGAGTTTCCGAAGGGTATGGAATGAATTGCTCTGCTATCCAAAAACTCGCAAATCAGGGTGTTAAACTCATTGTTACTGTGGATAACGGAATTTCTGCGATTGAAGAGATAGATTATGCAAAAACTCTCGGGATAGACTGTGTTGTAACAGACCACCATAAAGTAGGCGACACATTGCCCGACGCCGTTGCAGTTGTTGACCCTCACAGAGAAGACTGTAATCTTCATTTTAAAGACTGGGCAGGGGTTGGCGTCGCATTCAAGGTGGTTTGCGCATTAGAAAAAGGCGATTATTCTGAAATATTGAATGATTATGCAGATATAATAGCAATAGGCACAGTTGCCGATGTTGTTGATTTGAAAGACGAAAATCGAGCTATCGTGAAATATGGTGTTTCAAAAATCAACACAAATCCTTGCAACGGTGTCAATGCACTTCGTCAGATAGCAGGAGTAAGCGAAAGACCATTAAACGCAGTTGGTGTAACATACTCATTAGCACCAAGAATTAACGCAGCAGGTCGAATTGAATCTGCCCAAACTGCGCTTAAACTTTTGCTTTGCGACGATTTGAAAGTGGCTCTCGATATTGCAGAACAAGTTGACATCTGCAATCGCAAGCGTCACGATTTTGAAAATGAAATTATGGAAGCCGCTGTGGCTCACATTGAGTCAAATGATATGCTCAAGCACTCAAAAGTAATTGTTGTTTGTGGTGAAGGTTGGCATCATGGCGTCATCGGTATTGTTGCGGCAAGAATTACAGAAAAATATGGCAAACCCACAATTGTAATCACCTTTGACGGTGACGAAGGTACAGGCTCTGCTCGAAGCATTGACGGATTTTCAGTTTATGATGCGATTAAATCTTGCGAAGATATGCTCACTCATTTTGGTGGTCATACAATGGCTGCGGGTCTTGGCATCAAGCGTGAAAATGTTGAGAGATTTTTCATTTCAATCAATGAATACGCAAAATCAATAGAAGATGCTGTGCCAACACTTATGTTGGATTGCAAATTAAATCCTGCTTATATCAATGCCGCACTTGTTGAATCATTAGAAACACTTGAACCATTTGGTGCAGGTAATCCGCAACCACTTTTTGGTATTTTCGGTGTGCGACTTTCAAACATTCAACCTGTTGGCGAAGGCAAGCATTTAAGACTTGGTTTCACAAAGGCAAACACACAGTTTACTGCAATGAAATTCTGTGCAACTCTCAACGATTTCCCATTCCGTGAGAGTGACATTGTTGACCTTGCGGTGAGAATTGAGAAAAATGAGTTCCGTGGTGAAATAAAGGCAAGTGTGCAAATTCGCGACATTCGTTTTTCTGGTGTTGATGAAGATAAACTCTTTAAGTCGATGGGACTTTATGAAAAATATAAAAGACGCGAAAAGTTAAACTCACAAGAAGCCAAATTCTTAACACCAACAAGAGAATTTTTACTTGGCGTATTTAACTTTTTGAAATCATATAATATCTGGAGTTTCGATATTGAAACAATGCTCAACCGTGCGAAATGTCCTGTGGAAAAATATTGCACAATGCAGGTGTCGGTTGATGTGCTTATTGAATTAGGACTTGTTCGCAAAGAAAATGAAACATTGATTTTTGATGGTAACGGTAAAAAAGCCGATTTGTCAAATTCAAATATTTTAAAAGAATTAAATGAGATGCAGGGGGTGTGAATATGGCAACTGATGTAAACAAGATTTACAGTGACTTGCGTGAGAAAATTGCGTCAATTCATAATAATAAAGAAGAACTTGTAATTATCGATAAAGCGTTCAAAATTGCAAATGAATATCACGGTGAGCAGCTTCGTCGTTCAGGTGAGCCATATATTATTCACCCACTTGCAGTTTGCGATATTCTTGTGGATTTAGGCATGGATTGGCAATCTCTCGTTGCAGCGCTTTTGCACGATGTTGTTGAAGATACTCATTACACAATTGAACAACTTACAGAAGACTTTGGCGAAGAAGTAGCACTTCTTGTTGACGGCGTTACAAAACTTGGTAAAGTGCATATTAACTCTTATGAGTCAAAAGAAGAACAACAAGCAGAAAATGTTCGTAAAATGCTTCTCGCAATGTCAAAAGATATTCGTGTTATTATCGTTAAACTTGCCGACCGTCTTCATAATATGAGAACACTTGAATATCTTTCTGAGCAGAAGCAAAGAGATAAAGCACTTGAAACTCTCGAAATTTTTGCACCAATTTCTCACAGACTCGGTATCCGTTCAGTCAAAGAAGAACTTGAAGACCGTGCAATTCGTTTTCTTGACCCTGTTGCATATAAATCAATTGAAGACCGTATAAACGATTCTGATAAAACAGGCGAAAACTTTCTTAACGAAACAAAAGAACAAATTGCTGAAAGAATAACTCAGGTTGTTTCAAATGCAAAAATCAGCGGAAGAATCAAATCAGTTCACGGCATTTACAGAAAAATGTATATGCAGGGCAAACAGTTTGATGCAATTTATGATATCTACGCCGTGAGAATTATCGTTGACAGCGTTATAGATTGCTATAACTGTCTTGGTATAATCCACGATATGTATAAGCCATTACCGGGCAGATTTAAAGACTATATTTCAACACCGAAACCAAATATGTATCAGTCACTTCATACAACTGTTATCGGTCGAAAAGCAGTACCTTTTGAAGTGCAGATAAGAACTTGGGATATGCACAAAACTGCAGAATTCGGTATCGCGGCTCACTGGAAATATAAATTGGGTGTTTCAGGTGGCAAAAAGAGCTTTGACGAAAGACTTCAATGGATTCGTGAAGTTCTCGAAGCACAACAAGAGTCAGGTGACGCACGCGAAATCGTGTCATCAATCAAAACTGACCTTATTCCTGACGAAGTATTTGTTTACACACCAAAAGGTGATGTTATCAATATTCCACAGGGTTCAACTGTAATTGACTTTGCTTATGCAATTCACTCAGCGGTTGGTCACAGAATGACGGGCGCAAAGGTTGACGGCAGAATTGTACCTTTGGAATATGAAGTGAAAACAGGTGAAATTGTTGAAATTCTCACCACATCTCAGGCAGGCAAAGGCCCAAGCCGTGACTGGCTTCAAATTGCAAAATCAAGCCAAGCGCGAAGCAAAATCCGTGCTTGGTTCAAGAAAGAAAAACGCGAAGAAAATATCATAGAAGGTAAAGCAGAAGTTGAGCGTGAATTTAGACGCAACTATATCCGTCTTGACGAAGAAGATTATAACAAGTTTATCAAAAAACTTGCCGAGCGTCAGAGAATGGATAATATTGACGATTTCTATGCTGCCTTGGGTTATGGCGGACTTTCAATTATTCGAATGATGCCATATATCAAAGACGAATATCAGAAGAATTACGATAAGAGTCGTCAAGAAATCAAAGTTACACCTGTTAAAACTAACAGCAAGAAAAAAGATGATGGCGTTACAGTTGAGGGTATTGATAATTGTCTTATCAAATTCTCACAATGCTGTAATCCACTGCCGGGCGACCAGATTATCGGTTTCATCACTCGTGGCCATGGTGTTTCAATTCATAAGCGTGATTGTACCAATGTGCCAAAAGATGTAACTAATTGTGCCGAGCCAGCTCGTTGGGTTAACGCATATTGGAATAAGAATGTCAAAGAAGATTACAAGGCAACACTTCAACTCACTTGCCTTTCTCGTATCGGACTTATGGCAGAAGTTGCAATGCAGGTTGCAAATATGCGTGTTAATATCACAAATATCAGCACCCACGACATGAAAGACGGCAGAACAATTATTGAACTTACCGTCAATGTTGCAAGTATTGAACATCTTAAAAATCTTATTGCCAAAATTGACAAAATCGACGGTATTTTAAGCGTTGAAAGATAAAGGATAAATTATGAAAGCAGTAATTCAAAGAGTATCAAGAGCAAGCGTTACTGTAGATGGTGAACTTGTTTCAGAAATCAAAAAAGGATATATGATTTTGTTGGGTGTAATGGATGATGACACTCGCGAAGATGCCGAAATTCTTGCAAAGAAAACCGCAACATTGCGTGTTTTTGAAGACGACGAGGGCAAAATGAATTTAGACATCAAACAGGTTGACGGTGAAATTCTCGCAATTTCTCAATTCACCCTTTGTGCCGATGTCAAAAAGGGTAACAGACCATCATTCATTCGCTCTGCACCACCACAAGAAGCTAACGAGCTTTATGAATATTTCTGCGAGAAACTCATTGAAAACGGCGTCAAGAATGTTTATAAAGGTGTTTTCGGTGCAGATATGAAAGTGGATTTGTTAAACGATGGTCCTGTAACAATTTTATATGACTCGGAAATTTGGAGAAAGAAGTAAAATAATATGATTTCAGTAAAACCACATTTTGCCGTTATGGAAGACGGCTTTACAACTAACACATATATAGTTACTGATGAAGAAACAGGCGAGACAGCGGTTGTTGACCCATCATTGAGTGAAGATGCTCTTGTTGAAAAACTCAAAGATAAAAATGTGAAATATGTTCTTATTACTCACGGTCACTTTGACCATACTGGTGGCACAAATCTTGTGAAAGAAAAAACAGGCGCAAAGGTTGTTGTGCATAGAGAAGATGAAGAAATGCTTTTAGACAGTAGCAAAAACGAGTTCAGAGCTAATTACGGTTATGATATGCCACCAATAATTGCTGACATTTTAGTTGAAGACGGCACAGAATTAATGCTTGGTAATGCTAAAATCAAAGTTATGCACACACCTGGGCACACAAAGGGTGGCGTTTGCTATATCTTCCCTGACGATAGAGTGATTTTTTCAGGAGATACATTATTCCGTCTCACAGCAGGTAGAACTGACCTTTATGGTGGCAATGCAAGAACAGAACTCAGGTCACTTGCAAAAATTGGTGAGTTAGAGGGTGACTATAAGGTTTATCCCGGTCACGATGCACCGACTACTCTTGACTTTGAAAGAAAATATAATCGTTATATGAGAACAAGGTTTAAAAGATAAGAAGCAGTTTATCTTTTAATGTTTTGATTTAGCGTTTAAGAAAAGAGGCAGGGCTATGATAACAGTAGAAAAACATTTAGCAGTTATGGTTAACGGCTTTACTACAAACGTCTATATTGTTACAGATGTAGAAACCGGCGCAACAGCCGTTATTGACCCGTCACTTCCTGAAAAAGAATTGCTTGAGAAGCTTGCGGGAAAAGATGTTCAATATATATTTTTCACTCACGGGCATTCTGACCATAGCTGTGGCGCAAAAATGATAAAAGAAAACACTGGCGCAAAAACTGTAATTTATCAAGCAGAAGAAGAAATGTTTCACGACATTTATAAAAATGAGTTCGATGTGAATTGCCACTTGTTAGAAGAGAATTTTCCTGATGTGGACATAGATATTCTGACTGAAGACGGTGCGGAACTTGTGCTCGGCAACACAATAGTTACTGTTATGCACACTCCGGGTCATTCAATGGGTAGTGTTTGCTATCTTTTTAAAGAAGACAGAGTAATGTTTTCGGGTGATACACTTTTCCGTCTCACAGCAGGCAGAACAGACCTTTATGGTGGTGACGCAAGAACAGAGCTTATGTCACTTGCAAAAATCGGTGAGTTAGAGGGAGACTATAAGGTTTATCCTGGTCACGAAGAAGAAACAACCCTTGATTTCGAAAGACAATATAATCGCTATATGCGAACAAGATTCAGAAGAAAATGAAACTTTTAGTTATTAATCATAAATTTCATTATGAAATGGAAAAACTCGTCCGTATATTTATGCCCGATGTTAAAATTCAGGTCATTCGTGACGAGAATACAGACGATTTCAATTTGCTTACAGAGATAAGTGATGAAATAATCGTTACAGCAAAACTTGATGATTTTCAGAAAACTCTCAAAGCTCCACTTTGCGAAGATAACGAAATGCAAATGGGTAGAATGGTCTATGCTCTTTTTAGTGAATATACGGGTTTTGAGCCAAAATGGGGAGTGCTCACAGGTGTGCGTCCATCAAAACTGCTTATAAACACCGAAAAGAAAATGGGCAGAGAGAAAACAGAAGAATATTTCAACAATGATTTGTTAGTTAAAAAAGATAAGTTCCAATTAGCAAGAACAGTTGCCGATTATGAAGAAAGAATAATCAGCACATCAAAAGACAATTCATTCAGTTTGTATGTTTCAATTCCGTTTTGTCCGTCAAGATGCAGTTATTGCTCATTTGTGTCACATTCAATTGAAAACGACAAAGCGAGAAATCTTTTACCGCAATATGTAGAATATCTCATAAAAGAGTTAGAAATAACGGGCAAAATAGCAAAGGAAACAGGTCTTAACCTTGAAAGTATCTATATTGGTGGTGGCACACCAACAACACTTTCTGCAGAGCAGATAGACACAGTAATCGGTGCAATAAATAAGCACTTTGATTTGTCAAATTGTCGTGAGTTTACAATTGAAGCAGGGCGTCCCGACACCATCACCGAAGAAAAACTTCGTGTGATAAAAAATAGTCCCGTTGATAGAATAAGCATCAATCCACAGACATTTAATAACAATGTGTTAGAAACTGTTGGCAGACGCCACACGGCAGAAGATACAATCAAGATTTTTGAACTGGCTCGAAAAATCGGGCTTGATAATATTAATATGGACTTGATTGCAGGGCTACCAAGTGATACGGTTGAGGGCTTTTGCTATTCACTTGATACCGCATTGAACCTTAACCCTGAGAATATCACCGTGCACACTCTTGCGGTAAAACGCTCATCAACAATCGGTCAGAACACACCGAAAATTGCAACAGAAAATGCAAATAACGCATCAAAAATGCTTGATTATACTTATGAAAAGTTAAACGGTGTTTATCACCCATATTATATGTATCGTCAGTCAAAATCTGCAGGTGCATTAGAAAATGTGGGTTGGAGTAAAGATGATTTTGAGTGTATTTACAATATATTTATGATGGAAGAATGTCACACAATTTTGTCCTGTGGTGGTGGAGCAGTTACAAAACTCAAAGCACCAAAAAGTGACGAAATTGAGCGTATATTCAATTTTAAATATCCTTTTGAATACATATCAGGCTTCGACCAGTTAGTTGAAAGAAAGAACAGAATAAGCGAATTTTACAGTACATATCCTTATTAGAAGAAAGGGAATGGTAAAATGGCTAATATCAATAATAATCTTGAATATATCAACGAGCAAGCGAGACTCAATCCTAATGAATTTGTGGTCAAATGCGAGCAGAGATATAACAATATAATCGACGACATCGCAAAATGCATTTTAGAAGAAACAGGTCGTGAGATTATAATGCTTGCAGGTCCGTCATCAGCGGGCAAAACCACAACAGCGAGAAAACTTTGCGAAAATCTCAATAAAAAGGGTGTTAAAACCTATGTTTTAAGTCTTGATGATTTCTATCTCAACCGTGAAGACATTCCTTATCTTCCCGACGGCACTCAGGACTATGAAACGGTTTATGCTCTTGACCTTCAGTTATTTACAGAGTGTGTTAATAAACTTTTAATGGGTGAAACCGTTAAAAATCCCGTGTTTGATTTCACAACGGGCAAGAGAAGTGATAAAGAATTCAATGAGATTACATTGGGCAAAGAAGATGTGGTAATCATTGAAGGTCTTCACGCCTTAAACCCGATAATCACAGAAAAAATTCAAGGTAAACTCTTGAAAATCTATATAAATGTATCATCACGAATTTATGATAACAAGGGCAACATCATTCTCAACAAGAGAAATATGCGTTTTGTTCGTCGAATGGTGCGTGACTTTAAATTCCGTGACAGCACAGTCGATAACACATATAAACTATGGCGTAATGTCACAGCGGGTGAAGATAAATATCTCTTTCCGTTCCGTGACAATGCCGATATAAAAATCAACACAATTCATCTTTATGAATCTTGTGTTCTTAAAAGTCAAGCGTTGCCACTCATCTATGAAAGCAAGATTTCAGAGGAGTTTCGTGACGACGCAAAAAAACTTTGCAAAGCGTTGGAAAAATTTGAAAATATAAATATTTCAGCAGTACCCGAAGATTCACTTCTTCGAGAGTTTTTAGGAAAGTAGGCGAAATTCCTTGGCAGAAAAGAAAAGAAAAAGTCAAAGTCTTTTAAATGGCGCATTAATTTTAAGCCTTGCGACACTTATCGTTAAAGTCATTGGTGTGGTTTACAAAATTCCACTTTCAAATATGATTGGTACGGTTGGTCGTGGTTATTTTGACTCGGCTTATAACCTTTATATTCCAATTTACACAATTTCAATGGCAGGGTTGCCAGTTGCCATTTCAAAAATGGTTTCTCAACAGCTTGCAATGGGTAATTTCAGAGATGTAAAACTCATTCAAAGAGTTGCAAAGAGATTATTCTTGATTATGGGTATTCTCGGCACGGTAGCAATGCTTATTTTAGCATTTCCTTATGCCTTGTCTGCTAAGAATATGGATGTTCTTCCTGCGATTTTTGTTATTACACCATCAATTTTCTTCTGTTGTGTAATGTCAAGTTATCGTGGTTATTATAACGGACTTTCAAATATGATTCCTACTGCAGTTTCAGAAGTGTTTGAAGCAGCAGGCAAACTGATTTTTGGTCTCTTTTGTGCAAAACTTGTAATAAATCATGGTTACTCTCGCTTTGAAGCAGGGCTCGAAGTGTTCGGCAGAACTGTTGCCAATGAAACAGAAGCATTGAGTGCAATTTATCCTTATGCTGCTGCTGGCGCTGCTGCTGGTGTAACCCTTGGCACAGTTGTGGGTATGATTTATCTTTTGATACTTCATAAAATTAAAGGGGATAATATTACAAAAGCTGAATTAGCCGCTGCACCAAAGCCACAGAAATCAGGCGTGGTTGCAAAAAATCTTATAGCGTTTGCAATTCCTGTTGTTGCAAGCTCATTGGTTTTCAGTATCACAAACTTAATTGACGCAATCACAATTCAAAACAGACTTGAACACATGATTGTAAGCAATATGGATTATATAAGAAATCTCTATTCTGTTGAACTTGCAAATGTGTTAGATGCAGACGTGAAAAACTTCTTGTATGGTGCATATTCATTGTCTCTTGACTTTAAAAACTTAATTCCATCAATCACAATGCCGTTGGGTATCAGTGCAATTCCCGCACTTTCAGCGGCGTGGGCAGTTAAAAACAGAAAACAGATTAAAGTTTCAGTTGAATCTGTTCTTCGCATAACAATGATTATGGCAATGCCTTGCGGAATCGGTATGGGTGTGCTTGCTCAACCAATTCTTTCAGCGTTCTATGGCGGTGGCAATTCAGCGGCAGGCATCTCTATCGCAGCACCTGTTTTGGCTGTATATGGATATTCAATTTTCTTGATTGCATTGGCACAACCAATGACAAATATGCTTCAAGCTCTTGATAAAGCAAAAATTCCGCTTATCTCATTGTCTTTGGGTGCAATTGCAAAACTTATTTCAAACTATATACTCGTTGCAATTCCAAGCATTAATGTAAATGGTGCGGTAATCGGTACAGTAATCTGCTATGCAATTATTGTAATTGTTAATCTCAGCGCACTCATTTTCACTGTAAAAGGCAGACTTAATTTTACATCAATTTTTGTAAAGCCAATATTCTCAGGTATACTTTGCGGGCTTGCCGCTTACACATCTTTCGGTCTTTGCAATAAATTTTTACCAGACGGCAGTTCAATCAAAACAATAATCTGTTTGGGCGTTGCAATCGGTTTTGGCGGTTTGGTTTACTTAATTTCTATGCTTTTAATAAAAGGAATAGCAAAAGATGATATAATTATGCTTCCAAAGGGAGAAAAAATCGCAAAACTACTTGCAAAATATGGATTTATAGAGTAAAATATTGAAGTGTAAAGGGTGACAGAAATGATTGATAACTATCAGTTTAAAGAGAATTATGACATTAATGATTTAGTCGATATTGTCGAGATTCTCCGTTCACCTGAAGGTTGCCCTTGGGATAGAGAGCAAGACCACAAATCAATCCGTCGTGACTTTCTTGAAGAAACTTATGAAGTGATTGAGGCAATCAATAAAGACGACCGTGACTTGCTTTTAGAAGAACTTGGCGATGTTTTGCTGCAGGTTGTTTTCCACACCCAGATTGAGCGTGAAAAAGGCTCATTTGAACTTTCAGATGTAGCTGATGGCATTTGCAAGAAAATGATTGAGCGCCATCCACATGTTTTTGGAAATGTGAATGCCGAAACAAGTGAACAGGTTCTTGAGAATTGGGATGTCATTAAAAAGCAAACTAAAAAGCAAAAAAGTCAGACAGAATCAATGCTTTCAATTCCACGTGAGTTCCCAGCACTTATGAGAGCCGATAAGGTTCAGAAAAAAGCGGCAAAAGTCGGTTTTGATTGGGATTCAGTTGACGGTGCATTCGATAAAGTCAGCGAAGAACTAGCAGAACTTAAAGAAGCAGTTTTAATGGGTGCACAAGATAATGTTCATGAAGAACTTGGCGATTTGCTTTTCTCAGTTGTAAATGTTTCAAGATTTGTTGGCGTTGATAGCGAAGAAGCATTGACAGGCGCAACTGATAAATTTATTGACCGTTTCGGTAAGGTTGAACAAATGGCAACAGACCGTGGCCTTGATATGAAAGAAACAAGTCTTGAAGAACTCGACAAACTTTGGGACGAAGCTAAACAGGTATCAAAAAAGGATTAAATCCTTTTTAGGATAAATAAAGAGAAAATTTTATTTGGAGGAATTACAAATGAATAAGACAGAACTCGTAGCAGCAGTTGCTGCAAAAGCAGGCATTTCAAAGAAAGACGCAGACGCAGCAGTAGCAGCAGTTTTCGCATCAATCACAGACGCAATGGCAAATGGTGACAAAGTTCAGCTCATCGGTTTTGGTACATTCGAAGTTAGAGCACGTTCAGAAAAGACAGCTCGCAACCCAAGAACAGGCGAAACAATGACAGTTCCAGCAACAAAAGTTCCAGCTTTCAAAGCAGGCGCAGCTCTCAAAGCAGCAGTTAAATAATTAAACTTTTGTAAACCACGGGAGTCGTTTTCGGCTCCCTATTTTTTTGGTGAATATAATGCGATTAGATAAATATTTGAAAGTTTCACGAATAATAAAAAGAAGAACAGTTGCAAATGAAGTGTGCGACGCTGGCAAAGTGAGTGTCGGGGGTCGTGTGGTTAAAGCATCTTATGATGTAAAAGAAGGGGATATCCTTGAAATTACATTCGGCGAAAAAACTACAAAATACAAGGTTCTCAATGTGACCGAACACGCAACAAAGCAAAGCGCGTCAGAGATGTATATTGAAATAAAATAAAGCAGTCCATAAGGACTGCTTTATTTTTGCATTCTAAATTTATTTTGTTCCTGTTGAGCCAAATCCACCTGCGCCACGGTCTGTGTCGTCAAGAGTTTCAACCTCAACGATTTCAGGTAATTCTACAGGCTCGATTACCATTTGCGCAATTCTCTCAAAAGGTTCGATAGTGTATTCAGGGTCAGTTTGTTTAATCACACCAACGCAGATTTCACCACGATAATCGCTGTCAATAACACCAACAGAGTTTAAAAGCCCGATTCCGTGTTTGATAGCAAGTCCGCTTCTCGCATAGATAAATGCTGCGAAATGTGGGTCGTCAAGACCAATTGCAATGCCTGTTGGGATAATCGCCTTGTCGCCCTTTTTAAGAGTAATTGGCTCGTCAATACAAGCATAAAGGTCCATACCTGCGCTACCTGTTGTAGCCCTAGTTGGAATTTTCGCGTTTTCTCTTACCTTTTTTATTTTTAATTCTTTCATTATTCAACACCTCTATAAAGTAAGCCGCGGGTAAACTCTATCTGTGGCTTTTTCTGGTTTTCATAAGCGTCTAAAATCTCTTTAACTTCTTTTGTGGATTCAGTTGTAAAGTTAAAGAATAAAATATCAGCAGGGGGGATTTCTCTCATTCTGTCACCCATATAAATTGGTCTTGAATTGAGAATTTCTGAATATCCCATAAAGCATTTCACAGGGAATTTAATACCCATTCTGTCTGTGATTTCACTGTTTCTCTTGCACTCGGCACAAGTTTTACCATTCTTGACAGGGCAATTTCTTGTGAGCATAAGTGGAATTCTGCCATAAACAGTAATTCCTTTACTTATAGGCGCAGAAATGTTTTTGAAATTATCAAGTGTGCATTCGTTTGAGATAATCACTTCGTCTATTCCCAAATCCTTTGCCATATCCATTGAATATGAATTGAGAATATTAAGTGACGGTGAAGCCACAACCTTTTTACCACATTTTTTCGCAACCGCAATGGCATCAAGTGTGTGACAAAGCACAAAATATGCAGAAGACTCACAAAGCATTTTCTCAACTTTTTTAGCATTGCCAAACATTCCGTGTGGTAATTCTACACCATAGGCATTTTCTTTGACAATTTCGTCGTCTGTGCCAAGAGGAACAAAAACTACATGCTCTTTTGCACTTTCGGGGATTTGCCCAACATTATCAAATCTTAAATAGAGAATTTTATCGTCATAAGTATCAATATTTGATGGTGCAGACGGCTCGTTTATGCTTCTTTCACTTTCACCAAGAATTGACTGTGTAAGAAATGCAAGAGCCTTTCTTCGCATCTGATTAAGGGCAGAAACGGGGAGTGAATAGTCGATTTCACCATTGATTTCAACTTTTGCTGCGTTGAATTGTGTACCACCGCATTTTTTTAGAGCATCAATAATTCTGTCTTCTGCTATTGGTCTGTTTATTGGTGCTTCACAGAGTACATCACTTTCTACTATAGCAATATGATTTTCATATTTTGCAATAAGCCTTGCCTTTTCACCGATTTTTCCACCGAATTTAAAGCTGATGTCATATCGTGGCAATTCTTTTTCATAGTTGATTGAATATTTACTAAGTAAATCTTTTGTAGCAGACTTAACATTTTCTTTTTCACGGTAACCAAACATCTGGCGACCAAGCTTGTCCTGATAATATCCGTCAGTAAAACCTGAACGAGAGAAAAGGTCCATTAAATCTTTTTGAGTGTCAAAGTTATATTCATTCTTTACTGATTTTTTGCAAGCCTTGACAGCAGCGCTGACATATTCAGGGCGCTTCATTCTGCCTTCAATTTTAAATGAGCAAACACCCATTTTTGAAAGTTCAGGGATATGCTCAATCAAAGACAAGTCTTTAAGGCTTAAATCGTGCCCTGTGCCGTTTTCTACTTTAAAAGGTAAACGACAAGGCTGAGCACAAAGACCGCGATTTCCGCTTCGTGAGCCCAACACGGCACTCATAAGGCATTGACCTGATACACACATGCAAAGTGCACCATGAATAAACACTTCAAGGTCAATAGGGGATTTTTCACAAAGCTCTTTTATTTCTTTAAAACTCAATTCTCTTGGAAGAACTGCACGAGAAAAGCCTAAATCTTTAAGAACTTTAAGACCTTCCAAAGTGCCAACGCTCAACTGTGTTGAAGCGTGCATTTCTATATCTGGGCAAATCTCACGAACAAGTCTTGCTACGCCCAAATCCTGAATGATAATGGCATCTGCACCTGAACTGCAGATTTTCTTTATGGTATCAATAACATCTAAAAGTTCACAGTCTTTAATAAGGGTGTTAAGAGTAATATGTACCTTAACACCCCTGCTATGACAATATTTAATTGCGTTTTCAATTTGCTCGTCAGTAAAATTCTGGGCATTTCTTCGTGCATTGAAATTACCCAAACCAAAATACACCGCATCAGCGCCACTGAGCACTGCGGCTTTAAGGGTTTCTTCGCTACCTACGGGAGCCAATATTTCAATTTTATTCATCAATTTCTCCGTCATCTGCTTTTTCGGATTTTGCGAAAAGATTTATCTGGTCATTCTTGAATTTCGCTTCAGTTTTGATTCTTTCAAGCTCACGCTTGTAATAATCTCTTTCAGATTTAGCCTTTGCAGCATCTTCAAGATATTCTTTAATCTGATTACGGAAATTTTCAGTCTCTGCCTGTGCTTTTGAAAGTTCATTTGCAAGGTCAAGAGAAACAAGCACAGCCGCTTGATTAGCAGAGATAAAAGATGTAGCCTTTAAAATTTCAGACATCTTTTTATCAATCATCTGACCCAATGCTTCTGTGTGTTCAACGCTTTCGTCTGTGCAAATAAAATATTTAACACCACAAATATCAAGTCTGACTCTGTTTTTATCCATAACTTTCACACTCCGATACATTTATGCTGTAATTGTATCACATAAATATATGATTTTCAAGTTGCTTTATTTATGCCCGAAAAGTGACTCGAATAGTCCAGGATTAGAGCATTTTTTACACTCTTTTGGACAATCAAAATTAACTAAAATAGTATCATCACCAATAACTTTAATATCATTCCAACAGATTTTTATATCCTGATATTTACCGAGTAATCCAAAGCACTTTGACTTGCCCCAGATTATAATAGAAATAAGACATCCCGAGCAAGTGTCAATTTCAACATCACACACATTGCCGAGCCTGCAACCGTCAGACAAATTTATAACTTCTTTCTCTCTCATATCTGTAACAAAACAGTTCATAAAAACACCCCTGCAATATAATATGCAAGGGTAGGGAGATATTATCAACTTTCTTTAATTTTCTTGATTGCGCCTTTTTCTAGACGACTGACTTGTGCTTGGCTTATTCCCACTTCTTCTGCAACTTCCATTTGGGTTTTGCCCTGCATAAAGCGAAGATTTAAAATTTGTTTTTCGCGCTCACCAAGATTTTTAATTGCTTCTTTGATTGATATTTCATTGAGCCAATCGTCGTCGCTTTCAGAACTTCCCACTTGGTCCATAACATAGATGGTGTCACCACCATCAGAATAAACAGGTTCATAAAGTGATATGGGTTCGACTATCGCTTCAAGGGCTAAAACAACATCAACAGTAGGGAGCTCCATCTCTTTTGCAATTTCTTCAATGGTTGCGTCACGACCAGTTTCGTTTTGTATTCTCTCTTTAATCTGCATTGCATGATATGCCGTGTCGCGAAGTGAACGACTGACTCTTATTGTGTTATAGTCTCGTAAATACCGACGAATTTCACCGATAATCATTGGCACAGCATAGGTGGAAAACCGCACATTCTGTGTAATGTCAAAATTGTCGATTGCTTTAATGAGTCCAATGCACCCAACCTGAAACAAATCGTCGGGATTTTCACCACGATTAGCAAATCTTTGAATTACTGAAAGAACAAGTCGCAGATTGCCCTCAACCAAATCCTGACGGGCTTTTTCGTCGCCCGTTTCTCGGATTTTCTTGAGCAGAGCCATTTTCTCGGCTTCTTTTAAAACTTTAAGTTTTGCTGTATTAACACCACAAATTTCAACTCTCGTAAATTGCACAAAAACACTCCCGCATAAGTTTTCAATAAAAGTATTACCAATTATTGAATGCCTAAACGGGAGTTTTAATTTTTTATCGATATGCAATCTTCGATTGCTCGATATTTTTGCTTTGCAAAATCGATATGTTTTCGCTATCGCTCAAACTCGATATGATATAAATCTCGTTCACGAAGTGAACATATCGAGTGCATAGGCACATATCGAACGCGTAAGCGTATATCGAAAATCTCGAAGAGATTTATATCGATGCAAAATCTTTGATTTTGCAATTATTCCACCGTAACGCTCTTTGCAAGGTTTCTTGGTTTGTCGACATCAAAACCTTTTTCAACTGTTGTGTGATATGCAAGTAACTGCAAAGGGATAACCGTGAGAGATGGTGTTAAATATCTTTGTGCATCTGGTATAAAAATTACTTCGTCTGCAATGTCTTCGATTCCCTTTGTGCCTTCTTTCACAACTGCAATAATGAAAGCCCCACGAGCGTGCACTTCTTTGATGTTAGAAATCATTTTTCCATAAAGAGAATCGTCAGTTGCAATGGCCATAACAACTGTGCCAGGCTCAATAAGTGAAATTGTGCCGTGCTTTAATTCACCTGCGCCATAACCTTCACAATGAATATATGAGATTTCTTTAAGTTTAAGTGACCCTTCAAGGCAAAGTGGATAATCAATGCCACGACCGATAAAGAAAATATGCTCTTTTTTTGCAATACGCTTTGAAAGTGTTTTTGTAATTTCGTCACATTCTAAAGAGTTTTCAATTTTTTCGGGAAGAGCGAGAATCTCGTCAGTAAAACTCTTGATTTGCTCATCATTCATAAGTCCCTTTTGCTGTGCGAGAAAAGCTGAAAGAACATAAGAAACACCGAGTTGAGCCGAGAATGCCTTTGTGGTAGCAACTGCAATTTCTGCGCCTGCGTTGGTGTAAATCACACCGTCACTTTCTCTTGCAATTGTACTGAATAATACATTGACAATTGACAAAGTGAATGCACCGCGTTTTTTTGCTTCACGCAAAGATGCAAGAGTGTCAGCGGTTTCACCTGATTGGCTGACAAAAATGCAAAGGTCACCTTTTTCGATAATTGGATTTCTGTATCTGAATTCACTTGCAATATCAACTGTTACAGGTATTCGTGCCATATCTTCAATAATATATTTTGCAGTCATTCCCACATGATAGGCACTACCACAAGCAACTATATAAATACGATTTAATTCTTCTAAAAAGTTTTCGGGGAATTCGAAAGGCAAACAAATTTTGCCATCTTTGATTAAAGGGGATACTGTGTCTTTAACGGCTTTTGGTTGCTCAAAAATCTCTTTTGCCATAAAGAAATCATATCCACCTTTTTCAGCAGAATCAATGCTCAAGTTTATGGTCTTGATTTCACATTCTCTTTGTTCACCGTCTTTATCATAGACCTTGATTTCATCTTTTGTGATTTCAACAAACTCACCATCATTTACAATATAGCAATCGCGAGTGTAGGGGAGAATTGCAGGAATATCCGATGCAAGATAGTTTTGATTTTCACCCTTGCCCACAATCATTGGACTATCCTTTTTCATTGCAAAAACTGTGTTGTCATATCCCTTAACGAGCATTGCAACGGCATAAGAGCCTTCTAATTTCTGTGAAGTTTTAATGAGTGTTGAGAGTGCATCACCTTGGAATAGAGAGTCAAAAAGTTGTGCCACAACTTCGGTATCTGTCTGCGACTTGAACTCATATCCTTTGATAGTTAGTTCTTCTTTAAGTTCAAGATAATTCTCAATAATTCCGTTGTGCACAAGTGTTACAATACCGTTCATTGATTTGTGAGGGTGAGCGTTTATTTTATCAGGTGCACCATGAGTTGCCCAACGGGTGTGACCTATTCCAACTGTGCCTTGTGGATTTTCATTATCAACAAGTTTTTGAAGATTTTGGATGCGTCCCTTTTCTTTGATAATAGTAACATCTTCGTCACGAATAGCAATGCCAGCAGAGTCATAACCGCGGTATTCAAGGCGTCTTAGCCCTTCTAAAAGAATAGGAGCAGCCTGTTCTTCACCTACAAAACCTACTATGCCACACATAATTTTGCCTCCTTAAATGTCTGTTTTGAAATTTTGTTGTCAATAATAATTCAGAAAGGAGCAATTTTTATGAATACATCTTATATTAAACTCAATGCAAAAAAGCATCTTGTCAAATGCCATTTCAAATGCTTTTTAATATCAGTTTTGCCCTATGTAACTATTGTTTTGCTAGGTGGTCTGAATTATTATTTGTATTTTTTGTTAAGAGATATGGATTTAAGTTTTTTATATCTTAAATCATCTTATGCTGTCTATCTTCGTGCGACACTATTCACCTTGAGTGTGTGCTTGTCCTTGGCTGTGTGGAGTGTAGTAAAAATTTTTAGCCATAATTATTATTATCTTAAAAGTCGCAAGGGGAATATATCATTTGTTTCGTCAATAAAGCATTTAAGTTTTAAGAAAATCTGCACATTGCTAACAACTGATGTTTTAAAATTATATTTATCAATTGCTTGGGGTGCTTTGTATTTTTCACCTTGTGTTTCAGTTGTTGCCACTTTATATTACTATTATGTAAGTGACGAATTCAGTCGAAATATCATACTCACACTCATAATTTCTGCTTTTATTCTTTTTATGATTGGCTCATTCTTTCTTTTTATCACATTAAAAAGATATTCAATGTGTTATCCTTTGGTTTTTGAAACAGACGAAAAAGATGCTCTTAAAATTCTCGAGAAAAGCATTGAAATTATGAATGGCAAATGCACAAATTTTTCTTTTTATAATATTTCTTTTTGGGGTTGGGCATTGTCGTGTGTTTTAGTTTTGCCCGCTGTTTATGTTTTGCCTTATAAACAGATGTCGAAATATAGTTATTATAATTTCGCAACAAGAAAAAAGGTACAAGAAGAAGCACCTCAAAAACCGATAATATTTTATGTTAAAAAAAGAGTTGCTGAATAAAAGAAAAAAGACTTGAAGAAAATCTTCAAGTCTTTTGTTATGCTTTTTAAAAATTAAAGGATAACACCCATTGTGCCAGGTGCGCAAAGTGCAGCGTTTGATTCATCAGTATCGATGTGCATTGCAAGTGCAAAGTTTGGATGAACACGAACTACAACATCACCGAAAGTTGTTGTTCTGTCAGCTGATTCTACCTTAACTTCAACAACCTGTTTGTCTTGGAGACCATATTTTTCTGCATCGTCTGGAGTCATGTGAATGTGTCTCTTTGCAACGATAACGCCGTTTTCAATTTCGATTTCGCCTTTAGGACCAACGATTTTGCAACCTGGTGTGTTTGCAATGTCGCCTGATTCTCTAACAACTGCTGCAACGCCGATTGAACGAGCATCAGAAGCAGAAATTTCAACCTGTGTTGCAGGTCTAACAGGACCAAGAATTGAAACGCCTGGGAACTGACCTTTAGGGCCGATTACTGCGATTCTTTCTTCACAAGCATATTGACCTGGTTGTGAAAGGTCCTTTTTCTTTGTAAGTTCATAGCCTTCACCGAAAAGGATTTCAAGGTGTTCTTGTGAAATGTGAGCGTGTCTAGCGCTTGTTTCAACTAAAACTGTTTTTTCCATATATCATTCTTCTTTCTTAAAAATTTTCAAATTTTGTTATCTATATAATATAACTTTTTTGTGTGTTTGTAAAGATGATTAGAGCAATTCTTCAAATGATTTTATGTAATAATCAGCAACTTTTTTGATTTTATCGGTATCATCTGCAGAACTTTTATCATAAACACCACAAACTGTGAAATTGCCCTTTTTCGCACCACAAATGCCTTCGATAATATCTTCAAAAACAATGCAATCTTCAGGGGCAACACCCATTCTCTCTGCAGCGAGAAGATAAATATCAGGCTCAGTTTTGCCAATGTTTATTTCACTCACATAAGCAAAGGTGTCAAAGAAATCAAAAATCCCGTGTTTTTTAAGAGTGCCTTCACACACAACTCTTTCACTTGCCGTTGCAAATGACATTTTAACCCCTTTTTCGTGAAGTGATTTAAGATATTCAAACACACCTGGTTTCAAATCAACGTCATTGAGATAACCCTGTGTGCAAAGTTCAAGCCATTCGTCAACGATTTCGTCAATATCTTCTTTGATGTTATATTTCTCTTTTGTATAAACCGCTGCGGCTTTCAAGTGCATATTTTTAATAACTTCGATATATTCAGGGGTAACTTTCAAATTGCGTCTTCTGAAAAATTCTTCGTCAACATCGTGCCAGATGTGCATTGAGTCAAGCAGTGTGCCGTCCAAATCAAAAATAGCACCTTTAAATTCTTTAATATCCATATCATTCTCCCAATACATATTTGTTGATTGCTTTCGCGACACCACCATTGTCGTTGGTGTCAGTTATATATTTTGCGGTGGATTTCACAAGGTCTGTTCCGTTTGCCATGGCAAAAGAGTAGTCAGCAAAGGAAAGCATTGAACAGTCATTTTCACCGTCGCCAAAACACATTACATTTGTGCCATCAATACCCATTGCCTTGCAAAGACCTTCAATTGCAAATCCTTTGGTTGCTTTTTCATGAGTCATTTCAAGATTTCCGTTTTTGCCTTTAACAATAGGGAATGAAGATGCAAAAGCCACATCACAATTATTCGAAATCTTTTCTTCAAGTTCTATTCTTTCTTCAGCAGTAAGTGACAAAATATTAAGCTTTTCGATACCCTTACCACCAATGAACTCTTCAAGAGAAGAAACAGGTTTAATGAAATCTTTGAGCAAATCGTGAATATGAGGTGAAACATGCTCGCCATCAAACATAGCATAGCTTTCATTGTTCATATAGCAATCGCCGTCAAAATAGATTTCATAAATAAGGTTATAGTCCTTTAAAATATTGAAAATTTCAACAGATTCTGAGTTGCTCATAAGTGTTGAACAAACAACTTGTCCCGTATGTAAATCATAAGTAATAGCACCGTTTGATGTAATAAGATAATCGAGAAATGGTAATTGTTCCACAACATAATCAGCAAGAATTTTTGTGCGACCACTTGCAATTGCAACCTTGATGCCCATTTCGTGAGCTTTCTTAAAGGCTTCAATATTTTCTTTTGGAATTGTTAAGTGATTACTATTCAAAAATGTACCGTCAAGGTCGGTTACAATAAGTTTTATATCCATTTTTATCTCCTAATTGCAATAAATATTAGTGTCCCAGAATGAGATGTGCTTGTGATGACGAAGATAAATCTTGTAATCAGCATTTATCTCTTTGACTTTGTTTATAAGAGCAAAAACATCTTCGCTTCTGTGATACACTGCCATACAAAGTCTCGGCTTATTCTGTAAAGACTTAAAAGCACCTTCGAGCATCTCACTTTCAGCACCTTCAATATCAATGTTTACATAAGAAAAGTCACCATATTTTTCGGTGATATAATCAACACAGAGTGCTTGCTTTTCTTCACCGATTTTATTGGCTGAAGCACCGCGGCCCTTGTTGCCGTCAAAGGTCAAAACACAGTTTTCAGACCATATAGCATTGTTGAGTGTAACACAGTTTTCTATGGTTTTACAGTTAATCTGCAATTTTTTGAATGTTCTTGTGTCAGGCTCAACTGCAACGATTTTTTTATAAGACTTTGCATATTTCAAGAATTCTTCCACAGTATCCCCACGATAAGCACCAAGGTCAAGAAAACTCTCATTTTCACCTAAATTCAAGATAGAAAATGCTTCGTCTTTATCTGTTTCGCATTGGAAACAGTAGTTCAAATCACCCGTAATTTGAAACTTTATAATATTCTCAAACACTTTTCTCGATTGCTCGTCACAGAGATGGGAATAGGCTAACTCAATCTCGTCAATATGCTTTTCTAAAAACTCTTTGTTGAAAATATTGTCACCATAAACGGGGACTGATGGCATTATAACCTTGTGTCGTTTTGATAAAGCCTTAATATTATCAATAACTTCTGGCAAAGGACTTGCAAAACAAAGCACAATCACAAAGTCATCATATTCATTTTCAAGTTGTGATATGGATTTGACTTGAAACCCGTGAAAACTACGGTTTCTCACAAATCCATCACTTGCACACACGGCAGAAACAGAAATACCTAATTTATCGAATTCATCGAATACTCGGTCTGCGCCGTTACCTGTGCCGTAAATAGCAATGGGTAGGGAAGTACTTTGAAGAAAATCCCAGCTTGATTCAGCTTTAAGCAGATTTTTGAACATTCCTACACCACCATTCGTTAAACTTTAAATAGAATAATAACATATTTTGTTGTTATTTACAATAAAACTGTTGACGATATTTGAACTTTGCAATAGAATATTTTTATTACAGTTTTCGGAGTTTGTTTATGAAAAAGACACTCAGCCCAAGAACAATGTTAATAATATCAATGTCGGTTTTCGGCACAATTGGTCTTTTTGTGCGAAACATCCCATTGCCATCAGGTGAGATTGCTCTTTACAGAGCAGTGCTTGCTATAATTCTTATTGGCTCTTTTCTGGGTGTGACAAAACAAAAAATCCCATTTGATAAAATCAAAAAAGAAATTCCATTGCTGGTGTTATCAGGTGTTGCAATGGGATTTAACTGGATACTGCTCTTTGAAGCATATAAATATACAACCGTTTCAGTTGCAACACTCAGTTATTATTTTGCACCCGTTATTGTGACAATTGCGTGTCCAATACTCTTTAAAGAAAAAATGAAAGCAAAACAATGGATTTGCTTTGTTATGTCAACTTTGGGTATCGTCTTAATCACAGGAATAGGGGATTTAAGCCAAGGGGATAGCCATATCAAAGGCATTTTGTTCGGGCTTGGTGCAGCGTCCCTTTATGCAACAGTTATTCTCGTGAATAAATTTATCAAGAATGTTGACGGAATACACAGAACATTCTTGCAATTTATTGCAGCCATAATAGTGCTTGTGCCCTATGTGGCATTGACTGATGGTGTAAATCTTCAATCTCTCAACACAAAAGGTTGGGTGTGCTTGCTTGTAGTTGGTATCATTCACACAGGAATTACATATTGTCTTTATTTCTCATCACTTAAAGAATTATCAGGGCAAAAAGCAGCAATTTTAAGCTATATTGACCCACTTGTAGCAGTTTTGGTGTCAGTTGTAATTCTCAATGAAAAAATGACATTTATGCAAATTATGGGTGGCATTTTGATTTTAGGTTTTACTCTCTGGAATGAAATCCCATCAAAAAAAGAGAATAATTAAAAACAATTATCATATAATAGTAAAAAAGTACTTGACAAAAACACATTCAAAGTGTATTATTATATAGCACTCTTTGAGAGCACAAACTAAATATCGCGGAGTAGAGCAGTTGGTAGCTCGTCGGGCTCATAACCCGAAGGTCGTTGGTTCAAGTCCTTCCTCCGCAACCAAATCAGATACCACTATTGATACAATTCAAGTCAATAGTGGTATCGTTGTTTTATATAGTATTTAAGCCATTTAGAAAGCATAAGCGTTGCATTTGGGAATTTGTTGTCCCTCTTGCAACGCTTTTTTATTTGTTATTAAGTTGATTACATAGAAATTCTCTCTTACCTATCGTTAAATTACTGATACTATTTTAACGATATTGAATATTATTATATGCTTGCAACCATAATATTTATATGATATACTAAAATTACCACACAAAAACTAAATAAACTACTGTAGAAGTGGGCATTTTTGTCTTTTGGCAAAAGTGCGGACTTCTGTATTCACCTTTCTATGTAGATAGCGATGAATTTTGTGTGGTAGCAAAACGAAGTTCCGCATTTTTCGGTGTGTGTGACTTCAGTTGCACACACTTTTTTGTTTATGGAGAAATCAACTATGAAAAAAACGAGCAAAATTTTATCAATTATCCTCGCAATACTTATGGTTATATCCATCATTCCAATCACAGCAAGTGCTGCTACATATTCAGGCACTTGTGGTGACAGTCTTACATGGACTTATGATTCATCAACATATACTTTAACCATTTCAGGCACAGGTGAAATGTATGATTATGATTATAATAATCGTCCTTGGGAAAGTTATGAGGACAAAATTAAAGAAACAATTATTTGTGATGGTGTAACTAAAATTGGTGCTTATGCCTTTTATAGTTTTGGCAGTGTTGAAAGTATAGCAATTCCTGAAAGCATATATGCAATTGGTAAATATGCATTTAATGGTTGTAAAAAACTTACAAGTATTACAATACCTGATAGTGTTACAATTATTAATGAACGGACATTTGCTGACTGTGAAAGTCTTACAAACATTAAACTTTCAGATAACGTAACTACAATAGGAAATCGTGCATTTAATAGTTGTAAAAATCTAGAAAATATCACAATCCCAGAAGGTGTTATATCAATTGGTAATAATGCATTTTCTAGTTGTTATAGTCTAAAAGAAATAGTAATACCTGATAATGTAATATCAATTGGTAAAGAAGCGTTTTCAGTATGCAAAAATCTTTCAAATGTAAATATCCCTTCGAGTGTTACAACAATTGGCGAATTTGCATTTTCATCGTGCGAAAACCTTACAACAATAGTAGTTGATGATGAAAATGAATACTATTCTACAGATGAAAATAATTCAGTTTTGTTTAATAAAGATAAAACGACACTTATTCATTATCTTCTCTGTAATACAAGAATAAGTTATATAATACCCGACAGTGTTACTAAAATTAGTAGTGAAGCTTTTTCTGGATGTGAAAACCTTACAAATATAACAATCGGCAAAAATGTAGAGGTAATTGATAACAATGCCTTCGTTTATTGCACTGGTCTTACAAGCTTGATTATTCCGGACAATGTAAAAACAATTGGTGATTATGCATTTTATAATTGCTTTAACATAGAATCTGTAAAAATTGGTAATGGCGTAACATCAATTGGTAAATATGCGTTCTCACTTAATGAATATCTTAATCCTAGTAAAGAAATGCAGTTGAAAGAATTAAAACTTGGCAACAGTGTGACCACAATTGGTAAATCTGCATTTCAAGATTGCAAAATGCTCACAAGAGTAACAATTCCTGATAGTGTAAAAATAATTGGTGATTATGCATTTTGTAATTGCCAGAGCCTTAAAGATATAAAAATTGGTAATGGTGTAACAACAATAAATACTTTATCATTTTCTCATTGTTACAATATTACTGAAATAATTATTCCAAATAGTGTAACAACAATTGGACCTCAAGCCTTTTCAAATTGCGGTAATTTA
This sequence comes from Candidatus Fimenecus sp., assembly GCA_045655645.1. Taxonomy (GTDB): domain Bacteria; phylum Bacillota; class Clostridia; order Oscillospirales; family Acutalibacteraceae; genus Fimenecus. The sequence goes on from JAZOPS010000036.1 coordinate 35,499, forward strand.
AAAAGCATAATTATTCCTGATAGTGTTATAAAAATTAGTAATTCAGCTTTTATTTGGTGTTCAAATCTTACAGATGTTTATTATACTGGTACAGAAGAACACTGGAATGCAATCACAATAGATAAATACAACGAACCACTAACAACTGCAGCAATTCATTATAATTATCACATGCATAAACATAATAATGCAGTTGTTACGGAAGCTACTTGTACAGAGCGGGGCTACACAACATACACTTGCGAATGTGGTGACACTTACGTTGATGATTATGTTGATGAATTAGGTCATACACCTGCAAATTCAGTAGAAGAAAACTATATTGCACCTACTTGTACAGAAAACGGTAGCAAAGATGTAGTTGTTTATTGTTCAATTTGTGATGAGGAAATCAGTAGAGAAACTGAAATTATCGATGCAACAGACCACGCTGACAATGACGAAGATGGATGTTGTGATGCTTGTAACGAACAGCTTGAAGATAATAATGATAGCCAAATCAGTATCATAAGCTTAATCTTGAAAATTATTAAATTTTTACTGAAATTTTTCGCATAAACTAAACTTGTGAATTTAATATATAACTGTAAGATTATATAGATACAACTATTTTGGTTATCTAAACTTTGCATAGAGCTTATATTTTAATAACAAGAGTTTCTATATTCGTTATGACAAAAGTATACTACTTATTTTGCAACGCTATTTAAAAAGTGACGAATTGTATCAAATAGCGTAGTCAATGCCAAATCAGATACCACTATTGATACAATTTGTGTTGATAGTGGTATCGTTGTTTTACCGTTAAAAACCAAGAATTTAAGCTATATAAAAAGCACAAGCGTTGCATTTGGGAAAACAAACAGTCCCTTTTGCAACGCCTTTTTATTGCTTATTTAGTTGATTACATATAAAATCTATCTTAAGCATACTTAAATGATGAGATTAGATGGTCAGTGACAAAACAACTAAGCAAACATAGCCATAGCTTCTGTAAGTTTGCAGGGGTATGCTTTTTCTATAAAAATTCAGTTTGTGCTCAAAGTTTTATTTATATTGTAAAACGTTTTTTACTGTGATATAATTTATTATATATATTTAAATGAAAAATAAAGCATAATTTGGATGAGATAAAGGATAATCCGTGGTTTTCTAATTTGAAAACATTTTAAGGAGTTTTTTATATGGCAGAATTAAAAATTAAAACCAAAAATCAAATAGATATCAATAAAAAGCCAAGGTTGTGTTTTACTTGTCATCCTGATGATTTTGAAAAATACTTTGAAAAGATTTGCGAAGACCTTTTTAGCATCTACGACTGTGCAGTTCATTACTCTGCGGATATAACTGAAGCAGTCACTAAGGATAAAAAAGACAATTTGCTCTTTTTAAACAATTTTTTTATTGTGCCGGTAACACGCAAACTTCTTACAACACCTAACAGTGCTATGGATGAAGATATTCTTTATGCAAAGAAAAAGCACATTCCAATTTTACCAATCGTGATGGAAAACGATATTGAGGAGCTCTATTTACAGCCTGATAACTTTGGTGAAATTGAATATCTTAAACAGTACAACATCAATACTAATGACGTTCCTTTTGAAGAAAGGCTAAAAAAACTTTTAGACGCTGTTCTCATTGACGTTGAAATAAAAAGATATATCAATGCTGCAAACGCTGCATATATTATGAGTGAATTTGATGAAGCAATAACACATTATGAACACATATACTCTTTACGCAGCAAGCTATTGGGTGAAAAAAATCCCGAAACAATTTTCGCACTATCAACCATAGCACATTTAAATCACTTGATTGGTGACAAAGAAAAAACATTGGCATTTAACAAAAGACGTTTCGAGATTTTGTGCAAGGCTTTGGGTGAAAAACACTTAGAAACAATTAAGGCATTGAACGATGTTTCAGGTAGCTTTCTTATATTGGATGATAAAGAAAATGCCTTAGAAACTTTAAAAACAGTATATGACATCAGTTGTGATGTCTTGGGTGAAGAACACACGGACACAATCAGTGCATTAAATGGTATTGCTTATTTAAGTTTTCAAATAGATAACAAAAAAGATGCTTTAAAGTATTATAAAAAGCTATATCCGATTAGCAAAAAAATTCATGGCGAAAACCATAAATTAACAGAAAGTGCGCAAAGAGCAATTGCTGTAATCTCTGAAATGCTTGATGAAGAATAACGGTCACAAACCCACTCAAATAAATTAAGACATCAAGGAGCTATAGATATGAATAACAACATTTTTGAATATATTGTGCTTGAACAACTCAACCAATATGCAAAAGGCCTTTCCGGAGCTGACAATGAAATTCTTTCTGCCGAGAACTTTTTGCTTGCTGTTGTGAATATGTTGACAAACGAGCCAACGCCCGACTCTGTCTCAAAAATCCCGCAACATATAAAAAGAGAGCTTTCCGCTATATGTGAATGTTATAAGATTTCAATTTGGGACACAAAAGAACGCTTAGCGCCTATTATTAAAGAAATCCGTGATCCTGTTTATGACGAATATAATATGGACATTATGCTTAAAAAAGCTGATGTTATTCGCAAAGGATACAAATGCACCTATCTATCCCCTGCGTTTTTACTTGAAGCAATTTTACAGTTACCTACTGAACCCATAAAAGAATGTAAGCTTTCGGAGAAAAAATATGGAATTGAAAATCATCTTGCTCTTGAGATTTATAAAGACCTTATTGAGCAAGCAAGAACTTCTTGTGGTACTGATGATGGCTGTGTTACTGCAGAAAAGTATCTATGGGCAGTTTGTAATGCTGTCAACAACCTGTCAGAAGATGATTTAGGAACACCCATCAAGGATGTAACATGCGCTATACTTGAAAAATCCGAAACGGTTTTCGAGAATTACAACCTCTCTCCGAAAATTTTACAGCCTCTTCTTACTGAATATATTCTTAATGTCAAGGATTTGACCGAGGGTAAAGCCAGATTTATGTTTTACGAACAAGACGCCAGTAAAGAACTCACAAAAAACAAGCTGAAATATTATTCACCGGAAGTTCTTCTTGAGGTTATTCTCAACGAATTTCCTGATGTACACAAAGATATTTTTTCAAAGCACAATGAGCTCTATAAGTTTCAGAATATTGGCAACAACGAAAATCTTAACGAAAACACAGATGATGAATATGACTGCTTGGTAGATTATCAAAGTGATGTGGTTTGCTTGGATGACGAATACGAAGAGGTTCCTGAAGAAGAAAAAATCGGAACACCTCAAGTCACCTTCAAAGCAGTGTTAAGCTCTACCGTTGACTTTTCAAAACAAATGCAAGAAGATTTGTCAAGTGTTATTTTTGGACAAGATAACGCTATTAACACTTTTGTTTCTGGCTATTACCAAGCAAAAGTTCGTGAACTGACAGGTCAAAAAGCAAGAAAGCCCTATGCAACCTTCCTTTTTGCGGGGTCTCCAGGTGTAGGTAAAACTTTCCTTGCAGAAACTATAGCACAAACACTCGAAATGCCTTTCCAAAGATTCGATATGAGCGAATACTGTGAAAAAGAGGCATATATTGATTTTTGTGGTAGTGATAAGGTTTTCAAAAATGCTAAAAGAGGTAATTTCACTTCATTTGTTGCAGATAACCCTAAATGTGTAGTTTTGTTTGATGAAATTGAAAAGTCACATTCAACTATTATTAACATGTTCCTACAGATGTTGGACGCAGGTATTATCAGAGACAACTATACAGACGAGGAAATTTCTCTTGAAAAAGTTATAATGATTTTTACTACAAATGCGGGTAAACAATTGTATGAAGATGCCGAATCAGGCGACTTTTCCGCAATGTCAAGAAAGGTTATTATCAAAGCATTACAAGAAGATATAAATCCGCTGACTAACAATCCATACTTCCCTGCGGCTATCTGTTCAAGATTTGCGGCTGGAAATGTTGTAATGTTTAACCACATTACTCCGCACAATTTGTTAAGCATTGCAAAAAGAGAAATTGAAAAAATTGCTACAAATTTCCAAAATGAAAGTGGAATTAAAATTGATATTGACGAGCGTCTCTATTCTACAATCCTTTTTGCTGAAGGAGGAAACGCAGATGCTCGTACAATTAAAAGTCGTGCAAACGCAATTTTCAACAACGAACTTTATGAGTTTTTCAGGCTTGTTTCTTTCAAACCTTATGAGGAGAATATCCTCAACCTTGAAACTCTAAAAATCACTGTTAATTTACCTGAAGACCAACCTGAAATTTCAGAAATTTTTGAACAACCTAATAAGCTTAAAACTCTTGTGTTTTCATCAAAACATACTGCAAACAGTATGGCAAAGAAGTCAGATGCTTGTGACTTCTTGTGTGCAAGAGCCATCAACGAAGCAAATGAAATTATGCGTAAAAACGATATTTCAATGGTTCTTGTTGACTTGAATCATGGCGCAAGCAAAGATGAAGACTTTCTTAATATCGGTGACGAAGACTCTATCGCAAGAGATTTCCTTATACAACTCCGTCAAGAAGATTCTTCTATTCCTGTGTATCTATTACAAACTAAGAAGCACACTTTCACTCCTGCAGAAAAACATTCTTTTGCGAGCCAAGGTATTCGTGGCATTGTTGATGTTGAAAATTCTAATTTTCATGTGGTAATGTGCGAAACTTGCCAGAACATTCACGAGCAAAATAGCATACTTTCTCTTGCTCGTGCTAATAAAGTTGTTTCTTTTGAAACTGCTCAAAAGATTTCTGATGACGGTAAAAACGCAGAAATTCTGTTGTTTGATTTCAAACTTACAACCGCTGTTGACGCAACAGACTCAAACAGCATTCTTAGTAGCGTTTCAAAACCTGATGTTAAATTCGACAAAGTTATAGGTGCTGAAGATGCAAAAGAAGAACTTGCATATTTCGTAGAATATCTTAAAAATCCTAAAAAATATATTGGTACCGGTGTGAAAGTCCCTAAAGGCGTACTTCTTTATGGTCCTCCAGGAACAGGTAAAACAATGCTCGCAAAAGCTATGGCTGGTGAATCTGATATCGCGTTCATATGTGCAGAGGGCAACCAATTTCTTAAAAGCACTGTAGGTGCAGGCTCACAAGCTATACATGATCTGTTCCGTACAGCAAGAAAATATGCCCCGGCAATACTCTTTATTGACGAAATTGATGCAATCGCTAAAGAACGAACAGGTACGGGTAGCTCTGAAGACACTTTAACTGCTTTGCTTACCGAAATGGACGGCTTCAAAAACCAGACCGCAAACCCTGTTTTTGTTCTTGCTGCAACAAACTTTGATGTTGTATCGGGTGGTGCAAAGAGTCTCGACCCTGCGCTTATGCGTCGTTTTGATAGAAGAATATATGTAGATTTGCCTGACCGCAACGACAGAGTTAAATTCATGTCAATTAAAATCAAGTCAAATTCTGCTTTTAATATTTCTAGGGATTTGCTTGATAATCTTGCAGTTCGTTCAACAGGTATGAGTCTTGCAGATCTAGAATCAGTTTTTGAATTGGGACTTAGAATGGCAATCCGCAACAAGAAAACCATTGTTAATGATGTAGTGCTTGAAGAAGCTTTTGAGACCTTTAATAGTGGCGAGAAGAAAGACTGGAATATTGACACGCTTCTTCGTGTTGCAAGACACGAGGCAGGGCATGCAATTCTTTGTTACGAAAGTGGCGAAGTACCATCATACATAACAGTCGTACCAAGAGGCGACCACGGCGGATATATGCAACACAACACCGATGAAAGTAAACACATTTTTACTAAAAATGAACTTCTTGCAAGAATTCGTACTTCTCTTGGTGGACGAGCTGCGGAAATCGTTTATTATGGAGCCGAAAATGGCGTTTCTACAGGGGCTGCTAGCGATTTGCTTAATGCGACATCTTTGGCTCGTCAAATGGTGGAATTGTATGGTATGGATGAGTCCTATGGTCTCACAGCTTTTGTATCACAAGGTGAAATGACCACGGAAACAAAAATGGCGGTAAACAAAATTCTTGTTGACGAAATGAACAATGCAATTGAAATTATCAAAGCAAATAAAAAATCTATTGATAAGTTGTCAGAGACATTAGTCAATAAAAACCATCTTTCAGAGAAAGAAATAAATATAATTCTTAATAAGAAGACATTGTAGGTGGGGGGATAGTTTGTTATGGAAAAAGCTTTCTTGAGCAATATAGATATTTGGGCAAAAGTGCTTATAAGCATTTCAGTTGTTTTATTTGTCGGTGCTGTAGTAATGTTCTTTGTAACAACCTTTGTAAAATCAAAGCGTCTTTCATTTGACAAAAAACTTTTTATATTTACTATTTCCACCGCAGTTTCTATATGGTGTCTTCAATTTGTATCGGACTATGTAAATAATGATTGTCCTGCTGAAACTTGGTATGAGCTTCTTGCTTTCAGCTTTTATCATACATTAAAGTCCTTTGGTGCCGAAGATAGCTTTCTTATGGGTGTACAACATGTGTTGACATTAATTCCTTCTCATAAGTTTTTTGAATATCGACTTTTTTCTTCTATTCTTGCTATCTGTGCACCAATTACAAGTGCAACAATCTTCTTTGAAGTTCTTTCAAATTTCTTTCCAAAGGTAAAACTTTTACTTTTAAGAATTTGCTTTTTCAAAAAGAAGTATTATTTCAGTGAGCTTAATGCGAACTCTGTTTCTTTGGCAAAAAGCATTATTGATACAGAAAAGGGGATATCACCAGTAATTATATTTACGGATGTTTATGCAGATAAGTCCCATGAAGATACATCCGAGCTTCTTGCCCAAGCAAAAAAGATGGGTGCAATTTGTCTTCGTGATGATATAATCCACATGCAAAAACAGGGGTTCGGTGAAAGAAAGTATTTTCTTATTGATAATAATGAAATTGCAAATCTTCAGACATTTACAAAACTTACAGATAAATCCAATTATAAGTCAGTCAAAAAGTCAGAGATTTATCTTTTCTGTCAGGATTATATCTACACAGATATAGAAAAGCAGGTGCGCCAAAAGATTGATGAAAATGAAAAATCTGTTGATGATTTTGTTGTTATACCGGTAAGATGTTATCGTAATCTTATTACTAATATGCTTGAAAAAACACCACTCTATGAGCCAATTGTTCATCAGAGAGATGAAAATCCTGACGCTGAGCGTAATCTCAACGTTACTATTGTTGGCATAGGTGATATAGGAACAGAAATGTTCCTTACAACTTATTGGATGGGACAAATGCTCAACTGCACATTAAATATCAATGTAGTTTCAAAAGAATCTGAAGCTGACTTCTGGGGCAAAATAGATTACATAAATCCTGAAATTCGTTATACTACTCAAGAAAACCATGAAATCTTAAGAGTTTATAAAAATAAAGAAGAATTTTCAGATCCTTATTGCAATGTGAAGTATTTTTCTTGTGATATTCAGTCAGATGAATTTCGTAAACTTCTTGAAGGTGAAGATGGTTGCAACACAATTCTTGATACTCACTATTTTCTTATTTCTCTTGGCTCTGACCAAGCAAACCTTTCAGTTGCAAATACACTTAAGAACAGAATCGGTAAATATCATATTGAGCATAAGGAAAAGAATGATAAAACTATTATCAACTATGTTGTTTATAATGCGGCGTTAAGTGAAACACTTAATTCAAATAAATTTGTTTGTTCTTATGATAATAATCCTGATATTTATATGCAGGCAGTTGGTGGAATCGAGCAAGTTTTCCGTGCAGAAAATATCTTTATGAGCAATTATAAAGATGCAGGAGAAGCTGCAGCAAAAGACTATGATTCAATGCAAAACAAAAAAGACCGTGCCAAAGCATATAAAAAGAGACTTGAGAAAGGCGAATATGAATATTGGTCAAATCTTGCATTAAGATTACATTTTAAGTACAAGGTTTTCTCTGCAAATTTAATTGACCACTCAATTTTTGATGAGAAAAATAAATATATCCGCAGTACAGAGTTTGCTTTTGACACTTACAAAAAATTGGCACGAAGACAATTCAACGAAACTTATACAATAGAGCAAGAAATGGAATTTCAGCATAATATGCAATGGCTTGAACACAGGCGTTGGTGTGCTTTTCTTCGTACAATGGGATACCGTTATACAAATGATTATAAAAACTATTTCAATGCGACTCAAAGCCACAAACAAATGGATTTAAAATTGCATCCGTGTCTTGTTGAATGCGATAAAAAAGGTGTTCATGGCACTTTGGATAAGGAAGGCAAGGTTGTAGATTCTCTTGTTACAGAAGGGAAAAATCTTATGATTAATGCAACTGAAGAAGAGATTTTTGATTTTGATTTGTTAGACCAACTTACTTGTGATTTAGCGAAGTTAAAACAAAAATATCCTGAATTAACAAACTTCAAGCCTTACGACTTTAAGCAATATGACTATCCTAACAACGATTATCTTGATTACGTATAAAAGATAGTGAAAGGTGAGATTATGTATATACCAAAACCCATTGATACAAGTAAAATCCAATTACCTGATGATTTAGTTGCCCTTACAGAACAGATTGCAGAAAATGTCCACGAGGTCTGGGCAAAAGGTAGAATTGCGGATGGATGGACTTATGGTGAAAAGCGTGATGATGCAAACAAAAAAACGCCATGTCTTATGCCATATTCAGAACTCAGCGACACTGAAAAAGAATATGACCGTAACACAGCAATTGAAACCATTAAGCTTATAATGGCTCTGGGCTATAAAATTGAGAAGTAATATCTCTTTGATTATACTTGTCTTTTAAAACTTTATATAAATTAAAAAACTACCACGACTTTATCTGTCACGGTAGTTTTTTTCTTCAATTTTACAAGTTTTCAGAAAAATAAGACCTAACAAAAACATAAAAATTCAACGTTTATCAAATTGTAAGTTCTTGGGCTTATTTAAGTTCAAAAAGCTCTATGATATTTGACGGGATTTCGTTATATAATTCTCTATCGATAACTTCATTGTTTACAATCTCTGAAGTTTTATCATTAGGCATTGTAATTGTACCTGAAAGATTTAAATTCTTCTTAAAGAAATGTTTGTCAATTTTGGCATCAACTTTAAATATAACTTGATTAGAAGCTGTAAACTCTTCATCATTATTTATTTTGCAAATAATAATTCCATCAAAAATATCGTCATTAAATTGACCCTCGAATGCGAGATAATTGTCAAAGGTAAATTTGCCATATCCTTCGGGCTCGTCGTTTTTGAATTCGCCTTCATAAACTGTGCCGCTTTTGTATTTCAACACACCAAAGCCTTCTCTTTTGCCCATATTCCAGTCGCCATCATAGTATTCATATTCACTTGACTCTTCATAGATAAGCTTGCCTTTGCCGTGATATTCTCCGTCAACTCTGTCACCTGAGTATTTAGGTGTTTCTGGTTTATTCTTATGAAGCCACCCAAAAATCTTATGATTAGACCAGTCAAATGTGCCATTAACCCAGTTTCCAGTTGTTTTTTTTCCTCCCAAAAGATGTTTCTTAAAAAATGTTCCTTCGCCATTATAGGTATCATTTGCCCAATGGCCTTTATAATAGGAACCTCCTATATAATACAAGGTACCAATACCGGATCTTTTGCCATTAAGCCATTCACCTTCATATTTTTCTAACATATATCTATTTGCAGCATAGGTATAAACACCATAACCGTTATAGTTCCCGTTAGCGAATTCACCTTCATAAACATTACCATTGGCATATGTGAGCTTACCTGAACCATGAAATGTATCATTAGCCCATTCACCTTCATAAACGTCACCGTTTTTAAATTTCATTATACCAAAACTGGATTTTTTAGCATTTTCCCAATTACCATCAAAAAATTCAATATTCGAGGCTTTTTCATACAATATTTTACCATTGCCGTAATAAATGCCATTTTTCAATTCTCCATAATAAATTTTGCCACTGGAATCTTTTTTTGTGCCAAAGCCATCTTTTTCTTTATCGTTTTCCCAGATTCCTTCCCAAAAAGTTCCATCTTTATATACTAATTTACCTTTGCCATTTCGTTTGCTATCTTTGAATTCACCTTCATAAACTTCACCACTGTTAAATGTAAATTTGCCATTGCCATTATATTTATCATCAGCCCATTCGCCTTCATAGACGTCACCATTTTTGAATTCCATAGTACCAAAGCCAGTTTTTTTATCGTTTTTCCACTCACCATCATAGAACTTAATATGTGAAACTTTATCATAGGTCAACTTTCCAGTTCCATAACGTTCACCATTAAGCCAATTGCCTTCATAAACATCGCCGTTTTTGAATATCATTGTGCCAAAACCGATAATTTTATTGTCTTCCCATTCGCCCTCATAAGAAATCCAATCTTCCCCCTTGGCATAAGTGTATTTACCTTTACCATGAAATACGTAATTTTTAAATTCACCAAGATATACTCTGCCATTAGAAAAAGTTTTGGTGCCAAAGCCATCCTTTTCTTTATCATTTTCCCAGATTCCTTCCCAAGAGGTTCCATCTTTGTAAACAAGAACACCAGTGCCGTGAAATTTACCGTTTACCCATTCACCTTCATAGAAATCCTTATTACTACTTTCTTCATAAGTGAGTTTACCATTGCCGTTTTGGATGCCGTTTTTATATTCGCCCTCATAAACAACACCATCAACGGAAGTATATTTACCCTTACCATTCCCTTTGTCGTCTTTCCATTCACCAATATAAACTCCACCGTTTTTGAATTCCATAGTACCAAAGCCAACTTTTTTACCATCGACCCATTCGCCATCGTAAAAATTAGTGCTTGAAGCTTCATTGTAAATATATTTGCCTTTGCCGTTATATGTGTTGTTAGCCCATTCGCCTTCATAAACACTACCATCAGCAAATGTGAATGTACCTTTGCCGTTTTGCTTATCGTCTTCCCATTCGCCCTCATAAGAAATCCATTTTTCGCCTTCAGCATAAGTGAATTTACCTTTGCCATGTCTTAAGCCGTTTTTTAATTTACCAAGATAAGACCTACCATTGGTATATTTAATTGTGCCAAAGCCATCTTTTTGATTTCCTCTTTCCCAAGTACCTTCCCAAGAAGAACCGTCTTTGTATTTACGAACACCTTGACCGCAAGCGTTATTATTAAGCCACTCACCTTCATGAAAATCAACATCACTTGAATGTGGATAAGTAAGTTTACCTTTGCCGTGCTTTTCTCCGGCAACCATTTCACCCTCATAACAATATCCATCATCTTTTTGGGTATAAACAAAATATCCAGTGAGCTTTCCATTAGTCATATTGCCTTCATAGCAGTCACCATTTTTAAATTTAAAAACACAATGCCCATTTGCTTTATGTTCAAAAAACTCGCCCTCTAAGTAATCTTTGGTATTGCCTTCACTATAAATCAATTTCCCTTTGCCGTGGAATTTATTATCCTTCCATTCGCCTAAATACACATTACCATTTTCATATTTACAAACACCATAACCGTTTCGTTTGCCGTTGAGCATTTCACCATTATATTCACCAACGAGAGATGCATCATCACCTGTTAAGTCAATAACATTGAAATTTCTTCTAATTTGAACAAGCAGTTTTTCCATATATCCTTTTGATTCAAAGGGAATATATGTAGCCTTATCTCTGAAAGTATCTAACAAAAAGTTTTTTAATGTTTCTTCGCTGTCTTTAAAGAATTGTTCACATTCTTCAGATTCAACAAAAGAACCTTCAATTAATGCTGAAGGCATTTTGTTCGATAAATTTACACAAAAATAGTTTTTAGAAGACTCTGTTGTTGATAATTTAGCATTTTTTCCTAAGGTTGTAAGTATTTCTTTATAAATAGATTCACTGTTGAAGAAATTTTCGCTGAGATAAAAAATAACACCGCTACAATGAGGGTTGTTAATTTTCTTGAAAACCTCATCGTCCCAGTCGTGACCTGCTGTTAATTCTTCATCATACCAGAAACGCACACCTGCCTCATACATTGAAGCTAAGTCGTGATACACCTTCTTGTAATCTTTATGAGAATAGCTTACGAAGATGTAATTCTGATGTTCTGCACATTTAGGCACAGGAACACGGTCACAATCTGTAATCTTTTCTGAATCTTTTAAATTTTCTTGGTATTCTTTACAATTAAAATTTAACATATAATTTTCCCCACAAATAATAACATTTGATTGTTTTTAATTTCAAACCCAATAAAATCTCAATCTTGTCCGTCTGCGGTTTCTTCGTTAAAGCTCTCTTTACTTGCTTTGAAATTATATACCGGTGTTGTAATATCGATTATCTCAACAGTAGGCTCAACAACATCTGCAATATCTTCAATGCTTCTGTATGCCATGGGAGATTCGTCTATTGTTGATTCATTGATTGATGTTGAGAATATGCCCTTCATAGCCTCTTTATATTCTTCCAACGAAATGCTAACCTTTGCATCAGAACGTTTCATCATTCTACCAGAGCCGTGAGGTGCAGTAAAATTCCAATCAGCATTTCCTTTTCCTTTACAAATAAGGCATCCGTCTCGCATATTTATAGGAATTATCAACAACTCATTTTCTTTAGCTGAAACAGCACCTTTTCGCAAAATGTTATTTTCTAAATCTATGTAATTGTGAATTGTAGTAAAGCTATCTTCAACCTTTAAATTAAGGTGGTTAATCAAAGTTTCTCCCATCCATTCACGACTAAGTTTCGCATATTGTACTGCTATTTGCATATCGTGCAGATATTTCTCAAGATATTCACCTGATAAAAAGCAATTACCGAACTGAAGCTTGCTTTCAACATCATTTGTTCTTATTCTTTTTTTTAGAGCTTCTTCCGGTGAAATTCCATTCATAGCAAAAAATGCTACTTTCTGATGATACTGTGCAACATCTTTACCAAGACGTCTGCTACCCGAATGGATTATTAAATAACAAGACCCGTCCATGCTCTTATCAATTTCAATAAAATGATTTCCACCACCCAATGTGCCAAAGGAACGAGCAACAATATCATATTGAATCTCATTATAACAATAAAGCTTTTCTAAAGGAATTGGCTTTATTCCTGCAGTTGCTTTTTCATGAATTGCAGCACCTGAAGGGATGAAAGTTCGTATGCAACGGTCAAGCAACGAAAAGTCTATCTCATTATCACTAAGTTTATAAACCTGCATACCACAACCAATATCGCTACCAACATAGGACGGGTTGATTTTATCGCCAACAGTCATTGATGTGCCTACAGTACATCCTTCAGCAGCGTGCATATCAGGCATCATTTTTATTTTGCTTGTCTTTAATTCTTCAATATTACACATTGCTAAAACTTGCGCGTATGATTCATTATCCACAGTTTTAGCATAAACTGTTGCACTATTGTATTTTCCAATAATATCAAACATTAATATTCTTCCTCACCAATATTGTATTTTCATAAAACTAAGATTAAGAAATATATTTGATAAATCTCAATACACAGAAACAAGTATATCACAGATATAATATTATTTCAACTTTGTTGTAAAGCATAAACAAAGTATGAAAAAACGTATTTTTCTCGAAGTGCTTGTCCAATTTTGTAGCATTTTTATAGTGCTTAAAATGCAACGCTATTTGAAAAATGACGAATTGTATCAAATAGCGTAATCAATGCCAAATCAGATACCACTATTGACACAATTTGTGTTGATAGTGGTATCGTTGTTTTACTGTGAAAATCGTAGTAGAATAGCCATTTAAAAGAATTAAGCGTTGCATTTGGGAAAACAAACAGTCCCTTTTGCAACGCTTTTATATTGCCTATTTACTTGATTACATAGAAAATTTCTCTAACCTATCGTCAGATTACTGATAATTGTCTTTTTGGACTTTTTAGTTCGGATAAGTAACTTTTCTGCCTGAAAAGAATTCTATAACTGATTGATAAATCTTCATAAATTTTTACTGAACCTCGCCCTTTACTGCAAGTTCAAAAGCAATTCTTCCTGAATATTTATCTCCGTTATCCTTTGCAGTTTTAATTTAACCGAAGACGAATACATCAAACAGGCGTTCAACTCTTGTTTCACAAGTTGAAGTATCATTTTGTCAATCTCTACAACACGATTATATGCTGAAAAACAACTGAGTTAACTTTATAGATATTTGCTTCATAAGTACGAGGTGTTCTTAAAGTAAAGTTTTAAATTCTTCATAAGCCTTGGGGTTTGCAAAAATAATATCGTTCGGTGTTGAAAGACTAATTTCCTTGCCTTCGTAGTTTATTACTAAGCCGCCGGCTTCTTTTACAATCAGTGTTCCTGCCGCAATATCCCAAGGCTGCAAACCTTTCTCGAAGAACACCTCGCCTCTGCCACAGGCTATCATACATATATCGTAAGATGCCGTACCACTTCTGCGAATATCACGGGAAAGGTCAAAGACTTTTCTTAAAAGTGCAAAAGTTTCATCTGTATTTTCAGGGTGATAAGGAGATGTTCCGAAAAGAGCAAGTCCATCTGAAAGTGGACGTTCACTCACTTTTATTCTTTCAGAGTTTAAATATGCACCATT
>JAZOPS010000037.1:0-33312 GCA_045655645.1 Candidatus Fimenecus sp.
CAGCAAAGGATATTTCTTCTTCATTTGCTATGATACATACTTTGTCTTTGTTTTCTTCACTTTTCTTTTCAAAGAGAGAATAGAGTGTTGTGTTCTCAGGAATATTGTATGTGTGTTCTGTATTGTTGAAAGATGAGATAACTTTTTCTTTTTCTTCTTCACTTAATACAGAGATATCTTTGATGAGTTTTGTTTCGTCAAGACATTGTGCAAGAATGCTTGTGTATGCCTTAATGAACTTGTTAATTGTTTCTTCTTTGAAAAGGTCAGTTGAGTATTCTACTGAAACAACAGTTTTATCCCTTGTTGGAACAATATTGAAGTTTAAGTCGCACTTAACTCCACCCAACGCTACTGGAACTGATTCAACTTCTTTGTCACCAAATACAATTACTGGTATTGCTTCATTCTGGTAAGCAAACATAACATCATAGAGTGGGTTTCTGTTTGATGAAGATATACCGAGTTTTTTAACAAGTTCATTGTAGGGATACATCTGGTTATCTATTGCAGAAATTGAATTTTCTCTTGTTTCTTGCATAAGTTCAGAGATTGTTTTATTACCATCAGTATTTGTACGGAGAACCACAGTGTTAACAAACATACCAATAGTGTTAAGGAATTTGCTTGAACGTCCGCTTATTGGCATACCAACGCAGATGTCTTCATTTCCTGAATATTTAGAAAGAAGAATATTGTAGCAAGCCATATAGTAGGCATAAGGTGTTATACCCAATTGTTTACACTTGTTAAGTATATTTCCATTGAGTTCGTTATCTATTGTTGACTGAATATTTGTTCCGTTAAAGCTTTGTTTTTCAGGTCTTTGATAATCTGTTGGCAAATTAAACTCTGTTGTTTTTTCGCTGAATACTTTGAGCCAGTATTTCTCATTTTCTTCTGTATAGTTATCGGTAACTGCAAATTCGCCGTATTGAACTGTTTCAGGTAAATCTCTACCCATATACAATTCATTGAGTTCTTTACATAATACAGTCATTGATTCACCATCGACTATGATATGGTGAGCAACTACCACAACTGTGTTGTCATAGTATCCAACTCTAAGAAGGAGAGCAGAACTTAAATCAAAAGGAGTATTGAAAAGAGTTGTGTCTGCGCTGTTGAGTTTTTTTATTTCAATTGTTGTAGGTTCATTGATAATCTGAACGATTTGTCCATTTCTGTTTTCAAAACTTGTTCTTAGAGATTCGTGGCGAACAATTAATTCATTAACTGCTTTTTGGAGTCTGTCAATGTCTAATTCTTCTGTTTTGAATGCTGCAAGAATATTGTAGTGAACAGAGTCGGGACTAATCAACTGAGATGTATATATACGCATTTGTGCAGCGGTAGCAGGAAGAATAGATGAATATTCTATTTTTTCATCATTTCCTTCTTTTACAGTCAGTTCTTTTGCAAGAGATTGAATATCTTTTGCTTCAAAGATAGCTTTTACATTAACAGTATATCCCTTATCTTCAAGTTCACTAACAAGTTCAATAGATTTAAGTGAGTCACCACCCAAATCAAAGAAGTTATCTAATGTACTTACTTCTTGAATATCAAGTGTCGTTTCTATTGATTCTGTAAGAGCTTTTTCTTCTTTAGTTTTTGGAGCCACATATTCTGTTTCTGTTGAGATAGCAGAAAGGTCAATTTCAGGCAATGCATTTCTGTTTGCTTTACCACTTGCTGTCATTGGCATGGCATCAAGATGTGTGAATATATGTGGAACCATATATTTAGGCAATTTTGTTGAAAGAATTGCTCTAAGGTCTTTTGCATGGAAATCTTCGCCTGTATAGAAAGCACAGAGAAGTTGTCTGTCTTCTTTATCTTTACGCACAACAACAACAGCACGTTCAATACCTTCAACTGCCTGTAATACGCTTTCAATTTCTCCAAGCTCTATTCGAAGACCGCGAATCTTAACCTGGAAGTCTTTTCTTCCAATGAATACAAGATTTCCATCGTCTCTCCAATATGCATGGTCACCAGTTTTGTAGAGTTTGCCACTACCAAAGGGGTTATCAATAAACTTTTCTTCTGTGAGTTCAGGTTTGTTAAGATAACCCATTGATACAGAGTCACCTGCAATACAGAGTTCACCCATTATTCCCATTGGTACAGGGTTCATATATTTATCTACGATATATACTTGCGTATTAGCTATTGGTTTACCGATAGTGATAGCATCTGTAAATGTATCTGTATCAGCAAAAACTGACCAGATAGGTACTTCTGTAACACCATAGATATTGTAAATCTTTGCATTTGTTAATTCTTTGAGCTCATCAAGATATGACTGCTCCATAGCTTCGCCACCAAGGAGAATTGCTTTCACATTCTTCAAGAATTCTCTTTGACTTGGCTCTTTAGTTAATGCCTTGAGTTTTGTTGGTGTAGTTTGCAAGAAATGACCGTTTTCTCTTGTGAGAAGACGATTGAGTGCGTATTGATTCCTACACTCTTGTTCGTCTGCAAGCACAACTCTTAAACCATTCACAAGAGTTGCAATGGTTTCTGTAACAAATATATCAAAGCTACAAGTTGAGATTGAAACAATAGCTTCAAAATCTTCTTTGACAATTTTGCCGAAAATGTTGTGCTCGTTTTTAGAAATGTAGTTTACAACATTTCTATGTTTTGCCATAACACCTTTAGGATTACCTGTTGAGCCAGATGTATAGATACAATAGCACAATGACTCATTTGTCATATCTACATTTGGATTAGATGTATTATCTGAGTCTAAAAGAGAATCAATGTTATCCATCGACACAACAAATTTTGCATTAGTGTCTTTACACATGTATTCAATACGCTCTTCAGGAAGTTCCATATCTATTGGCAGATATGCTGCACCTGTTTTGAGTATGCCGAATAAAGCCGAAAGAAGATAACTCTTTCTCGGCAACATAAGGCCAACAATATCGCCCTTGCCAATTCCTTTTTCAATAAGGCTATTTGCTATTCTGTTTGCTTCTTCGTTAAGTTCCTTATATGTAAGTGACTTATCGCTTGATACAAGTGCTACTTTATCAGGTGCTCTTTCTGCGTGTTCTTCGAATAACTCGTGGACACACTTGTTCTTATTATATTCTACCGTTGTTGCATTAAAATTGACGAGAAGTTTTTGCTTTTCATCTGCTGAAACCATTTCGAGTTCACAAATGTTTTTATCAGGAGTTTTAACAGCATTTTCTGTCAAAGCAAGGATTGATTTCATCATAATTTCAACTTCTTGTTCGTTGAAATAAGATGTTCTATAACGGATTTTAAACTTGTGTAATGTTTCGTTGAAGCTCTGCAAATGTATTTCTAAAGGAGTTGCTAAATAGTTGGCGTATTTAATAAGCACTTCATATTCATCTTTTGTTGTAAAAGATTGATAGTCAGTGGCAATACTGAAGAGGTTGTTTGAATCATAACCAACTGTTTTCAATACCTCTTTAATATCGGTCTGTGTAAATTTCTGATGTCTCAACAAATTCATTTGTGAGTCTTCAATTTGCTTTGCATTATGCAAGAAAGATGTGTTTTCCACAATGTTGCAGACCATTGGTAACACATGCATATATAATCCGATGGTGTTAAACTCGGACTGTGTTGTACGGTTGAGAACAGGCACACCCATAGTGAATGATGAGGTTTCATATATTCTTGAAAAATATGCTCCATAAATTGTGTTAAAGAAGGATGTAACAGAAACTTCGTTTTCTTGACAGAAACGATTCACTTTATCAAACAATTCTTCTGAAATTACAGAGTTAACTTCGTCAGAATAAAAATCAAGAACATTGCCTTTTGCGGTGAAGATATCACAATCTGGATTGTTTGAAAATTCTTTTAACCAGAAATCTTTTGCTTTGTCAAAGCGACGAGAGTGCTTGTGCTTTTCTTCTGCTTCAATGTAGTCAGGATATTGTTGTATAGTTGGTGTGAAGTTTATGTCTTTTAGCAACTCGTTCATATGTTCAGCCATAACAATAACGCTATAACCATCAACAACAATATGGTGGGCATTTATCATAAATCCTGAAGTTGTTGGTGTCTCGAAAATTGCACAGTTGACCAAAAGCCCATAACGGTCGATAGGCTCGTTAAGGAAATCCTGAGCCTTTTGCATAAGCTCCTCTTCAGTTTCAACTTGCCAAAAACGATAGTTTATGTATTCATGCTCCTTAACGTCAGCTACAACACCATTTTCGGTTTCAACGAGTTTTACACGAAGGCTATCATGAGTTTCAACGAGTTTGTTATATGCATTGTTAATTTCTTCATAGGAATATACTTTTGGGAATATCTCCATAACACCCTGATTCCAGATTTGACTGTCTAGAGTGAAATTTTTATTGTAGAAATTCCTTTGTGAAGATGTAAGTTTGAACCTCATTTTAGATGCTCCTTGAAATAATGTAATTTTGCACATAACATATCCATTATAATTTATTATAATTAAAACAATTATATATATAATTATACATAAAGTCAAGATTTTAGCATCATATATGCACATAAAAATTCTGTAAAATTCGGTTAAAAATGGTGGTTTTTAAGCCATTATTCACTAACATTTATCTTGTGTTAGAGAAAATAGTATGATATAATAACATGATATCTCCACTTAGATGAAAATTTCTAGAATAGCAAATGAAAAAGAGGTATAAAAATGTATCTTACAATGTTAAAAAGCAAAATTCATCGTGCTACTGTAACTCAGTCAGAACTGAATTATGTTGGAAGCATTACAATCGACAAAGCATTGATGGATGCAGCTGGGTTGCTTGAATATGAAAAAGTACAGATAGCTGATATTGATAATGGTAACAGATTTGAAACTTACATAATCGCGGGTGAAGAAAACAGCGGTTGTATTTGTCTTAATGGAGCTGCAGCAAAATGCGTTGAAGTCGGAGATAAAGTTATTATTATGGCTTATGCTCAGATGACAGCTGAAGAAAATGAAAATCATTATCCAAAAGTTGTGTTTGTTAATGATAAAAACGAGATTTCGGAAGTTGTCAATTACGAAAAGCACGGAGAAATAAAATAAATTCTTACTGCAAAAGAGGTGATTCATCAAATGGAAAGAAGTCGCAATATTTGGAGTGATAATCACGCGCCTGAAAATTTCAGACCGGAATATCCCGAGTTTTCTATGGTTTCACTTTTGAAAGAAACTGCAGAGAAATATCCTAATTATTATGCACTCAATTTTAACAACAAAAAAATAACGTTTGCACAGATGATTGCGACAATCGAAACTGTTGCGCAGGCTTTACTTGCAAGTGGTGTAAAAAAAGGTGATTTTGTATCAGTTGTTGCACCAAATACCCCACAGGCTCTTATTTCTGTTTATGCAATCAATCGTATGGGCGCAGTTGCGAATATGATTCACCCATTGCTTTCTGCAAATGAGATTAAAAACTTTGTTGAACATGTTGATAGCAAAGCAATTATCACATTTGATATGCTTTATCCAAAACTTGTAGAAATAGAGTGGGAAACATCATCAAAACCTGTTGTGGTGTTAGCACGTATTGCAGATGCTTTGCCACTTTATCTTAAACCACTTTATCAGCTCAAAAACAAGTTGGATTTAAACTTTAATCCAAATCATGATATAATTTATTGGAACGATTTTCTCAAACGTGGCAAACAGAGAAAAGAACCACTTCCTGCTGACGACGGAAAAGGTGACGATATTGCTGCAATTCTTTACAGTGGTGGAACAACAGGTATTCCAAAAGGTGTTATGATTCATAACCGTGCATTTAACTGTATGGCTGTCCAAGCTGAAGAAATCAAGCGTGACAACACAAAAGATGCAGCAGGTAAAAAGGCGCTTGCTCTTATGCCTGTTTTCCATGGGTTTGGGCTCGCTATGTGCATGCACGTTATGCTTTATTTTGGAATGCAGGTTTTCCTTGTTCCTAAATTCGATTTTAAAGCTTGTACAAAATTGATTTTCAAAAACAAAATCAATCATGTTTATGCAGTGCCTGCTTTGTTTGAAGCTCTTTCAAGAAGTGAAGAGATTGAAAAGCAAGACCTTTCTTTCCTTGAAATGGTTGCGTTTTCAGGGGATAAAATGAGTGATAAGCTTCATAATCGAATGAATAAATATTTGAAAAAAGGTGGCTCTTCAGAACAGATGACAGAGGCTTATGGTCTCACAGAATGTTTATCTGCTGCGTGTATCAGCCCTTTCTTTGCTCACAAGCAAGGTAGTACAGGGCTTCCACTTCCTGACAATAAAATCAAGATTTGTGAGTTTGGCACTCACAATGAAGTTCCTCGTGGTGAAGACGGTGAAATTTGTATAACTGGTCCTACACTTATGAAGGGATATTATAAAAATCAGATTGAAACTGACCTTGCTTTGCAAACTCATGATGATGGTCAGACGTGGTTACATACAGGTGACATTGGTTGTGTGGACGAAGACGGATATCTCTGGTATCGTCAAAGACATTGCAAGATGATTATTACAGCGGGCTATAACATTTATCCATCACAGATTGAAGAAGTAATTAATGGTGTTAATGGTGTTGCGGTCAGTTGTGTTGTGGGTGTTGAAGATAGAAGTGTTGGTCAACGAATTATTGCGGTTGTGCAACCTGCATCAATGGATATGGATTTAGACTCCCTTCGAGACCGTGTTCTTGAAGCTTGCAAGAAAAATGTTGCTGAATATGCAATGCCAAGAGAAGTTATATTCCGTGAAGAATTACCAAGAACAGCAATGGGCAAGGTTAATTTTAAAAAGATTACAGCAGATATGAACGGAAAGGAATGATGAGCTGTGATTGAAAGAATTGAAAAAGTGTTTTCAGAAGTGACGGGTCGTGATGACTTGAATTTTACTGAAAAAACAAGACTTGATAAGAATTTTGAATTTACATCATTGAGCTTTATTCAACTTATCTGTGGGCTTGAAGATGAATTTGATGTGGAAATTCCCAATTCGGCTGTCAAGAAAATCAAAACAGTTGGCGATGTTGTGAAATTCTTAGAAAAGAATATATAAATTTAAATCCACTTGCTTTTGCAGGTGGATTTTTTTACATTTTTTGAAAATTATTGAAACAGTTTTGAATTTTTGATACTCTTATATTGTGAAAGGGTAAATTTTTACAGATGTTTTGTAAAAGTGGGGTGTGAAAAATGAAAAAAGAAATGAAAAAACTCATCCAATCTGCAATTTTAGGGGACAAAGATGCATTCGGCACTCTTTATGAAATATACTCTGTCGATATGTATCGTTTTGCATTGAGTATGTGCAAAAATTCCTTTGATGCGCAAGATGCTGTGCAAGAAACGGTTTTATCTGTTTTCAAGAGTATCCGCGGGGTGAAAAATCCCGAGAAATTCAAGTCATATCTTTTTTCATCCCTTTCAAATACTTGCAAAAGAAAGCTTTCAGAGAATTATCATATAGTTGAGTTTGAAGACGAGGGGTATGTGGATAGCGAAATTGAATTTTCAATTCCCGTCCGCGAAGCGTTGTCAAAACTCGACGAAGAATCAAGACAGATTTTAATGCTGTCAATTGCAGGTGGATTCAAGTCACGAGAAATCGGTGAAATGCTTGATATGTCCGCAAATACGGTTAGAACAAAACACAAAAGAGCGTTAGAAAAAATGAGAGAGGAGTTAAGCTTATGAACAAGAAAATAGAGAATGCATTGAACGAAAAAATGCAAGTGAAACTTCCCAGAGAACTTGAAAAAGACAACATTCTTGATATGCTTGAAAGCACAGAAAATGCAGTTGAAACAACAGAAAAAACATATAAACCACATCGTGTAAGGAAACTCGTACCCCTTGCAGCATCTCTTGCGATGGTAATCGGGTTGTTAAGTATTTTCGGCAACGGAAATTTCAATAAGAAAATCAGCAATGATACAGGCGACGTAACAGAAGTTGTGCAATATCAGTCCTATGATAAAATTTATGGCAAATTTGAAACTCTTCACAAAGAAGCCGAAAAAGTTAAATTACAAGATGGAATTTACAATATGTTTGCAGGCAATGTGGAGTATGCAGAAGACTTTGCTGAAAATTCCAGTAGCACTTTGACAGGTGGCGTTGTGAACGGAAGCATGAATGAGAGCGCAACAACTGATACTGCTATGCCAGGTGAAACTGCTGATGATTCAGATGCTAAAAGAAACCACGGCACAACAAACACTCAGGAACAAGATGTTGACGAAGGCGACCTTATTAAAACTGACGGTAAATATCTCTATGTAACCAGACGAAACAACTCGGTTGTATCTATTGTTGACATTCAGAACAACAAGTTAGAAAAAGTATCGCAAATTGAGATTAAAACTGACGAAGATATTCAAGAAATTTATCTCAATGGTAAAACGCTTATAATCGTTGGTACTGCTTACGATTTCGCACAGGACGAAACAAAAGAAAACACAGCTTCAGGTGCAAGACTTTATGGTGCAGATGTGGCTTATGGAATAGGCAATTTATTCGTTAAGGTTTATGACATCAGCAAAGCAAAAGAACCAAAACTTGTGACAGAATATTCGCAACAGGGTCAATATAAAAACTCAAGAATGATTGGCACAAAACTTTATTGTGTAAGCACTTATTATGTGAATGTTGCAAGGGATGATTACAAAGATTATTGCATTCCTGAAACAACAATAAATGGCGTTTGTGAGCCTGTTCCAGCAGGTTGTATTTCTGTAATCGAAGACAGCAAATCATCAACTTATGCAGTAATTACGACCCTTGATATTTCAAAGGATAAAGAGCCTGAAAGTGAAGCGATTTTAGGTGATTGCGACAATCTTTACGCTTCTTCACAGGGTATGTTTTTAAGTGAAAACGATTGGAATGAAAAATCAGAAGAATTCACTAAAATCTATCGTTTTGAATATACCGAAACAGGCATCGAATACAAGTGCATGGGCAAAGTGCCGGGATATATCAAAAATCAGTTTGCAATGAGTTATGATGGTGAATATTTCAAGATTGCAACAACACAAAACAACGCAAAAGTTGACGGCGACGCAAAGTGGATGTCTATTGATGATAGAACTAATAATCTCTATATTCTCAACAACAATATGCAGATTGTGGGCAAGGTTGAAGACCTTGCAAAAGGCGAGTTGATTCAGTCAGTTCGATATATTGGTAACACAGCTTATGTTGTAACATTCAGACAGACAGACCCGTTATTTGTAATTGATTTAAGTGACCCCACAAAACCAACAGTAAAAGGCGAACTTAAAATCACAGGATTTTCTGAATATCTTCACCCAATTACCAATAATCTTTTAATCGGTGTCGGTCAGGATGGAACAGAAACAGGCACAAACGGTGACTGTAAAATTTCTCTCTTTGACGTGAGTGACCCTAACAAGCCTTTTGAAGCATCAAAAGTTACAGTTTCAAATGGTAGTGCAAATGTGGATAGCCCTGTGGCATATAACCACAAATGCTTTGTAAAACTTTCTGAAAACGAGTTTGCAGTACCATTTATGATTTACAGACATTTTTCAGTATCCCACAGCAAACCACAGAATTTGGCGTTCTATATCCGCTATAAAATTGAAAACGGCACAGTTCAAGAAGTTGCAAGATATGGTCTTACAGGATATTGCGACATTCTTGGCGGAACTTATGTTGATAACACATTTTTTGCAACTATAAGTGACCATAAAAATGGTTTGTTCCAGTTAATTGCATTTGACCTTAACACAAACGAAGAAATTAATCGTGTTAGTTTGTAATTGTGATGGGAAGTGGCCGAATGGATAAAATAAAAAAATCTGTAATAACCCTTATAACCGTGGTGATAACATGGGTATTGTTGAGTTACGTGTTTTTTCCTATAAAACTTTCGGCTTCTCGTGAGATTTATTTTATAGAAACAATGACCCACATGGTACCCTTGAAACTTGCAATAACAACACTTTTTGCTCTTGTAAGTGTGTTTATCTATGAACAAAAAACAAAAAAATCTAAAACAGAATAGTGCTAAACCCTTGGTGTACTAATTGACAATTTTTTACTGTTGTGATAAACTATTTCACAACGAACCAAAAGGGGAGTAGCTATATTTCGGCAATCAACATGTTCCGTCTTTAAAGACTGGTTGTCGACCTGATTTTAGGAAGCAAGACCTTTGGCAGATTTACTGTCAAAGGTCATTTTTTTATATAGCATATTTTTATTTTAAATGACAAAAATATAAAGAGGTGTTTTTATGAAGTACTATCTTCACGAAGTTAGCGACGTTTTTGCAGAAGTAAAAAGTTCTGAAAATGGTCTCACATCTGCAGAAGCCCAGAAAAGACTTCAAGAAAACGGGAAAAACAAATTAGCAGAAGCTAAAAAAGTTTCAATGTTTTCTCGTTTTATTGACCAGTTAAAAGACCCAATGATTATCATTTTGCTTATTGCAGCAGTTATCTCTGCCGTAACAGAAATGATTGAAGCAGGTGGTTTTGTAACTCCAACTGACTCAATTATCATTCTTGTGGTTGTTCTTATCAACGCAGTTCTTGGCGTGTTACAAGAAAGCAAGGCTGAAAAAGCTGTTGAAGCGTTGCAGAAGATGTCAGCGGCTACAACAAAGGTTCTTCGTGACGGCAAAATTGAAGTTGTCAAGAGTGAAGACTTGGTTGTTGGTGATGTAATTTTGCTCGATGCTGGTGACGCAATTCCTGCTGACTGCCGTATTTTCGAGTGTGCAAGCATGAAAATCGAAGAAGCAGCTCTCACAGGTGAGTCTGTTCCTGTTACAAAGCTTATCAATGCTCTTATGGGCAAAAATGACAGTGACGAAGTTGCTCTCGGTGACCGTAAGAATATGGCATATATGGGCTCAACTCTCGTTTATGGCCGTGGTAAAGCCGTTGTAGTAGCAACAGGTATGGATACTGAAATGGGTAAAATTGCTAACGCTATTACTCTTGCAGAAGATGGCAAAACACCACTTGAAATCAAACTTGAACAGCTTTCAAAGATTCTTACAAAGCTCGTTATCGGCGTTTGTGTAGTTATCTTTGCTTATAACATTATCACACAATACTTTATGGCAGACGGTGCACAATTCTTTGATGTTGCACTTCACTCATTCATTACTGCAATCGCACTTGCAGTTGCTGCAATTCCTGAAGGACTTGTTGCAGTTATGACAATCGTTCTTTCAATCGGCGTTACAAATATGTCAAAGAAGAATGCTATTATCAGAAAAATGACAGCTGTTGAAACTCTTGGTTGTACTCAGATTATCTGTTCAGATAAAACAGGTACACTTACACAAAATGTTATGACAGTTGTTGACCACTATGCTCCAAACGAAGAACAACTTGCAACAGCAATGGCTCTTTGCACAAATGCAGATGTTGATGAAAACGGCAAGGGCACAGGCGAGCCTGATGAAGTAGCTCTCATCAACTATGCAAAAACTCTCAATCTTCCAAAAGCAACACTTGTTGAGAAATATCCAAGAGTTGGCGAAGTTCCATTTGACTCAGGCAGAAAGATGATGTCAACTGTTCACAGCAAAGCAAATGGCTTTGTTCAGTTTACAAAGGGTGCTCCTGACGAAATTCTTAAAAAGTGTACTCACGCTGACATTAACGGTGAAGTTGTTCCTATGAATGATGAAATCCGTGCAAAGATTATGGAAGAAAATACAAGAATGGGTAACAAAGCTCTCCGTGTATTCGCAGTTGCTTATAAAACTTATGATGCTCTTCCAGAAACAATTGATTCGGCTTCACTTGAATTTGATATGACATTTATTGGTCTTACAGGTATGATTGACCCTGTTCGTCCAGAAGTTAAAGACGCTATCGTTGAATGCCGTACAGCAGGTATCAAGCCTGTTATGATTACAGGTGACCATATCAACACAGCAAAGGCAATTGCTCGTGAACTTGGTATTCTCACAGATGACAGTCAGGCTATGATGGGTGCTGATATTGATAAATACACAGACGAAGAATTCGAAGCAATCGTTGAAAATATTTGTGTTTATGCTCGTGTTCAGCCAGAACACAAAACAAGAATTGTTAACGCTTGGAGAAACAAGGGTTATGTTACTGCCATGACAGGCGACGGCGTTAACGACGCTCCATCAATCAAGAGTGCCGACATTGGTGTTGGTATGGGTATTACTGGTACTGATGTTACAAAGAATGTTGCTGACATGGTTCTCGCGGACGATAACTTTGCAACAATCGTTTCAGCAGTTGGCGAAGGTAGAAGAATTTACGACAATATCCGTAAAGCAATTCAGTTCCTTCTCGGCTCAAACCTTTCAGAAGTTGTTTCAATTTTCTTTGCAACAATTATGAACTTTACAATTCTCCGTGCACCCCATCTTCTCTTTATTAACCTTGTTACAGACTGCTTCCCAGCACTCGCACTCGGTCTTGAAAAGCCAGAAGACGATATCATGAGAAGAAAACCAAGAAGCAAAAACGACGGCATCTTTGCAGGCGGACTTGGCTTTGACTGCTTCTATCAAGGCGTAATCGTTTCAATTCTCACAGTTATCGCATTCTATATCGGTGAATATATTGAAACAGGACATCTTATTCTTCGTAACATTGCAGATAGCGAAGATGGTATGACAATGGCATTCTTCACAATGGCAATGTGTGAAGTGTTCCACTCATTCAATATGCGTTCACAGCGTGGCTCAGCAGTAGCAATGCTCTTCAAAGGACACCACAATGTAGCTCTCTATGGCGCTATGGTTGGTTCATTCCTTCTCACAACAGCAGTTGTTGAAATTCCATTCCTTGCAAATCTCTTTGAGTTCACACAGCTTTCAGCACTTGAATATGCAATTTCTCTTGGTCTTGCATTCTTGATTATTCCAATCGTTGAAACAATCAAGGCAATTCAAAGAGCAGTTGACAAGAAAAAAGCATAATAAAAGCAAAACAATAAAAATACCGTAGGCTATATGACCTGCGGTATTTTTTTTGTACAGTTTCACAAAAACAAACAAAAATCTTTATACAACATTATCTGTTGAAAATTTAACGGTATTTATTGACAACATTTAGCACGCGTGCTAATATAGGATATATACTAAATTAGCACGCATCCAATTTTACTTTTGAATAGGAGAAATGTAGGGTGGCACGAAGAAAGACCAATTTAACAAAACTTGAAATAATGCAAGTTGCTATGCGAATGTTTTTAGAAAAAGGTTTCACAAACACTTCTGCAAAAGCAATAAGTAATGAATTGAATATCAGTACAGGCAATTTAACATTTTATTTTCCCACAAAAGAACATATACTTTTAGAACTTACAAAAGAGATTACACAGTTTCATACAAAATGTATAGATAAGGTTGAGAAAAATAACGATGATTTGTTCTCATATTGTTGGGAAGTTGCAGCACAAATCATATTGTGTGAAGAAAACGAAAATGCAAAAGATATTTACCTTGCAATTTACTCTCATCCCTTGACACTACATTTCGTCAAGGACTGGACAGCTGAGAAAAATCAAAAAATTTTAGGTGACCGATTAAAAGATTGGACTTATGAAAGGTTCAGAAGAGTTGAAAATGTAACATGTTGTATTGAACGAAGTGCATTAACTGAACCTTGCACTGAAACTTATACAATAGAAGATAAAATAAGATTGATTTTAACTTGCTTGTTAAAGATTTACGACATAAGTTTTGAAGAGCGTGAACAAGTAATCAAGAAAATTTTCGAAACTGATTATCACAAGATAGGGCACGATTTGTTAAAACAATTAACAAAATATGTTGAAAATCAGAATAAACAAGCATTGAACGAAGCAATAAACGAAATCAAAACAATATAAAAAGGAGAGTTGTTATGACAAAGACAATCAAACAGATTTTAGCAATCATACTTACTTTTATTATGATTGTATCAACAATGCCAGTGGCATTTGCAGCAGATGCGCAGGAAAATGTCGTTATACTATATACTAACGATGTTCACTGTTCTATTGATAGTTATGCAAAGTTTGCTGCATATAAAGCCGAACTGATAGCCGAAGGCAACACAGTAATTACTGTTGATGCAGGTGATGCTATTAAACCTGATGTTATCTGCTCAATGACCGAGGGTGAAGCTGTTGTTGATATTATGAACTCTGTTGGCTACGACTATGCTGTACCTGGAAATCATGAATTTGATTATGGTGTAGATGTATTCTTTGACCTTGCAGAAACAAAAGCAAACTTTGAATACATGAGTTCAAACTTCTATCATCTTCCAACTGTAGACCCTGTTTTTTCACCATATTATATTGAGAATATAGGTAATTATCAGATTGCTTTTGTGGGTATTACAACTCCTGAAACAACAAATGTAAATCCCGAATATTTCAAAGATGAAAATGGAAACTTCATATACGGTTTCCCAGTATACCCTGGTGGTATGACAAACGAAATTCTTTATGAAACCATTCAGGAAAGTGTTGATGATGCAATCAATGATGGTGCTGATATTGTTGTTGCAGTAGGTCATATAGGCGAACTTGAAACAACAGATGGTTGGAAAACATCAGACATTATCGCAAACACAAGCGGTATCAACTATTTCATTGATGGTCATTCACACGAAACAGTTGAAGAAGAATTCTACAAAAACATAAATGAAGAAGATGTCGTTCGCACATCAACAGGTTCAGATTTTGCAAACTTTGGCGTTGTGACAATACACAGTGATGGAAGTGCTGATTTTGAACTTATTGACCCTGATACAGTTGACATTGATACAATGTCAACAGATGCAAAGACTGCATATAATACAGTTAAAGAAAAAATTGACTATTATAATGATGAACTTAATGCACTCTCTCACGATTACGATGTAGTTGTAACTGACCCAACTTGTACAGAAGACGGCTACACAACATATACTTGTACTGCTTGCGGGGATACATACACAAGTGATGAAACAGATGCTCTCGGTCACGATTGGAATAATGGTGTTTGTGATGTTTGTGACGAAAATTGTGCTCATATTGATGGTGACTTTGACAAAGTCTGTGATGAATGTGGTGCAGAACTTTTTGTTGAAAACGATGAGACAAATACAGTTTATATTCCCGAAGCTTATGAACCTGTTTTTGTTGAATTTACACCAACGCTAAGTGGTTGGTATGCGGTTGCTTCTGACAACGGTGGTGATGATGACATTGACCCTTATGTTGATATTTATGACGTTAATGGCGAATGCATTGGTGGTGGCGACGATGAGTATGGCTATAATTTCTATTGTGAATTTAAGGCAGAAGCAGGCGAAACATATTATATAGCACTTTCTTCTTATAATGCCGATGTTGAGTATGGTTATACCATTACAAAACATATAGGCATTCACCATCAACCAACAGTAGAAGAGCCTTATGTAACACTCACTTGGGATGTTGAGGCAGAATATCAGTGGTTTGAGATTACTGAAAATGATGTTTTGGCAATTGAGAACGAAACAGAAGCGACACTTAAAAATTTGCAGGTGGGTTCAGCTTATGTTTGCGTTGTAACTATTGATGGCGTTGAATATTATTCTGATATGATATTGTATACATACGCAATCACACACCAACCAACTATTGACGAGCCTTATGTTGAACTCAATGACAACACAGATGCAATTTATCAATGGTGTTCGGCAGAAGAAGCGGTTGTAGAAGTTACAGATGAAAACGCTAAGGGATTTACTTTTATAGATGAAACTGCAAGCTATGATGCTGAAAAAGGTTGGTCAGGCGTTTTTATAGGTTCAGCAGAAAGTTATGAAGGCTACGCTTATTTTGAAATGCCACTCAAAGCAGGATATGTATTATCACTTGAACTCTCTGGCGATTATTTTGGATTAGTTTTATTTGTTGACGCAATGTCAGGAGATTTTGCGATTGAAGAAGTTGCAGAAGATGGCACTTGTGAAATTACTGTGCCAGAAGATGGTCAATATGTAATTGCTACATATAAAATTGCTGATGGCGATGATGTGTATGTAAAAGCGCAAGTAGATGGACATAAATTCACAGAAATTGAAGGCGCAACAAGTTCAGAATATATTCCAACAGAAGACGGGCTTTATGCTTGCAAAGTAACTTTTGCAGACGGTTCAACAGTATATTCTGATATTTTTGAAAAAGGACAAAAACTTCAGGGTTGGATTCTTGAAGGTAACAAATGGGCATTCTACGAAAATGGTGCTAAACTTACAAACCAGTGGAAAGCAGATAGCAAGGGCTGGTGCTTCCTTGACGCTGATGGTTACATGGCAACAAATAAATGGGTAAGAGACTCAAAAGGTTGGTGCTATGTGGGTGTTGACGGCTACTGTGTAACAGATAAATGGGTAGCAGACAGTATTGGCTGGTGTTACCTTGGCTCGGACGGTAGAATGGTAACTAATAAGTGGGTTAAAGACTCAAAAGGTTGGTGCTATGTCGGTGCTGATGGCTACTGTGTAACAGATAAATGGGTAGCAGATAGCAAAGGTTGGTGTTACCTTGGTGCAGACGGTAGAATGGTAACTAATAAGTGGGTTAAAGACTCAAAGGGCTGGTGCTATGTAGGTGCTGATGGTTACTGCTTGACAAATGCTTGGAAAGCAGACAGCAAGGGCTGGTGCTATCTTGATGCTAACGGCAGAATGGTTATCAATGATTGGGTAAAAGATGGTGGCAAGTGGTACTATCTTGATGCTAATGGTTATATGGTAACAGGCACAAGAACAATCGGTGGCAAAACATATAAATTCGCATCTAATGGTGTTTGGCTTGGATAAATAATAAAACAAAACGGTAGGTAAAAACCTACCGTTTTTTGTTGCATAAATTTATCGAATTAAATAAAAAGAAAACCGAGCTTTCGGGATGAAAGCTCTTTTTCGTTTAAGGAGAATGAAAATGAAAGGGGATATGGTCAGGATTTATTTCCTTGACCTTGGTTAAAGAATATCACATAAATATTGAATAAAAATATATAAATATTTAAATTTTTGTGAACATTAGTTTTTCTTTAACGCTCTAATAATCTCATTGAATTTTGGTGGTTTGCCATACATTAAAATTCCGATTCGGTAAATTGCAACTGCAAGGTATCCAACGCCAATAATAGAAATTATAAGAATAATAATTGAAATTATTGCTTGAAGTGTTGAAGCGGTACCCATTGCAATTCTTGCAAACATAGCCATCGGGGAAGTAAATGGGAAATATGAAAGGAATTTAATAATTCCGCTATCAATGTTGCCCGAACTCATAAGGGAAATTGTAATAAGAAAACCAACAATCAAAAACATCATAACAGGCATTGTGAGAGTTCCGACATCTTCAAGCTTTGACGCCATTGACCCCATTGCACCCACTAAAAATGCATAGAGCATGAATCCCAAAACAAAGAAAATGATTGTGTAAATAATCATTGAAGCAGAAAATCCTGTAAACATAGAGAACACATCGCTATCAATTAGATAATCTTTATTGATTGTTACACATAAAATGCCCCAAAGAAGAATAATTGCCATTTGGGTAAGTCCCGCAAAGCCTGTTCCTAACACTTTGCCAAAGATAAGGTTTTTAGGGTCAGCCGATGTAATCAGCAATTCCATTGCCCTTGAACTTTTTTCAGTTGCAACACTCTGAGCCACAATCTGACCATAAACTAAAACTGTGATATAAAGCACCATCATAAGAATGTACGCGTGCATAAAGTTTTGCGATTGGTCCTGACCAACGACTAACGAATTACCTTTGACTGTAACAGTCGAGATGTCAACAATCTGCTCCATGGAAAGCCCATAATTTTGCAATTGAATTGTTTTATAATGCGAAAGAAGAATGCTATTTATATTTTGTTCAGTTGTGTCATAAAGTCCAAGATTTTTGACAATATAGGTGTATTCAAGTGGACTTGTAATCACAACAGCAGAATCATATTCTTCATTTTCAACTGAATTTTTTGCTGAGTTTTCATCGCCGTCAGTTGTAAAAGTCACATCTGTATTGGTAAGATTTGATGTTAAAATTTCTTCCAAACCAACAATATTTGTTTTATCAATAACCAGCAGGGTTGGTGTTTCTTGGTGACCTAAATCCAAAGAAATATCTGTTGACGAAGAAAATCTTGGGTAAAAAGCAATAACTGCAATAATTACTGAAATAGCGATTGTAAGAAAAATAAAAACTTTGTTCTTTATAAAGTTTAAATATTCAAATTTAAATACTGCGAGAAACTGTTTCATATCTGTCCCTCCGTAAATTGCACAAAAATTTCATTGAGCGTTGGCTCTTTGACTTTAATTTCATCAATTTGATTACCTAAAGGGGATAATGTTTCTAAAAGTCTGCTTTTCTCATTTTCGTCTGTAAGAGTTACGGTGATTATGTTTTCATCAAAAGATACTCTCTTGATATATGACAAATTATTGTCTGAAAGAGTTTTTGCAATGTTTTGTGGATTTTCACTTTTGATTTCGATAATATTCCGGGCATATCCATGTTTGATTTCTTTGATGTTTCCACCTAAAACTATTTGACCGCCGTTTAAAATAAGAATATCATCACAGAATTCTTCAATATAATTCATTTGATGGCTAGAAAAAAGCACAAGTTTGCCATTTGTGATTAAATCTTTGACAATATCTTTGAGTAAAGATGCATTTACAGGGTCAAGTCCTGAAAAAGGCTCATCAAGAATAATAATATCAGGGTCTGCAATGAGCGTTGCAATAAGCTGAACTTTTTGTTGATTACCTTTTGAAAGAGTATCAAGACGCACATTTTTATATTCTTCAATTTGCAATTTTTTGAAAAGCTTATCGGCGTTAGAAGTGGCAGTTGGCTTGTCTATTCCTTGCAATGCTGCGAAATATATAAGTTGTTCCATAATCTTTTTCTTAGGGTAAAGTCCGCGCTCTTCAGGAAGATAGCCGATTTTGACTTTGCTTGTATTCATGGGCTCGCCGTCAAGTGTAACATTGCCACTGTCGGCATTAAAAACACCCATAATAATTCTAATCATGGTTGTTTTGCCTGCTCCATTTCTACCAAGAAGACCTAATGCCTTGCCACTTTCACAAGAAAACGACAATCCTTTAAGCACTAATTTTTCACCAAAAGATTTTGAAACATTGTTAACAGATAAAATCACAAATTTCACCTCGCAAAGTTAATTCTACTTTGATTATATCACGAATTACATAAATATTAAACTTAAATTTATTTGTAAGATTTTTGTAATAATTATTAAGATTTTGTAACAACTGTTGAAATTTGAAATTTTGAGCGTATAATTACAATAGAGAAATTTCGGGAGAAAATTTATGGAATTAATTTTTAAGTCTGAAACAGCACAAAAAAGAATAGCGGAGATTAGAACATTCCTTTTAAGTGATAAGTGGATGGTTCTTTTGTCATGCCTTGCGGGCATTATTATAGTTTTAAGCCATCGCTTCCCTGACGCACAGTTGGAAATCAAAGGTACAATCTTTTTTGCTTACATAATTGGTGTAGTACTTGTATTAAGCAATGATATTATGGCAGGGCTTATTCCCTTTATGCTGACCTATATGATTGCGATTAAGTGCTACGATTCTTTTGATAAATTTATGGCTTATAAGTGGTATGTGATTCCGCTTGTGTTTATGGTTTTGTTCCATGTTATAACATATTTTAAACCATTAAAAGCAAAAGGCTCACAGTTTAAACCAATGTTTTTTGTGTCTGTTGCAATACTTTTGGGTGGTGTCGGTTTTATTTCGCCACAGGAGTATTTTTCAGGTTCATCAATTTATCATATGTTAGGTTTGGGCTTTGGAATGCTTTTGATATACAGCTATTTCTATGCTCATATTGACATGAATGCAAAATATTCTGTCACTAAAAAACTTACAGAAATTATGGTTATGACGGGTCTTGTGGCAACATTTATGGTGTTTTCTTATTATCTCGTTAAGATTAACCATGTTCTTGATGTTAAGGGCATTATTTTTATGCAGTGGCGAAATAACTGCTCAACAATTCTGATGATAGCAATTCCTTTTGCATTTCTCATGGCAAACAAAAAGTCTTATGCAACAACTTTCGGGTTCTTGTTCTATCTTGCAATTCTTCTCACAGGTTCTCGTGGAGGAATGGTGTTTGGTGCAATTGAACTTGTAATGTGTATTGTTATGTTTATGCTTTACGACAGACGTCGTCGATTGGCTTATGCTATTATTATCGTGTGCCTTCTCTTTGGAATTTTAGCATTTACACCTGAAATTACAAAGTTTTTAGGATATACCATTGACAGACTGTTCAATGCACTTAACGATTTCTTGATTGGCGAGAGCAATGAAATAAGAGCAAAACACTATGCTCGCGGAATCAAGGATTTCTTTAGTCAGCCAATTTTCGGCACAGGTCTTGGCTATATGGGCAACCGTGATATTCACGCATCAAAAGAATTTGCACTTTGTTGGTATCATTGTGAACCAATTCAGATTGCAGCAAGTTTTGGTGTGGTAGGTATCATCGCTTTTGTGAATCAGTTTATCAGAAGAAATATGCTCATCTGGAGAAAAGCAACACTTTTCAATATGACAATTTTCTTATCATACATAAGTCTTGAAATGATGTCACTTGTAAATCCTGGCATACTTTGTCCACTTCCTTATCTTATGCTTATGACCTTGTTTATGGTAGTTGTTGAGAAGTGTGACGGCGAATATAAAGATAAACTTTATATAACAACAAAACAAAGACTTAAAGATTTTAGAAAACAAAGAGAAAATGCTTGACTTTATTAGAAAATATTGCTATAATGCATATTTGCTATGAAGAAAAATATCAATTCATCGCAATCCTTCCCCCAAGGATGAGTTTGGGGGCAAAGTCCACAAGGAGGTGTAAAGAATGTCAAAATACGAGACTATTATGGTTTTCTCACTCAGTAAGGGTGAAGAAGCAGCAAAAGAGCTTATGGAAAAATTCAAGGCTCTTGTTGAGTCAAACGGCACTCTTGAAAGCGTTGATGAGTGGGGCAAGAGAAGACTTGCATACCTTATCAATGATGAGGCTGATGGTTACTATGTTCTCTATAACTACGAGGCAAAACCTGAATTCCCAGCTGAGCTTGAAAGAATTGCAAAAATTACTGACGGTGTTCTCAGAACATTGATTGTTAAGAAGTAATCGGAGGAAAAAGAAATGTTAAACACAGCTATTATTATGGGCAGACTTACTGCTGACCCCGAACTTCGCAAAACAACCAGCGGACTTTCCGTGACATCTTTTACTGTTGCAGTTGAACGCAACTACAAGAGCGGTGAAGAAAGACAAGCAGACTTCATCAATGTTGTTGCTTGGCGTGGCACAGCTGATTTTGTTTCAACTTATTTTAAGAAGGGACAAATGATTGCTGTTCAAGGCTCAATTCAAACAAGAAACTATGAAGATAAAAACGGAAACAAGCGTACAGCGGTTGAAATTGTAGCAGACAATGTTTCATTCTGCGGAAGCAAAGCAGAAAGTGGCAACACTTATGGCGCAGCAAGACAAGAAGCACCAGCTGTTTCTTATCAGAGTGCTGATGCAGGCAGCTTCTCAGTTTTACCCGATGACAACCAGGGATTCCCATTCGGTTCAGACGATGACGAAGGACTCCCATTCTAAGTTTTAATCTTAATAGGAGGAAACTAAAATGGCATACGATAAGAATGCAAGACCAAACAGAAAAGGTCGCAAAAAAGTTTGTGCATTTTGTGTAGAAAAAATCGACACAATCGATTATAAAGATACAGCAAAGCTCCGTCGTTACACATCAGAAAGAGCAAAGATTCTCCCTCGCCGTGTAACAGGTACATGTGCATACCACCAGAGAGAGCTTACAACAGCTATCAAGAGAGCAAGACAAATCGCTCTCATGCCTTACACAAACGACTAATTAAAAGTCAAAGCCACTCGAAAGAGTGGCTTTATTTTTTTAATTCAATATCTTTTCAGTTAGTTTATTCGCACTTTCTCTTGCACTTTCAATATCACAATATCCTTTTGTCAAATCTGCGATTTTAAATCGAGCGTCCCGTCCATTAAAAAGTGAAAATACGCATTTATCCAAAAATGTGTTTTCTGCAGATAAAAGACTTTGCACTTTTTCGTCACATTCAATATGTTCACTGTTTAAAAATCGTGTTGCACAGATTTTTTCATAGGGTTCAAAGGGTAAAACACGGTTTTCATCAGTAATTATTACGCAAACACTAGCAGACGGGAAAATAATGGTGTCTGGAATATCCTTTGAAAAGTATGAGGGGCTAACAATAAGCGGAATTTTTTCTCTAATGGCATAATCTTTTAACACACCGAGAATTACCGAACTTGTAAACCCCGAACTGTCTTGAATTTCAACAACTTTTTCTATGTTATCGAATAAAGTGTCGAAATGTGTGTGAATACCAAGGGGCGTTGGTGAAGTGAGAAGTCGCATTTTGCCGTTGCCCCTTTCTTTTGTATCTCGAAAATTTCGCAGACAAAAACGACTTATAAAATTTATGACTTTTCTGTCGTTGAGATATGGCGATATGGTTTCGTGAATCTTTTCGCGAGTTCTACAAGCTGTTTTTAGATGTTCGCATCCTTTTTTATAAAAGTTATTTTCTTTAACTTTGAGCACGAGAATTTCTCGTCTTAAATCTAAAGGGTAGTTTTTGTCGGGTGAGATATTTATATATTTTTCCCAAGCACCGAGAAGAACGGGTGAAATTCTGCTATATCCGCTATCAGAAATAATATATGTATTCAAGTTTTCAATGTAAATTCCGTCGGGGGATTCGTCAAAAAAAGGATTGAACACGCTTAAGTTGAATCCACGAAAGTTTTTGGCTAGTTGATTAAAGAAAGTGGCTCTTTCAAAATCATCACAACTGTTTGCAATAAAGACTTTTGAAGATGGGTCATTTTTATAAATTGTGTGGTATATGCTAGTGTAACCTTTATTACAAATGGTGCTCGAAAAATACTTTTTCATAATATCACCTCATATCCATATTATTCGGCATTTTTAATTTTGTTAATTTGTTGACATTTATTTATGGGTGAGATATAATATCGGTGGAAATTTTAAAAGGAGTGTATTAAATTATGCCATTAGTAAATGCAAAAGAAATGCTTACAAAAGCAAAAGCTGGTCACTATGCAGTTGGTCAGTTCAATATCAATAACCTTGAATGGACAAAAGCAATTCTTCTCACAGCACAAGAGATGAATTCTCCTGTTATCCTTGGTGTATCTGAAGGTGCAGGCAAATATATGTGTGGCTACAACACAGTTGTAGGTATGGTTGAAGGTATGCTTGAAACACTTAACATCACAGTTCCTGTTGCTCTTCACCTTGACCACGGTTCATACGAAGGCGCAAAAGCTTGTATCGAAGCAGGCTTCAGCTCAATTATGTTCGACGGTTCACACTATCCAATCGACGAAAACATTGCAAAGACAAAAGAGTTAGTTGCAATTTGTGAAGAAAAAGGTCTCTCAATTGAAGCAGAAGTTGGTTCAATCGGTGGCGAAGAAGACGGCGTTGTTGGTGCAGGCGAATGTGCAGACCCAGACGAATGCAAAATGATTGCTGACCTTGGCGTTACAATGCTCGCAGCTGGTATCGGTAACATCCATGGTAAATATCCAGAAAACTGGGCAGGTCTTTCATTTGAAACACTTGCAGCAGTTCAAGAAAAAACAGGCACAATGCCACTCGTTCTCCACGGTGGTACAGGTATTCCTGCTGACATGATTAAGAAGGCTATTTCTCTTGGCGTTTCAAAAATCAATGTTAACACAGAATGCCAGCTTGCATTCCAAGAAGCAACAAGAAAATACATCGAAGCAGGCAAAGACCTTGAAGGCAAGGGCTTTGACCCAAGAAAACTCTTAGCTCCTGGTGTAGAAGCAATCAAGGCTACAGTTAAGGAAAAGATTGAACTCTTCGGTTCAGCTAACAAAGCATAATTTTCCGTAATCCTTCGTCGCGTTCACCTCGCGGTATCTATATACAGCTTCGGCTTCGCGACATTGTCTAACGAAAAATTAAATATTTTGGTTTGCAATACCGCGTGTCTTTCGGCTCGCGGTATTTTTATTTAAAAAATCGGTATTTACTTATGTACATACCGATTTTTTTGTGCTATAATAATTTAAATATGTGTGAAAGTATGTCCTTTTTTAGAGTTTGGGGTGAAAATTGTGGTATCAACAGTTAAATTATATGAAAATAATTCTTATATAAAATCTTTTGATGCTGTGGTTTTATCTTGCGAAGAAAAAGACGATAAATATCTCATAACTCTTGATAAAACTGCATTTTTTCCCGAAGGTGGAGGACAATATGCCGATAAGGGTAAAATAAATAATGCTAATGTCCTTGATGTGCAGATTAAAGATAACATTGTTTATCATTTAACTGATAAACCCTTGAATATTGGTGACACCGTAACAGGCGAATTTGATTGGGATACCAGATTTTCTCGAATGCAGAATCACACGGGTGAGCATATCGTTTCGGGTGTAATCCATAATCTTTATGGCTACAATAATGTTGGATTTCACATGAATGACCGCTTTATAACACTTGATGTTGACGGGCCACTAAATGAGCAAGATATTGCAAAAATTGAGTTGGAAGTCAACAAAGTGATTTATGCCAATAAAAAAATCAATGTGATTTATCCATCTGCTGACGAGTTGCCAAATTATGATTACCGAAGCAAACTTGATATAACTGAAAATGTCCGTTTAGTCGAGATTGAAGATACTGACCTTTGTGCTTGTTGTGCACCCCATGTGGCATTTGCGGGTGAAGTGGGAATAATAAAAATAATCGGTTTTATCCCTTACAAAAAAGGCACAAGAATTGAAATGGTTGCAGGTCTTTTAGCCTTTCAGGACTATTCAATGCTTCATAATATCAATAAACAGACAATGAATCTTCTCTGCACCAAACGAGAAGAAACTTTCAGCATGACACAAAAAATCCACAAGGATTTAGGTGACTTTAAAGCAGAAAATAAAAAGATATCATCAGAATTGGCTCTTTTGAGTATGGAAAAATTCTCAATGGGCAATGGTGTTTGTGCATTTATTCAAAATGCTACTTATGACGAATTGCGATTCTGCTCAAACTCTTTAATTAAAGAAAATGAATATTGCTGTGTATTCTCAAAAACAGAGAATGCGGGGTTTATATATGTTGTTGCAAGTGAGAATAAAAACATAAAAGACATTGTTTTATTCTTGAATTCTACCTTTAATGGTAGGGGTGGGGGTAAAGATTTCTATGCCCAAGGTACAATTAATGCAACAAAAGAAGAAATAGTTAACAAATTGCTCGAAAGAGCATCATTATAATTTTCAGAAAGGGGTATTTTCTATGTGTGAAAAGCCAAAGTTTTACATCACAACTGCTATTGCGTATACATCACGCAAGCCACATATCGGTAACAGCTATGAAATCGTGTTGACCGACGCTATTGCGAGGTATAAGCGAATGCAGGGCTTTGATGTTTTCTTTCTGACAGGTACTGACGAGCACGGTCAAAAAATCGAAGAATATGCAAAGGACGCAGGTGTTAGTCCTAAGGAATATGTTGATAAGGTTGCAGGCGAAATCAAAGATATCTGCGACTTGCTCAACACAACTTATGACCATTTTATTCGTACAACTGACGATTATCACGAAAAAACTGTTCAGAAAATTTTCAAAAAGCTCTATGACCAGGGCGATATTTATAAGAGTGAATATGAAGGTCTTTATTGTACTCCTTGTGAGTCTTTCTGGACTGAAAGTCAGTTGGTTGATGGCAAATGTCCTGACTGTGGCAGAGATGTTCACAAAGAAAAAGAAGAAACATATTTCTTAAAACTTTCAAAATATCAGAAGCAACTTGAAGAATTCATTGAAAACAATGAAAACTTCATTTATCCTGAAGCACGCAAAAAAGAAATGCTTAACAACTTCATTAAACCAGGCCTTCAGGATTTGTGCGTATCTCGTTCATCATTTAAATGGGGTGTTCCTGTTTCATTTGATGACAAGCATGTTATTTATGTTTGGATTGATGCACTTTCAAACTATATTACTGCTCTTGGTTATGACCCAGACGGTAGTGGCGAAAAATATGATAAATATTGGCCTGCTGATGTTCATATTATCGGTAAGGATATTGTAAGATTCCACACAATTTACTGGCCAATTATGCTCATGGCACTCGGTGAGCCACTTCCAAAACAGGTTTATGGTCACCCATGGCTTCTTTTCGGTGAAGACAAAATGAGTAAATCTCGTGGCAATGTTATTTATGCTGATGATTTGACAGAAATCTTCGGCGTCGATGCTGTGCGTTATTATCTTCTTTCAGAAATGCCACACGCTAATGATGGCTCAATCACTTATGAAGCGATGATTGACAGATTTAATTCTGACCTTGCAAACACTCTCGGTAACCTTGTAAACAGAACTATCGCAATGCAGAATAAGTATTTCGACGGTGTTATTCAGGCTCCAACTTGCGGGACTGAATTTGACGAAGATTTGAAAGAATGCGCAAAGAAAGCACTTGCAGGCTTTGATAAATATCTTTCAGAATACAAGATGAGTGACGCGGTTGAATGTGTAATGAACTTTGCTCGTCGTTGCAATAAATATATTGACGAAACAATGCCTTGGGCTCTCGCAAAAGACGAAGCACAGAAAGAAAAACTCGGCACAGTTCTTTATAATCTTCTTGAAGGTATCCGTGTGCTTTCTGCTCTCTTTGCACCGATTATGCCTGAAACTGCTGTTAAAATTGCAGAGCAGATGAATATCGAGCCTGCAACTTATGAAAGCATTCAAGAATGGGGTGGACTCACAGCAGGCGTTAAAGTTGGCACTGCTACACCACTTTTCTCAAGAATTGACGGTGAAAAGTTAATCGCTGAATTACAGGCTAAAAAAGAAGCAGAAATGAAAGCAAATGCCCCTGCACCAAAAATTGAAGGTCTTGCACAGATTGAATTCAACGATTTTATGAAAGTTGAACTTCGTGTTGCAGAAGTTAAAGATTGTGAGCCAATCAAAAAGGCAAAGAAACTTTTAAAACTCACTCTTGACGATGGCACAGGCACAGACAGAATCGTTGCAAGTGGTATTGCAAAATGGTATAAACCAGAAGACCTTATCGGCAAAAAGATTATCGTTGTTGCAAACCTTAAACCTGCAGTGCTCTGTGGTGTTGAATCAAATGGTATGATTCTCGCAGCAGATGTAACAGAAGAAGATGCAAAGGTAATCTTTGTTGATAAAGATATGCCAAACGGAGCAAGAATAAGATAATGTATCACAATATTTTTGATTCACACGCACATTATGACGACGAGCAGTTTGATATTGATAGAGACGAACTGCTCAGTTCGTTTTCTCAAAAAGGAATATCGGGCATTATATGTTGTGGCGTAAACATAGAAACAAGTGAATTTGCAGTAGAACTTTCTCATAAATACGATTTTGTTTATTCAGCGGTGGGCTTTCATCCACTTGATAATGATAAATATAAAGATGGCGATTTAGAGAGAATAAAAGAGCTTGCAAAGGACGAAAAATGTGTTGCTATCGGTGAAATCGGACTCGATTATCACTATGAAAAAGAAAGTCGCGAACAGCAGTTGATTCTTCTTGAAAAACAAATTCAACTTGCAAATGAATTGAATTTGCCAATTATATTCCACGACAGAGAATCTCATGAAGATACTCTCAAAATCTTGAAAAAATATAAGCCCAAAGGGGTTTTGCATTGTTTTTCAGGTAGTGTTGAAATGGCAAAAGAGATTTTCAAATTGGGTATGTATATTGGGCTTGGTGGTGCTGTCACATTTAAAAACGCAGTTAAACCTTGCGAAGTTGCAAAATTTGTGCCAAGTGACAGACTTTTAATTGAAACCGATGCTCCATATATGACTCCTGTGCCATTTCGTGGTAAAAGATGCGATTCTTTGCATATTCCTTATACTGCTGAAAAAATCGCAGAATTACGTGGAGTCACAGCACAAGAAATTCTTGATTTGACAAATGAAAATGCACGAACATTATTTAATATAAGGTGATTATTATGCTCAAACATATCGTAATGTGGAAATTTAAAGATGCAGAAGGCAAAACAAAAGAAGAAAACATTGAAATCGTTAAAAACGGTCTTGAAACTCTTCCAGAAAAAGTTTCTCACATTAAAAAACTCACATTTCTTAAAAATCAGGTTGAATGCGAGAGAAATTTTGACGCTCTTTTAGTTGTCGAAACTGAAAATGAAGAAGAATTAGAAAAATATAAAACTCATCCCGAGCATAAAGCAGTTGCTTCTTATGTTGCAAAGGTAACAGAAAATCGTGGCGCTGTTGATATTTGGGAATAACAGGAGATTAAAATGAAATCTTTTTCCGTATTGAAATGGATAAGTAGCATTATCGGCAAAAACAAAATATGGATTATTCTTCTCACTCTGGTACAATCTGTTCAGGGTGTTTTAGGCGTGGTGTTTGCTCTTTCGTTGAGAGAGGTAATTGACTCTGCAGTTGCCAAAAATACAGAGACAATGACAAAAGATATTGTTGTTCTTTGTGTTGTTTTGATTTTAATGATAACAAGCATCGCATTGAACAAATATCTTGATGAAAAAGCAAAAGCAAGGCTTGAAAAAGATTTCAGAAACCAAGTTTTTTCAAAACTTCTTCGCCGCTCTTATGCGAACGTAACAGATGTGCATTCAGGCGAATGGATGAACAGAATTACATCTGACACATCAGTTGTAATCAATGCAGCGGTGCAGATTATACCGGGACTTTGCGGCACATTGGTGCGACTTGGTTGTGCGTCGTTGACACTTTTGGCTTTGATTCCCCAACTTGTTGTGCTTTTAATCCCTGCGGGTATTCTTTTAGCTGTGTTCTCTCTTGCGGTTAGAAATAAGTTGAAACAATTCCACACAAATGCACAGCAAGCCGATGGCAAAGTCCGTTCATTTATGCAAGAAAGAATAAATAATCTCATTATTGTAAAAACATTCATTCAAGAAACAGAAACTGAACAAGAGGCATCAGATTATTCAGACGAGCTTGTTAAAGCAAGAATGAAACGAATTCATTTT
The DNA here is from genome assembly GCA_045655645.1 of Candidatus Fimenecus sp. Taxonomy (GTDB): domain Bacteria; phylum Bacillota; class Clostridia; order Oscillospirales; family Acutalibacteraceae; genus Fimenecus. The sequence goes on from JAZOPS010000037.1 coordinate 29,160, forward strand.
GTGAATGCGTGTACAACGGCAATGCATCTTGCGATGCGTGGCGCATATTTTCTTGGTGTAATTGTTTGTGCAATCAACATTTCGAAAGATGCAATGAGTTATGGCACAATGATGGCCGTTTTGCAACTTATAAATCAGGTTGAAACTCCATTTTCAAATATTTCTGGCTATCTTCCACAGTATTATGCTATGATTGCCAGCACAGAGCGTTTGATTGAAATAGAAAATATGGATACTGATTATGACGGCGAAATCCGTTCCAATGAAGAAGTTAAAGAATACTATAATAAAGATTTTTCAGCGGTTGGATTACATAATGTATATTTCTCTTATGCGGAAATGGGCAACGGAAAAACTCACGTGCTCGATAAGAAGAATATCGAGATAAAAAAAGGTGAATATGTGGCTTTTGTGGGCAAATCAGGTTGTGGCAAGAGTACTGCAATGAAACTTATGATGAGCCTTTATCCTTTGAATAAGGGTGAAAAGTATTTGCTTAATAAAGACGGCACGAAAACCGATTTGTCGGCAGAATGGCGTGGGCTTTTCTCCTATGTTCCACAGGGTAACTATCTTGTCAGCGGAACAATCCGCGAAGTGTTGACTTTCGGTAATGCTGAACTTATGAAGAAAGACGATGAAATTTATTCGGCGCTCAAAATTGTTTGTGCAGACAACTTTGTGAAAGAATTGCCCGATGGACTTGATACAGTTTTAGGTGAACAGGGCTCAGGACTTTCAGAGGGACAAATTCAGCGTCTTGCAATTGCCCGTGCAATAATGTCAGAAAGACCAATTCTGATGCTTGACGAAGCAACAAGTTCGCTTGACGGCACAACAGAAGAACAATTGCTTATGAACTTGCGCACGATGACTGATAAAACAGTTATTCTCATTACCCATCGTCCCGCTGCACTTTTAATATGTGACAGAAAAATTAAATTTTAACAAGATTTTCAGAGAGTGGTTTAACCACTCTCTTTTTTTGCATTTTTTCAAAAATACGGGTAAAAATATTTATAAAGAAAATTGGAGGGAAAATATGATTACCCGTCTTGGAAGATATACACTTTTATTAGAAACAAAACCATCTATAATCGGTAGTGCCGCTGTTGTTGGCAAAACCGAAGGTGAAGGTCCACTTGCTAAAGAATTTGACCATTGTTATGATGACGATTCTATTGATGGTTGTCCATCTTGGGAAAAAGCAGAAAGTGCATTGCATCGTGAAACTGTAACGCGTGCTATTGCCAAAGCGGATTTATCCCCAAAAGATATTGACTTGATTCTAGCGGGGGATTTGCTCAACCAGTGCATCGGCACATCATTCGGCATACGAGAAATGCAGATGCCATTTATGGGTATGTATGGCGCTTGTTCAACAATGGCACTTTCAATGGCAACGGCAAGTGTGCTTGCAGAGTCTGGTGCAATAAATTATTCAGTTGCATCAACATCATCACATTTCGCATCAGCAGAAAGACAATTTCGTCTGCCTCTTGAATATGGTGGACAAAGACCACCAGCAGCACAACGAACTGCAACCGCTTCAGGCGCATCGGTAATAACAAGTCACCAAGAAAATACACCCTGTATAGAAGCGTGCGTTTTTGGTAAAATCACAGATTTAGGCATAAAAGATGCTAATAATATGGGCGCTGCAATGGCTCCTGCGGCGGCATCAACAATTGCCGATTTTTTGAAAGACACTAAAACCAATCCGCAAGATTATGACTTGATTTTAACAGGTGACTTGGGTAAGGTGGGGTCTGATTTGCTCATTGATTTGCTTAATAAAGATTATGACTATGACATTTCGTCAGTTCATAATGATTGTGGATTAATGATTTATGACCTTGAAGGACAGGATGTGCACGCAGGTGGGTCAGGTTGTGGTTGTAGTGGTGCTGTTGTGAATTCATATATAATGAAAAAACTTATAAATAAAGAATTGAATAAGGTGCTTTTTGTGGGTACGGGTGCATTGCTTTCTGCAACATCTGCTTTGCAGGGTGAAAGCATACCATCAATAGCTCACGGAATACTTTTGACATCGGGTGAATAAAATGATGCAGGATATAAATACAATTATTAAACTAACAAACACATTGAAATTTTTAAATCTTCTGAAAAACGCACTGACCGTTGGGATAATAGCCTTTACCGTTTTCAGAATAGTAAATATTATGCGCGAGAGTGCTTGAAAAGGGATGTTTAAAACATTCCTTTTTTTATTTTGCTGCGTTTCATTGTGTTAACGCTTTACTTTGTTAAACTTTTTCCTTTAAAATTGTTTACTTTTGTTAAATTCTGTTGTATAATGGCATATAAATATTTTTAAAAGGATGGTTTTTATGGAAAACGGTCTCAAAAAACAATACGGACTTTTGATGGCTATCTGCATGGTTGTAGGTACTGTTGTAGGTTCAGGTGTTTTCTTTAAAGCACAAGCAATTCTTCAAAAAACTAATGGTGACATGCCTCTCGGTATCCTTGCTTGGATTATCGGTGGTGCAGTAATGATTTTCTGCGTTCTCGCTTTCTGCGTAATGGCTCAGCAATACGAGAAAGTTAACGGTCTTGTTGACTATGCAGAAGCAACTGTTGGTAGCAGATATGCTTACCTTATGGGTTGGTTTGCTACAACAATTTACACACCAGCAATGACATCTGTTCTTGCATGGCTCACAGCAAGATATTTTCTTACATTTATGGTGTCTGTAAATCCTGATTTGCAGCTTGCGGGTGACCCTGTAACAGGCACAGAAACATTCCTTCTTGCAGGTTTTATTCTTATTTGCGTTTTTGCAGTTAATACACTTTCTTCAAAACTTGCAGGTAAACTTCAAATCAGCGCAACATTTATCAAGCTTATTCCACTTCTTTTAATGGCTGTTGTAGGCACAATTTATGGCCTTTCACACAATATGGCAGGTGAACCTGTTTCAATTCTTGCAGGTAACTTTGCAACAGGTGCAGGCGACTTTAAGCCACTTTTCGGTGCTGTTGTTGCAACAGCATTTGCTTATGAAGGTTGGATTCTCGCAACATCAATCAACTCAGAAATTAAAGATTCAAAGAAGAATCTTCCAATCGCACTTATTCTTGGTGGCATTATTATCATCGCAATTTACTTATTCTATTATATGGGTGTTGCAGGTGGTGCAAGCGTTGAAACTCTTATGAATGACGGCGCTACAACTGCATTCACAACTGTATTCGGTAATGTTTTCGGCAACATTCTCAACCTCTTTGTTGCTGTTTCTTGTCTTGGTACACTCAATGGTCTTCTCATTGGTTGTATCCGTGGTATGTACTCAATCTCAGTTCGTAACATGGGACCAAAGGTTGACCTTATGAAACAGATTGACCCAGCATCAGGCATGCCTTCAAACTCATGTATTGTTGGTCTTGTAATCGTTGCTGCATGGCTTGTATATTTCTATGGTGCAAACCTTACTGCAAAGCCTTGGTTTGGTGTATTTAGTTTTGACTCATCAGAGCTTCCAATCATCACGATCTATGCTCTTTATATTCCAATGTTCATTCAGTTTATGAGAAAAGCAAAAGAACTTTCTGCACTTAAGAGATTTGTTCTTCCTGCACTTGGTATTATCGGTTCAAGCTTTATGGTAATCGCTGCAATTTATTCACACGGATATCTTCCATATCTTGCAGCAAAAGAAAACGGACAATTCTCTTGCCCAGTTCTTTTCTACCTCATTCTCTTTGCAGTTATTATGATTGCAGGCGCTTTGGTTATGAAACCAAAGAAAAAAGCATAAGATAGTTTTATACGGCGGTGAACCGAAAGGAACACCGCCGAAGAATACTGTTTTACCAAAGAGTGTAAAACGGATGATTAGCTTATAACCAACTGAAAAATCTGGCGTAAAAAGCTACCGCAAAAATCTTTTTTAAAATTTTTAAAAAAAATTAAAAAAAGTTGAAAAAAAGTGTTGACAAATCTTTTTAGATGTGGTAAATTATACGAGCCGCTGAAAACAGCAGCAAAAATGTGGGAGCATAGCTCAGCTGGGAGAGCATCTGCCTTACAAGCAGAGGGTCACAGGTTCGAGCCCTGTTGTTCCCACCAAATGGCCCGGTAGTTCAGTTGGTTAGAACGCTAGCCTGTCACGCTAGAGGTCGACGG
>JAZOPS010000038.1:0-10389 GCA_045655645.1 Candidatus Fimenecus sp.
TACCCTTACAGATTGTGCACTGAATATCAAGCTCAAAGCCGGGTTCAACGAAGGGGAAGAAACCGGGACGGAGTCTTACTGTGATATCCTTCTGGAAAACTTCTGAGAGCATGGTTTTCATGAAGTAAATAAGGTTTGAAATTGAAATATCCTTGTCAACCATCATGCCTTCCATCTGGAAGAATGTGTTTTCGTGACAAGCGTCAGTAGCCTCATTTCTGAAACAACGACCTGGGAAAATAGCCTTGATTGGCATACCGTCGTTTACAAGTGCATCCTTATACTTTTTATAAATAGCATTCTGTGCTGCTGATGTGTGAGACTTAAGTAACTGACCATTATCAAGGTAGTATGTGTCCTGCATATCACGAGCAGGGTGGTCCTTTGGAATGTTAAGTGCCTCAAAGCACTCATAGTCAGTAACGATTTCACTGTAGTCTTCAATATGGAAGCCCATTGAACGGAAAACGCTTTCACACTGACGCTGAACGAGTGTGATAGGGTGGTATGAACCACGAGTTAAGTTCGCAGGAACAGAAATGTCAAAAACAGGTGTGCTTTCGATTTCTTTCTTTAATTCAAGTTCTTTGAGTTCTTGACTCTTTTCTGCAATTTTCTGTTCAACAAATGCACGAACTTCATTGACAATCTGACCCATAATTGGTCTTTCTTCTGCTGATAATGAACCCATCATTTTAAGTAATGATGTAAGTTCACCCTTTTTACCAAGCACCTGAACTCTAAATTCTTCAAGTTGACTTTGCTCAGTAAAGGTGCTGAGTTCTGCTTCCGCACGAGCACGGATAGCTTCAAGTTTTTCTCTCATCTTTTCTTCCTCACTTTTTTATTTTTCGGAAATAGGGAATAAAAAAATCCCACACTCCAAAAGAGCATGGGACGAATAAAATCCGCGGTACCACCCAAATTTTTGCAAAAAGCAAACACTTTCCGTGTTCAATAACGAGAACAAGCCGTCAATACCTACTGTTATTTCAGTAAAGCCACTCCAAAGGGAACTTCAATTAAGCTTTCGACTTATGTGCTTTCAGCCACGGCACAATTCTCTGGTAAGCGTAGTCACTTAATCTACTTTCTTTTTCATCGTGTTTTCAATATCTCGAAAATTATAGCAAAGTTTTCTCTTTAAGTCAATACTTATTATATATGAAAAATCCCCACCATTAAGGTGGGGATAATGTTTCAATTATAAATCTTCTCTACGGCGTCTAATTAATGATTTTGTAGTTACAAAATATGCAACCAAAAGGCTTGTAACGCCAATTGTAGCAACAACAATAGCTACGATTGTTTCAGCTGAACTGTTTGTAATTGAATCAATGATATTGTCAAGACCGCTACCATTTGAGTTGTTATTATTACCAGTATTGTTGTTATCATTCTTATCATTCTTATCAACAATTCCTGTTGTGCCGTCCATAACAGTACCGTCTTCAAGAGTTACAACCTTTGAAATTGCAAACTGGTCAACTCTTTCTTCTTTACCGTTTTCAACGCTGTATGTGTCGAAATAAAGGTTGCCACCATCAATCTGAATGTGTGAATATGATGGAACTTCAAGGAAGAGAACTGCTTCACCCTTAGGGAATGCATCTGCAGTTTCACTGTCTGCTTTTGGTTCATAGTGTTTAGAACCGATTGTACCATTAATTGAATAGATTGTGCCTTCAGGCTTAATTTTTGATGTGTATTCAAGACCGTTGTACTTGAGTGTACCTGTTTCAGTTTCAACAACTGCGTTGTCTTTCATAACATCTGTACGCATGTAAACATGGTCGTGGCCTTGGAACACAAGGTCAATGTCAAGCTCGTTCATAAGTGGAAGAAGCTGTGCACGGATAGCAACAACATCTTCATCATCAAAGTGTGAACCGTTTGAATAGATTGCTTTATGAAGTGCAATGAATTTCCATGGCTTCTTTGATGCACCCATATCTGCTTTGAGCCATTCAATTTGTTCTGCTGAAAGAGCGTTGTCTTCGCCTAAATCATTTGTATTAAGCACTGCGATATGTGCTGTGTTGTAATCAAATGAATAATAAACACCTGTTGTTGTATCTTGTGCTGGAAGATTTGAATAAGCAAAGTTTTGAATATTTGCGTTTTCACCGCGTTCTTCGTGGTTGCCTGTGCCAGCCATTAAAACAGTGCTCATAAGAGAATCTGAAGCTGTGTTGAACATTCTCTTCCATTCAACGAAATCGTTACCATTGTCAACCATATCACCAGTTGAAAGAAGGAAGTTGATATCATGTTTATCAAATGCTGTCTGGAGAGCCATAGCCCAGTTGTCTTTATATTGCTTTTCAGTAACGCCCTGTGGGTCACTTACATGTAAGAAACTGAATGCGGTGCCATTATCAGCAGTGCTGATTACACCAATGTCACTCCACCAGTTACGGTCAGCATCACCAATACGATAGCAGTATTTCTGACCTGCTTCAAGACCAGTGATTTCAGCTGTGTGACGGTTAACTGTGAACTTGTGTTTGATGATACCAATAAAGCTTAAGTCAATTGCCGAGTATTCACGAGCTGCATCAATTTCACAGTTAGTGTCAATCTTAACATTCTTAACTGTTGTACCCTTTGAGAAATCAGGTTTTTCTGAGTAAGGAACAATTTGAACATCTGTATCTGTGATGCTGTATTTTGTAACATAGCTGATGTTAACTGATGTTGCGCTGTCTTCACCGAATGTTACAGCAATGTGTGATGGAAGACGAAGATTATCTTGTGAAAGAGGAACTTCAACTTTGCCATTATAGTTAAATGTGCCTTCAAAGTCAGCCATATAACTTGGGTTTTCGTCATGTGTCAAGTCTTTGAGAATTCTGTAGAATTCGCCATCAATAACTTCATATTGGCTTTGAGTGAGATATTCATCAAGAAGTGAATAAACAACATCACTGAGAGTGTCGCCACCAGCGATACCAGTAAGAAGTACTACTGAAATAATATCACCAAGACCAAAGCCTGACCAGTCACCTGCACGGAAAATACGAGCAACAAGGTCATACAGAGCTTGAGAGAATTGACTCATTGGGCCGTTTAATCCCAATGAAACAGGGTCAATTTTAAGGTTTTTGAGAATTTCACCTTGAAGAAGGTCATCAAGAACAACTGTAATAAGTGTATCAAGAATTACCTCTGCATTCTGATTGTTATTAAAACGCTCTAATGCATTCATAAGGAATTTGTCATTTTTAGGGTCTTCGTTGTTTGTGTAATGGTAAGCAAGAACAGTTGAAGCAAGGTCGCCGAGTGTACCTTTGTCGCCTGTGCTACCAAAACCAAGAGTGTTTTTGAATGCAGTTGATGGATAATCAGAAACTTCAATATTTAAAAGTTTATCAATCATCGGGTCGAGAATCTCAAGGGTCTTTGTTGGATTCTTGAGATATGCATTTTCAAGCTGGTTGAAAAGTGCAATAAGAAGGAATTTGATAGTTGAAGAAGAAAGACGACCGAAGATTTCGCTTTCTGTAAGGTCAATCATAAGTTGGTTCAAATCAATTACATCTTCAAGGTAATTATAAAGACCACCTGCGTCTTTAACATCTTTACCAAAACCATAACGGAGTTGATATTCAAGAACATTCATTGCAAAGTTTTTAATGTTGCTGCCACCAAAGTTATAAGCCCAAGCAATGTTTTTGAATGGTTTTGGCTGTGCAACACCATCAATTACAACAGGATAGAATTCGTCAACATCGTGTGATTTATATTCGCAAGCAATATCACCATTAGAAGCGGCGCTCAAGCTAACACTTCTGAATTGGTTAGGATAACTTAAAACTGATGTTGTAACAATATCTGTAAGAGTTTCACCGTTGTCATTTACATAAGAAGCAACATCCTGCATATGAACGTGACCTGAAACAGTAATGTGCATACCAGCGTCTGCAACTGCGTCAGCAAATTTTTCCCAATCACGAAGAACGAAATTGTCAAAAAGGTCAACTTCTGTGTCAAAGTGAGGAATTGAGTTAGTGTGAATCATACCAATGATTGTTTTGTCGTCAGCAGTAGCTTTTTCACATTCATCAATAATCCAAGCAAGGTGCTTTTCAGTAACAATACCTGCTGTTTCTTGTTCGTTCTCACCTGAATCAGTAACATCAGCAGAATAAAGCTGAGAGTCAATAGCGATAAGACGATAGTCGTTTGGAAGGTCAATAGCATAAGAAAGTGAACCTTCTGAATTTTCAGCAGCAGTCTTATAACGGCTGTAATATCCACCTTCTGATGAATAACCAAAATCTTTATAAAGTGCTTCAAACTCTTGTGGAGTAGTGTCAAGAGCGTCTCTGAGCTCAGGATTTTTCTTAGCACTTACAAGGTTGTCACCATCATAGTACATAGCTCTCTGGTTATTAATATCATGGTTACCATTGACAACATAAATAGGAACACCTGTGTCGCTCTCAAATGCTTTGAGTTTAGCAACGAGTTCTTCATGAGCTGAATATTCAGCGTTTCTTGTTAAGTCGCCAGGAAGAAGTACGAAGTCGAGCTTGCCTTCTTTTGCCATCTTTGTGATGTTTGCCAATGCTGCATCTGTAAGTTCTGGTGAAATACCACTTGTAGCATTGTTCATAAGCATCATTTCGTTGAATTCTTTTTTGTCTTGTGCTGAGTTGCCCATTGCAGATTTTGCAAAATAGTGAATATCGCTCAAAATAACGAAATTCACATCGTCTGTGTTAGCAGCAAGAACTGTAAATGGAACGCTTACAGCAAAAACTGCAACTGCGAGAACAACGCAAAGAAGCTTTTTCAAGATACTTTTTCTTTTCATTCTCAAATACCTCCGCTTTGATGCGCTTTTTAAAGTACACCAAATTATTATTATACAATTAACAAGTGTAACATAAAAAAAAGAAAAATGCTACACTTTTTTGCAACATTTTTCCTTATTTTTATAGGTATATATATAATACACAGTTTTATTTATCTTTGTTCAAGAAATCAGCCACAATCTGACCATCTTGAATGCGAATAACACGTTCTGCTTCGTTTGCAATATCGTTGTCATGAGTAATGAGAATAACTGTGCGACCTTCTTCGTGTAATTCGTGAAGAATTTTCATAACTTCAACGCCTGAATGTGAGTCGAGGTTACCTGTTGGTTCGTCAGCGAGAATAATAGGTGGACGAGCTGCAACTGCACGAGCAATAGCTACTCTCTGTTGCTGACCACCCGACATTTGTTTTGGTAAATGGTCAAGACGGTGAGAAAGCCCAACTCTTTCTAATGCTTCAAGAGCCAACTTGTTGCGTTCTTCTTTTTTCATTCCACGATAAACCAAAGGCAATTCAACATTTTCAACTGCTGTAAGACTTGGAATTAAGTTAAATCCTTGGAATATAAACCCGATTTCTTTGTTGCGGATTTCAGAAAGCTCATCATCTGTCATATTCGCAACATCAACGCCATCAAGTGAATATGTTCCACTTGTAGGAATATCAAGAAGACCAAGCATATTCATAAGTGTTGATTTGCCTGAACCCGATTGACCGACAATAGCCAAAAATTCACCGTGCTCAACATTAAGACTAATACCGTCAAGAGCACGAACTTCGTTTTCACCGGGATTATAAATTTTGTAAATATCTTTGATTTCAATAAGACTCATTTTATCACCTTAAAAAGATTATGGGATTATTTTACAATTTTCAAAACATAAAATCAATGAATATTTTGTAAATAATATCGAACGCAAAACGCAGAAACTCAAAAACGCAAAAGTTATTCCACAATAACTTTAATGATTTCACCAACATAAACTCTGTGGAAATCATTATTTGCATAGTTGTTCATAATGCTGTCATCAATAAAGCCATCGGGTTTCATATCTTGATAAGCAAGTTTTTTCATATAAACAGTAACTGTTGCTTCTTTAAAACCTGTTGATTTGTCAATACTAATAGGTGTAAATCCTGTTGCTTCCATTTTGTCAATGTCACGACCAGATTTGCTTCCACAAATACCAAGTTCTTTTTTATATTTACCACCAAAGAATGAAAGTGTGAAATAATCATTGTTTTCAATAAATTCAAAAGTGTATCTCTGTGGACGAACAAAAAGAAACGCAACATCTTTGTTCCAAAGTTCACCAACACCACCCCATGAAACAGTCATAGTGTTGAAAGTATCAATGTTTCCCGCTGTGAGAAGTGCCCAATCTTCGCTGAGCATTTTTACAAAATTACCTTCTAATTCTCTAATAGAAATTTCTCTTGACATAAAATCATATCCAATCATAAATTTTTATTGTATATAATTATACACTTAATATGGGTGAAATACAACCCGACAGATATAAATAAAAGTGTATAGTTAAAACCTATCTATACACAAATTGTCGAAAACCTTTGTAAAACTGAACAAAAATTTCTATAAAAATTTGTATAGTTATTTTTATTCTACATCTTCACAAAACAAAAAAACTGTGATAATATATCAAGGCTAATTCCTGCCGTGTAAAGAAACGGCATAATTTTTTGAGGGTGTAGAAATGAATTTCAGCGAAAGATTAAAATATTTAAGATGCGCAAAAATCCCAACAATCACACAAAAAGACTTGGCAAATGCTTTGGGTATAACACAGAGAAAGGTTTCTTTTATGGAAACAGGCACAACAGAACCTTCACTTAGTGATATTAAGGCTTTGTGCAATTATTTCAATGTGTCTGCTGACTATTTATTAGGTTTGCCAAAAAATATGAATTATCCGGAGTAATCTAATGACAAAAAAACAACGAGCGAAGCTTCTTGTAGATGGCTTAAAAAAAGAATATCCTGATGCGATTTGTTCACTGACAGCAGACAATCCCTTTGAATTGCTTGTGGCAACTCGTCTTTCAGCACAATGCACAGATGCGAGGGTTAATTTAGTAACCCCCGCACTTTTTGCTAAATACAAAACACTTGATGATTATGTTAATGCCGATGTGAAAGACATTGAAGATATTATCCATTCTTGCGGATTTTATCACGGAAAAGCAAGAGATATTATCGAAATGGCAAGGGGAGTAAGGGATAGATTTAACGGTATCGTCCCCGATAATATTGAAGATTTGACATCTTTGCAGGGTGTGGGAAGAAAAACTGCAAACTTAATTGTGGGTGATGTTTATGGCAAACCCGCTGTGGTTGCGGATACTCATTTAATACGACTTACCAACAGAATGGGGCTTGTTGAAACAAAAGACCCTAAAAAAGTCGAGATGGAACTCAAAAAAATTCTTCCACCTGAAGAGAGCAATGATTTCTGTCATCGTGCAGTGCTTCACGGCAGAGCAGTTTGTACAGCTCGAAAGGCATATTGCGAAAAATGTGTAGTAAATGATGTTTGCAAAAAGATAATATAATGTAGGGGCGATTCATGAATCGCTCCTTTTTAGTTGCGTTTATAATTCGCGTCGCAGACCCAAATTTATTCTTTATTATTTTTTATTTGACAACCCCCAATCTATCAAAATATTTTCGTTACATTTACTAATTAAAAATATATATTTTTGTACCTTTTATCCCTTGTAAAAATACCATTAAAAGATTAAAATTAAACCATAAAATATTTTGGAGGGATGTTTATGAAAAAGACATTACAAAAAACACTTGCTGTTGTAATGGTAATTGCAATGATTTTCTCACAGATGGCAATTATATCGTTTGCAACAGAAAATTACGACGAGGTTGTTCTCGGTGTTGTAGGAACTGTTTCTCTTACTGAAGAAAATCCTTCAGTAACAGTTGCTTTTACACCAACTGAAACGAGAAGATATGAAGTTTCATCGAGCAATAATGGTGAAAGTGACCCATATGTTTGTGTTTACGACAGTGAATTTAATGCAATTGCTAGTGATGATGACGCTGGCGAAGGATATAACTTCGCGTGCAACTTTTATGCTGAAGCTGGTGAAACATATTTCATTGAATTAGATGCTTACGGTAGTAACGCGGAATATGATTATTCAGTTGAAGCTGTTGTAACACCTGTCAGCATTACAGCAGTTGTAAATAGAGATTTAATCCAATATGCTGATGGATATTGGGCAGAGCATAGTGACGATGAACAAGTATCTAAATACTATGAATACGTACTGCCTTACGCAAATCCTGTTTACACAATAACCTATGATGATGGAACTAAAATTACAGGTGGTTCATGGGAAATTTATGAAGAAACAGATTGTGAAATAATATATGACTCTAACCAGAGCTATGACAATCAGTGGGGACTAGGTAAACACAACTTTACAGTTAGTTTCCAAAATGTTGAAACACAGGTTGAAGTGAATGTGGTTGAAAGTCCTGTTGCAAGTGTAACTGTTGATAAGGTTAGCATTATAGAAGGTACAAGTGGTCGTTGGGATGCTTGGGAATATGATGAACCCGTATTTTTATACAATATCAGCCCAGAATTCACAGTGTTACTTAAGGATGGCTCAGTACTTAAATCTGAACACGGCAGAATAGAATACAATGGTGTTGGATACTACCTCGATGGGGAAGATTCATTGTATGGCAACAATTTTAAATTGGGTGCTAACACTTTGAATTCAAAAGTGCTTGGTGCTGACTGCACAATAAATGTTGAAATTCTTGAAACTCCAATTGAGAGTGCTACAATTACTCCTTCAAGAGATTTGATTGAGGGCATTGACTTTTACGATTATCATGAAATGATACTTGATTATGATGTTGTGGTTAAGTACAAAGATGGTACAACAGTATCTTCGAAATTGGATGAATATCTTGCAAAGAACAATTTAGAAATGGTAACTGAATCAGAAGAAGATTATAATTTTGATATAGGTACTCATACAATTATCTTTAAGTTTATGGGCTTTGTTGCTACTGCTGAGGTTAATGTGGTTGAGAACCCTTATGAAAGCATTACCATTGATGGCGTGAACGGACTAAATATCATATTCAATAAGAAAGACGGCACAGCTGTTACTGCAAAAGCAAATAAATTTACAGAACAATATACATCTATTTATGATACATATGTAGATGGTGTTGTGGAAACTGATAAAGGTAAATATCTTATTGGTGTTGAGTACGACCGCTATAATAATGATTTAAGCAAAGATGTTTCAATTTTTTTAGGCGACTTTAAGAGTAATAAACTCACTAAAAATAACTTCCTTAAAGTTCAGAAGATTTTTGACGATATTCTTTCTGCCTCAAGAATGCTTTATGATTTTGATGAAAATAAAGACATATACAATAGTGAGGATGAAATTGATGTTGATGCTTTAATTCGTTTCTCAGTTTATATGGATATCTTCTACGGCGCAGGCGGATATATAAAAAGAGAAATTATTGAAAAGGATGTATATAACAAATTTGGTGTAGAGATTGATGCTACAACATCCACCTTGTATATTGCTGAAAGCGACGTAGTGTTTGTATCAACTCCAATGGGCTTTGGCAATTTGTATAGTAGTGAGTGCTACATTACAATTGATATAAAATTTACAAATGGTCAGTGGATATGCACAGAAAAAGTCAATTATTATACTGGTGACACTGAAACAACACTCGCTGTTTTTAATGAAGATTTAACTATTGATAAAATTTCTTTATACATAAACGGAAATCTCAACGGTTGGGTAGAAGAAAACGGCAAATGGGCATACTATGAGAACGGCGTTAAAGTAACAAATAAATGGCTTCAAGACAGTCAAGGCTGGTGCTTTGTGGATGATGATGGCTATTGCGTAACAAATGATTGGAAAGCAGATAGCCAAGGCTGGTGTTATCTTGATGATAACGGCAGAATGGTAATTAACAACTGGGTACTTGATGTTGGCAAGTGGTACTTTATGGACGAAAATGGATATATGGTATCTAACCAATGGAGAAAAGACAGTAAGGGCTGGTGTTATTTAAGCTCAAGTGGTGCAATGTCCACAAATGCTTGGGTAAAAGATAGTGCAGGCTGGTGCTATGTTGGTGCTGACGGCTACTGCATAGTAAATAAATGGGTGAAAGACAGTGTTGGCTGGTGCTACCTTGATGCAAGTGGTCGAATGGTAACAGATAAATGGATTGCAGACTCAAAGGGTTGGTGCTATGTAGGTTCAAATGGCTATATGGTAACAAACAACTGGGTACAAGATGGTGGGAAATGGTACTATCTTGACGGCAGTGGCTATATGGTAACAGGCACAAAGACTATTAACGGTAAAACATACAAATTCGCATCCAACGGTGTTTGGATTGGATAAAATTAAGAGCAGGTGAAAACCTGCTCTTTTTATTGTATAAATTTAAATTTGTTCAATTAACTGTTTGCTTCTAACAAAATATTATTAAAATTTTACCTTTTTTGACTTTCACTCTTGACAAGTGAA
>JAZOPS010000039.1:0-48625 GCA_045655645.1 Candidatus Fimenecus sp.
ACTGTGAATGTAATAGAACCGATTTTTTTGCCTGTTCCAACCTTTATGCAAGAGTTACCCTGCGCGTCAAAAGCATCTGAGTATACGCATGCCAAGTCAGTAAGCTCGAGAGTGTATGAGCCTTCGGTAAATGTCAAGCTACCGCTTGCTTCGTTACCGTCAACGTGTCCTGCAGGGCCTTTTTCACCAAAATCAAAGGTCACAAGTTTGCTAAGTCCCTGAGTGCTTCCGTTGCCTGTGTTACCTGTATTGCCTGTGTTACCTGTGTTACCTGTATTTCCTGTGTTGCCTGTGTTTGATGAGCCATCATCATAATCATCAAATCCGTTTGATGTGTTACCAGACTGAACTGTGCCACCTGATGGAGCAACTGTTGCTGGTGTGAAAGCAATAATAGCAAGTGCATAAACCATTGCGATTGCAAGGAAGAATGCTAATGCTTTTGTAAATGTTCCAAAGAAGAGTTTTCTTTTTGCGGCTTTCTTTTCTAATCTAGCCTGTACTTCTTCGGGTGTTCTAACCTTTTTTGCCATTTTGAGGTTCCCCTTTCAATGATATGTATTCATATACATACTAAATTTACAACAAATTTCGCAAAATGTCAATCAAAATTTTATTGATTTTTCAAAATCTTTTTATAAACTGAACTAATTGGTAATCCAACCACATTAAAATAGTCTCCATTAATGCCTCTAATGAACTTTGAGGCAAGACCTTGGATACCATAAGAACCTGCTTTGTCATAGCAGTCATTCGAGTCAATATAAGCATTTATTTCTTCGTCAGTTAGCGGATAAAACTCAACTTTTGTCTCTTCTGCAAAAGTCATTGAACCCTTATTGCTTATAGCACAAACGCCTGTAAACACAGAATGCACTCTACCTGAAAGACTTCTTAACATATTAAAAGCATCTTCACGGTCCTTTGGTTTTCCTAAAATTTTATCATCAAGCACAACAATTGTGTCAGCACCCAAAACTACTTCTTCTTCATTTCTCTCAACAGCCATTGCTTTTCGTGCCGCTAACATCACAACTGCATCTTCGGGATTTGTGCCATCTTTAATAGTTTCATCAGCGTCAGCCGTACGGATTACAAAATCAAATCCTGCATTTTTTAAAATCTCACTTCTTCTAGGTGATTTTGATGCGAGTACAAGTTTCATATTTTACCCTCGTTTTTAAGTTGATTGATTTTTAAAATCATTGTCTGAGTTTTGCTGTCAGGAAGTTCGCCATTCATTACCATCTTGACTGCATCTTCAAGAGAGATTTTATAAACCTCTAAAAATTCGTCTTCGTCAGGACTTTGCTCGCCAAATTCCAATTCGGTTGCAAGATACATGTGAATAATCTCACCACAATATCCCGGTGTGGGGTAAAGTTTGCCCAAACTTATATATTTTTTTGCCACAGCACCAGTTTCTTCTTTTAATTCTCTTTTGCCCGCTTCAAAGGGGTCTTCGCCCTTTTCAAGTTTGCCTGCAGGTAATTCTGTAACGATTTCCATATAAGGATAACGGAATTGCTTAACAAAATACAAATTATAATCCTTATCGAGCGGTGCTACGCACACACCACCATTATGTTCAACAATTTCACGCTTTGCTACTGTGCCGTTGGGCAAAAGCGCATCGTCAACTCGCATATTAACAATTTTACCCTTGAATTTATATTCAAAACTTATTTGCTTTTCAATTAAGTTCATATTATTCACCATATTTTTTAATAAGTTCTTTATAATGTCTTCCCTTTTCTTCAAAGTTTTTATATTCGTTATAACTTGAAGCCGCCGGAGACAAAATGCAGATTCCTTTTGTATTTGCATAAGCCTGTTTTACGGCTTCTTCAAGGTTTTCTGCTTTAATAAGTTTTTTCTTTGTGCCGTTGTCACACATCATATCAATAATTTTGTGTCCAGTTGTTTTTGTACCGATAATCACACTCAAATCGCTATTTTCAAGGTCAACTGCGAAATCAGTATAATCAATTCCCCTGTCTTTGCCACCAATTATCAATGTATTTGCCTTAATTGCATTCACAGCGCACATTACTGCGTGTGGGATTGTCGCAATACAGTCATTATAGAATGTAACGCATTTATATGTGCCAACATTTTCCATTCTGTGCTCAATACCTTCAAAATCGTCAATTGCTTTTTTAGCATCTTCTGCTGTTACGCCAAACTTTGATGCTGCAGTATATGCATAAAGCACATCATGACGGTTATGCTCACCTGCTAAATGGATATTATCAATCTCAAATGGTAAGTCAGCATCTTTTTTGATTGCAATAGCATTTGATTTTACTGTTTTTAAATCAAGATAAGGCTCAACACCCTGTGTACCATTATAAATAAAGGTATCATTTTCGTTCTGATGACGGACAATATTGAGTTTTGCGTTCACATAACCCGTCATTCCACCTTTATAGTGTTCAAGGTGTTCTTCATAAATGTTTGTGAGAATTGAAACATCGGGAGAGTTTCTTGTAAATTCAAGTTGATGTGATGACATTTCGATAACTGCGATTTTATCAGCAGTCATTTCTTCAATATAGTCAAGTACAGGAAGCCCCATGTTACCCATAAGTTCGCAATCAACCCCACCTGCACAAAGCATTTTATATGTGAGAGTTGATGTTGTTGTTTTGCCCTTTGAACCTGTTACACCGATTTTCTTGCAAGGTGCAAATCTCAAGAACAAATCTGTCTGGCAAGTAACATAAGTATTTTCAGGAACATCCACATTTACAAATGAAATACCCGGGCTTTT
The DNA here is from genome assembly GCA_045655645.1 of Candidatus Fimenecus sp. Taxonomy (GTDB): domain Bacteria; phylum Bacillota; class Clostridia; order Oscillospirales; family Acutalibacteraceae; genus Fimenecus. The sequence continues at coordinate 2,774 of JAZOPS010000039.1, forward strand.
CATTACAATATCAAATTTGCCGATATGTGAAAGATAATCCTCACCGCAGAAATACTCAACATTGTTATCGTCGATTTTTTGCTCTCTGCCGTCACCTATACCGAGCATTTTTTCAGGCAGATATTTCCTTATATAATTGTATGTGCTTTTACCCTCTCGACCAAAGCCCAGAATAAGCACTTTTTTGTCTTTTAAAAATTCAATAATGGGAGGCAACATAATTCTCTTCTCCTTAATTTTCGCATATAAAATAATTATAACTTTAAGAAAGTGAAAAATCAACAGAAAAACCACTATTGATAATATAAAAATATTTCAAAACTTATTAAATTATTATTGCATACTTTATGCAATTGTGCTATAATTCCAATAACATGTTGAAAAATTCTATATATTTTTCACATATTGGTACATACTTAGGGAAAGGTGGGTAAGAGCTATGAAGGCTTATACCTCAAACAACATCAGAAATATTGCTGTGCTCGGTCACGGCGGAAAAGGAAAAACTACACTTTGTGAAGCAATGCTCTATGTTTCAGGCGCAACTGACAGACTTGGTAAAGTCAGTGACGGCAACACAATTCTTGACTTCGACGCAGAAGAAAAGAGAAGAAAGTCATCAGTTTCATCTGCAATGGCAGCTATTGAATGGGATAACACAAAGTTAAATATTATAGATGCTCCCGGTCTTTTTGACTTTGAAAACGGTGCAGCAGAAGCAGTTCGTGCAGCAGAAGCAGTTCTTATCGTAACAAGTGCAGGTTCAGGCGTTGACGTTGGTACAGAAAAAGCTTTTAAAGCAGCGGAAAAACGCGGTCTTGCAAAATTCTTTGCTATTACAAAAACTGACTCAGACCACAGAAGTTTCTATAAAACATTTGAAGCTCTTAAAGTAACTTATGGCAACAAACTTTGCCCAACAATTATTCCTTATATGGAAGGCAATATCACAAAAGCTTATGTTAACCTTATGACAGGCAAGGCTTATGCTTATGACGATTGCAAGGCAACAGAAGTTCCAATGCCACAAGACCCGATTATTGAAGAAATGACATCAGCATTTATGGAAGCTGTTGCTACAACCGATGATGCTCTTATGGAAAAATTCTTCGAAGGCGAAACATTCACACAAGAAGAAATCCTTAAGGGTCTTTGCCTTGGTATTTTTGACGGTTCAATTTATCCTGTTTATGCAGTTGCAGGTCTCACAGGTGCAGGCGTTGACCAGCTTCTTTATGGTCTTGCTTGGTCAGTACCCGGTGCATTCGGTTATGCAGGTGAAACAGCAAAAACTGAAAGCGGCGAAGAAACAATTCTTCCTTGTGATATCAACGGACCACTTGCAGCAATCTGCTTCAAAACAGTTGCTGACCCATTTGTTGGTAAAATGTCATTTTTCAAGGTAGTTTCTGGTAAACTCGCTGGTGATACTCAAGCTTACAATGTTCGCACAGGCGAAACAGAAAAAATGGGTAAAATTGTTACTGTTAAGGGTGGCAAGCAAGAAGACGCAACCGAAATTATCGCAGGCGACATCGGCGTTGTTACAAAGCTTGCGGGCGTTAAAACTGGTGACACTCTTTGCGATGCAAAGAATATCGTAATTCTTGACGCTGTTGATTGTCCAAACCCATGCCTTTCAATGGCAGTTAATGTTCGCAAAAAGGGTGAAGAAGAAAAGGTTGCACAGGGACTCTTTAGACTTATGGAAGAAGACCCATCAATCTCATTCGTTATCAACAAAGAAACAAAAGAACAAGTTCTTTCAGGTCTTGGCGAACAACATCTTGATGTTATCGTTTCAAAACTTAAAAATAAATTCGGTGTTGAAGTTGACCTTTCTGTTCCAAAAGTTGCTTACAGAGAAACAATCAGAAAATCAGCTGAAGCACAGGGTAAACACAAGAAACAATCAGGTGGTCATGGTCAGTTCGGTGATGTACATATCCGTTTTGAGCCTTGTGACAGTGATGAGCTTGTATTTGCTGAAGAAGTTTTCGGTGGCGCAGTTCCAAAGAACTTCTTCCCTGCAGTTGAAAAAGGTCTTCGCGATTGCGTTCTCAAGGGCGTTCTTGCAGGATATCCAATGGTAGGCGTTAAAGCTACTCTTTATGATGGTTCTTACCACCCAGTTGACTCATCAGAAATGGCATTCAAGATGGCTGCTTCTCTTGCATATAAAGCTGGTATTCCAAAGGCTGACCCAACAATTCTTGAACCTGTTGGCACACTCGTTGCTCGTATGCCTGACGACAACCTTGGCGATATTATGGGCGACATCACAAAACGTCGTGGTAGAGTTCTTGGCATGGGCCCTGCAGACGAACCAAGAATGCAGGAGCTCACAGCTGAAGTTCCAATGGCTGAAATGGGCGACTTCACAACAGTTCTCCGTTCAGTAACAGCGGGTCGTGGCTCATTCTCATTCGAGTTCACTCGTTATGAACAAGCACCACAGAATGTTGTTGAAAAAGTTATTGCAGAAGCAAAAGTTGACGAAGAATAATTAACAAAATTAAAGTCCCTACGGATTTCCGTAGGGACTTTTTTATATCTTTTTTATTCAACAACAGGATACTCTTGTTCGTCGGCTTCAGTAGTAGTTGTAGTAGATGATTGAATAACTATAATTGATTCTGGCTCGGGTGTTGTAGTTGTAGTAGTTGTAGTAGTTGTAGTTGTAGTTTTTGTTGGTCGGGTATTATTTGACCCACCATTATTTGTATTTTTTCTTGTAGTTGTTGTGGTTGATGAAGATGTTTCTTCGGTTTGACTTTCTGTTTCAAATTCTTCCGTTGTAGTTTCTGTTGTAGTGGTTGTCGTTGTGAGCACAGGAGTTGGGCCAACCTTTTTATATTCAGTTTCATTGCCACAACCTGCAACTGTAAGAACTATTAAAGTAATAAGAACAATTGCTATAAATCTTTTCATTTTTATAACTCCTTTACATCTGGTCTATATTTCCATAAACTTGTACAATTTCAAGTTTATCACTTTTCAAAATATCTTTTGGTGTTACCGTGTCGCCACCCGTTGAATCAAGGTCAACGCCAAATTGATTATAAGCATACCAAACAAGGTGAGCACATTGTGTTCGGGCTAATGGCTCTTCTTTGATGCCAAACATTCCCGTAAAAAGGGAATATTCAAGTCCCACCAAATTGTTTTTTGCATAATCAGCAATTTTTTGTCTTGTAGCGGCATCTAAATCTTTAACGCGAAGCACTGCAACAAGTGGAAAGTTTTTCCACTCACTCACATTACCAAAAGCGGATTTTTCACCCATCATAACTGCTTGCACAGTTGTGCCATTATATGCATCGGTTACAATTGCGGCGTGGCCATGTCGCCAACCAAAAGTATGAATACTCAATGTTATTATTATATCACCATTTTGCAAATCTGCAAACCTTGGATTTTCTATTCTGTTACCATTTTCATCAGTAATGTATTCATGATATGCAACAAATCCCTCGCGAGCACATTCAAAGTCTTTGTTTTGCATATAATAATTATAATAATTTTGAATTTCTGTATATTTTTTACTTCTAATAAGCTTATTGACCGTTGATTTACCCAACCCTGTCTGTGAAAAAACGGTTTGATACTCTTCTTCGGTCAAGCCCCTATTGTTCTGCATTTTCTGAGTTATTGCATCCCATTCCTCTTGGTTTACTGCAACAGGCTCGTGATAAGCAGACCAGTCTGCAACCCAACTCAAAACAAGGTTAGAAGCAAGAACGATTATTGCAATTATCAAAACTTTTGATATGAATTTTTGAAATCTTGTTTTTCTTGTCATATCTGTTTTCCTATAAATTTATTTATCTTTTCAGCGTCATTATATCCTTTATTGCAAAGTTTTTCAACACTTTAACATTTATAATTTACCATATATTTCATATTATTGCAAATTGCCAAAACAATTATACAACGGATTAATTTCTTTTTTATGGGGAAAAATAGTTGAAAAGGAGTGATTTATATGTCAACAAGTGACAAAGAATATAGTAAAATGGCAGAAAAGGCGTCGCCCAACTCACCAAAAATCACAAATTGCATTAAGGCGTTTGTTTTTGGTGGTGCGATTTGCTCTTTTGGTCAATTTCTTAACTTTATCTTTGAGAGAATTGGATTTTCAGAAGATTATGTAAAAGCATTAACGCCGTCGGTGCTCATTATTGTTACAGCAATTCTTACGGGTATTGGCGTTTTTGATAAAATCGCAAAACACGCAGGAGCAGGTACTATCGTCCCTATTACAGGCTTTGCAAATTCAGTTGTTTCTCCTGCTATGGAATTTAAATCCGAAGGACTTATAATGGGAACGGGCGCAAACATCTTCAAAATCGCAGGTCCCGTTATTGCTTATAGCATTTTTGCGGGTGTAATCTACGGATTAATTGCTTATATTTTAAAACTATATTAAAAAAAGACCTACTCAACAGAGTAGGTCTTACATATTTAGTTGCCAAATGGGAATGGGAATGTTTGCATTTCAACTTCTTCTTGTGGCTCGCTGACACTTGAATCTTCAACCAATTTCGCTTGAACATCAAATGTTGAGATTTTATAATTTGCATCTATGCGACAGATTTTAAGTGTTAAAACATCGCCTACTTTACCATTTTCAATTAAATCAAGAATAATATTATAATCATCAAGGTCTTTTCCGTTAACGGCAATAATCATATCGCCTTCTTTAACATCTTTGTTCTGAAGGTCACTGCCAATCATTATTGTGTCAATAATAATTGAGCCTGATGGCAAATCATTTGTCTTAACGATTATTGAATGCACCTGACTTTGTGTGTTTGGCATAAACTTGATTCCCAAAGCAGGTCTATTTGTAACACGACCATCTCTGATAAGTTGGTCAACAATTTCTTTAACTGTTGAAGATGGTACTGCAAATCCCATACCTTCAAAATCAGTTGATGCAATTTTTGATGAGTTGATTCCCACGATTTGTCCGTGGCCATTTACAAGTGCGCCACCTGAATTGCCAGGGTTAATTGCTGCTGTGTGTTGAATACAAGCAACTTCGTAGCCAACGGGACTGTCAACAGGACGACCAATTGCAGAAACCATTCCGTTTGTGAACGAGCCGAAGAATTGAATGCCACCGGGGTTACCGATTGCATAAATAGCATCACCCACTTCAAGAGTATCAGAATCTGCAAATTCCGCTGCTTTAAGGCTTGTGTTTGCTACATAAACCAAACCAATATCTGTTTTTGAGTCCATTCCAACTAATTTTGCGTCATATTGTGAGCCGTCAGCAGTCTGAACAACGATTTTTGCATTCGCAACATCAATAACATGAGCACATGTGATGATATAAGTGCCTGTTTTGTCGCCATTAAGACCTAAAACAACACCTGAACCCTCTGATGACACTTGTTGTCTGTTACCTGAATAAACAATAATACCCACAGAGCTTTCATGGATTTTTTTATAGATTGCTTTTGCAGACATTGAATCTCCATCAGAGATATAACCGTCATTATTGGGTGTTTCTGCAAAATCCATTTGTGTTTTATCACTTTCTTCAGGGGTTACATCTGTTCTGAACCCGTCTATGAAAAATGATGCAAGAAATACAGTAACTGCTATAAGAAAAGAGAGACAAAGAATTACTGCCGCAATAATTACGCCTTTTTTCTTACCTTTTGAAGGTCTTTTTTCTGCTTCAGGTCTGTTATATTGACCATAACTACCATAAGGCATATATTGATTTGAGTTGCCATAGTTGCCATAAGTTCTCTGAACATAAGGCTCTGTTTTAGGCTCGCTCACCTTTTCAGGTTCAATTGTCTTTTCAGGCTCAACGACAGGATTTTCTGTTGTTTCGTTAATATCCTTTTCAAAATTTTCGTTCATATTAAAACCTCCGTAGAGATGTATTATTTTTTAGGTTTTGAAAGTAAAACAGTAAATTTGGTGTATTCACCTTCAATACTTTCGGCAAAAATCTTGCCGCCGTGCATTTCAATAATGGTTTTGCAAAGATAAAGTCCCAACCCTGCGCTCTTAACATCATAGCTTCGGGATTTATCTACTTTATAAAAACGTTCAAAGATTTTGCCCAATTCTTCAGGCGAAACACCTTCGCCAGTATTTTGAATTGAAACGCAAATCCTTCCATCCTTATTTTCACCTACAAACACCGAAATTACACCATCATTCTGTGTAAATTTCACAGCATTGTCAACAAGATTGAAAATCACCTGATGCAACATATCTCGGTCAGCATTGACCATTGTAGTTTCAAGGTTTTCAAAACCTTCAACGCTAATATTTTTCTTTTCTATCTCTTGTTCAAAGGAGAGCATAGAGTCAATTAAAAGTGACGAAACATCAAATTCTGATAATTTCAACTCAAGTTCGCCAGCTTCAATCTTTGAGAGATTAAGCATTGATGTAACAAGTCTTGAAAGACGCTTGACTTCATCTGAAACTCTGCCCAGATATTCATCGTGTTTATCTTTAGGGATTGTTCCGTCAAGCATTCCGTCAATAAAGCCGCCAATTGTTGTCATTGGAGTTTTAAGTTCATGAGAAACATTCGCAACAAAACTTCTTCTCGATGATTCAAGAACCGACAAAGCCGACGCCATTCGGTTGAACGAACCACAAAGCTCTGCAAGTTCATCTGAACCACGAACTGCCACGCGTCTGCTGAAATCACCTTGGGCATAAGCCTTTGTTGCTTTTGACATCTGTCTCAAAGGATTTGTGAGCCTTGCCGTCAATGCATAAGCAACTAAAAATGAAAGTGAAACCGCAAAAACTGCCGATGATAAATACATTTTCATGATGCTACCCGCATATTGTGTGAAACTGTTTTTAACAGGGTCACAGGCGAAAACTACGCCGATTACCATTCCGTTAACCTTGATAGGTGCGCCCGCCATAAATGTGGGTTCACTATAAAGTCCGTCAACCTTTTCGTCGCTGAAATAAACATTCTCTGAAACTGCTGACATTATTTCTTCGGGAATTACATAAGCCTTATGAATAACGCAGTCATTATCGTCTTCAAAATTTGTATATTTGAATTTTTCTTTACAAAGTACTACCCTGCCCTGCATATTGCACATTATCACATCTGCATCAATAGCATCAGAAATAACACTGAGATTATTTCCTATGAGAAGCATTGCGCTGTTAAACTCGTTTTCTGTTCTGCAATTTGAAAGAATAGTCTCACAATAAGCAGCGTTTTGCTTAACATTTTCTGTGAGCAAATCTTTTTTCTCAATTGACCAACGATTTGAAAGAAACACAAGCAAAGCAGATGCCAACACAATATAACTGACAAGAATCATCGATGTCATAATTGTCAGATACTTTGCAAACAACGGAAGATGAGTAAAAAACCATCCCGTTTTTCTATAAATTCTTTTTATGAAATTCTTACTTTTTTCCATGAGTTTCAAATTTATAGCCCACACTCCAGATTGTTCTTAATTCCCACTCGTCAGATACACCTTTGAGTTTGTCTCGAAGTCTTTTAATGTGAACATCAACTGTACGGCTGTCACCGTAGTAATCAAATCCCCAAACATCATCAAGCAACTGGTCGCGAGTGAAAACTCTGTCAGGATTGCTTGCCAGGTGATAAATAAGTTCTAATTCTTTAGGTGGAGTGTCAACAGAAACCCCGTCAACCTTCATATCATAATTTGAAAGATTTATAATAAGTTTATCATATCTAACTTCTTTAATATCATTGCCTTTTATTGCAGATGTGCGACGAAGCACAGCTTTGATACGGGCCACAATTTCTTTTGTATCAAATGGCTTTGTAACATAGTCATCTGCGCCTAACTCAAGACCTAAAACCTTATCAAAAGTTTCATCTTTTGCAGTAACCATAATAATTGGTTTTTCACTGGTTTTTCTGATTTCACGGCAAACCTGCCAACCATCAAGTTGTGGGAGCATAATGTCAAGAAGCACTAAATCAGGATTTTCTGTATTAAAAGTGTTTACAGCATCAATACCATTGTGCTCCATTACAACTGCATAGCCTTCTTTTTCAAGGTACATTCTCAATAAATCGCAAATGTTTTTGTCGTCATCAACAATGAGTATCTTTTCTTTTTGCATAGTGACATCCTCCTTTTTTATCCTTTATAGGAAAATAATACAATACAAATTTTAACAAATTGAAAACAAAGTTTTGTAAAATTATAAATTATTTATGATATTTGCCGTTATTACTGATTGAAAATGCTCTGTAAACCTGTTCTGTGAGCATTATTCTTGCAAGTTTATGCGGAAATGTCATTTTTGACATTGAAAACTTAAAATCAGACATTTTCTTGATTTCATCAGAGAGTCCGAATGAACTGCCGATAATAAATGTGACTGTGCTTTTGCCACACAACGCAATATCTTCGAGTTTTTGTGACAACTCTTCTGATGAGAGTTGCTTGCCTTCAATACACATTGAGAACACATAAGACCCTTTTGGAATTTTTGAAAGTATCATCTGTGTTTCTTTAGCAAGAGCATTATCAATTTCAGATTGTGATGGGTTATCAGAAAGTTTTACAGGTTCAAGCTCTGTAACACTTTCTTTACAGTATGCTGACAAACGCTTTTCGTATTCCGCTGAAAACTCTTTCATATATTTTTCTTTAAGTTTGCCCAACACAATAAAATTTATGTTCATCATAAAATCATCGCCTTTTCATCCCAAACAGGCTTAGCCACACGGATATAATAATCTTCGCCCTCTTTTGCCCCTGCCATACTGAGTGCTGAAACACTTGTCTGATAAGCCAATTGAGGAATATTATTTTCGCGGCTTAAATGTCCCAAGAAAAATCTTGTTGTACCGCTTTCAATAAGTTTCACCAAAGTTTCTGCACAAGTATCGTTTGAAAGATGCCCTTTCGCACCCAAAATTCGTCTTTTAAGAATATATGGATATCCGCCACATTGAAGCATATTCACATCGTGATTTGATTCAAGCATTACAAGGTCAGAGCCTTTTAGATTTTCAAGCACTGTATCAGTCATAATCCCTAAATCAGTAGCAATTGCCATTTTTCTTCCGTTAGCTAATTCAATTGTATATCCACAACTTTCACTTGCATCGTGTGATGTCGCAAAAGGTTTTACGAGCATACAGCCAACATCGACACCATCAGGTGTGATTATTGAACATTCTTCTGCATTGTCCAGTGCATCTGTTTTGACAAGTGCTTCGTATGTACCCGCTGTCATGTGAAGTCGTGCTTTATGTTTTTTTGTAAAAACTTTTATTCCTTTGATATGGTCAGAATGCTCGTGAGTTATAAATATGTCATGGATTGAGTCGGCATCAACCCCAATATTAAAAAGTGCTTGTTCAGTTTGTTTTGCACTCACACCAATATCAACTAAAATACTGTTTTCTCCTCCACCGATATAAATACTATTACCACCGGAAGAAGAAAACAATGGACAAAACTTTGCCATAAAATTAACTTCCTTTTTCTATCAAAAAAGGACGGTTCAATCACCGTCCTTTCACACTTTTTAGCCTACGCTTAATACGGTTTTCTCGTCATCAGGACTGTTTCTTAATTGGATATCCGCACCTAAGCTACGTAATTTTTCAATTATGTTATCATATCCACGCTGAATATGATGAATTTCTTCAATTTCAGTTGTACCACTTGCCACAAGACCTGCAATAACCATTGCTGCACCTGCACGAAGGTCATCTGCTTTAACTGGCGCGCCTTTTAATGGGTCAACACCTTCAATGAATGCCGATTTACCATCAACAGTAATTTTCGCACCCATTCGAAGCAACTGGTCAACATATCTGAAACGGTTGTCCCAAACGCTTTCAGAAACCATACTATTTCCTCTAGCAATTGACAAAAGCACCGCAAACTGTGGTTGCATATCTGTTGGGAAACCAGGATGTGGCATTGTTTTAACGCTACAATGATTTGGACGACAGTCAGAAGAAATTCTGATTGAATCATCATATTCTTCAACAACTACACCACATTCAATAAGCTTTGCTGTAATTGACTCTAAGTGCTTTGGAATAACGTTCTTAATAAGAACATCACCCTGTGTAGCAGCAGCCGCTACCATATATGTTCCCGCTTCAATCTGGTCAGGAATAATTGCATATTCACAACCGTGAAGCTTGTCCACACCGCGGATTTTAATTACATCTGTACCAGCGCCACGAACATCTGCACCCATTGAGTTCAAAAAGTTTGCAAGGTCAACAATGTGTGGTTCTTTCGCAGCGTTTTCAATGATTGTAAGACCCTTTGCCTTAACTGCTGCAAGCATAAGGTTAACTGTTGCACCAACTGTTACCACATCGAAATAAACTGATGTGCCAAGCAAAGTTTCTGCTTTAACATCAACCATTGCGTTTTCTTCCATAGTAACTTTTGAACCCAATGCTTCAAAGCCTTTGATATGTTGGTCAATTGGACGAACACCAAAGCAACATCCACCTGGCATTGCAACCTTTGCATGATTGAAACGGCCAAGCAAAGCGCCAATAAAGTAATATGAAGCACGCATCAGCTTTGACAAATCGTGACCGACAACATTTGTACGGACATGAGTTGTGTCAATTTCTAATGTGTTCTTATTTATCATTTTAATTTCTGCACCCAGAGAACGCAAGATTTTAATCATTGCAGAAACATCGCTGATATTAGGAATGTTTTCAATTCTGCAAACGCCCTCTGCGAGAATGGTCGCCGGAATTATCGCAACGACGGCATTTTTAGCTCCGCTGATTTCAACTTCACCTGTTAATCTGTTTCCGCCGTTAATTATGATTTTTTCCAAGGACTCTTCCCCCTCAAAATCAAATAAATTTCAAAATTCTACAAGATATAGTAAAAAAACTGTAAAATTGGCTTTTTAACCACAATTACAGAAAAATACTCAAAAGCCTTTAATAGTATAACACTATTTTACCAAAAATAAAAGGGGTTTTTAATATTTTTTTAAATTTATGAAAAATACTTATTTTATACTGCTAAATGTAATTGAAATCAGTTGAATAAAGTCAAATATTATTGTATAATGAATTGATTATGCTGTAAGTTAAGAAGGGTTTTGCTTTTATGTTATATTTTCTTGAAAATGACGTTTTAAAATTATCAGTAGATACTCACGGTGCTGAGCTTTCTTCAATTTTTAACAAAAAAGAGAATAAAGAAATGCTCTGGCAGGGCGACCCTGAATTTTGGGGAAGAAAAAGCCCTGTGCTTTTTCCTGTTGTTGGAAAATACAAAAATGGCAAAACAACCTATAATGGTGAAGAATACGCTCTCGGTCAACATGGCTTTGCAAGAGACAGCGAATTCGCCCTTATTGAAGAAACAGAAAGCAAACTATCCTTTGAATTGACAAGCAACGAAGAAACTCTTGCAAAATACCCATTCAAATTTCGTCTTATCTGTTCCTTTGAACTTAAAAACAATAAGATTATTGTTGGTTGGTATATAGAAAATATTGATGACAAGAAGATTTATTTCTCAATCGGTGCACACCCTGCTTTCTACTGTGAAAAAAGCAAAACTGTACTTTCAATGAATGGTGAAAATCTTAAATATAATCTTATCAACTCTGACGGACTTTATACTAAACCAAAACATGATGTCGATAATTCTTTTGTGCTTCACGACAATGTATTTGACAACGATGCACTTATTATCGAAAATAGTGATGTAACCAAGGTTTCACTTATTGACAACGATAAAGAATATTTGAGCGTTAAATTTGACGCAAAGATTTTCGGCATCTGGTCACCAGCAAAGAAAAATGCACCTTTTGTGTGCATTGAGCCTTGGTACGGTCGTTGCGACGCAGATGATTTTAACGGCGACATTACCCAAAGAGAATGGTCTAATTCTCTGGAAGTCAATGACAACTGGTATAAGGAGTATGAAATTATAATCCATGAGTAATTATAAATATATTTTATTTGATTTTGACGGAACACTCACCGACTCATCAGAAGGCATTTTTAAAAGCCTTACCTATGCTTTTGAGGCTTATGGTCATGGTACACCATCAGAGGATTTGTTAAAACAATTTATTGGTCCACCACTTCATTATAGTTTTACTGAAATCTGCGGTTTCACTCCTGAGCACGCAGTTGAAATGACCGAAAAATATCGCGAGCGTTACAAAGTCAAAGGTTATCTTGAAAGCCGACTTTATGACGGGGTTTATGACCTTTTAAAAGAACTTAAAAATCGCGGATACAAACTTGCAACCGCATCTTCAAAACCTTTACATTTTGTTGATGCAATCTGTGAAAAACTTGATATTAAAAAGTTCTTTGATTTTCTTGGTGGCACAACCTTTGACAACACAACAGAAAGCAAAGCGATGGTTTGTGAAAACGCTATGAAACAAATCGGTGGTGACATCACAAATACCCTTATGGTTGGTGACACCCGTTTCGATATCGAGGGTGCACATGCCGTAAATCTTCCTTGTTGCGCTGTGCTTTATGGTTTTGGCTCACAAGAAGATTTCGAAAAATATAAAGCAGAATACATAGTAGAAAAAGCTATGGATATTTTAGACATTCTTTAAGAAAGGGGGATATTATGTCCACACCTTTAGCAGACAGACTTCGTCCGCAATCAATTGATGATATGGTTGGTCAAAAACACCTTTTAGGTGAAAATATGCCCCTTCGTAACATTGTGGAATCGGGATATTTGCCAAACCTTATTTTCTATGGACCATCGGGTACAGGCAAAACAACACTTGCACGAATAATTGCAAAAAATACAAATCGCAAACTCCACCACATTAACGGAACTAATGCAAGCACGGCAGATATCAAAGCGATAGTTAGTGAACTTGATACTTTTGCAGCGCCAAATGGTATTCTTTTATACCTTGACGAAATTCAGTATTTCAATAAAAAGCAACAACAATCTTTGCTTGAATACATAGAAAGCGGCAAGATTACGCTTATCGCATCAACAACAGAAAATCCATATTTTTATATTTATTCGGCGGTGCTTTCTCGTTGTACTGTTTTCGAATTCAAATCAGTAACAGCAGAAGATATTGTGCCAAATATCAAACGTGGCTTTGAATTTCTTCAAAACGAAATGAGTATCGAATTTGAGATTGAAGACGGTGTTTGTGAGCACATTGCAACTGCTTGTGGCGGTGATGTGAGAAAATCTCTCAATTTTGTTGAACTTTGTGTGCTTTCTGCTCCAATTATTGACGACAAAAGAAGAATCACCCTTGAAAACACGGGTAGTCTTACACAGAAAAACACATTCCGTTATGACAAAGCCGGTGACGAGCATTATGACATTCTCTCAGCTTATCAAAAAAGCATGCGCGGCTCTGACCCTGACGCGGCACTTCATTATCTCGCACGACTTTTAGAAGCTGGTGATATGATTTCAGCTATCCGTCGACTTCTTATCTGCGCAAGTGAAGATGTTGGACTAGCTTACCCACAAATTATTCCTATTGTAAAATCTGCTTGTGATATTGCAATGCAGGTAGGAATGCCCGAAGCAGCAATTCCACTTGCTGACGCAGTTGTGCTTGTTGCAACAAGTCCAAAATCGAACACCGCACATGATGGTATTTTCGCAGCACTTGATGATGTGAGAAAAGGTAATTATGGCAAAATTCCACGCCAATTACAAAACAAGCACTTTGATGGTGAAGATGCAGAAGTCAAGGGACAGAATTATCTCTACCCTCACTCTTACCCTAATCGTTGGGTGAAACAGCAATATCTACCCGACAATCTTAAAAATAAAAAATATTATGAATTCGGCGACAACAAAACCGAACAATTAGCAAAAGCATATTGGGACAAAATAAAAGGAGAAAATTAATATGGCAAAAAGAGAAGATTACATTTCATGGGACGAATATTTTATGGGCATTGCTCTTCTTTCAGCAAGAAGAAGTAAAGACCCAAGCACACAGGTTGGTGCTTGTATTGTTGATGATAACAACAAAATTATGTCAGTTGGCTACAACGGTTTCCCACATGGCTGTGATGACGACGAATTTCCTTGGGACAGAACTGGTGACGAATTTGATACAAAATACCCTTATGTTTGCCACGCAGAGCTTAACGCAATTCTCAACAACGGTGGCAGAAACTTAAATGGATGCAAAATTTATGTTGCCCTCTTCCCTTGTAATGAATGTGCAAAAGCAATCATTCAAAGTGGCATTAAAGAAGTTATGTTCCTTTCAGATAAATATAAAGACAGTCTTAACAACCGTGAATCTCGCAGAATGTTTGACGCAGCAGGTGTTAAATACACAAAAGTAAAGCTCAACCGTGATGAACTCAAAGTAAGTTTCAGAGAAGAGGACATCTAAAATGGGTAAAAATGATTTTTTTGCTTTCACATCTCGCACCAAATACATAAATCGTTGGGCGTTGATGCGAAACACAAGATATGAAACTTTGAGTGAACATTCTGCCGAAGTTTCTCAACTTTGTTATGCTCTTGCAAGCATTGGCAATGAATATTTAGATAAGAATTACAACTGTGAAAGAGCGGCACTTTTAGGGCTTTATCATGATGTGCCCGAAATTATCACAGGCGACTTACCAACACCCGTTAAATATTACAGTGCAGAAACAAAAGAAGCATATAAAGCCGTTGAAAAGAATGCATCAAAGCAGTTGCTCGGGATGTTACCACCTGAATTGTTACCAAGTTATGAGCCGCTTTTCAAAAAGAAAAGTGAAGACAAAGAGCTTTGGAAGCTTGTTAAAGCAGCAGACAAAATCAGTGGATATTTAAAATGCGTTGACGAAAGAAAAGCAGGCAACAGCGAATTCATTGAAGCAGAAGAAAAATTGCTCAAATCAATCCAAAAGAGTGATTTGGAAGAAGTTAAAATCTTCGAAAAAGAATTTTTGCCATCATTCCACAAAACTCTCGACCAGATGAAGAAATAAGAACCCGACCCGTCAACGCATTAAAAATGCGGACGGGTACCCCAGAACCTTGTTGTTTCACAATAAAAAAAGGCGGTTCAAATGAACCGTCTTTTAATTTGCTTTTTATTAATAATAACGATATAGTGCAACCACCTTGCCGAGAATAATCACTTCGTTTGTGATTATTGGCTCATAGGCATCATTTTCAGGTTGAAGTCTGAAATGACCGTTCTCTTTATAAAATCTCTTAACTGTTGCTTCGTCTTCAATCATTGCAACAACGATTTCACCATTTGTTGCATAAGGTGTTTTTTCACAAATAACAATGTCGCCGTCAAGAATACCAGCCCAGAGCATACTCTCACCACGAACTTTTAAAGCAAAAAGTGACTTATCGCGAGAAATTCGACCATTATAAGGAATATAACCTTCAATCTGCTCAACGGCTAAAATTGGCATACCCGCTGTAACAGTACCCAAAAGTGGAACACTTGTCACATTTTCTGCTTGACCAAGCACTCTAATTGAGCGTTTCAAAAGTGGGTCGCGCTCAATATAACCTGCTTCTTCAAGCGCATCAAGGTTTGCCTGAACTGAAGATGTTGAACGAAGACCAACGGCAGAGCCAATTTCACGAACTGATGGTGGCACACCACATTGTGAGCGCTCACAAAGGAATTCATAAATTTTTTGTTGTGTATCATTAATGGGGCGCATAAAAATTCTCCTCATTTTTAAAATCTCTAACAAAATTACACTATTGTTTTCTATATTCTAACACATATTTTTCAAAAAGTAAACATTTGTTCGATAAATTTTTAAAAAATTTTTATTCACAATTCTTTTTCTGAATATTAAAAGAATATTCACGGTTTTTTCATAATTTTAAGTTATTATAAAGATGCACCAAGAGAGACCTTGGTGTGCATACCCCATCCTCAAACAACCCCTCAGAGTATTTTATACTCGGAAAACGGACGGCTCCGCAACCGTCCGTTTTTTCTTGTATAAATATTACATTTCTGTCAAAAATATTGACAGAGGTGTTTTAATTGAAAAAGTTTAACGAAGAAAAAATCAAAAAAGTAATCTATTCAACCTGTGCTCTTGCTCTTTGTGGTGCAACACTTTTCTCATTCTGGCTTTCTAACAAGGATAATGCTCCCACAGAAGACCCGTCTAAGACTTCAACAACCACAGAAACAACAACCGAACGAGAAATTCAGGTCAACATACCTGTCACCAATGTGCAAGACGACAGATATATAACCACAACCACCCAAGAAGCACCCAAAACGGTCTATTATGCATTCCCTTTGGGTGACAAAGTAAGCCGTGAATATTCAAAAGGTGAACTGACTAAAAACAAGACAACTGACGATTGGCGCACTCATAATGGCGTTGATATTGCAGGTAACAATGGTGACGAAATCAAGGCTATTTGCGATGGCGAAATCACCGAAGTGCGAGATGATGCTCGTTGGGGCACAGTGGTGACAATCAACCACAACAACGGAATTATTGCAGAATATCGCGGACTTCAAAAAGATAGCACATTAAAGCCAGGTGCAACTGTGAAAGCAAATGAAAAAATCGGTGTTTTAGGTGAAATCCCTATTGAAAAAGATGATGGAATTCATTTGCACCTTGAAATATTAAAAGATGGTAATCTTGTGTCCCCGTCCGATTATTTAGGCAAAAGTGTAGATATTTAATTTTCTTTATGCTAAAATAAACTTGGTGATTTTATGACATCGGTTTATTTCTTCAAATTAACAGAAAAAACTGAATATGACAAAACTCTGCTCCCACAGAATGTGCAAGACCATTGCAAAAAGCAAGAGAGCATTGCCGCAGCAACAGAACTTTTGAATATGGGTGTTTGGGGACTTCGATATGAACAAAATAAGCCCTTTGCAGACAACTGTTTTGTGAGCATTTCTCATAGTGGGGATATGGTAGCTGTTTGCAAAAGTGAAAATCCTGTTGGAATTGACATTGAAAAAGTTGACGACACCAGAAATTTTGAAAAAATTGCAGACCGATATTTCCACGGAAAAGAAAAAGAGTTGTTTGAAGAAAACCCAACCGCTGATGCATTCTATGAAATCTGGACTAAAAAAGAAGCATATACCAAAATTGACGGCAATGGGGTTATTGAAATTCAAAAAGGAATTGACGTTTTAAGCATAGAAAACCACGAATTTCAGACCGAAAAAGTTAATGAATATATGCTCACAATTTGTGAGAGAATAAAATAAAGGACACCGACTGGTGTCCTTTTTATTTGTTTTTTAATATGTAATTTACCACTGCTTCTGCTGTGTTTTCGGGAATATCTATACTCTCTGTTGCCTCTACCATATTTTCAAGATAATGGGCGTCAGAGTTGCGAAAATGTTTCATTCCTTTTAACAACTCGTGCATTTCTTCATACTGTGGGATATACGCTTTGTGTGTAAATTCAGCACAAGTGAAATTCATTTCAGGGTACATAAAGCCCAAAACTGACAATACCGAATATGATGCACGGTCAAGGTGTGCTGGAAAAACCGCACCATCATATTTTGCAACTTCGCTGACAACATCGTCAATACTTATTCCCGATGCAGTTGTTAAAAGTATTTCTTCACTGCCAAGTATTTGGTCGGTTTCGTCCATTATGTATTGATTACCAAAAATATTCTCGTCATTTTTAATTGGTGGCATTGTGGTTTTTACATATTCTGAAAATTCCAACGCTTTTTCGAGAGTTGGAAAAAGGCAAACTGTATGAATTTCTTCTGCCGTGCAAAGCTCCATTCCGGGCACAACCGTAATACCCGCCTGTTTCCCTGCTTTAATAGCAGCGGGACAATTAAGACAGGAATTGTGGTCTGTGAGAGCGATAATATCATAACCCATTAGCTTTGCCATATTGACAAGGTTATATGGTGTCATATCGTTATCGCCACAAGGGGACAAGCACGAATGCAGGTGAAAATCATACTTTAAATTCATAATATTTCACCGAGTTTTGTCGCGAGAGTATAAGCATTTTCTTCTGATGAGAGAATGCACACACCCTGCATTTCTGCACGCATCTTTGCATTATCGTCGAGGGTTGAGTTTTCACAAAGGACAATGCAAGCACAGTCAGCAAGCACACAAACACCAATAGCGTTGATATTGCCCATTACTGTAAACCAACAGTCACCGCTCTGTGCCCTGCCCATTACCCAGCTGAGCAAATCACCGCAATATCCACCTGTGATTTCACGGTCCATATCGCCTTCAACAAGTATTTTAAGATTTAATTTTTCAACTAAATTTTTAACTGTCATTCTTTTTCCTCTGTTCTGAACGGTTTAGGAATAACCACGCCTTCTTTATCTTTCATTGCAAAGATACAGTCGTTTCTGTCTGCTTTGCCGATAACAACATCTTCTGCAAATGTTCTGCAAGATGGTGAGCCACACATTCCACAATCAAGACCAGGCAAGGTCTTTTCAAGTTCGTTAATCTCACTCATTTTCTGCATTGCTTCAAAAACGTTGTCAGCCAATTTCCAAGGGGTTGCTTCAAGGGGCTTTTCCCAATACATTTCTTTTGGAATTGTGTCATATTCAAGGTGATTGCAAGAAATCGGCATATATTTGCGAAGTCTTTGAAGTCTTGCCTTTGCCACAAATGGATTTTCAACTGTCAAAGGTCCACCAACACAACCACCCGAACAAGCATTAAGCTCAATGAATTCAAGGTCATTGAGTTTTTCGTCTTCTAACTCTTTAAGCACCTTGATTACATTCTCAATGCCGTCTGCAGCCAAATGTCTTTCTCTTAAAATCGCAGCAGATTCTCCACCTGATGATGCCCAGCTTACACCGATAATACCTGAATCCTTTAAATCTTCAAGCTCGATAATTTTATCCATCTGGCTAACCAAAACAGGATAAATATCTTTAATTGCTAAAACGCCATTGATATTTGATTTGCCGTTACAGATTGGTTGCTTGATTGATGTGATTTTTGCAGTACAAGGTGTAATAAAGAAAACACCGATATCTTCATCAGAAAGTCCTGTTTCTTCTTTTGCCTTGATTCTTGCAAGTCTTGCCGCTTCTTCCATTGGCGCGTTAAGGTCAACAACATTTTCAATAAGATTTGGAAAACGCACTCTTATAAGTCTAACCACAGCAGGACACGCCGAAGAAATCATTGGTTTATTGGTTTTGTTCATTGAAAGCAGAATTCTTGTTGCTTCGCTAACTAACTCTGCACCCTTTGACACTTCAAAAACATCATCAAAGCCCATTCTTTTAAGCCCTGTCAAAACATAGTCCGTATCTTCAAGGTTATTGAACTGACCATAAAGTGATGGCGCTGGCACAGCAATTCGATATTTATATTCAAGAATTTCATTCAATGAATATTTCTCAGCATATTTTGCGTGATGTGGACAAATTCTTATACATTCGCCACAGTCAACACAACGCTCTGAAATTATATGAGCCTTTCCGTTTCGAACTCTGATGGCTTTTGTTGGGCAACGCTTAAGACAACTTACGCACCCTTTACATTTATCTTCATCAAGTCTAACAGAATGGAAATAAGTTTCGTTCATTCTTATCACTCTTATCAATTATTATATACTTTAAGGTACATTGTTGTACCCACGCCAACTGTTGAATCAATCTTCATTTCGTCGGTATATTTCTTAATATTAGGAAGTCCCATACCTGCGCCAAAACCCAATGAGCGCACATTGTCAGGCGCTGTTGAATAGCCCTCTTTCATAGCCATTTCAACATCGGGAATTCCGGGGCCATTATCTGTGAGTACCATATTCACACTTTCAGGTGAAATTTCAATATCAATTTCGCCACCACCAGCATGAATAACAAGATTGATTTCTGCCTCATAAAGAGCGATTACAACCTTTCTCACCATTTCAGGACTGAACCCTAAATCTTTAAGCGTTCTTTTAACTGAACCTGATGCTTCACCCGCACGAGTAAAATCATCACCGGGAACATCGTAATGTAATTTAAGATTACTCATTTCAATGCTCCTCCTCTAAGTCCCTTTTCATAGAGCATTCCGCAAGACGCAAACATTGTCTGTTTTGTTGACAAAAGAACAATATCACGGTCACGGGCAAGGTCGATGATACCCTCATCAGGTTGTTTGCCACGAACAAAGACAATACAGTGCATATCCATCATTTCAGCAGTTCTCACTACCTGTGGATTAACAAGACCCGAGAGAAGCACCGCTTGTTCTTTAACATAAGCCAACACACCACTCATCATATCACTACCACAAGCCGCGAAAACATCACGGTCTAAAAATTCTTCACCACAAATTATTTCTGCATCAAGAATTTCTTTAATTTCATAAACTTTCATATTTTTGACCCCCTGCCAAAAGCATATATAAAAATATTATACACCCATGACAAAACTTTGACAATGCAACAGTTTACCGAATTATCTTCGTTCAATTTGTGAAAAAGGACAGAAAATAATGCCTATCAACATTTTTAAATAAATATAAATGAGAATTATACCGAACTTTGTTATTTTTGCATATTGCATATTTTAACAATTGTGATAAAATAATCTTGTTTAAAGAGGGAGTAGCGAACGACACTTCGTGACAACGGCGTCAATACGGTTTTTTGCCCGCTGTTGTATTAAATTGCGAGACTCTTACTGCAAAATATGCGGTAAGGGCTTTTTTATTGCCCTTTACCGAGAAAAAAAGGAGAAATAAAAATGGAATTTCTTGAAGAATTCAAAATCCTTTACGAGAATTTCGCCTATTTTGATTGGAAAATGCTCGTAATGTGGGCTATCGGCGGATTGCTTATTTATCTTGCAATCAAAAAAGAGATGGAACCTACACTTTTATTGCCAATGGGCTTTGGCGCAATCCTTGTAAACTTACCTATTTCAGGAGCAATCACTCAATATCGTTTGGGCGAAGAAGTTATCTCTCATGCTAAGTATTTAGAGTTGCTCGAGCAGGGGGTTCAAGGACTTTCTGTTGAAGAAGGTGCTCTTGATGTGCTTTTCGGTGCAGGTATCGCAAACGAATTGTTCCCACTCATTCTTTTCATCGGTATCGGTGCTATGATTGACTTCGGTCCACTTCTTTCAAACCCTAAACTTATGATTTTTGGTGCTGCTGCACAGTTCGGTATTTTCTTCACACTCTGTCTTGCATCAATGTTCTTCCCAATCAACGACGCAGCTTCAATCGCTATTATCGGTGCTGCTGACGGTCCTACATCAATCGTTGTTGCTAATAAACTTAACTCTCAATATCTTGGTGCTATTATGGTTGCGGCTTATTCATATATGGCTCTTGTTCCAATCATTCAGCCACCATTCATCAAGCTTTGCACAACTAAAAAAGAACGCTTGATTCGTATGCCTTATTCACAGACAGAGGTTACAAAACTCACAAGAATTCTCTTCCCAATTATTATCACCGTTGTAGCAGGTATTGTTGCTCCTGCATCAGTTTCACTTGTTGGTTTCTTAATGTTTGGTAACCTTATTCGTGAATGCGGAGTGCTCAATTCTCTTTCAGAAACAGCACAGAAGGTTCTCGCAAACCTTATCACAATTTTCCTTGGTATCACAATTGCAACAAAAATGCACTATGCATCATTCCTTGACACAGACACACTTCTCATTCTCGGTCTTGGTCTCGTTGCTTTCATTTTCGACACTGTTGGTGGCGTTATGTTTGCAAAACTTCTTAACGTATTCTTGCCAAAGGGCAAAAAAATCAACCCTATGATTGGTGCTGCTGGTATTTCAGCGTTCCCAATGTCAGGTCGTATCGTTCACAAAATGGGACTTGCAGAAGACCCACAGAACTTCCTTCTTATGCATTCAATCGGCGTAAACGTTTCAGGTCAGATTGCATCTGTTATCGCAGGTGGTCTTATCCTTAGTTTCTTTATGTAAGGAGTGTGCAATATGTTAGAAAATTTATTCTTTTCACTTTTGGCATTCACTTTTGAGCCAATGAACTTTATTGTTAATCTTAAATATATGGTTATTGGTATGGTTTGCATCATCATTGTTATGGGTGTGCTTATTCTTATCACAACTGCTCTTAACAAACTTGTTCCAAAGTTTTCAAACAAAAAAGACGACAAATAAATAAAAAGAAAATCCTCTGCGATGCAGAGGATTTTCTTTTTTAGAATAACATATCAATTACATTTATAAATGTTGGTAAAAGCATTGCCGCAAGTGGCAATATTACAAACCAAACCTTATTAAACTGTGGATATCTCTTTTCGCCAATTAAAACGCCAAATGAAACAAGAATTACAAAAATCAATTCTAAACAAAGTGTTATAAGTTTTACTGTTGCAATTGCTCCACTTGAAACCATTGATGCCGAGATATAAAACAATGTATAAATTGCAGAAGACAGAATAGCTAACACAGCGATTTTTTTAACTGTTTTTGTTCTCTTTTTCTCATCTTCTTCAACTCGTGATTTAAGCAACACTGCTGTGAGCACACCTTGCACAATAAGGCCTATAAATCCAAACGCATATCCAACTACGACAAGCACTAATGAATTGTCTATCTTTTGTGACAAGATAACAGGTGCCAACTGAACAACAATTGTTAAGCAAAGAGCAACTTGTGCAGGCAGATAGGGGTATATGTAATCATATTGTGTAATCTGTTTGCCATAGACTGTTTTCTTCACAATATATGATGTGAGATAAACACCGGAAAATGCGATTACCAAAGCCTTGCAAACTGTTCCTAATATATCAAAAAGAGGATTTTCTACAGAGCTTAAAGTCCCTGCCAATGTAGTTGGCAACATTACAACTGCAAATATTAATGCAATCAATAATTCCCAAACAATAGCAACCTTCAAAAAATAATTGAATGGTTTTTGAGGTTTGTATCTCTTATCTTTTGCATTAGGGTCAACTGTGAAGTAGTCTTTTGGCAAGTTATAAGCCGAAACCACTTTTTCTGCTATTTCCTGTGGTACTTCTGGTTCATCTTCAATTTGTTTAAGAGTTGCTTCGTCAATTCCAAGCTTATCGCTTAATTCCTTTCGCCAGATTCCATTTTCTGCACGAAAAACATACAAGGTTTTTTTAGCCATTGGTTGCTACCTCCCTTTTCTTTGATAATATATTAGCATTTTTTTGTGAATAAGTAAAGAAGATATCTTTTGTAAACCAAAGTTTACACCCATGTAAACTTGAATATGTAGAAAAATTTACAATTTCGCAATAAAATATGACTTGTCGGCGAAAGTTTTTTGTTGCGAGAGAAAAACTTTTCTGCTATACTAAAATCGTAATTAATATGATTACATCGGAGGCGAATTTATGAAAAATTTTATCGAATATATTGAAACCTCCTGCGCTGATTTAAAAGATAATCACATGGCTTATCTCTATAAGAAAAAAATTCTTGATGAGATGACAGACAGAGCCAACGAGATTACTCACGCAGGTTTAAAAGACGAAAAAGTTCTTGCAGATTTAATTGCGGATGAATACCCTGACCTTAAAGGTAATTTTGCAAAATTTGAGAAAGAAGAAAAGAAAAGACGATTGTCAAAACTTCTTAAAGTTATTTTGCCAATCGGTGGACTTATTTTCTTTATATCAATATTTATTGCATATTTCTCAATAAGCAATGCAACAAGAGCGTGGGACAAAACTTGGCTTATTATCGTTGGTGGAATTTTTGCGATGATAATTTTCTATACAAGTTTTGGCATCAATAAACTCTGTCACATGAGAAGAATATTCCACCCAATTGCAAGAGTTCTTATCGCAGGTTGTGTTATGCTCTTTACAGTATTTGTATTCCTTTTCTGGCTTATGATGATTCCAGAACTTGTTTTCTGGCCAATTCTTCCAGGTGGTATCATTTTAGCACTCATCTGCGACCTAATTTTTGCATTCACAACAAAGCAGAAATTCAGAACAATTTCACTTTTTGTTTATATGCCAATTATTGCAATTATGCTTTATATCATTCTTGCTGCATATGGCATAATCAGTTGGTTTGCAGGTGGACCAATCATTCTTTTGGGCCTTGTTGCTGATTTGATTTTCATTTTGTCAATTGTTGTTGGCAATATGAAATATTTTATGTATAAACAGGAGGTTGAGGACTGATGGAACGCAGATTAAACGCTGAACTTTGGGACAAAATGCATTATTTGTTCCGTGATTTCAACGACCGAATGGTCCATGTTGAACTCAACTATGATTTTATTCCTGATATTGAAGCTCTTAAAACTGTTATTATCTGTGCATTTGAAAAAGTGCCCGTGCTTCACTCAAAATTTGTTGACACAAAACTCTCAACTCATTGGGAAGTTAAACCTTATGACATTGACGATGTTTTCTCGGTGTCATATCCTGAAAATGTGCAAGATGCAGTTGATGAATTCTTGACTCAATATATCGCACCAGATGCAGATATCCAAATGAAAATTGCACTTTTCATCAAAGATGGCAAAAGCACTCTTTGTATGGTTGAAAACCACATGTGTATGGATGGTGGCGACCTTAAATATTTCCTTCAGGCATTCTGTGATAATTACAGCAAATATGTAACTGACGGAATAAGCCCTGTTAATTTCAGAACAGGTTCTCGTTCTTATGACGATGTTTATTCAGGTTTTTCAAAAACAGAAGCTGGTGTTGCTCAGCGTCTTTTCAAAAATATCAATGCGAGAGATAATCACAAATTCCCACTCACTCCAAACAATATCCGCGACAAGTCTTTTATTGCAAGAAAGAAATTCAGCGAAGAGACACTTGCAAAACTCAAAGTCAAGGGTAAGGAATTAGGCGCAACAATCAACGAGTTGCTTCTTGCAAGTTATTTTTATAGTGTATATGAACTTGCAGGATATCCCACAAGTGATAAGGTTATGATTTCAAACGCAATCGACCTTCGTCGTCATATGGATAGTGTTACTGACAAGGGCTTTACAAACCATACTGCTTGGATGCAGTGCGCAATTCCCGAGCGTGGCAGAGACATTTTTGAAACTATTAAATATGTAGTCCGTAGTTCAAATCGTTTCAAAAAAGACAAATTTATGGGGCTTTACGGTTTGCCACTTTTGAATTTAGGCTATAATATTATGCCACACGCCGCAAGTGAGGAAATAATAAAAATTGGTTATTCAAACCCGAATATGTCAATGAGTAATATCGGTGTGCTTAAAGGTGAACATTTTGCTCTTGCAGGTAAAGAGCCCACAGATGCATTTATGTCTGGTGCTGTTAAATATAAACCATTCGTGCTTCTTACCGTAACAACATATAAAAATGTGATTACACTTTCAATGTGTGTTCGTGGTAACGAAGAAGACAAGAAAATCGTTAATGATTTCTTCTCACTTATGGAAAAGAATATTAACACAATTATTGGTTAAAATTAAGCGGTCTTTATGACCGCTTATGTGCTTTACAAGGTGATAAAATGAAAAAGGTTGCAATAGTAACAGGGGCAAGTTCGGGTATTGGCAGATATACTGCTATGGCGTTGAGAGACGCAGGATGTGTGGTATATGATTTAAGCCGACGAAACATCCCCAACGAAAATATTAATTATATTCAAACTGATATAACTGACGAAGAAAATGTCAAAAATTCTATTGACGAAATCATAAAGAATGAAAAGCAAATTGATATTGTAATCAACTGTGCAGGATATGGCATTTCAGGCGCCGTTGAATTCACAGACACAAAAGATGCAAAAGCACAGTTTGATGTAAACTTCTTCGGCACGGTGAATGTGAATAAAGCAGTTATCCCATATATGCGTAAACAAGGTTATGGTCGCATTGTTAATATCAGCTCTGTTGCAGCTGTTACACACATTCCATTCCAAGTCTATTATTCTGCATCAAAAGCAGCTATTGAGTCATATACATGTGCACTTGATAACGAATTAAAGCCATTCGGAATTTCAGTTATTGCCATTCAACCAGGTGATATCTGCACAGAGTTTACAAGCGCCCGACAAAAGTCCTTTGATGGTGATGATGTTTATCACGGCAGAATTTCACGAAGCGTTGCGGGCATGGAAAAAGACGAGCAAAAAGGAATGAGCCCTGAATATGCAGGAAAATACATTTCAAAAATTGCTCTTAAAAATAAAACAAAACCGATTTATGCAATCGGTTTCAATTATAAACTTGTATGTGTGCTTTGTAAAATCTTCCCTTGCAGAATAAGAAATAAAATAATTGGTATACTTTATGCGAGATAAAAAACATAAAAATTAAAAATTTTTTAAAAAAATAAAAAAAATGCTTGACACCATTGATTCCCTTTGTTATAATAACTCTTGCCGTCAATGAGACGGCGTCGATTTGCGAGAGTGGCGGAATCGGCAGACGCGCACGTTTGAGGGGCGTGTGGTAATCCCGTACGGGTTCAAGTCCCGTCTCTCGCACCAAATATAGAGTTCACACATTGTGTGGACTCTATATTTTTTTGTAAAAACGTAGGGGCTTGAACCCGAGAGGGTTTCAGCGTTAAGAAAACAATCCAGTGGATTGTTTTTAGCTGAAAACGGTTGGCGTGTACCGAAATTCGAAGAATTTGGGTCGCCAAGCGGTTAGTATGCGAGCTATTTGCGAGCAGACGGTCAAGTCCCGTCTCTCGCACCAATAAAAGAGATAACACGAAAGTGCTATCTCTTTTATTTTTTTATTTTTAAATTGAATCTTTTTTGCGCTGTGCACCCTGCTTTGTTGACGGCTTTTTTCTGTGTTTTGGCAGGCCTTGTGCTATGGTTGGAAAACTGTTCGCAGTTTCTGCTGTTGGTTGAATTTCATAAGTTCCATATTTATTCACCATTTCATAAGGGGACTCGGGACTATCGGGAAAATATGTCATATTTTCTTCCAGTTCTTCATAATGTGGAAACTTTTCTTTTTTGTCTTTCATTTTTTATCACCAACATTATTATGGATAAAAAACTTTAAAGAATACAAAAAACGGTAGAGAAAAATCTCTACCGTTTTCATTTTGTTTTTATGCGTCTGCTTTTTCTTGTGCTTCTTTTTCATGCTTTTCACGAAGTGCTGCATAAATTGGTTCCATCTTTTCTTTTGTAAGTGGATAACCAAATCTGAAAATAAGCCATACACTTGTGTAAACAATTGCAGGGATAATTGTGCAGATAAACATAATCTTGTTGCTTGTACCGTTTTCTGCAATGAAACCGTTACCAGCTGTAAGGCTATCGTATTTTGCCCATTGAAGAAGGAAGAGTCCGCCTGCGTCAGCAATTGCCTGACCAAACTGACGGCCGAATGTATAAGCTGAGTAAACCGCACTTTCATTACGGATGCCTGTTTTGTATTCCTGATAGTCGATAACGTCCATAACAACTGCCCAGCAAGTAAGGCTGACAAATGTATAACCGAAACCGATAAGAAGAAGGCAAGTCATATAAAGCCATGCAGGATAAATGCCCTGTGTTGGGTTTATCCACATAATGAAGTCCTGGTTGTTTGCAGTAACGAAAAGGAATACAGAAGTTATTGCAGAGACAATTGACATTCTTCCGCAAAGCTCTTTTTTACCATATTTTGCAGAAAGCTTTGGTGTGAATAAAATCAATATTACCATTGGAAGATAATTACAAATTGTGCCTATAATGCTAAGACCTGTATTTGTAAAGTAGTTCTTATAAAGATAAGTATTGAATGAGCCAAATTGAAGCTGACCGCTAATAAGAACACCTGACAAAGTGAGCAATACGAATGGTCTTGACTTGAAAAGTCCTTTATATACACCCTTTAAGTCTACATTTTCATCATCAACTGCAGGCACACGCTCTTTTACCATTCTGTGACCAACAAGGTAAGTGATGATTGAGAATACACCCATTAAAAGAGCATACATAAACATTCTGCTACCGTCTGCAACTTCGATTTCTTGACCTGTCTGCTCATCAAATCTGCCAGTACCAACATAAATAACCATTGGTGCAATAAGAAGAACAACTGCACCACCGATACCAGAACCTACTGAACGAGCAGTTGAAAGAATTGTTCTACCCTTAGGGTCATCAGTGATAACAGAAGCAAGTGAACCAAAAGGAATGTTCATTGCGGTGTACATTGTGCAATACACAAGATACAAGATAATTGCAAGAACAAACAAAAGCATTGGCTTTTCTGCTAATGTCTGATTGTAGAAAATTGAATTTGGGTCGTTAAATGGAATAAAGCAGAGAACTGTTGAAATTCCCAAAGGCACTGCAACAAGTCTTAAATACTGACGATATTTACCGTCTTTACCTGCCTTTCGCTTTGAAACAACCGCGCCCCAAAGTGGGTCATTAACAACGTCCCAAAGACGAGTAATGATAAACATATAACCAACAAGCTTTGGCGCAATTCCAATAACGTCGGTCATAAAAATTTTAAGATAGCTTGTGATGTATGTAAGGTTAAACATATTACCTGATTCAGCAATAGTATAACCCGCAATATCTTTAAAGCCTATTCTGTTAGGATGATTATTTATTTCTTTGACTTTCTTTTCTTTTGCCATTGAAACATTTCTCCCCCTTCTTCTATTATTAAAAAGTATGATAACACTTTTTAATACAAATTACAATAGATAAAAAGGTAGATTATTCTTCGTTTATGCTTATTTTAACAACTGCAACCGTTATGTCATCGCATTTATCAATTGCTCTTGTCTTTGCAAGGGCACAGAGTTTTTCGGGCAAGTCATAAGAAAACCCGTTATCTTTGATATACGATTTAATTTCTTGAATATTGTTATCTGCTGCACCATCTGACATCATAATTAATATATCGTCATTTTTGAGTCCACCATGCACCGTGCCAAACTCGGCTTGTCTTAAAATGCCAATTGGCATTGCCGATTTTTTAATCTCGGTGACTTTGCCTTGACGCACCAACAGAGAAACTGTTGCACCAGCCTTATAAATCACGGCTTGTCCCGTATATAAATTGAGTTTTAAAATATCAAGAGTAGCAAGAGATTCATCCCGACTTTTAACAAGCATTGCAGAGTTAACAAGTCGCAATGCACAAGGGAATGAAAAGCCTGATACTATTAATCTCGAAAACATTGAAGATGCCATTATTCCGTCAATTGCCGCACGACTACCCGTGCCCATTCCGTCACTTAAAACGGCGATGAAATTGCCTTTACCATCATAAAAGGAATCGAAACAGTCACCACAGACTTCATCTTCTTCCCCTGACGATTGATGATAAATACACTCTGCCGAAAATGAAGTTTTCTCCCAGAAAAACAGAATTTTTTCTTGGTCATTTTTAATGCTTGACGGAATTTCAAACTGAGTTTCTGTTATATTCTCTATGCAATTTTTTATTTCTCTTTCGTCAACATTATTTTCAACAGAGAATGAAACATTAACAAATATATTTCCATATTCATCTTCATAACAGTTCACAGAAGAATCAAGTCCCAAATTATCAATACTGCTTTTAATGGTGTCCGACTTGTTTGTACGAAGTCTTATGTTGCTTTGCACATCACAGAGCATATCGTCAAGCATATCACAGACATTTTCAAATTGGTCAGCAGTTATTTTTCGCATTTCGTTTATTCTCCCCTCTGCGCCAAGTCTTGCAGAATATGACGAATAATTTTTATTAAAACTATCACAAAGTGACATTATTCTTATGCAACGGTTTTGTAATGATGTGGGTGATGATGATGGCGTAACGCTTCCCGTTTTTCTGATTTCTTCAATCATCACATCAAATTCACCCGCTGTGCCTGAGAATCCATTGCGCCAACATTTTTCAAAGCTTGCACAATCGGTGCACACATTATCACGCACACGAAGATAAACCCCCGTCGTATCGGGTGCTGCTTTTTCTTTTAAAATCTCGGCTACTTTTGTCACCATTCCCGACATATCACCAACGGCATTTTTAGCAAGTTTAAGTCTAGACACTAACATATTTTTAACAGCCGAGCCTTCGCCTGACAAAGCAGATATTGAAATCTGTGCTTTTATGTCTGTAAACCATTTCTGTGGAGTCAAAATAAACAGAACTGATGCCAATGCCGTTTCCATAAGCATTGAAAAATCTGCTTTTGTGCCATCGAAATATAAAAATATTGCACCGAATGAAAAGATATAAGCAAATGCACAAAGAACTCGTCCCGAATATGAGAAAATACCTGAAAAAAGACCTGCCACACAATAGCAAAAGGACAATGGTGAGACTGTACCGGTCATTGCAAAGCCCAATGATACACCCGTACCGATTATTGCACCGCCACTCTCTCTGAAAAGGAATGACGAAGACATGATAATGTATGAACAAATTGCGCCTGAAAGTGAAATGCCTAAAAAGGCGACACTTTTTAGCGATAAAATAAGAATCAGTATTGATATAACTGTGCCTGTCAATTCTCTTGCAGAGATATATCCCCTGTTTTTAAACTTTTTGATGACTAAAAAACTGACTGCGAAAAAATAAGCCAAGCCAAATGATGAAACTGTTTCTGCAATAAATAAAAATAGTTTTCGTGCATCAAAAGATGATGTAATTGTCACTACAATTCCTGTTGATGCTGTGGCAAAAAATGAAATCAGCGCAGGAATAAAAAGTTTTTCACGCAGAGAGTTAAAAGTATTTGTGTAAACCTTTAAAATATAGACAATAATCAGCGCCATAACATAACGGAACGCCATTAAATATTCACTTGAAATTATGTATCCGAGCATTGCCCCAAGACACGAAAACAAAGTGTTTTCACGATTTGTGCCACTGCAAAAAGCAATCCCCAAAGGTGAAAAATATGCTTCTTTTGATGCTGATGCCGTGAGCATGCCTATTCCAAAATGAGCGCATTGAATAATCACAGATTTGGATAAGTCAGAAAGTTGTATTCTGTCACTATTTTCGAGTGCACTAAACTCATTGTTCTTCATTTTTTCACCTTCCAAGCGTATTTTATCGTACTCATTATTATATGCTTGTCCCAATGGTGTTTTTTGGTGCTTTGAGTCAGTGAAATTTGTTTTGTTTTGTCGTTTTGGATAAATAGAAATCACAATGGACAGAATAATTATTTTTATCTTTTCAAACCTGTTTTTTTGTGTTAAAATAAAGTGTTCATGAAAAGGAGTGAGTTTATGTCAAAAGTTTTTACTGTTGTTTCAGGCAAAGGTGGCGTTGGAAAATCCACATTTTGTGCAAATGTTGCAATCTCTCTTGCCGAACAAAATAAAAAAGTTTTACTCATAGACGGTGATGCAGGTCTTCGCAGTCTTGATTTACTTCTTTCTGTTGATTCTATGGTCGTTTATGACTGGCTAGACATTATTGAAAATCGTTGCGACCATAACAAAGCTCGTCTTTTTTTCAATGACAATCTTCAGCTTTTGCCTGCGCCAATTACATATCCTGACTCACTCACAAAAGAGATTTTTATGGATATGATTGGTAAATTTAGGGAAGACTATGACTATATTATTATCGATTCCCCTGCAGGCACGGGCGAATTGCCCTTGCTCTATTCTGATTGCAGTGATATGTGCCTTGTTGTTGCTACTCCTGACGAAGTAAGCGCACGAAGTGCTTGCGCCGTTGGTAATGCGTTGATTAAACAAGGTGCTAAAGAAGATAATCTTCGTCTTATTATCAACCGATTTGATGAAAAAGCAGTAAAAAGAGGCAAACTTTTAAATATTGACGATATGATTGACAGAACTTATATCCGTCTTTTAGGTGTTGTGCCTGAAGACCGAAATTTAATGTATTTTTCTGTAACAGAAAACCTGCTTTCTGACCGTTCTGACACTAAAAATGCTTTTTCTAATATTGCTAAACGAATTTTGGGTAAAGAAGTTGCAATTTTATTGTAAAAAAATGTTGAAAACTTGTATTTTTTTTGGTATTATATTTGTTGGAATGTTATACTAAATTATTATGCGCAGTTTTTTCTCACAAAAACGAAAGGGGTTAAATTATGAACATAGCACTCATGGCACACGACTCAAAAAAAGAACTTATGACACAGTTCTGCATTGCTTATTGTGGAATTCTCTCACGTCATTCTCTTTGTGCTACTGGAACAACGGGTAAAATGGTTTCAGAAGCTACCGGACTTAAAATCCAACAGTTTTTAAGTGGTTCTCAGGGTGGCGACCAGCAAATCAGTTCAAGAATTGCTTGTAACGAAATCGACTTGTTACTTATGTTCCGTGACCCACTTAACCCAAAACCACACGAACCAAAAGACAACACTTTGCTTCGTCTTTGTGATGTGCATAATGTTCCTGTTGCTACTAATATCGCAACTGCTGAGGCACTTATTCACTCTCTCGAACGCGGTGACCTTGACTGGCGTGATATTATTAATCCAAAAAGATAAGAACAGAATATTTTTAAAGATGCCTCACTTTTTCAAGGTGAGGCACACCTAATATATAAGGATAATTTTTAAGGAAGTTTTTTTATGGCTTTAATTACAAATGCTATTAAGGGTACACAAGATACTCTGCCTAACGAAAGTTACAAAATTCAATATATTGAATCATCTGCTCGCGAAACTGCTGAAAACTTTGGCTTTCGCGAAATGAGAACACCTGTTTTTGAGCATACCGAACTTTTTCAGCGTGGTGTTGGTGAAACAACTGACGTTGTTCAAAAAGAGATGTATACATTTGAAGACAAAGGCGGTCGTTCAATCACTCTTCGTCCTGAGGGTACTGCGGGCTCTGTAAGAGCCTTTCTTGAGCACGGTCTTTTCAACGAAGCATTACCACAGAAGATTTTCTATCTCACATCTTGCTATCGTTATGAAAAACCACAAGCAGGTCGTCTTCGTGAATTCCATCAATTTGGTATCGAGTGTTTTGGCGCAGGTTCACCTGCCGCTGATGCAGAAGTTATTTCACTTGCTCACGAGTTCTTCAATTATTTAGGAATCAACAATTTAAGTCTTGAAATCAACTCAATTGGTTGTCCTGAATGCAGAAAGAATTATCACAAAGCACTTAAAGAATACTTTGAACAATATAAAGGTGACCTTTGCGAAACATGTTTGGGTCGTCTTGACAGAAACCCAATGAGAATTCTTGACTGCAAGAGCCCTGTTTGTTCAGGTATTGCTGACAAAGCGCCAACAGTTATTGAGTTCCTTTGCGAAGATTGTCATAATCATTTTGAAAGCGTTAAGAAATATCTTGATGCTATGGAAATTGAATACACAGTTAACCCACAAATCGTTCGTGGTCTTGACTATTACACAAGAACTGTTTTTGAGTTTGTTTCAAAAGAAATTGGTGCTCAGGGAACAGTTTGTGGCGGTGGTCGTTATGACGGTCTTATTAAAGAAATGGGTGGTCAACCGCTCCCCGCTTGTGGTTTCGGTTTAGGTCTTGAAAGACTTCTTCTTTTGATGGAAGCACAGGGCACAAAATTCCCAGAACCAAAGAAATGCGATTTATATATTGCAAGCATGGGCGAAAACGCAAATATCAAAGCAGCTGCCATTGCAAAAGATTTACGCAATGAAGGTCTTTATGTGCAGTTCGATACCGTTGGCCGCGGACTTAAAGCGCAAATGAAATATGCGAACAAAATTGGCGCACTTTATACTCTTGTTTTAGGCGATAACGAAATCGAAACAGGTAATATTAAAATCAAGAATATGGAAACTGGCAACGAAACAGAAATGGAACTTTCTGACTTTGCCGAGAAATTCCAAGCAATTGTTATAAAAGACGCTATGTCGGGGTTTGAATCTCTTGGCATGGAAGGATTTGATTTATCAACTCTTCTCGGAGGTGTAGAATAATGGATACAATGAACGGATTAAAAAGAACTGACTATTGTGGCACTTTAAATGCCGACTTTGTTGGCAAAGAGGTTACAGTTGCAGGTTGGGTGCAGCGTCGTCGTGACCTTGGTGCTCTTATTTTCATTGATTTAAGAGACCGAACAGGCGTTGTGCAACTCGCTTTTGATGATAACACAGACAGAGAAATTTTCGACAAGGCTTTTACTGTTAGAAGTGAATATGTGCTTATGGCAAAAGGCGTTGTTCGTGAGCGTTCTTCAAAGAACAAGGACATCCCAACAGGCGACATTGAAATTGAAGTTAAAGATTTAAGAATTGTTGGTGTCAGCGAAACACCACCTTTTGAAATCGTTGAAAATTGTCAAACATCAGAGGTAACTCGTCTTAAATATCGTTACCTTGACCTTCGTCGTCCTGACTTGCAGAAAAATATTCTTCTCCGTCACAAAATTACAAAAATCACTCGTGACTATTTTGACGAAAACGGATTTATTGAAATTGAAACTCCAATGCTTATCCGTTCAACTCCTGAAGGTGCTCGTGACTTCCTTGTTCCATCAAGAATTCACAATGGTAGTTTTTACGCTCTCCCACAGTCACCACAGCTTTACAAACAGCTTTCAATGGTAGCAGGTTTTGACAGATATATGCAGATTGCTCGTTGCTTCCGCGACGAAGACCTTCGTGCTGACCGTCAGCCAGAATTCACACAGATTGACCTTGAAATGTCATTCGTTGATGTTGATGATGTTATGGGTATGGGTGAAGGCTACATTCAGAGAGTGTTCAAAGAAGCTATGGGTGTTGACATTCAGTTACCACTTCCCCGTCTTACTTATAAAGATGCTATGGAACGATATGGTTCTGACAAACCTGACACTCGTTACGAAATGGAACTTTGCGACCTCGGTGATGTTGTTAAGGGTTGTGGTTTCGGCGTATTCACATCTGCTCTCGAAGCAGGTGGTGCAGTTTACTGTATTACAGCTAAAAATGCTGTTAATACTCTTACAAGAAAAGAAATTGACAAGCTTACAGAATATGTTCGTGGTATTGGTGCAAAGGGACTTGCTTTTGCTCGTCTTATGCCTGATGGACTTGCATCTTCATTTGCAAAATTCCTTACAGAAGACGAAATGACTGCTCTTCTTAACAAAGCAGGAGCAGAAACAGGTGACGTTGTATTAATCGTTGCTGATACAAAGAAAAATAGTGTTCTTTCAGTTCTTGGTGCACTTCGCCAAGAAGTTGCAAAGAAACTTGATATTATTCCAACAGATAAATTCAATCTTCTCTGGATTACAGAATTCCCATTCTTCGAGTGGGATGAGGATGCACAGACTTTCGTTGCTATGCACCACCCATTCACTTCTCCTATGGACGAATGTTTAGAATATCTTGAAACAGACAAAGCACAAGTTCGCGCAAAGGCTTATGACCTTGTTCTCAATGGTGTTGAATTGTCATCAGGTTCAATCCGTATTACTGACCCTGCACTTCAAAAGAGAATGTTCTCTCTTCTTGGTCTTTCTGACGAAGAAGCTTATGAGAAATTCGGTTTCTTGACAGATGCATTCAAATTTGGTCCTCCACCACATGGTGGTATGGGTATCGGTCTTGACCGTCTTGTTATGCAGATGATTG
This sequence comes from Candidatus Fimenecus sp., assembly GCA_045655645.1. GTDB lineage: Bacteria > Bacillota > Clostridia > Oscillospirales > Acutalibacteraceae > Fimenecus. The sequence goes on from JAZOPS010000039.1 coordinate 38,212, forward strand.
GCGCAGAATCACTTCGTGATGTTATCGCATTCCCTAAACTTCAGAATGCAAGCGAACCAATGACAGAATGCCCTTCTCCTGTTGACACACTTCAACTTGACGAGCTTGGCATTGAAGTTAAAGCACAGGAAGAATAATTTTTGGTAGGTATTTTTATGAATAAAGCAAAAAGACAATTGAATACTATTTTAATGTCTTTGGTGCTTCTTTTCTCTTTCGGCATTACAGCATTTGCAGAAGAAACTGTTAAAGTCCCAAATGATTTGACGGTAACTCCAATTCGTATTTTCTTCGCTTGTGTTGTTATTGTTGGCTTTGTTGTTATGGAAATTCTTTTTAACAGAATCCGCACCCAACGAATTGAAAAGAGAAATAATAAAAAGTAAAAAGCAAACTGCTCAGTTTTGGCTGAGCAGTTTATTTTTTATATTGTTATTTGATTCCTTTTGTGATATACTTTTTGCAGATTTAAAAGTGGGAGGTCCACATTATGTTATATTTTTATCCTGAAGATTTTGGCGCACTTGGTAATGGTGTGAATAACGACTGTCAAGCTATTCAATCTGCTATTGACAAGGCAGAAGAAAACGGTGGTGGCACAGTTGTGCTCACAAGTGGCAAAACATATTATTCTGATTCAATCCGCATGAAGAAAAATGTTGAACTCCACTTGCAGAAAGGGTCACGACTTAAGGCAACAGACAATATTGATGGCTACATCCGTCCTTGCAATATGATAAATGACCCTAAAACCGCGCTTATCGGCAACCCTGTTACAGGCAAACCATCATTCGTGTTCATTTATGGTTATGAAGCAGATGGTTGCACAATTTCAGGTGAAGGCACAATTGATGCTAACGGTCACGCATTCGTTGAGAGAAAAGACCAATATTATGTAACAGGTAATTTCTATCCAAGACCAACTGTTATCTATATTGAAAAGAGCAACAATATCACATTCAAGGATGTAACAATCGTTGATGCGCCTTTCTGGACATTGCATCCTGCAGGTTGTGACGACGTGCTTATTTCTCAAATCAGAATTCTCAACGATTTGGATGTTGCAAACTCTGATGGTATTGACCCTGACCATTGCACAAATGTGAGAATTTTGGGCTGTCATATTGAATGTGCTGACGACTGTATCTGTCTTAAAACATCAAAGGGCAATGCGGAATATGGCCCTTGTGAAAATATCATTATTGCAAATTGTACTCTCATTTCAACATCTGCTGCTATTAAAATCGGTACAGAAGGTGTTGGAGATTTCCGCAATGTAATTGTTGATAATTGCATTATTTCCCGTAGTAACCGTGGCCTTTCAATCCAGATTCGTGACGGTGGTAATGTTGAGAATGTTACATATTCAAACTGTATTGTTGAAACTCGTAGATTCTGCCCTGACTGGTGGGGCACAGCCGAGCCTATCGTTATTACAACCTTTAATCGAGATGAAAATACAAAATCAGGTAAAATTAAGAATATTCGTTTTCGCAATATTACTTGTAAGGGTGAAAATGGTGTTCTTATTCACGGCACAGAAGAAAATATGATTGAAGATGTAACATTTGAAAATGTAATTGTTACAATGACAAAAACATCAAAATGGGACTGCGGTCTTTACGATTTAAGACCTTGTCTTCAATATGGTGTTGAAAAATACAAAAACAGTGGTTTCTTCATCAGAAATGCTAAAAATGTGCTTATTGAAAAATCATCGGTTCAATGGGGAACCCTTTGTGATGATTACAACAAGGCAATAGATGTAGAAAATGCACCAAATCTTGAACTCATAAGATTTAGTGGGACAGATGCACAGTAAAAGGCAAAAAATTAACCCGACCATAAGGTCGGGTTTTTATTTTGTTTTTTATTTCATTACACCATATATTGCTGGGACAAACCAACCAAGAATTGTTGGTACTGCAAATGAAAATGCGATTGATGTTAAAAGTGTGAGACCTAATTTTTCAAGTCTTGCACCAACAAAGAAGATTGCATAAAAAGGTGCTACAAAAATCTTTGAAACTTTGCTTTTCCCTTTTTGGAAGAAATTCTCTTTAAGCATCATAACATCTTCAATTTGTGGGAAGAGATTTGCGCAAAGAGAAATTCCAAGATACAAACAAATCCAAGCAAGTATATCACTATATTTTCCGAAATAATAAATTGTTGTTGCACCATTCATAAGCAACAAGAAACCAAGTGCTAAATTAAAGAAGAAAGGAATAAAGCAAACATCAAAGCTTGCACCTTTTCTCTTAATCAATTCATGGTCAACGTGACCGAGCATTTCGTTTGCTTGAACAACTCTTGCGTCGTCAACGATTACTTTCGTCCAACGACAACTCATGTGCTCAAAGAATGCATGAAGAATTGCACCCGGTAATGTAAGAAATTTTACGATTATATAAACTGTTCTCATCATAATAAATCATATCTCCCGCTCATTACAATTTCTTCAAGTGTGATTTTGCCATCTTTGTAATCTGTTACATCTTTTGAGAAAGGAATTCCATAAGCTCCTGACTCTTTAATTTCAGTTTCAAACTCTTCATATTTTTCATTGTTCTGTGTTGCAAGTGCAAGAATTGCCCAAAGGTCTCTTGACAAGCTATCAGTTGTGCCAAGTGCATCCATCTGATATGTGCAACATTCTTCTGCAGACTCATAAGCATCTGTATATTTGCCAAGCATAATAAGACTAAGTGTCTTTTGCATTGAAAGAGTATAACCAATTTCTGCAACAAGAGTATAACCATCTTCAAGCTCTGCAAGACTGTTAAGACCTTCAACGCAAGTATTAACAGCTCTTTGATAATCTTTATCACGATAACGATAAAGCATTGACAAAATGAGATTGTCGTCAACACCTTCAGCGTTCATTTCTTTGATGTCTTCAAGCAATGCTTGAGCCTTGTCATATTGCTCTGTATCAATGTAAGCACTTGCGAGAACTGATGTCCAAATACGGTCAACATATTCTGTGTGACCCAAGGCTTTTTCAAGATATTCAATCATTACTGCGTCATCTTTTTCATTTGCTTGTGCTGCAGCATACTTATATATATTGAGCCAACCTTCGTCACAGATATAAACCTTTTCTGTGCCGTCAGGTGTGTATTCTGTATCTGTTTCATCATAATATGAACCATTTTTCTCATAAATCTTTTTGCCTGAAAGAGAATCGAGTTCTGCAATGATTTTTTCATATTCATCAGCTTCCAAATCTGCAATATGATTTTGAATCACGGCCATTGTTGCTTGCATAAAGTCGATTTCTTCATCTATCACAGCAACATTTTTAAAAGCGATTAATTTAAGAGTAGCATCATCAAAATATGAAAGTCCGTTCATAACAAAATCCATGTTATTTGCTTTATATCCTGCAAGAATCTGTTTTGCATAAAGATTTTTATAGTTTTCTCTTAAAGTTTCTTCAATGCAAGCCTCCGCCATATCATAATCGCTGACCGCTGAATAGAAATTGTTCGCTTTGAAATTCTTGTCACCATTTTTCATATATGAAAAAGCAGGTGTGTCAATTGCAAAATTGATTACACCAAGAATCAAAACGCCCAAGATAACTACAACTGAAACTAAACCTTTCCAGTCATAAGGATATTTTTCAAGAATTGCTTCACATTCTTCACAGAAGATGCTATCAGGATTTTTCTTTGTTCCTCTTGGTCTTTCACCACAGCATTCACAGTTGTTGTCAAAGTCAACTATAACCTTGCGCTTTTCATCAAGAGAAACAGTTTTAGGGTCATACCCCTCAACCTCAATGCTTTCAACATCAAAATCGTCTGTTTCTTCTGCTTCTTCTTGTGCTTTACTGAGTTCTTCTTTAAAAATACGAACAAGTTCGTCCATCTCATCACGATAGTTTTCATTTTCAGGTATGTTACCATCAAGTTTTTTCTTATCGTCCAATGTTATTCCTCCTTACTGTTCGTTTGCACCGCAGCATTTTTTATATTTTTTACCGCTACCGCAAGGACATGGGTCATTTCTGCCGACTTTTTGTCCTTTTTTAACAGGTTGCTTTTTCTCACTACCGTCTGTTCCACCACTTGTTGCGGTAATCTTTGCTGCTTGTTCGCGTTTAACATCATCTTCACTCTTTAATTTGAAAAGAAGAAGTGTTGTGACTGTGCCTTCACGAATAAGCGCTGTCATTTCGTCGAACATGTCAAAGCTTTCCATACGGAATGCAACAACAGGGTCTTGCTGTGCATAAGAACGAAGATAAATACCGCGCTTTAATTCTTCCATAGCATCAAGGTGGTCCATCCAACGCATATCAACATTATGAAGAAGAACCTTGCGCTCTAATTCTGACATAATTTGTTCGCCATATTCAGCACTCTTTGCGTTATAGATGTCCATGGCTTTATTATAGAAATATTCTTTAAATTGCTCTGGATTGTCATAACTATTTTCAATGTCAGGACCTGCAAGATATTTAAACTTATTAATAAGTCCGTTGATATTCCAATCTGCAACCGCATTCCCTGCAGGACAATAGAAATCAACTGTTTCGTTCACATAATCATCAATCATTTTAAGGATTGTTGCATGAATATCTGCACCATCAAGCACTTTGTTTCGCTGACCATAAATAACTTCTCTCTGCTTGTTCATAACATCGTCAAAACGAAGAACATTACGACGCATTGCAAAGTTATTGCCTTCAACTTTCTTTTGTGCACCTTCAATTGTGTTTGTGAACATTTTTGCTTCAACAGGGATATCACCCATACTCTTGAATGTATCAAGAATATTATAGAAACGGTCACCTGCGAAAAGACGAAGTAATTCATCTTCGGCTGAAAGGTAGAATTTGCTTTGACCAGGGTCACCCTGACGACCTGCACGACCTCTGAGCTGATTATCAATTCGGCGTGATTCATGACGCTCTGTACCAATGATAAAGAGGCCACCTGCTTCGCGCACTTTATCTGCTTCATCGCGAAGTTGCTCTTTATATTTCTTTTCAAGGTCTTGATATGTTTTTCTTGCTTCGAGAATGTCTGTATTATCTGTTTCTGCAAAGCCTGTTGCTTCTGCAATAAGTTCATCAGAATAATCCATTCTTCTCATTTCATTTCTTGCCATATATTCTGGGTTACCACCCAAAATAATGTCAGTACCACGACCTGCCATATTTGTTGCAATTGTTACTGCACCAAACTTACCTGCTTGTGCAATAATCTCTGCTTCTTTGTCATGATATTTAGCATTGAGCACTTCGTGTTTAATGCCACGCTTTTTAAGAACTTTACTTAAAAGTTCACTCTTTTCAATATTGGTTGTACCAACAAGAACAGGTTGACCCTTTGCGTTACATTCAAGCACCTGCTCAATAATTGCGTTATATTTTGCAAGTTCTGTTTTATAAAGAACATCGTCTTCGTCATTACGGACAACAGGTTTGTTGGTTGGAATTTCAATAACATCAAGTTCATAGATTTCTTGGAACTCGTGTTCTTCTGTCATTGCAGTACCTGTCATACCTGAAAGCTTATTGTAAAGTCTGAAATAATTCTGGAATGTAATTGTTGCAAGAGTTTTTGACTCTCTTTCAACTTTAACATTTTCTTTTGCTTCAATCGCCTGATGAAGACCGTCAGAATAACGACGACCAATCATAATACGGCCTGTGAACTCGTCAACGATGAGCACTTCGCCATCTTTAACAACATAGTCAACGTCGCGTTTCATAACACCGATTGCCTTGATTGCAAGGTCGATGTGATGCTGAATTGTAAGGTTTTCAACATCAGCAAGGTTTTCAACACCGAAGAACTTTTCAGCTTTTTTAATACCATTTTGTGTAAGTGACGCCGTTTTTGCCTTTTCATCAACAACAAAATCGTCATCGTCACTTGCAAAACTTTCAACGCCCTGTTTTGCATCAACTTCTTTTACTTTGCACATTTTAAGGCGCTTTGCAAATTCGTTTGCAATTTTGTAAAGTTCAGTTGATTTGTCCCCCATACCAGAAATGATAAGCGGAGTTCTTGCTTCGTCGATAAGAATTGAGTCAACTTCGTCAACAACTGCAAAGTTATGGCCACGCTGAACTCTCTGCTCTGCATAAATAACCATATTATCACGAAGATAGTCAAATCCCATTTCGTTATTTGTACCATAAGTAATATCGCAGTCATAAGCCGCTCTTCTTTGCTCACCATCTAAATCGTGAACGATAAGACCAACTGTAAGACCTAAGAAACGATAAAGTTTGCCCATCCATTCAGAGTCACGACGAGCAAGATAGTCGTTAACTGTAACAATGTGAACACCCTTACCTGAAAGTGCATTAAGATAAGCAGGAAGTGTTGCAACAAGTGTCTTACCCTCACCTGTTCTCATTTCTGCAATTCGACCTTGGTGAAGAACAATACCACCGATAATCTGCACAGGGAAATGACGCATATTAAGAACACGAGCAGATGCTTCTCTACAAGTTGCAAATGCTTCGGGCAAAATGTCATCAAGTGTTTCGCCTTTTTGTAATCTTTCTTTAAACTCAACAGTTTTTGCTTGAAGCTGGGCATCAGTTAATGCTTTGTATTCTTCTTCAAGAGCCAAAACCTTTTTCTGAATCGGGATTATTCTCTTAACTTCTCTGCTTGAATAATCACCAAAGATTTTTTTGAATAAAGACATAAATTTTTATCCTTTCAGTTGCATAAAAACAACATTTTCTACATTTTTAATGTGACTTAGAAAAAATTATCTATAATCACCCATTATCACTAGCATATTATATCATACAATTTATAAAAAATCACTAACAAATTGTTAATTTTTGCAAGTTTTTTTCTTGATTTTATACAGAAAATTTGGTATCCTTATATTAGGTTTATAGTTTTTGCGAAAACCTACGCTGAAAGCGTAATTTTTTTCGAAGGAGGAATCAGAAATGACTGATTCAAGAACATTAGCTTACATAAATATGTATGCTGTTCTCGGCACATTGGAAAACCTTTGTGAACTCGATGAAAAAGCTAAAGAAATTATTTCAAAAATCGAAAAACCAATTTCAGTAGCTTTCGATGTTAAAGGTGGTCCAAGCGCTACACTCACATTTTCTAAAAACGGTTGCCGTATGGACGATGGCGTTAAAGCTGATTGCGACATCAAAATTCCTGTTGCTAACTGCGACAAGTTCAACGGAATTATCGACGGCAAAGTTACACCAATTCCAACAAAGGGTCTTACAAAGGTTAACTTCCTTTTAAAGACATTCACAGCTTTGACTGACAGACTTACAGAAGTTATGAGAGCATCAGAAGAAGCACTCAAAGACGCCGACTTCTTCCGTCTTAACACTCTCTGCACATTCTATACAGTTGCAGTTGCTATTTCACAGATTGGTAATCAGGATGCTATTGGTAAATTCAGTGCATCAAACATTGCTGATGGTGATATTCAAATCGGTATCACAGATACAGTTTATGCTACTATCCGTGTTAAAGATAATCACCTTATCACAATCAAGCAAGCACCTGAAAAACCTCGTGCAATTATGGAATTCTGTGACCTTGAACTTGCTAACGCACTTTTCGCTGGCACAGTTAACTCAATCGACCATGTTGGTAACGGCAACATCACAATCCGCGGTCTTATCTCAATGGTTGACAATGTAAACCGTATTCTCGACAGAGTAGGATTATACTTAGCATAAGGAGGACGAAAAAATGAGTAAATTCCCAACATTTGACACAACTAAAAGCCGTGCAATGTTTGAACAAGCTTCAAAAGTTATTCCAGGAGGCATTTACGGTCATTTAGGTCCTGCTGAAGGTCAGTGGATTCCTGTTAACAGATGGCCATCTTTCTCAGAAAAAGCACAGGGCTCATATTTCTGGGACGTTGACGGTAACAAATATATCGACTATATGTGCGCTTATGGTCCTAACGTTTTGGGTTATAATGACCCTGATGTTGACGCTGCTGCTATGGCACAGCTCAAACTCGGCAACTGCGTTACTGCACCTGGCAAAGTAATGGTTGAATGTGCTGAAACACTTGTTGACACAGTAGCATCTACTGACTGGGCATTCTTCTGCAAGAACGGTTCAGACACAACAACTCTTGCAACAATGGCAGCAAGAGCACACACACATAAAAAGAAGATTATCTTCTTGAAATATTATTATCATGGAGATTTCCCATGGGCACAGAAAATTGACTACCCAGGCATTACTCCAGAAGACGTAGCAAATAACATTATCGTTCCTTGGTTTGACCTTGATGCAATTCAGAAAGCTTATGACGATAACAACGGCGATATCGCAGGTATTATTGCTCAGCCTTATGACCATGGCAACTTCAAAGACAACGAACCAGCTTCAAAAGAATACTGGCAAGCAGTTCGTAAATGGTGTGACGACCACGGTGCAGTTCTCATCATTGACGACGTTCGCGCAGGTTTCCGTCTTGACCTTGCAGGTTCTGACCACTATTATGGCTTCAAAGCAGACCTTATCTGCTTCTGTAAAGCACTTGCTAATGGTTACAATATGTCAGCACTTTGCGGTGGCGAACACATGAAAGCAACTGTTTCAGGTATTACATACACAGGTTCTTACTGGATGAGCGCAGTTCCATTCGCAGCTTGCGTTGCTTGTATCAACAAGATGAAAGCTCTTGATACACCAACAATGTTCCGTAGAATGGGTATTCAGCTTACTGACGGTCTTAAAGCTGCAGGTGCTGAACACGGCTTCGACCTTAAAGTTTCAGGTGAACCAGCACTCTTCTATTTGAGAATTGCTAACGATGACAACCTTATGCTTCATCAGGAATGGGTTGCAGAATGTGTTAACCGCGGTTTGTTCATCACATCTCACCACAACCACTTCATCAATGCTTCTCTTACAGAAGAAGACATTAAGAAATCAATTGAAATTGCTGAAGATGCATTCTCAGTAGTTGCTAAAAACCACCCAGAGCTTAGATAATTCAAACAAATTATAGCGGGGTGGGGACCCCGCTTCTAATAAAATTTTCTTGGAGGGAAAATTATGGCTAATTTAGCAAAAGCAGAATGGCTTGCACTCGAAAAGAAAGCTCTCGAACTCCGTAAACTTTGCGTTCAGACAACAGTTTGGGCAGGTAGCGGACATTTCGGTGGCGGTATGAGTGTTATGGACCTTCTCACCGTTCTTTATCACAAATATCTCAACATTAAGGTTGACGAACCACAATGGGACGACCGTGACAGATTTATTCTTTCAAAAGGTCACGCAGCAATCGCTTATGCTCCTGTTCTTTGCGACAAAGGTTTCAACCCAATGGAGATGCTCAAAACATTCAACCTTTCAGGTTCAAAATGTGGTATGCACCTTGACTCAAATAAAGTTGTAGGCGTTGACGCTTCAACAGGTTCTCTTGGTCACGGCCCATCAATCGCAGCAGGTACAGCACTTGCAGCAAGACTTCAAAACAAAGATTTCCTTACATATGTAGTTACTGGTGACGGTGAGCTTGGCGAAGGTTCATGTTGGGAAGGATTCATGACAATGAATCACTATAACCTTTCTAACTGTATCGTATTTATCGACAGAAACCACAACATGATTGACGGTAACACAGAAGACATTAAGAAACTTGAACCACTTGCTGATAAGATGACAGCATTCGGTTTCAATACAATCGTTGTTGACGGTAACAATATCGGTGAACTTTGCGACGCTATTGATGTTGCAATCGAAAGAGCAAAAGAGCCACAGTCTCCTACATGTATTCTTATGGATACAAAAAAGGGCGCAGGTATCAAGTCAATTGAAGGCGACTACACATGGCACTATGGCGCTATTGACGACGCACTCTTTGAAAAGTTCAATAAGGAACTTGATGAAAACTATGCAGCTCGCGTTGCAAGAGCAGAGAAGGAGGGCAAATAATTATGGCAGGCGGATTTGTTTATACAGCAGTTGACCAGACTGCAATTTCAACAGCTGAAATTTATGGTAAAGCACTTGCTGATATCATTATGAAAGACACAAAGGTTGTAGCTATCACAGCAGACCTTGCAAAATCAACAAAACTCGGTGACGTTTTGAAAGTTTGCCCTGAAAGAGTTATCAATGTTGGTATCGCAGAACAAGATATGTTCGGTGTTGCAGCGGGTATGGCAAGAGCAGGTATGATTCCTTTCCTTTCAGGTTTCTCTGCATTCACATCAATGCGTGCTTGTGACCAGCTTCACACAGACATCTGCTATCAGAATGTTAACGCAAAGATTATTGCTACTCACTCAGGTACATCATTCGGTCAGGCAGGTTCAACACACCACGCTATCACTGACCTTGCAATTACAAGAGCAATGCCAAACCTTACAGTTATCGTTCCTGCTGACGGTTTTGAAACTGCAAACGCAGTTAACGCAGCTTAC
>JAZOPS010000040.1:0-41381 GCA_045655645.1 Candidatus Fimenecus sp.
AAATTTATATATTCAGCCTTAGAAATTTAACAATGTAACAAGCAATAAAAATATGTTATAATCGCCCTGTAGAATATTGAGGTTTTTATGACACAAGTAAAATTTACAAAAATGCAGGGTGCAGGTAACGATTTTATCCTAATGGATTATAACGAATACAAAAAAATTGAAAACAAATTCCCTGATATTGCAATAAAACTTTGTGATAGACATTTTGGAATAGGTGCAGATGGAATTGTGCTTATAAAACCGTCTTTGAGTGCAGACTGCTTTATGGATATTTATAATGCAGACGGCTCAAGGGCGCAGATGTGCGGAAATGCAATAAGATGTACTGCGAAGTACATATATGATAACAAAATTAAAAAGCCAACAATACTTGTTGAAACGCTCAGCGGTGTAAAGGCTGTTGAAATATGGGAAAAAGAAGGAATTGCAACGGGTGGCAGAGTGAATATGGGGAAGCCTGTACTCAGCGGCCATCAGATTCCCACACGATATGGTGCAAGTATTGTGAAAAATGAAAAATTGAATATTAATGACCGGATTTATGAAATAACTTGCTTATCGATGGGCAATCCCCATTGTGTAGTGTTTTGTAATGACATTGATAACCTCGATTTGCCGAAAATCGGTCCGTTATTTGAAAATCACGAAATGTTTCCCGGAAGAATAAACACAGAATTTGTTGAGATTTTAAATAAAAATCATTTTAAAATGCGTGTGTGGGAGCGTGGAAGTGGCGAAACACTTGCTTGTGGTACAGGCACTTGTGCAGTTGCGGTGGCATCAGTTATAAATGGAATATGCTCAAAAAACGAAGACATTAAAATTCACACCAAAGGTGGCACATTAACAGTTAAATGGCACAAAAATGATAATGTTTATTTAAGTGGCAATGCAGTTAAAGTGTTCACGGGTGAAATAGAAGTGTAAAAAATGTTGTCGGAGGGACAATTATGAAAATAAATGAAAACTTTTTGAAAATTCAGAGTTCATACCTTTTCTCAAACATTGCAAAAAAGGTAAAGGCTTATACTGCGGCTAATCCTGACAAACAGATTATCCGTCTTGGTATCGGCGATGTTACTCGTCCACTTGCAGATGCTTGCATTACTGCAATGCACAAAGCGGTTGACGAAATGGCAAACGAAAAAACATTTATGGGTTATCCACCAGAATATGGTCACGATTGGCTTCTCAATGCAATCAACGATAACGATTATAAAAAATATGGCGTAGAGCTTGATAACAGCGAAATTTTTGTATCAGACGGTGCAAAGAGTGACTGTGGTAATATCGGCGACATTTTCTCAACTGATAATAAAGTTGCAGTTTGTGACCCGGTTTATCCAGTTTATGTTGACACAAATGTTATGAGCGGACGCTCAGGCGATAAGACAGAAAATGGTTGGACAAATATTTATTATATGCCTTGTCTTGCTGAAAATAACTTCTTACCTGAACTTCCAAAAGAAAATGTTGATATTATTTATCTTTGCTTCCCTAACAACCCAACAGGTATGGCAGCAACAAGGGACGAACTCAAAAAATGGGTTGACTATGCAAATGAAAATGGCGCAGTAATCCTTTTTGACTCTGCTTATGAAGCGTTTATCACAGAAGATGATGTTCCACATTCAATCTATGAAATCGAGGGTGCAAAGTCTTGTGCAATCGAATTCAGAAGTTTCTCAAAAACTGCAGGTTTCACAGGCGTTCGTTGTGGTTATACAGTAGTACCACATGACATTAAGGTTGACGGTGTTGAACTCAATGCTCTTTGGGCTCGTCGTCAAGCAACAAAGTTTAACGGTGTTTCTTATATCACACAAAGAGCTGCAGAAGCTTGTTATAGCGAAGAAGGCAAAAAGCAGATTCGTGAAATCATTGCATATTATCAGAACAATGCAAAGATTATCTATAACGGACTTAAAGAGTGCGGATTCACAGTTTATGGCGCAGCAAACTCACCTTATGTATGGCTCAAAACTCCTGACGGAATGAGCAGTTGGGAATTCTTCGACACACTTCTTGAAAATATTCAGGTTGTTGGTACTCCAGGTGAGGGCTTTGGTCCAAGCGGTGAAGGTTATTTCCGACTTACAGCATTCGGCTCAACAGAAAACACAATCAAAGCAGTTGAAAGAATTAAAAATTATTTCAGCAAATAAGCAAAACAAAAGACGGTTCGTTTGAACCGTCTTTTTATTTTGTGTTGATTATAAATTCTTTGCTAATTCTTTAATATATGCTTTGAAATCTTCGCTGATTTCTGGGTGGTTGAGAGCAACTTCGCAGTTTGCTTTCATAATACCCATTTTGTTGCCCATATCATAGCGTGTGCCATAATAATCAAGAGCAATAACACCTTTTGTCTGTGCAAGAGTTTTCATAGCGTCTGTAAGCTGAAGCTCGTTGCCTGCGCCCTTTGGTGTGCTTTCGAGAATGTCGAAAATTTCAGGTGGCATTACAACACGGCCAAGAATTGAATAGTTTGAGAAAATTTCTTCTGGCTTTGGTTTTTCAATCATATCTGTACAGTTGAAAACCTTGTCTTCAATTTCTTCAACTTTAAGTGAGCAATATTTTGAAACATCCTTTGTTGGAACTTCTTTAACACCAACAACGCCCTTGCCATATTTCTCATAAGCATCAATAAGCTGTTTTGTAACAGGCTCTTTATCAGAAATGAAAACATCGTCACCATAAAGAATTGCAAATGGTTCGTTGCCTACAAAATTCTTTGCACAAAGAACTGCGTGGCCTAAACCACCAGTTTCTTTCTGACGAAGGAAATATGTATTGCAAAGCTTTGCTGGTTCAAGAACTGCCTCATAAAGCTCTTTCTTGTCAGGATTCTTGCTTAATTTGTCTTCAAGCTCATAAGCGTGGTCAAAGTGGTCTTCAATAACGCCTTTACCACGGTTTGTGATGATGAGAACATCTGTGATACCTGACTTTGCAGCTTCTTCAACAAGATACTGAATTGCAGGTTTATCAACAATGTTAAGCATTTCTTTTGGAACTGCTTTTGATGCAGGTAAAACTCTTGTGCCAAGACCTGCTGCAGGAATAATCGCCTTTGTAATTTTCATAATACCAATCTCCCGATGTAAGAATTATTTTATAAATGTCAACAGCATTTCTGCTGCCATAACAACAATATTATTTGCAAGAACTGCAAGGAATGCAGCGCCCATTGATGCGCCACCCGATTTAAAAAGAAGAAGTCTTTGCTTTTGTGGGTCAGGTTCTTCTGCTTTGATTTTTCTTATATTCTCAATGCTGTGGTCGTAATACCATTTATTAGCTTTAAACCCGATGAAAATCTGAATTGCGAGTGAAATCGCAGCTTGAACCATGACAAGTATTGAGCCTGTTGGGTTCTCGAGCATAAACGCATTTCTCTCGTCATTTGCTTGTGCAATTTCTTCTTCTGTTAAAGTTTCTAAATCTTCAATATCATATTTTTCAGTCCACTCTGTCATATCACTATAAAGTTTCTGAACAGGTGGAATAAAACTGAATCCAACTGACAATAAAAGTGTGATTGCCAAGAATATTGCACCAAGTTTATACATCTTGCGATAAAAGAACCAATATGGTGTAAAGAAAAATGCACCCCAGTTAAAAGTTCTTTTATGAGATTTTGTGTAGAAAAAGTTCTGCACATATTTTGGTGCATTAAGACCTACAAATTCTGCAACTTCGTCAGTTGAAACTCCTTCTTCCATTTCTTTTGGAAAGAGAGATAAAGGATTTGTGCCGTTACCGAAGAATACAGTTGAAGAAGCATCTTGTGAACTGAATGGTTGCCCAGCCATAAATGGTGGAACATTATTATTCACAGGCTCATTAACAGGTTCTTCTGCCTTTTCGGGAGCCCAACGGAAGCCGTCATTATGCTTTTCAAAATTGCCGCATTCACCGTTTTTTTTGTAGCAATCACGGTGGTGGGGTGTGCCACAAACGGGACAAACAACAATGTCGTCGTTTATTTGGAAATTTTGTTCACAAACGGGACAAGGTTGATTTTCATATCTGAAATAATTGCTCATTTTTTACACATTCCAGCTGTTGATATATTTTTCTTGTTCAGGTGAAAGAACATCAATCTGTGTTCCCCAACTGTTAAGTTTTCTCAACGCTACCTTTCTGTCGATTTCTTCAGGAACATCAATAACACCCGCTTCGAGTTTATCATGGTTTCCTACAATATATTCTGCACAGAGAGCCTGAATAGAGAAACTCATATCCATAATTTCAGCAGGGTGTCCGTCACCCGCAGCAAGGTTTACAAGGCGTCCCTCTGCAATAATACTGATAGTATTACCATTTGCGAGAGTATAACCCATAATATTATTTCTCTGTGGCTTGATTTCTACTGCCAATTCTTCAAGGTCAGGAATGTTAATTTCGACATTGAAATGACCTGCATTGCAACAAATTGCACCGTCTTTCATATTCTCAAATGCCTTTTTAGTGATAACATCTTTACAACCTGTAACAGTAACAAAGAAATCGCCAATTTTTGCGGCTTCGGTCATTTCCATAACATCAAAACCGTCCATTCGAGCTTCCATAGCTTTGATTGGGTCAATTTCTGTGATAACAACCTGTGCGTTAAGTCCCTTTGCTCTCATTGCAACACCTTTACCACACCAGCCGTAACCTGCAACGACAACAGTTTTGCCTGCGACGATAAGGTTTGTTGTACGGTTAATACCATCCCAAACAGATTGACCTGTGCCATAACGGTTATCAAAAAGATATTTACATTTTGCATTGTTAACTGCAATCATAGGGAATTTAAGCTCGCCATCTTTATGCATTGAAACAAGACGGATAATACCTGTTGTTGTTTCTTCACAACCACCCATAACTTTAGGTAAAAGTTCAGGATATTCGTTGTGAATAAGATTAACAAGGTCGCCACCGTCGTCAATGATAACATCAGGACCAATCTTAATAACTTCACGGAGATGAGCCATATATTCTTCGCTTGTTGCATTGTACCACGCGAAAACATTGAGCCCATTATGAGCCAACGCTGCCGCAACATCATCCTGAGTTGAAAGTGGGTTTGAGCCTGTAACATACATTTCTGCGCCACCAGCTGCGAGCACGGTACAAAGATATGCAGTCTTTGCTTCAAGGTGAATTGAAAGTGCAACCTTTAAATCTTTGAAGGGTTTAGTTTCGATAAAGTCCTTTTCAATGCTACGAAGCACAGGCATGTGTGCTTTAACCCAATCTATTTTTTGTTGTCCCGAAGGGAAAAGTGAAATATCTTTGACAAGACTCATTTTATTCGCTCCAATGTGTAGTGTTTAGAATTTTATTAAATTCTATAATACCATAGAAACACTTAAAAATCAACAAGCACTCTATTACAAGACAGTTACAAATTTCATATTGCATAAACAATTTAAAAATTGTATAATAGAACAAATATGCGAGTTTAGGGAGGTAATATTTTGGAAGAAAACAAATCTCTCAATAATAAATATCAGACAATTGGCGAAGAAGACCTTGTTTTAGAAGAACCAATAAAGGAACAAGAACCTAAAAAGGAAAAAACAAAAAAGGTTAAAGAGCCAAAAGAAAAAAAGGTTAAAGCTCCCAAAGAAAAGAAAGAAAAAGAGCCGAAGCCACCAAAAGAGAAAAAAGAAAAGAAAGAGAAAAAGGCTAAAGAACCTAAACCACCTAAAGAAAAAAAGGTGAAAGAGCCTAAAAAACCTCTTTTTGTAAAGGAAGAAAAACCAGAAATCACAAAACAAGAAATTATTGTTGAAGAAGTACCTGCAGAAAAACGCAGAACAGAAGAAGTTGTTCTTCCAACAATAAAAAGCGTTAAAAAGGTTTCTGAAGAAAAACCTAAAAAGGAAAAGGTAAAAAAGGTTAAAGAACCAAAAGAAGAAAAGGTGAAAGTTCCCAAAGAAAAGAAAGTTAAAGAGCCCAAACCACCTAAAGAAAAGAAAATCAAAGAACCAAAACAACCTAAACCTAAAAAGGAAAAAGCACCAAAGGCTCCAAAAGAGAAAAAAGAGCGTGAACCGCTCAACAAAAAAGATTTTATTACAATTGGTGTTGCTGTTTTTGCAGTTTTGATGATTGCTCTTGTAATTGGCTTTAATTTCTTCACGAATGAAGATTTGCAGATTGATTCGCCTGAAATCACTACCGATAAAGCAGGCGAAAAATTAAGCGATGTTCAAATTTCAAGTGGTACAGTTGGTCAAAATATAGTGCAGTCAGATATTCCTGACATTTTCTTCGGATTTTCAGAGTCGGATTATCAACTTCAGTATTATCAATATACAAATAATAAAATGACTGCGGTAAAATCCAACGCATCAGTAAAAGCATCAGTTAATATGGGCAACGAAGATGTTCCTGTAACAATTGACTATATAGAACTCGGTGATAAAATTTTTGGTATGGGGCTTTTTAAAGCGGACGAAAACCAAGAAGTTTATTTCTATAAAATGTTGGTGTTCAAACTTGTTAATCTTCCAAAGGGTTATGAACAAGAAGGCAAGGCGTTGCTTTTGGCAACCGAGAGTAAAAGCGCATTGACTCAAAGCAATATTCTTTGGACAGAAAGTTTTGTTGTGGATTTGAATACAGGCAAGACCGAGCGCTTCTTGAAGATTGTTAACCGTACAATTAATATGAATGGTGCTGGCGTGGCAGATTTTTGTATGCTCACAAGTGACGGTTATAACTCAACAACTGGCAAGATTCCATTTATTTCAGGAAGAAAGTACCCTGTTAATAGTGGACAGCAAGATATTTTCATTAAAAACGGAACAAAAGAAGAAGTTCTCGTAAGCGATATTTATGGTAAATTCTTGTTAACTGATGGTAACGATATCATATTTATGAGGAAAAATGGTGTTGAATTTGATGTTGTGCGTCTGTCAGGCGAAGAAGAAAAGGTTATTAGAACTTATCCGGGTTCAATGGGTAGCGATTATTTGCTTACTGACCATTACATTTTCAACAAAGAAACAGGAATGCTCTATGATTTGTTGACGGGTGAAGAAAAACTTGTTGCAGGATATAGAATAAGTGCTGAGATGGCACAAATCAGTCCTGATGGCAAATATCTTGTGATGCTTGGTACAGTTAAAAATATGATGGATTATCAGGTTCATATTTTCAATCTCGAAACAGGCGACTATTCAGCTTATGAAGATAAAAACTATTCAAAGCATTCAAATCTTACATTTATAAATAATACAACAGCAGTTTATGTTGTTGTTGACCCTAACCAGGGTTATGAATGTGTTGCAATTGATGTTTCAAAGGCATTTTAATGATAAAAGGAATGACAAAACCTGTCATTCCTTTAGTTTTATTGTGTATTTTTACTGTGAAAACGGCGATTATATAATAAGTTTTGTGAATTTTGCAAAAACTTAAAAAAATATTAAAAAAACACTTGCATTTTGTAAATCATAGTGATAGAATATCTCTTGCATTCACGAGATACAAGGTTTCGTGAGTCGGTGTTGATTGCGATGAGGGTCCACCTGTTCCCATCCCGAACACAGTAGTTAAGCTCATTTGCGCCGAAGATACTTGGCTGGAAGCGGCCCGGGAAAATAGGTAATGCCGACACAAGCAAAAGCGTCTGTCCAATAGGACGGGCGTTTTTTTATTGCCTAAAAACTTTGAAATATGTTATACTAAATATAAAGAGGTGATACTATGTCAAAAGTTGTAATCATAGGTTCAGGTCCTGCAGGCGTTTCTGCTGCGTTATATACTCAAAGAGCAGGTTTTGAAACAACCATCATATCAAATGGTGGTGGAGCATTGCTCAAAGCCGAAAAGGTTGAAAACTATTATGGGTTTGCTGACGCGATAAGCGGTGAAAAACTTTATAATGATGGAATTGACGGGGCAAAGCGTCTTGGTGTTGAATTTATTAATGACGAAGTAGTATCGCTTACTATAAAAGACAACTTTGTAGTGAAAACAACAAGGAATGATTATTCAGCAGATGCGGTGCTTTTGGCGACGGGACTTTCTCGTCTTGCACCAAACATAAAAGGTCTTAAAGATTTTGAGGGTATGGGCGTCAGTTACTGTGCTGTGTGCGACAGTTTCTTCTTCCGTGGCAAAAATGTTGGTGTAATAGGTAATGGTGAATATGCCCTTCACGAAACAAAAGAATTGCTTAATGTGGTTGGGTCTGTAACGGTTTATACCAACGGGGAAAAACCATTGGTTGAATTTCCTGAAAATGTTGTAGTAAAAACCGATAAAATACAAAGTATCAGCGGTAAACCGATGGCTCTTGAAGTGAATTTTGAATACGAAACAGATGTTGTTAACGGGCTTTTCATTGCTTATAAAACTGCGGGTAGCACGGCTCTTGCTAAAAAGGTAGGGGCTACAATTGATGGTAACAAAATTGTAGTCAACGATAAAATGCAAACTAACATAAAAGGGCTTTTTGCAGCGGGCGATTGCACGGGTGGGCTTCTTCAGATTTCAAAAGCAGTCTATGAAGGTGCACAAGCAGGAACAGAGATTATTAAGTATTTAAAAGAGAAGAACAAACAATAAAAATTAAATGTAAATTTTTCTTGCGGGTATTGTATAATACTCGCTTTTTTGATATAATAAAATAGATTATTTATGTTTATAAATTACTATGAATTGGAGATGTTGAAATGCTATTTGCACAAGATATCGGAATAGATTTGGGAACTGCTAATACAGTGGTTTACCTTAAAGGAAAAGGCATTGTTACAAGAGAACCTTCTGTTGTGGCAGTCAATGAAAAAACAGATCCACCAACAGTTGTTGCAGTTGGTAATGAAGCAAAAGCAATGATTGGCAGAACACCGGGTTCAATCACAGCAGTACGCCCATTAAAGAATGGCGTTATTGCTGACTTTGAAATCACATCAGAAATGCTTAAAGAATTCATTAAAAAAGCAATTAAACGCTCACCATTCAGTCGCGCTCGCGTGCTTATCTGTGTCCCATCAGGTATTACAGAAGTTGAGAGAAAAGCGGTGCATGATGCTGCGAGAAATGCTGGCGCAAAATATGCGTCACTCATTCAAGAGCCACTTGCAGCAGCAATGGGTGCAGGGCTTCCTGTTACAGAAGCTGTGGGTAGTATGATTGTTGATATTGGTGGCGGTACAACAGAAGTTGCAGTTATTTCATATCGCGATATTGTTACTGCAAAATCAATTCGTGTTGCAGGCGACGATTTTGACGAAGCGATTATTGAATACATACGCAAAAAGCACAATATGTTAATTGGCGAGCGCACAGCAGAAGATGTTAAGATGAAAATCGGCTCTGCTTACAGTTATGACGGTGAAGGCGCAATGGATATTCGCGGAAGAAGCCTTGTTGACGGACTTCCAAAGAATATTGAAATCACTTCAGAAGAAGTTCGAGAAGCACTCAGCGAACCACTTTCACAAATTCTTGAAACAATCCGTTCAACTCTTGAAAAAACTCCACCAGAGTTACTTGCAGATATTGTTGATAATGGAATCATGCTTTCAGGTGGTGGTGCTCTTCTTCGCGAACTTGATAAACTCATTTCAGAAGAAACAAAGATTCCTGTTCATGTGGCTGCTGAGCCTCTTGAATGCGTAGCAACAGGTATGGGTTATTGCTTAGAGCGTGGAAATATGTAATAAAAATATCGGAGAAGATTTAAATGAATAATTTCTTCAAAAGTACAACCTTTAAAGTTCTGCTTTCAGTGGCAGTTGTGCTTGTGATTGCAACTATTTTTGCAACAGTTTCAAGCACAGCAACTTCACCACTTACAAAAGTCGTTGAAGTGATAGTTTCACCACTTACAAAAGCAGCGTCATATATCTCAGCAGATTTTGATGATTTTAAAGGTGGATTTGTGTCAGCTAACACTTATCGTGACCGTGTTGCAGAACTTGAACAACAGGTTGCCGAATATCAAAGTCAATTAGTTGATTATGAAAAAACTAAAAAACAATTAGCATCTTATGAAGCGTTCCTTGATGTTCGCGAAAAAAATCCTGACTATACTTGGGTTTATTCAACTATAATCGGGCGTGACTCTGCTGATATTTTTGGCTCATTCACAATTAACAAGGGCTCAAAAGATGGCATTAAAGTCAACGATGCAGTTATTTATAGTGATTATCTCATAGGCGTTGTTACAGAGGTTAATCCAACATCTGCTGTGGTGCGCTCTGTGGCTGACCCATCAGTGAATGTGGCTGCTTATGATATTAGAACAGGCGAGTTAGGTTATGTTTCTTCAACTCATACAGGAAATTGCCGTTTGACAGGACTTAACCGAAACACGGCAGTTTCTAAAGGTGGAATTATCTGCACTTCAGGTACAGGCGGAATTTTCCCTAAAGATTTGATTATCGGAACAGTTACAACAATTGAACAAAGTCAGACAGAATTATCTTCTTATGCTAATTTGCAACTTTCTGTGGATACAAAAGATATTCACGACTGTTTTGTAATTACTGCATTTGACGAAGAATAAGGATTAAAAATATGACACGACAAACAAAAATAAAGTTAAAAAGATATGGAATCTTTGCTTTGATTATATTGTGTGCTCATCTTTTGCAGAACTCTTTGATGATTTTTCCTGAAATAGCGGGGATAAGACCAATATTATTAATATCAGTTGCAATTTGTATTGCAATGTATGAGGGTGAAGTTATTGGTGGAATCGCAGGGCTTTTTGCAGGCGCTTTGTGGGACACGGTAACAGTTACGGCAGATGGTTATAACGCGTTGTATTTAGCAGTCGCTTGTGCAATCTGTGGTTTTCTATTAAGAGTATTTATGCGTAACAATATAATCACATATATAATGATGAATAGTGCTGTGACCTTGCTTTATTGTGTGACTTATGTGTTATTCTTTATTGCGGCAAGGGGCATTGATTCAGCGGGTGAGATTTTTGTGCGCTATTATTTCCCAATGGCGATTTATTCACTTGTGTTTACACCATTATGGTATTTGATTATCCGTGGTGTTAGCACAAAATTTGCAAATGTTTATACAGAATATTAAAAATATAAAAGGACGGTGAGAAAATGAGAAACACATATAGCTTTAAAGTGAGAACAACGGCTTTTATTGTAGCTGTATTAATGGCTGTTTCTATTTTCATTGCTGACCTTTTTAGAATACAGATTATTGACCGTGATGAATATAAAGCGCAAGCGATTTCACTTTCGTCAGCATCATCAGAAATTGATGCGTTGCGCGGTGAAATTTTAGATAGCAACGGTCAAGCGTTAGTTTATAATGTTCGTTCGAATTCAGTTTATATTGATGCTTCATATTTCCCATCATCATCAAAAAAAGCAGAACGAAACGAAATTTTGCTTTCTCTTGTAAAATTATTTGAACAATATGGTGTTGAATATAAAAGTTCACTGCCCATTTTTTATTCAAACGGAAAATTTGCTTTTGCAAAAGATAGCGCAAAAGATAAAAAATATCTTATGCGAAAAGATTATCTCAACCTTAATTTCTACGCAACTGCACAGAATTGTTATGATGCCCTTTGTGAATTCTATGACTTTAAAGATATGACCATAGAAGACACCCTCAAGGTTGGTGGAATTCTCTTTGAAATGACAAAAGGAGATTTTTCAAAATCAAATCCATTTACATTGGCAGAAAATGTGTCGGACACTCTTGTAGCATTGCTTAAAGAACAAAGCAGATTTTATCAAGGTATTGAAATTCGTGTTGATACTCAGCGCGCTTTTTATGATGGTACAATCGCACCGCATATAGTGGGTTATTATGATTATATCAACGCAGATGAATATGAGGAAGTAAAAAAAGAATACGAAGAAAAACTCAAAGATGAAAATCTTACTGAAGAACAAAAAGAAGAACTTAAATTAAAGTCTTATGGAATGACTGATAAAATCGGTAAATTCGGCATTGAAAACGCAATGGAAAGTGAGTTGCGTGGAACAAACGGAAAAGTGACAACAACTGTTAATAGTGACGGTACAAAAACCACAACTGTTACAAAAAATCCGCAGAACGGTAACAATGTTATTTTGACAATTGACGCTGATTTTCAGAAAAAAGTTCAGAACATTTTAGCCGAAAGAATTAACAACACAAAAGGTGCTAACAATATTGACCCTGCAGGTAGTATTGTGGTTATGGATGTTAATGATTTCTCTATTCTTGCCTGTGCAACATATCCGTCCTATGACTTGAATACTTATAAAGAAAATGTTGTTGCACTTAACCAAGATGAAACAGCACCGCTCTGGAATAGAGCACTTCGCAGTACTTATGAACCGGGTTCAACAGTAAAACCGGGTGTAGCCTTGGCAGGCCTTGAAGAAGGAATTATAACACCTGACCAGAGAATTAAATGTACTCGAGTTTATAACTTTTTCAGCGATATGCAGTTCGTATGCTATAATGTTTCGGGTCACGCAGGTAGCGAAATCAATGTTAAAGAAGCACTCAAATATTCTTGTAATATTTTCTTCTATGAGGTGGGCAGACAACTTGGCGTTTCTAAAATGAATGAATATTTTAAAATGTTAGGTTTCGGCAGCAAAACAGGTGTAGAGCTGACAGAAGCAACAGGTAAAATCGCAAGCCCTGAAGATAGAGAAGCGTCTGGACTTGTGTGGTATCCCGGTGATACTGTTCAGGCGGCTATCGGACAAGCTGACCACCTTTTCACGCCAATTCAGTTGGCAACTTATGTTTCAACTCTTGCAAACGGTGGAACAAAATACACAGCACATTTTGTAAAGAGTATAAAATCAGCGGATTATTCCGAAACAATTTATGAAGCAGAGCCAACAGTAATTGCAAAATATGATTTTTCAAGCACTTCGTTGAGAACTATCCGCGAAGGTATGGTAATGATGGCCAATTCTCGTCCGGAATTTAACGGACTTGATTTTCAGATTGCGTCAAAAACAGGTACAGCCGATTCAAAGAAAAGGGTAAACGGCAAAATTGTTGACTATACCAATGGTTTTATGATTTCTTATGCACCTGCTGACAACCCACAAATCGCAGTAGTTGTAGCGATTGAAAATGTTACAGCGGGTAGCATTCCGTTATATGTGCGCGATGTTTATAAGGCTTATTTTGAATCAGGTTCAACTGTGACAGATTCACAACAAAGCGGAATAGTATTGAATTAAACGCAATTTGTAACAAATAATATTATTGTAAAAAACACTTGATTTTTAAAAACTCTTGTGTTATACTATCAAGGCTATCTCTGTGCGCTCGGGTGATTGAGTAAACTCGTAGAGTGTTCACCTACTTTCATCTGGGGCATTTGAGTTGAATTTATTCTATATAATGAGGTGAAAATCAATGACACAGGCAGAAAAACAGGCTATCATGGCTGAATACGCTGCACACGAAGGCGACACAGGTTCTCCAGAAGTTCAGATTGCTGTTCTCACAAAGAGAATTAACGATTTGACAGAGCACCTTAAGGCTAACAAGAAAGACCACCACTCACGTCGTGGCCTTCTTAAAATGGTTGGTCGCAGAAGAAATCTTCTCGCATACCTTCAGAAGAAGGATATCGAAAGATACCGTGCAATCGTTGCAAGACTTGGTCTTCGTAAGTAATCAAAACACTTTAAGGCAGACAGAGATTTCACTCAGTCTGCCTTGAATTGCTTTTAAAGGTAATGTAAATAGAGGCAGAAACCTTAGCTTTTAGCGGTAAACAGAGTTCTTAAATTTGAATTTTTAAGAGTTGTGTTTATTGCTAAAGAACGGTTTTTGCCTTGCAAATAAAAATATTTTAAGGAAGGTAAAAAATTATGTTTTTCAAGAATTTTAAAGTTTGGGAAACTGAACTCGCAGGTAGAAAATTGACTCTTGAAACAGGCAAAATGGCTGGCCTTGCTAATGCTGCTATTCTTGCTCGTTATGGCGAAACAGAAGTTCTTTGTACAGTAACAGCTTCTGCAAAACCAAGAGAAGGCGTTGATTTCTTCCCACTCTCAGTTGACTATGAAGAAAAAATGTACTCAGTAGGTCGCATTCCTGGCTCATTCCAGAGAAGAGAAGGCAGAGCAAGTGAAAAGGCAATCCTTACATCTCGTTGTATCGACAGACCAATTCGTCCACTCTTCCCAAAAGACCTTAGAAATGACTGTTCAGTAGTTGCTACTGTAATGTCAGTTGACCCTGATTGCTCACCTGAAATCACAGCTATGATTGGTGTTTCAGCAGCAATCGCAATTTCAGATATTCCTTGGGCAGGTCCTGTTTCAGGCGTTAATGTTGGTCTTGTTGACGGCAAAATCGTTATCAACCCAAATCTCGAAGAGAGAGCAAAAACAGACCTTGTTTTGACAGTTGCATCAACAGCAGACCTTGTTGCTATGATTGAAGCAGGCGCAAACGAAATCGACGATGATACAATGTTTGACGCTATCATGGCAGGTCACGCTGAAAACCAGAAAATCGTTAAATTCATTCAGGGCATTGTTGATGAAATCGGTAAGCCAAAGTTCGCTTACACATCTTCTGACCCAGACCCAGAAATTATGGCAGAAATTGAAGAATTCTGCATTGAAGATGTTAAGAAAGCTCTTGATACTGACGACAAGCTTGTTCGTGACGAAGCTCTTCTTCCAATCTATGAAGCAGTTCACGCTAAGTTTGATGAAAGATTTGAAGGCAACGAAGCAAAACTTGATGAGATTATGTATCTTGTTCAAAAGCATGTTGTTCGTGCTTGGCTTAAAGATGAACACAAGCGTGTTGACGGTCGTGGTATCGACGATATCCGTCCACTTAATGCAGAAGTAGACCTTATCACTCGTGCACACGGTTCAGGTATGTTCACTCGTGGTCAGACTCAGGTTCTCTCAATCGCAACACTCGGACCTATGGGTGATGCACAGCAGCTTGACGGTCTTGATGAACAGACAGAAAAGAGATATATTCACCATTACAACTTCCCATCATACTCAGTTGGTGAAACAAAGCCATCTCGTGGTCCAGGTCGCCGTGAAATCGGTCACGGTGCACTTGCAGAAAAGGCTCTTGTTCCTGTTCTTCCATCAGTTGATGAATTCCCTTATGCAATCCGCGTTGTATCAGAAGTTCTTTCTTCAAATGGTTCAACATCACAAGGCTCAATTTGTGGTTCAACTCTTGCTCTTATGGCAGCAGGTGTTCCAATTAAAGCTCCTGTAGCAGGTATTTCTTGCGGTCTTATCACAGGTGATGAAGGCGTTTATGGCGACTTCATGACAATGGTTGATATTCAGGGCCTTGAAGACTTCTATGGCGATATGGACTTTAAAGTAGCAGGTACAAAGAAGGGTATCACAGCTATTCAAATGGACCTTAAAGTGCACGGTCTTACAGCTGAAATCATTAAAGAAGCATTTGCAAAAACTCACAAGGCAAGAGATTATATCCTTGATGAAATTATGATTCCTTGTATTGCAGAGCCAAGAGCAGAACTTTCAAAGTTTGCTCCAAAGATGCTCTCAACAAAGATTGACCCAGAAAAAATCGGTGATGTTATCGGTAAACAGGGTAAGGTTATCCAGAAGATTCAGGCTGACTGCGAAGTTAAGATTGACATTGAAGAAGACGGTCGCGTATTCATTTCAGGCATTGATATTGACAATGCAAAACGTGCTCTTTCAATTGTTGAACTTATCGCAAAAGACCCAGAAATCGGCGCAATCTATAACGGTGTTGTAACTCGTCTTATGAGCTTTGGTGCTTTCGTTGAAATCGCTCCAGGTAAAGAAGGTCTTGTTCACATCAGCCGTCTTGATGTTAAGCGTACAGAAAAGGTTGAAGATGTTGTTAATGTTGGTGACACAGTGCTTGTAAAGGTACTTGAAATTGATGACCAAGGCAGACTTAACCTTTCTCGTCGTGATGCTCTTATCGAAGTTAAGGGTCTTGTACCAGAAAATGACATCGAAGAAGAGCCAAAAAAGCGCGATAACAACCGTCGTTTCAACAAAAGAAGAAACAACGACTAATTAAAACAAAAGAAAAGGATAGAGATTAATTTCTCTATCCTTTATTTTTTTATAAATTTTGTTAAATCTTCAAAATTATTTTGAACCTTTTCGGCAATAACACCATCAAGACATTTTTGCAAGGCTTTACCAATATCCTTGCCCTTGAAACCAAGTTTTATAAGGTCATTGCCGTTGATTTTTAAATTTTTAATAGAAAAACACTCGTCACCGTTGATTATTTCGTTAAGCATATCATAAGTTGCTTTGTAAAAATCATCACCACGATAATATTCGGGGTTTTGTGCTGAATTATCACAACGCTTAATCTCAATTAAGTCATAGGTTAAATCCACACCAATTTGTGAGAGAATTCTTTTGAGTCTTTTTTTGCTTGGTGCGTCTTCTTTATCAAGCATAATCGGTGTATCGTGCATTCTCACAAGAGTTAAAACTTTTTCTTTTGTGTCATTGTCAAAACGAAGTCGGGTGAGAATGTTTTCGCTAAGCTCTGTGCTTTTCTTGGGGTGACTATAATAATGTTGTTCACCTTTTTCGTCAAAATGAGCAACAAAAGGTTTGCCAATATCGTGCAAAAGAAGAGCCAGACGAATGTGCAAATCATTCTTACTTTGCTCCAATGCTTTGAGAGAATGAGTATAAACATCGTAAATATGATGTCTGTTTATTTGCTCAAAGCCGATACTTTTATCTAATTCGGGAATAAAAACACAAACTACATCCGAATATTCTTTCAAGACGGAATAAGCATTTTTGCCACAAATCAATTTTAAAAATTCAACCTGAATACGCTCTGCAGAAATGTTTTTAAGCAAATCTTTGCACTCGTGAATTGCATTTGCTGTGTTTTCTTCAATAGCAAAGCCTAAAACAGCAGAAAAACGCAGAGCACGAAGAATGCGAAGTGCATCTTCACGAAATCTTGTTTCAGCGTCACCGATACAACGGATTAGTTGTTCGTTTATGTCATTCATGCCGTCAACAAGGTCAACAAAACCTTGCTCAAAGTCATAAGCAATGGCGTTCATGGTGAAATCACGACGAATGACATCATCTTTAAGACTCGTTGAAAAAACGACGCTATCGGGATGACGATTATCCGAATAAGTGCTCTCGCTTCGATATGTGGTGATTTCAATAGGCTCGTTGTCAATAAGCACAGTTACCGTGCCGTGTTTTATGCCTGTTTCAATCACACGAAAATCTTTAAAAACTTTATGGACTTCTGTTGGTGTTGCACTCGTGGTTATATCAATGTCACCAATTGGCAACTTCATTATATAATCACGAACACTGCCACCAATTAAAAATGCCTCAAAACCGCGGTCTTTAAGCATTTTTACAGCAGTTTCAGAGGCTTTTTTAAAATTATTTGCTTTGTTCATTGAGTGCCTCTTCGAGAGCTTTTGCTAATTGGTCAGGACAAGATGTGGTTTTAAATCCACACTTTAATCCTTTGATAAGTGGTATGATATCTTCGGCATTCTTGCCTTCAACAAGAGCAGCAATTCCTTTGAGGTTACCGTTGCAACCACCGAAGAAAGAAACATTTTTTATAATTCCATTTTCAAGTTGAAACTTGATTTCTCTTGCACAAGTTCCACTTGTCTTAAACTTATAATCCATTTATATTACCTCATAAATTTTATTTGATAAATCTGTTAATTGTTCCATTGTGAGGGCTTCGGCTCTTGCGGTCTGTGAAAGACCTGCATTTTCAATAGCCTGTGAAAGTTTTGCCTTGTCTATTCCCATTCCACTTGAAATTGAGTTGAGAATGGTTTTTCTTCTTTGAGCAAATGCTGATTTAATCATTTTGAAGAAAAGTTTTTCGTCTTTGACCTTGTAGTCACCCTTTTGTGTAAGGTCGAGTTCAATTACACAACTGTCAACATTTGGGCTTGGCATAAATGAGCCACGAGAAACATCAAAAAGTTTGCGAGCTTTTGCATAATAATTAACCGCAACAGTAACAGCGCCACTTTCTCTTGTGCCAACTTTTGCGCAAAGTCGGTCACCAGCTTCTTTTTGCACCATTACAATAATCTTTTTGAAAGGGAGTTTTTCTTCTAAAAGTCGCATAATAACAGGTGATGTGATATAGTAAGGCAAGTTTGCACAAACAAAAATTTCCATACCCTCAAAATGCTCTTTGATAACTTTTTCAAGGTCAACTTTTAAGATGTCAGCATTGATAAGGGTTAAGTTGTCATAACCTGAAAGAGTGTCATCAAGGACGGGGAAAAGGCGAGTGTCAAGTTCAACACAAACAACTTTTTCGCATCTTTCGAGCAATTCTTTTGTAAGAACACCAACACCTGCGCCGATTTCAAGCACACCAATTTTACCGTCTGTGCTTTGACGAACAGCATCTGCCATTCGTGGACAAACAGTTGGGTTCACGAGAAAGTTTTGTCCTAATCCTTTTGAAAAGGTGACGCCGTTTTCTCCCATAACTTTTTTAATTGTTGAAATGTCGGTGAGTGTGTAATTTTTCTTTTCCACTTTAATATTCCTTACTTTGTAAACTTAGCTTTAACACGACCAAGGGCTTTCATACCCTCAACAATTTTGTCATTTGATGGTGTTGAGAAATTCATTCTGAAGCAATTTGTCTTTTCGTCATTTACCATAAATGCAGAGCCCGGCACAAGTGCAACCTTCTCGTTGATACATTCTTTAACAAACTCAAGCATGTCAACATCTTCTGGCAATTCACACCATACGAAAAGTCCACCTTCAGGACGAACATATTTAACAAAATCTCCCAATTCTGAGTCAATAAGGTCGCACATAAGATTGAGTTTTTCGCGATAAATTGCTCTGATTTTCTCAATATGAGCATCGATGTCATATTTGTCCATCCATTTATCAACAAGCATCTGTGAGAAAACAGGTGTGTGAACATCTGCTGCCTGTTTGCCAACTGTCATTTTTGCAACAATTGGTGCAGGAGCACAAATATAACCAACACGGATACCGGGTGCTAAAAGTTTTGAGAATGAGCCAGCATAAATAACGATTCCGTCTTCATCCATGCTCTTGATTGATGGAACATCTTCACCTGAAACTCTCAAATCACCATAAGGGTTGTCCTCAACAATCAAAAGTTCATACTTTTTAGCGAGTTCATAAACTGCTTTTCTTTTCTCAAGGCTCATTGTTGCGCCTGATGGATTCTGAAAATTAGGAATTGTATAAATAAATCTTGGGTTGTGTGCATTTTTAATAGCATTTTCAAGTTCTTCGATATTCATGCCATCTGATTCAACATTTACGCCTGCAAGTTTGCAACCATAAGAACGAAAACAGTTAAGTGAACCGATAAATGATGGGCACTCACAAATAACAGTATCTCCCAAATCACAAAGAGCCTTTGTTGCAAGGTCCATAACCTGTTGTGCACCTGATGAGATAATGAGAGAGTCAAAATCTCTGCCGATATTGTATTTATCTTTAATAAATTTTGTCAAACGGTTGCGAAGTGGTGTGTAACCTTCTGTAACACCATATTGCAATGCTGTAACGGGTTCGTTTGCGAAAATTTCTGCTGAAATTTTCTGAACTTCTTCCATTGGGAAAGTTGCAACATCAGGGTTGCCCGCCGCAAAAGGAATAATGTCGGGATTCTGAGTTGCTTTTAATATTTCACGGATTGCAGAAGGGGCAAGTCCTGAAATTCTTTTTGAAAAATAATAATCCATTTCTATCACCTAGTTTTATTTGCATATATAAAGATATTTTAGCACAAGAAAGCTGTGTTTTCAACAAATAGATAATTATATTTATTATAAATAGCAGTTGTTAAATAAAAAAATATATGTTAAAATATTATGATTAAACTTTTATAAGCAAGAAGGCATAATTATGGCTGTTTTAAAAGATGTAAAAAGAATAGTTGTAAAAGTTGGTACATCAACACTTACATACTCAACAGGCAAGACAAATATCAGAAGAATGCACAAGTTGGTTTCTGTGCTTTCTGATATTGTGAATTCGGGTATTGAAGTGGCACTTGTAACAAGTGGTGCAATCGGTGTTGGTGTTGGTAAATTAGGGCTTAAAGAAAAACCTGCAGATACAGCGGGCAAGCAAGCAGCCGCTACAATAGGTCAATGCGAATTGATGTTTATGTATGACAAACTCTTCGGCGAATATGGTCACACAGTTGGTCAGTTGCTTATTACAAAAAGTGACGTTGAAAATGACGAGAGAAGAGAAAATCTCATAAACACATTCAATAAATTATTTGAATTTGGCGCAATCCCAATTATCAATGAAAACGATAGCGTTGCAGTTGAAGAAATCGTTTATGGTGACAACGATTCACTTTCAGCGATTGTTGCAAAACTTGTTAACGCAGATGCACTTATTATTCTTTCAGATATTGATGGTCTTTATGATGCAAATCCAAACGAGAATGAAGATGCAAAACTTATTCCTGTTGTTACAGAAATTGACGAAGATTTATATAAAATCGCAGGTGGCAAGGGCTCAACTCTTGGCACAGGTGGAATGGTAACAAAACTTCACGCCGCAGAAATCACAATGGGTGCTGGCATTGACACAATCGTTATGAATGGTGAAAATCCAACTGAAATTTATAAAGCGCTTGACGGAAAACAGGTTGGTACATTCTTTAAGGGGAAATAATTATGCTCACAGAAATCGGTAAAAGAGCAAAAGATGCTGCTGCAAAATTGGCAGTAACATCAACTGAAGATAAAAACAGAATACTTCTCGCAATGGCAAATGCATTAAGAGAAAATTGCGACAAGATTTTAGAAGCAAATGCAATTGATATTGAAAACGGACGCAAAAACAATATGTCAGAGTCATTAATTGACCGACTTATGCTTAACAAAGACCGAATTGAAGGTATGGCAAAGGGTATTGAAGATGTTATAAATCTTTCTGACCCTGTTGGCAGAATTTTTTGGGAAACAGAGCGTCCTAACGGACTTAAAATTCAAAGAGTCAGCGTGCCATTGGGTGTTGTTGGCATTATTTATGAAGCTCGTCCAAATGTTACAAGTGACGCGGCTGCCCTTGCAGTCAAAGCAGGTAACACAGCCATTCTTCGTGGTGGCAAAGAGGCGTTTAACTCAAACTCTGCTATAATGGATAGCATGAGAGAAGCCGTTGAAAAAACAGGGTTTAATCCTGATATTATTGAGCTTGTGCGTGACACTTCTCGTGACAGCGCAACGGCTTTAATGAAAATGAATAAATATGTAGATGTGCTCATTCCTCGTGGAAGTGCATCTCTTATCAATGCTGTCGTTGAAAATTCAACTGTACCTGTAATTGAAACAGGTGTTGGCAATTGTCATATTTATGTTGATAGCGAAGCGGATATTGACATGGCAACTGAAATTATTTTCAATGCAAAAACACAGAGAATTTCAGTTTGCAACACAGCTGAAAGTCTGCTTATACATAAAGATATTGCAGAGTTTGCTCTCATTGCAATCAAAGCAAAACTCGACGAGAAAAACGTTGTGCTTTTCGGTGACGAAATCGCAAGAGAAATTTGTCCTGACATTGAAGTGGCAACAGATGATGATTATTATCGTGAATATCTCGACTATAAAATGTCAGTTAAAATTGTTTCATCACTTGAAGATGCAATTGAGCATATTAGAAAATACTCATCAGGACACAGTGAAAGCATTATCACAAACAATAAAGAGAACGCCGAAATATTCTTAAACAGTGTGGACTCATCAGCGGTTTATCACAACGCAAGCACTCGTTTTACTGATGGTGGCGAGTTCGGTTTCGGTGCAGAAATCGGCATTTCAACGCAGAAACTTCACGCAAGAGGTCCGTTGGGACTTCCACAGTTAAATTCATTCAAATATAAGATTTATGGCGATGGTCAAATCAGATAAAGAGGTGTTTTGAATGTCAGAAAACAGAAAGCACAAAGGTACTCACAAACTTGCATTTCCGGTTGGTGTGCTTGTTACAATTCTTGCAATAATCGGGCTTATAACTGTTGTTTTTTCAGCGGTTAAGGGCATTGATAATGCTATTGACAAGAGCAAAAAGTTTGAAGAATATGAAAAAATGCTCACTCCTGTAGTGCTCATTGCCCCTGATACTTTTGACGATATTACAAAAGCTCCAATGACTCAGCTTGTTGAAATTTCAATTTGGTCATTGCTTAAAAGTGATATTTCACCTGACAAATATGAATCAACAGGTGAAGGACTTTTAATTCCAAAAGAAGACATCGAAGCTGAATTTGTTAAACTTTTTGGTACAGAAGTGACTCCTGTCCATTCAACTATCGAAGGTTATGGCATGGACTTTAAGTTTGATTCTGAAAAAGGAACATACACCGTGCCACTTACAGGTGTTACACCACTTTACACACCAGATGTTATTGAAAAAACAACTTTGCCAAACTCAATTGTTTTAACAGTTGCTTGTCTTGCAGGTGACGGTTGGGAACAAGGTGAAAACGGCGAAATGAAAGCGCCTGTTCCAGACAAACATCTTAAAATCACTCTTCGTGAAAAAGATGGTGCTTATTATATCTCTGCAATTCAGAATACATCAACACCTGAAATTGCAACAACTGAAGAAAAAATAGAAACAACTACTCAAAACCTTGATTTGTTAGGTCAGGCTGAAGTAGTTGCAAGTGAATCATCAACAACTGTTGCTGAGTCAGAAACTGAATCAACAACAGCTTAAATATATCATATCCGTTAAAAACAAAAGCTGTTAAAAAGCAAGGCTTACTTTTGGTTTGTTGAAACGGTAGTCTTAATACCATTTTATGTTTTTGTAACGGACAAGTGACACATAATAAATAATAAAATTAGCATATAAATTAAGCGAGGTAAAAATATGCTTCAATATGAAGAATTAAAGTTGCGTCTCAACTCTCACAGCGAAGAACTTGAAAATCTTGCTGAGGCGTTGGGCCTTGAAAAAATGAAAAAAGAAATCGCAAATCTTGAAGAACAGGCTGCGCAAGAGGGCTTCTGGGACGATATTCAGAATTCTCAGAAAGTTTTGCAAAGAACAAGCGGACTTAAAAATAAAGTTGCCGCTTATGAAAAACTCAAAGCAGATTTTGAAGACGCTCTTGTTATGATTGAGTTGGCTGACGAAGAAGAGGATGAATCTCTTGTTTCAGAGTGCACAGAAAGTGTTGAAAACTTTGAGAAAGAACTTGACGCTCAGACTCTTGCAACACTTTTAACAGGTGAATATGACTCAAAGAATGCTATTCTTACATTCCATGCTGGTGCAGGTGGTACAGAAGCACAAGACTGGGCAGAAATGCTTTTCAGAATGTATAACCGTTGGGGTGAGCGCCATGGATATAAAGTTTCAACACTCGATTACCTTGACGGCGACGAAGCAGGTCTTAAATCCGCATCAATTCTTATTGAGGGCGAAAATGCTTATGGCTTTATGAAGAGTGAAGCAGGTATTCACCGTCTTGTTCGTGTTTCACCATTCGACTCATCAGGCAGACGCCACACATCATTCGCATCTCTTGAAGTAATGCCTGAAATTGACGAAGATACAAATGTTGATATTAACCCTGACGATATTGAAATGGCTGTTTATCGTGCAAGTGGTGCAGGCGGACAGAAGGTTAACAAGACATCATCTGCAGTTCGTCTTACTCATAAACCAACAGGTATTGTTGTTTCTTGTCAGGTTGAGCGAAGCCAACACCAAAACCGCGAAGTTGCAATGACAATGCTCAAATCAAAGCTTATTGAGATTAAAGAGCGTGAACACCTTGCAAAGATTGAAGATATTAAAGGTGACCACAAAGAAATCGCATGGGGCAGCCAAATTCGTTCTTATGTGTTTATGCCATATACATTGGCAAAAGACCACAGAACATCTTTTGAAAACGGTAATATCAATGCCGTTATGGATGGCGACATTGACGGATTCATTAATGCATACCTTAAAATGCAGTCACAGAAGAATTTAGAGAATAACTAAATATAAAAATAAGGCTATTGGAAAAATCCAATAGCCTTTAATTTTTTTGTCTTTTACTGTCTTTGTCTTTCAGCTTTCTTCATTTCTTTTTCTTTTTCTTCGCTGATGTTTACAATAAGTACAGAAACTGACCAAGCACAGATGCCAAGCATAATGAACAATACGCCCCAGAAAGCTGCATCAAGTGTGAAAGAAGCAACATCACCTAAAAATCCAACAATCAAAGATGAGATTATTCCGTCAATGTTGAGTGCCTGTGAAAGTGAAATTTCACCAGCCATAAGTGGATTTGCAAAAGCGCTGAATGAAAAGTATGCTGCGAGCGTGCTTAAAAAGCCTGCACCTGAAAGACCGATAATAACTTTGATTTTGTTTGAGAAAACGGCAAAACCAAGAATTACAAGACCTAAAACAAGGGCGATGATAATAAATACAGCAGCAACTACAAGTGGTCTGTAAAGTTCATTTTGAAGGATACTTGCTTTGAAATCAAATTCTTCATTTGTAAAACCAGCAAACATATTAATCCAATTTGGAAGTTCTGCAAGAGAAATTGATTCTTCTGTTGCTTGAAGAGTATTTTCGCCACTAAATTTGTTAAGTAAATCTGAAATATCGTTGTGAGTAATGAGAATGTGAATTAAATCAGCAAAATAAAACACAGGATAAATTGCAACACAAGCAATAGCAGTAACTACTCTAAAAACAATATCGAAACCAGTAGTTTTTTGTTTGATTTTATTTGTTTTACTCATATTATTTCCCCCAAGAAGAATTGAGTTGTACCGTACGGTTAAACACAATGTTTTCTTCGTTTGATGTAATATCTACACAGAAATAACCCTGACGCATAAACTGGAATGTGTCGCCCGCTTTAAGACCGTCTTTGAGTCCGCCTTCAATAAGGCAATCTTTAAGAATTACAAGAGAGTCTGGGTTAAGGTTTTCTGTAAAAGCACCTGCTGTTTCGTCAGATGGGTTTTCTTTATTGAAAAGTCTGTCATAAAGACGAACTTCTGCTTTGAATGAGTCTGCTTCGCTTACCCAATGAAGAGTACCTTTAACCTTTCTTCCGTCAGGTGAATTGCCACCACGGCTTTCAGGGTCATAAGTACAGTGAACACAAGTAACATTGCCATTTTCATCTGTGTCATAACCTACACACTTAACAAAATATGCACTCTTAAGACGAACTTCATTGCCTGGGAAAAGTCTGAAATATTTTTTAACAGGCTCTACCATAAAGTCTTCTTGCTCAACATAAATTGTTTTGCCGAAAGTTACTTTTCTTGTGCCCATTTCAGGGTGGTCAGGATGAATTTCAACCTCAAGAACTTCTGTTTTGTCTTCAGGATAGTTATCAATAACAACCTTTAATGGACGAAGCACAGCCATAGCTCTTGGTGCATTTGCATTGAGCTCGTCACGAACACAAGATTCCAAAAGACCATAGTCAACAACTGAATAAGCCTTTGAAACGCCAATTTTTTCGCAGAAATTACGAATTGCTGCTGCGGGGTATCCGCGTCTTCTCATACCGCTGAGTGTTGCCATTCTTGGGTCGTTCCAACCATCAACAATACCTTCGTTTACGAGAGCAAGACACTTTCTCTTACTTGTAAGGCAGTAGTTAAGATTAAGACGAGCAAATTCAATCTGTCTTGGAGGAGTTGGAATATCAAGAGCCTTTAAGAACCAGTCATAAAGTGGTCTGTGGTTTTCAAATTCAAGTGAGCAAAGAGAGTGAGTAACGCCTTCTTTAGCATCTGACAATGGATGAGCAAAGTCATACATTGGATAAACGCACCATTTATCACCTGTCTGGTGGTGTGGCACATGAGCGATTCTGTAAATAACAGGGTCACGCATATTGATGTTAGCTGCAGCCATATCAATCTTTGCACGAAGAACTCTTGCTCCGTTTTCGAACTCACCATCGGTCATTCTCTTAAATAAATCAAGGTTTTCTTCGATGGTTCTTTCTCTGTATGGGCTGTTTTTGCCTGCTTCTGTGAGAGTGCCGCGATATTCTCTGATTTCGTCAGCAGAAAGGTCATCAACATAAGCCAAGCCTTTTTCGATAAGCTTTACAGCACATTCATAGATGAAATCGAAATAACTTGATGCGAAAAGGCATTTGTTCCATTTGAAACCAAGCCATTCAATATCTTCTTTGATTGCGTCAACATATTCTGTATCTTCTTTTTGTGGGTTTGTGTCGTCAAGACGAAGATTGCACTCGCCCTTATATTTTTTGCTTGTAGCAAAGTTTATGCAAATCGCTTTTGCATGACCAATGTGAAGATATCCGTTTGGTTCAGGTGGAAAACGAGTTTGCACTTTGTCATATACACCATTTTCAAGGTCTTCGTCGATGAAATCGTGTATAAAGTTTGAAATGTTTGTAATTTCTTCCATATTTTTAAGCCTCTTTATAAGAATTTATTGCATTGTCAATTCTGTTCATTACTTCGTCCAAACCTAAAATCTGCATAATATAATACAAATCAGGTGTATTTGTGCGGGATGTCATAGCAACACGAATAACTGTTGAAA
Source organism: Candidatus Fimenecus sp. (assembly GCA_045655645.1). Classification (GTDB taxonomy): domain Bacteria; phylum Bacillota; class Clostridia; order Oscillospirales; family Acutalibacteraceae; genus Fimenecus. The sequence goes on from JAZOPS010000040.1 coordinate 26,571, forward strand.
CATCGCCCACATGACCTTTGAATGCGTCAGGATTTTGCTTATATTCTTTAACATTTGGTGTAAATCCACAAGCTGAACAAAGCTCTTTGATTTTATTAAACCATTCTTCTTTGCTGTCGCTTTCAGAATAAACATCTTTATATTTTGTGAGAATTTCTATTGCATCTTCCTTTTTGATGTTTTCAGGAAGAGTGTAATCAGGAGTATAAAGTTCATTGTAGAAGAAAGAAACATAATTTTCTACATCTTCCCAACAAGCAAGGTCTTTTCTTGGCTTTGGATTATCTCTGTCAATATTAAGAATTGCTTTTGCCTTATCACTGTTTGCTACAAAAAGGTCATAAAGCACTTTGTTATAATCCTTTGCCCAATTAACGATAAGGTTATAAACCTGTTCTGCAGTCATAACAGAAATAACATTTTTTGATACATCATTAAACTTAATCATATCAAAAAGTGCACCTGAAACACTCATCTTTTTGAGATTGAATGGGAATTTACTGATGTCTTCATTCTTGTTTGCTCTGCGCCAGTCCTCAAAGTTTGAGTTGAGAATGGTGAGCATATATTCTTTAACTGATGCTTCAGGATAACCCTTTTCAATATAGAATGAAACATTTGCTTCGGGGTCTTTTCTCTTTGAAAGTTTTCTCTTGCCACCGTTTTCTTCTTTCATAATTGGGGCAATGTGAGCATATTTAACAGGTTTAAAACCACAAGTTCTGAAAAGTTCAATATGAAGTGGAACAGATGCAATCCACTCGTCACCACGCACAACATGAGTTGTGTGCATTAAGTGGTCGTCAATTGCGTGAGCAAAGTGATAAGTTGGAATTCCGTCAGTTTTAAGAATAACAACATCGTTCACATTTTCACTCATTTCAATTTTGCCCTTAATCATATCGTCAAATGCAATTTTTCTTGAAATGTCACCCATTGAACGAAGACGAACAGTGAAAGGAACACCCGCATTGATTTTTTCAATGATTTCATCATCACTTAAATCTCTGCACTTTGCATAAGAACCATAATAGCCTTTGATATCTTCGTTTTCTTGACGGTTTCTAATATCTTCAAGGTCTTCAGGTGTGCAGAAACAGGGATAAGCCTTGCCGTCTTCGACTAATTTTTTAGCAAATGTACGATAGATTTCTCTACGAAGACTCTGTGTATAAGGGCCATATTTTCCATCTTCACTATCAAAGCCGGTAACACCTTCATCAGGAGTAACACCGAAAGCCTTGAGACCTGTTACGATACCAGTAACACCATCTTCTACTTCGCGCTTTTTATCAGTATCTTCAATACGGAGCATAAACACGCCGTTTGTAGTTTCAGCAGTAAGTTTTGATGCGAAACCTGCATAAAGTCCACCAAAGTGCAAATAACCTGTTGGGCTTGGAGCAAATCTTGTCACTCTTGCGCCTTCGGGCAAATCTCTTGCAGGATAAAGATTTTCATAATATTCTGTGGACTTGTCCACATCGCTGAAAATGAGTTCAGCAATTTTTTTGCAGTCTGTCATTTTGTACCTCTTATTCGGGAATAATTGCGTTTGTTGTAATGTATTTCACACCGTTTGCAATCATATTGTTGAGCATTTCTTTTGTGTCAACTGTCCAACAAGCAGCAGTGAGATTGTTGTCGTGAATCTTTTGAATCATTTCAGGCTTGCCACGCTTTGCTTCAAAAGCAACACCGTTGCCGTTTTCAATACATTCCTGAAGTTTTTCGTCTGTGATTGTGTGCATTAAATACCAAAGTTCCATTTTTGGTGAGAGAGTTCTGAACTGACGAAGAACATCTTTATGGAACGAAATAAGAATTACGCTGTCTTCAATTTCATATTTGCGAATGATTTCAAGTAAATCTGCAACTTTTTCAACACGCTTATCTTTAACTTCAATCATAGGACGAATATTTGCTTCTTTACAAATTTCAATAAAGTCTTCAACAAGGCAAACTGTTGAATCAGGATAATCTTCAATATTTGCGCCATTTGTGAATTTGATTTTTGAAAGGGTTTCATAAGACATTTTCTTAACATCGCCCTTTTCTTTTGCCATTGACTGAAGCATGTAGTCGTGAATAATTACCCATTTGTTATCAGTTGTGCAATGCACATCACATTCAAGGGCATAATAGTTGTGCTTTGCAGCTTCTTTGAATGCTTCAATAGTGTTTTCAGGGACGATTGAAGAAAGACCTCTGTGAGCAGTAAGGTGAATTTCGTCTAATTTTGCATCAGTTGATTCTGTAAAAGTGATGATTGGTTTTGCCTTTTTTTCACCATATCTAATATCAACATAAGCCTTTCTTGCAATTAAACCAAAAGCTGTTGCAGGAATTGCAAAACCTAAAAATTTCTTTGTGCTTTTTTTCATTTTAATGCCACCCATTCCACAAATATATAATTATAAACATTATACAATAAAATGTGCAAAAAGTAAATGAAAAATCACAAAAAAATGGCACTCTCAAGTAATGAGAGTGCCTGTTTTTATCAATATTTTAATGCTTGAAGCATTTGTTGTATTCATCAACCCATTTGAGTATTGCTTTGCGGTTGTAAACAGGTGGCATTGCAGCAGTGACAGCAGTAGCACGAGCTAACTGTAATCCCATTTTAACAACCTTGCCGAGAACAACTTTGTTGTTCACAAGACCGCTAAGTTTAATCTTAATGTCTTCCATTGACATTCCACCCAACATTGCGCCAAGGCTTGTTGAATCAGCATCAATTGTCATATCTTCGGCATTGAGAATTCCCTTTGCAAAGATATAGTCAAGTTCATGACCTTCAAGGCGAGTAAGCAACAACTTAACACATGCAAGTGGCGCTAAAGGAGCGCCAATTTGTTTGTAGAAATTCTTTTGATATGTCCAAAGAGTTTCTGCACTATAAGAACAACTCTTGTCTTCAGAAATTGCATCTGCAAGAATTCGTGCGGCTTTGAGTGAGTTAGCAATACCTGAACCTATAACAGGAACAGTCATAAATCCACTGTCACCAATTGCTGCATAGCCATCAGCAACAAGCACACCCAATGGTTGACGCACAGGAATGTTAGCAAAATCGTCACCACGAACAATTTCTGTGCCTATGATTGGGTTGGATTCTCTCATTTTTTCAATTTGGTCAAGAGCATAATCACGGTCAAACTTGTGGAATCTGCCAATAAGTACATCAGTGTGCTCTTCTTCAGTAGCAATCCAAGAAATACCAAGTTCATTATTTGGAAGAAGAATAACCTTGAATTTGTCATGTTCAGGCACTTCGCAAGCCTTGTTGAAGAATGCTCTATATACATAAAACTGTTCATATTCAATTGGGTTGTTCTGAATTCCTGTTGTTGCAGGCATAGCTCGTCTGATAGGTGAGTTAAGTCCACAAGCGTCAATTACAAGGTCAGCATAGAAATTGTCTTTATTTGTTTTAATGCCAACAACTCTGTTTCCATAGAAAATAGGAGCAACGATATCTTGTTCATATTCAAATTTAACCCCTGCTTTTTCAGCGTGAGCAATAAGATGAGCATAAATTTCTCGTCTTTCCATTTGAATTTCTTTTTTATCTTCTTCAGTGTGCTGAGTAAGAGCAGTTGCCATTGCAGGACCATAGAAAGTCATATCCTGTTTAAGATTATATTTATCTTTTTCAGGTAAAGGAATATCAACAGCAAGCCAACCTTTTTTGTCAAAAATGTCGGTCCAGTCATAACCCATTTTGTCTTTTGCATTCTTTTCATAAACGGTAACATCAAAACCGCGTTTTGCAAGAAGCATTGCAGTGGCAATACCACCATGGCCACCACCGGCAACAATAATTTTCTTTCCCATAAAACAAATCCCCTTTGTTTAGAATGTATAAACAAATTTTACCATATTCAAAAACAGAATTCAATAAAAAATAAAAACCCCGAAAAACCGGAGTTTTTATTTTTGGTGGTGGAGATGGCGGTAATCGAAACCGCGTCCGAAAATCTATTCCTGAAACTTTCTACGAGTGTAGTTTATCTATTGTCATTCCCTACGGGACAGCCGACAAACAGGCATTCCTTTCAGTAGCCCTGTGATGTGTGACGGACTACAAGGCGGTTATCCGTTCACATTTACTGCTAAATGACACTCCGTACCGAGCCGCAGTTCTCTCGGGGGAATGCTCGCCGCTAATTAAGCAGCAAGAAGTACTTTTTCGTTTTTGTCGTTTATTTTTGATAAACCGTCCGTTTTAAAGTGGTCAGACTCCACTACTCGCTTATCGCAGTTCAAAATCCCCGTCGAAATCCTTTCATCCCCGAATATATCGCTTCGCTCTAAATGAAAAGTGAAAAATGAAGAATTAAGGGGATGCTGACGCATCCGAATTGTAATTATCTTGATTGTTCTTTAAGGGAACGCTCAATTGTTCTTTGAGCATCTTTTTTTGCGGCAACATCACGCTTGTCGTAAAGCTTTTTACCTTTACAAAGTCCCACTTGTACTTTTGCACGACCTTTTTTAAAGTAAATTGACAAAGGAATAAGTGTGAGACCGTCTTGTTTTGTTGTGCCCAAAAGTCGCATAATCTCTTTTTTGTGCATTAAAAGTTTGCGCACTCGCATTGGGTCGCGATTGAAAATGTTGCCGTGGTCATAAGGGCTAATGTGCATACCGTTGACGAAAATCTCGCCTTCGACGATACTGCACCAAGCGTCTTTAAGGTTGCATTTGCCCTGTCTTAAAGACTTGACTTCTGTGCCCACAAGTTCAATGCCTGCTTCAAAAGACTCTATCACGAAATAATCATGGAGAGCTTTTTTGTTTTGTGCAATTGTAGTGTTAGTGATTTTCTCTGCCATGACTATTTACCTTAACTATTATAACAAATTTCTACCCTGAATTGCTCTGGAAAGTGTTACCTCATCTGCATATTCAAGGTCGCTACCAACGGGGATACCATAAGCCAAACGGCTTACTTTAATACCCATTGGTTTGAGAAGACGAGCAATATACATTGCTGTTGCTTCGCCTTCTGCTGTGGGGTTTGTTGCCATAATAACTTCGTTGACAGAATCGTCAGCCATTCTGCTGATTAACTCTTTAATACGAATATTATCAGGACCAATTCCGTTCATTGGTGAAATTACACCGTGCAACACGTGATATGTACCCTTATATTCATGTGTGCGTTCAAATGCCGCAACATCTCTTGGATTTTCAACAACACAGATTGTTGAATTATCACGATTTGCATTGCTACAAATAGTGCATTTTTCACCTTCGGTAAGATTACAACAAACATTACAAGTATGAATGTTTGTGTGAGCATTGTTTATAGCGTCAACAAGGCTTTTTGTTTCACCGTCGTCAAGTCCGAGAATATAATAAGCCATTCTCTCCGCCGATTTTACACCGACAGAGGGCATTTTGCGAAATTCTTCTATCAACTTTTCAAGTGATACAATAGCCATAGTTTACTCCAATTAGAATCCAAGACCTGGAATGTTCATTCCACCTGTGATTTTGCCCATTTCTCTTTCCATTGTTTCGTCTGCTTTTCTCATTGCTTCGTTAACTGCCGCAACGAGCAAATCTTCAAGCATTTCAACATCTTCAGGGTCAACAACATCTGGTTGAATGTTAACAGAAACAAGTTGGTGCTTGCCGTTAACTTTAACATCAATAGCACCGCCACCAGCTGATGCTGAATATTCTGCTTCTTCGCATTCTTTCTGAACACGAGCCATATCATCTTGCATTTGTTGAAGGCGCTTCATCATATTTGCCTGACCGCCTTGATTTGGAATTCTTGCTTTCATTTTATTTATCCTCCTCAATATTCACACCAAGTTGTTTTGCCTTTGACACAAGGTCAGAAAGGGGATTTTTTGGTGCTTCTTCTTGCTTGTTGTTATAAACTGCAAGGGTATAATTTTTGCCGGTTACATCTAAAACCGCTTGTTTTATAATCTTTGAATATTCACCAGTTTTAAGATACATTTCAAGAACAGGTGAACCTTTGATTAACAAATATTTATCCTGATGCACAAATGCGCTTGAACCTGAAAGCATAACTATAAGGCTCTTATCATTTTCATAAAGTTTATCAAGAACTTCAGGCCATCTGTCAAAAGCGACTGTACCCATTTGTTGTGGAGCGGGTTGCACTTTTTCTTCCTTAACAGGTGGGGGAGCAACCTTTTCTTCTTGATTTGGTTCGATTTTTGGCTCAGGCTTCGTTTCAGGAACTTTAACTTCTTCTTTTGGCTCTTCTTTAACAGGAGCTGCAGCAGGCTCTGCCTTAACCTGAATGTTACCTGATTTTACTGCATTTTCTAATTCACTGAGTCTGCGAAGAATCGCGTTAATATCTGTATCAAGACTTGGTGTGCAAAGTCTGATAATGCAAAGCTCTGCACTTGTTCTTCTGTTTGCACCTTGTTTCATGGTTGAAGCAGATGCTGTGAGAATATCAATGCAAGACATAATAGTTGCAAGAGTTGTTTTTTCACTCTGTTGACGAATTATATCAATTTCGCCCTGTGAACAGATAATCATACTCTCAAAATTTTTAACGGCTTTTGAAACCATAAGATTTCTGAAATGGCTTGTAAGCTCTGTAATAAGACGCTCCATATCGCAAGAATCGTTATAAAGTCTGTCAACGATTTCAAGTGCTTTTGCAGGATTTTTCTCGATAATTGAATCGCAAAGTTCAAAAATGTATTCGCGACCTGCAAGGCCCGCACTTTTTGCAACTGCCGTTGAGTCGATAACACCTTCAACTGATGAACATCTGTCTAAAAGCGAGAGTGCGTCACGCATTGCACCATCTGCAATACGGGCAATGAGCATTGCACCGTCATCTGCAAGTGTAAGATTTTCTTTTACTGCAACTTCTTTGAGTCTCTCTGCAATTGATTCAGGTTCGATTCGTTTGAAATCAAAACGCTGACAACGAGAGAGAATAGTTGAAGGAAGTTTGTGAACTTCTGTTGTTGCAAGAATAAAAATAACATGAGCAGGTGGCTCTTCAAGAGTTTTGAGAAGTGCATTGAATGCACCGATTGAGAGCATGTGAACTTCGTCGATAATATAAACTCTGTATTTTGCATTAGCAGGTGTAAAGTTTGCTTCTTCTCTCAAATCACGAATATTATCAACACCATTGTTTGATGCAGCGTCGATTTCGATAATATCAAGAATTGAACCGTTGTCTATTCCGCGACAAATTTCGCATTCGTTACAAGGATTTCCGTCAATTGGGTTAAGACAGTTAACTGCTTTTGAAAGAATTTTTGCACAAGAGGTTTTACCTGTACCACGAGAACCTGTGAAAAGATAAGCATGGCTTGTTTTGCCAGATTTCACAGCATTTTCAAGTGTTTTTGTAATGTGCTCCTGGCCGACAACGCTTGTAAATGTTGACGGACGGTATTTTCGATAAAACGCACGGTACATAAAATTCCCCCTTGCTAAAAAATGTGCCTTAACTCAGTCATGTGTCGTGCAGGCAGACTGTGGCGCCCGGTGCAAACCGCTTAATGCTGCTCGGTTCCCCGCCTGACATGGTTCACAGCGCCCCGCCGCACAGGACCCACACGGCACACGACTGAATTAAGGCAATCAGTTATTTACCGACCTATTATACTATATAATGCAACTAATTTCAAGAGAAAATATATACTATTTTATGTTGTGATTATAAAGATTTTGTGATAGAATAAAATTGTATAATTTTAACATTTAATCACGGAGGATGAAACGGATGTTTAATATTATCCCACAACCTGTCAGTATTTTGACAAATAGCGATAAAAAAGGGTTTACTCTCCACGCGGGAACAATAATTTCACCATATTCTTTTTCAGAAGATTTTGTGAAATTTGTCCGTGAAAATTTCAACAAAAAGATTTGTATTCACGCAGATACAGGCGAAGAGAAATCAATTATTCTCACTCTTGACGAAAGTTTTGAATATGATGAGGGATATACTCTCAAATGCGAAAATCGTCGAGTGTATATTAATGCAAAAACCGAAAACGGATTGTTTTATGGCTTGCAGACTTTAAAGCAGATGCTTTTGCAAAAAGAAGGCAAGTTGCCATATACAGAGATACTAGATTATCCTCGTTTTTCTTATCGCGGATTTATGCTTGATTGCGGTAGATATTTTTATCCCGTTGAAGATGTGAAAAAAATCGTTGACCTTATGGCACTTCACAAGCTCAATGTTTTGCATTGGCATTTGACCGAAGACCAAGGCTGGCGAGTTGAGATTAAAAAATATCCACTTCTCACTGAAAAAGGTTCAATGAGAAGTCACACAAATTTCAATCATAAGCCTCACGGTGGATATTATACACAAGAAGATATAAAAGAAATTGTCGCTTATTGTCACGAAAGAAAAATCAAAGTGATTCCTGAATTCGATATTCCGGGACACAGCGTTTCAACCATTTCTTGTTATCCTTATTTATCTTGCCTTGACCGTGATTTAGAAGTTGCAACTCATTGGGGCGTTAAACACGATATTCTTTGTGCAGGTAAAGAAACAACATATCAATTCGTTTATGATGTGCTTGATGAATTAATTGAACTTTTCCCAGACAAAATTATTCATATCGGTGGCGACGAAGCAGTAAAAATGCGTTGGAAGAATTGTCCGCATTGTCAGAAGGCGATTAAAGATAACGGGCTTCGCGATGAAGATGATTTGCAGATGTTCTTTATGGATAAAGTAAATGAATATCTTAAATCAAAGGGATATTCATCAGTAATGTGGAGTTATGATAGAATTGAAAACTCAGAAAATTTAAGTGAGGATGTTGCTTGGACTGTCTGCGGAATGGGTGACGACACGGAGTTAGTTAAAAACGAACTAAAACGTGGAAGAAAACTTATCAACACTCATTGTTATCCATATTATTTCGATTTTCCTTATGGCTGGAATACACTTAAAATGGTTTGTGAAGACAATGGTGCATTAACTGATAAAGACGAAGAAACTTGGGGCATTGAAGCGCAGATGTGGACAGAATATGTTCCAAATATGAAGCGTCTTGAGTTTCTCACATTCCCACGACTTGGAGCAATGGCAGAGAACGCTTGGGCAGAGAAGGGGTATCCATCATTCTCAACATTCCTTCATAAAGCGCCAACATATTATAATTTGCTTGATGCATATAATGTGAATTATGCGCCACTTAAAAAAGCTTGTCCATCATTCTTCTATAAACACGCGTCGTCAATCTGGTTTAAACGAAGAGTGTTCCATTGGCAAGGACTACACAATTTAATTGACGATGCAAAAGCAGTTAAAGAAGCAAACAAAATCAAAGCAGACCTTATTAAAAACGGCAAATGTTAATTTTTAACTAAGATTAGGGAATTAGTTAAAAAATATCTATTATATATTTGAGGTGTTATACAATGAAAAAATATGTATTGGCATTAGACCAAGGAACAACAAGCTCACGCGCAATTCTTTTTGACAAAAAGGGAAATATCTGCTTCAAAGCTCAACACGAGTTTACACAGATTTATCCACACACAGGTTGGGTTGAACATAACCCAATGGAAATTCTTTTTTCACAGTTGCAATCTGTTATGGAAGTTATGGCAGAGAGCAAAGCAACTGCAGAAGATATTGCGGCAATTGGCATCACAAATCAGCGTGAAACAACAGTTGTATGGGATAAGTCAACAGGCAAACCTGTTTATAATGCGATTGTTTGGCAATGTAGAAGAACTGCTGATATGTGTGAAAAAATTAAAGCGGACGAAGAATTGACACAATATATCAAAGACCACACAGGTCTTGTTGTTGACGCATATTTCTCTGCAACAAAAATCAAATGGATTCTCGACAATGTTGAGGGCGCAAGAGAATTAGCAGAAAAAGGTCAGCTTCTTTTTGGTACAGTTGAAACATGGCTTATCTGGAATTTAACAGGTGGCGCAGTTCACATTACTGACTATTCAAATGCATCAAGAACAATGATTTTTGATGTTGATAAACTTTGCTGGGATAAATATCTTTGCGAAAAAATTGGTATTCCAATGGCAATGCTTCCTGAAGCAGTTCCATCAAGTAAGGTTTACGGAACAGTTGCAAAGAGTGTTATGGGTATTGAAGATTTGGCAGGTGTGCCAATTTCTGGCGCAATCGGTGACCAACCTGCAGCGCTTTTTGGTCAAGGTTGTTTCGAAAGTGGTCAAGCAAAGAATACATATGGTACAGGTTGCTTCTTGCTTATGAATACAGGTGACAAGAGAGTTGAGTCAAAGAATAATCTTGTTACAGGTGTAGCATGGGGTATCGGTGACAAGGTTACTTATGCTATTGAAGGTTCTGCTTTCAATGCAGGTTCAGTAATCAAGTGGCTTCGTGATGATTTACAGCTTATTCCATCTGCTCGTCGTTGCGACGAATTAGCAGAGAGTGTTCCAAATTCAAATGGTGTTTATTTTGTTCCTGCATTTACAGGACTTGGCGCACCTTATTGGGATATGTATGCTCGTGGAACAATGGTAGGTCTTACTCGCGGTGCTAATGCAGCACACATTTGCCGAAGCGTTCTTGAAGCAATTGCATACCAAATGACAGATTTGCTCGAAGCAATGAAACAGGATTCAGATATTGAGCTTTCAGAACTTCGTGTTGACGGCGGTGCATCAGTAAGTGATATTATGATGCAGATTCAGTCAGATATGATTAGAACAAATGTGAACAGACCTAAGATGGTTGAAACAACTGCAATTGGCGCGGCTTATCTTGCGGGTCTTGCAACAGGCTTCTGGGAAAGCACAGAAGAAATTGCAAAAATCCGTGAAGTTGATAAGGTTTTCGAGCCACAGATGGATATTGAAAAACGCGAAAAGAGATATCGTGGATGGCTTCGCGCAGTTGAACGCTCAAGAGATTGGGTTGAACACTAATGGCAAAAATTTTAATGTTTCGTACACCCGAAAAGCTTATAGACCATTTTCTCGAACATGGTGAGGCTACTAGGTGTGATTCGGCAGAAGAATATCTTATCAAAGCAAATGCGGTGATACAGAATCTTGATGCGAAATCGAAATATGAAACAGACGAAAACGATAATGATAAAATTTACTATCTCTCTCAAACGGGGGAGATAGTATTCGTATCAATGGATGGATATATTAGAACATATTTTATTGCTGACGACGAATATTTTGAGCGTCAGTAAGTGGGAGCAAAGCAAATGGATTACGCAAAAGAGAGTTTAAAACTTCATTATGAGTGGCAAGGCAAAATTGAAATAAAAACAAGGGCAAAGGCAAATGATAAAGAGTCTTTGTCTTTGGCTTATACCCCCGGTGTAGCCGAGCCTTGTCTTGAAATTCAAAAAGATATTAATAAATCTTATGAACTCACTCGTCGTTGGAATACGGTTGCCGTTGTAACTGATGGCACAGCTGTTTTGGGGCTCGGCGATATTGGTCCTGAAGCTGGAATGCCTGTTATGGAAGGCAAGTGCGTCCTATTCAAAGAATTTGGTGGAGTTGACGCTATTCCACTTTGCGTAAGAAGTAAAGATGTTGACGAAATCGTTAATTGTATCTCTCTTTTGGGTGGTAGCTTCGGCGGTATTAACCTTGAAGATATTGCAGCTCCCCGTTGTTTTGAAATTGAAAGAAAATTAAAAGAAAAACTGGATATTCCTGTTTTTCACGACGACCAACACGGCACAGCAGTTGTTGTTGGGGCAGCAGTAACAAATGCACTTCGTCTTGTTAACAAGAAAATTGAGAATTGTACAGTTGTTTTTAGCGGTGCAGGCGCTGCGGGCATTGCAATTGCAAAACTCATATATCAGATGGGTGCAGGGAATATTATAATGTGCGACAAAATGGGTGTTCTTTGCATTGGCGAAGATTGGATGAACCCTGCACAAGCACAAATGGCAGAAATCACAAACAAAAATCATATAAAAGGTACACTTGCAGACGTATTAAAGGGTGCAGATATTTTTATCGGTGTTTCAGCACCAAATATTGTTACAGAAGAAATGGTTAAATCAATGGCAGATAATGCTGTTGTGTTCCCAATGGCAAATCCTGTGCCTGAAATTATGCCTGATAAAGCAAAAAATGCTGGGGCAAAGGTCGTTGGCACGGGTAGAAGTGACTATCCTAACCAGATTAATAATGTGCTTGCATTCCCCGGTATATTCCGTGGTGCTCTTGATTGCAGAGCAAGTGATATTAATGAAGAAATGAAAATTGCGGCGGCAAAAGCAATCGCTTCTCTTGTAAGTGACGAAGAATTGAACGAAGATTATATTCTCCCTAAAGCATTTGACGAAAGAGTGGGTACAACTGTGGCAAAAGCAGTTGTGGAAGCTGCAAAACAAAGCGGAGTTGCAAGAATATGAAAAAAGTGTATGAAAACTCTGCTGAATATCGAGAAGTCCCACAAATGACTAGGTCGGAATATGTAAAAGAATATACAGAAATAACAGCGCATTTTGAAAAAGAAAGAGTCAAAGAGCGTAAGTTTCTTCCGTTATATATTGTTTTTGCAATATTGAATATAGCGTTGATTGTGTACTTGCTTGTAAGTAACTATTTTACTGCGTTGTTGGTAGTGTCGGCACTTAATGGTGGTACGCTTCTTTTAGGGAGAAGCAGATTTTCTAGAAGAACAACATATCATAGCTATGGAAAACGAGTAAAAGCAGGTTGGATGATGACTTTTGGAATGATTGTTTTTCCTTTGGGAAGTTTGTTTAATAGGATTAAACAGTTAGATAAAGCCGAAAAAAGATTAATTGATGATTTGGAAGAAAGAAAAAAACAATGCATAATGTTAAACACTTATAGTGCAGAGGAGTAATTAATATGGAAAGAAAGGACATTTCACAGGATTACAACTCAATATTTGACCAGAACAATTCGAATTTTCTTGAAGAAGATAATATGAATCGTGATTATCTTCAAATGATTTATAATGATGATATGGATTCACTTAACAAAGAAATTCGAATGACCCGCACTCAATATTATCAAAAGTATCAGAAGATAGTGGATGATTTTGAAAAAGAAATAAAAATATATAAAAAGAATCTGAAGATTTTCACAATAATAATGTTGGTCTTTGTAGGATTTGGATTATTCAGCCTTTATATGTCACTTGATTTTCATGATTTATATAGAGAGGCATATAGAGATATTGTATTCAGCACATTGGAAACAGGTAGCGATAATGACCAAGAAGTTGCCGAATATATTCGTATGGGAATTGCAGCATTTGGGACAACTGCAACAATTTCGTTGTTGGTAGGTTTCTCTGAATTTGCCTTTTTTGGCGGAGGAACAATTAAGCATATTTACAGATTAAATAAAAATCGTCAGAGAGCCCTAAATCGTCTTGAGGATATGAAAAAAGAACATATGCTTTTAGGCACTTATGACGCAAGTAAATAAATATTAGACTAATTGTGATTCACTGGTGTAGGGAACGATGTCCACATCGTCCCGTTGTAGTTTGATTGCATACTTTGGAACGGGCGGATGTGGGCATCCGCCCCTACATTTTACAAGACTTTTAAATTATTTTACAAAAACCACTTGACTATAAACCTTGTTTATACTTTATACTGAAAGCGAAAGGAGAGATTTTATGAGAATTCAGGAACTAGAAAAAGAACTGAACATAACTCGCTCAAACATTCGCTTTTATGAAAAAGGGGGTTTAATTAGTCCGCCACGAAAAGAAAACGGTTATCGTGAATATAGCGAAGAAGATATTGCTAAACTAAAAAAGATTATCATTTTTCGTAAGTTAGGAATAACCGTTGCGGATATTAAAAATATTTTTGATGGCACATTATCTTTGCAAACTGCAATCGACAACAACATCGACCGATTACATAAAGAAATTGAAGAATTAAACGGCGCAATCGAAGTTTGCGAACAAATCAAAGAAGATAATTCAGACGAAAAAGATTTCCCCCAAGACCATTTTTGGAATGTAATCAACAATCGTGAAAAACAAGGTGAAAAGTTTAATGAGATTATAAAGGATTACATAAAAGAAGAAATCAATGGCTTTTCTGATTATGTAGAATTATTTGCTTTTATAAGCTTGAAGAAAGTCAAAGAAAAATTCGGCTTATTTGGAAGTGTAATTGTATTTATTTTAATTTGTGTGGGTTTTGCCTTGTTTAGATGCTGGCGTGTTCACAACTTTGAACTTTCACATTTTATTATGTGGTTTTTTGCTCCAATTGTAGGGTATGTTATTGCATCAATAATAAGCTTCCCGTTATGGTTGCTTGTACGATATTTGAAAAGAAAACACCCTAAAATAGTAAAAGTGCTTGAAATCGTTGCAACAATTGTTGGTGTTTTACTTATACTTGCTTGGTTGTATTGTATAATATCACCTTTAATAGGTCTAACTAAATTTTTCTTAACAGAAATAGTTTTTTATTAAACAAAAAGACGGAGTTTTTACACTCCGTCTTTTTTATATTAGCCTAATTCTTATTTAGAAGCTTCTTCAACAGCAACTGCACATGCAACTGTTGCGCCTACCATTGGGTTGTTACCCATACCGATAAGACCCATCATTTCAACGTGAGCAGGAACTGAAGATGAACCAGCGAACTGTGCGTCACCGTGCATTCTACCCATTGTGTCTGTAAGACCATAAGAAGCAGGACCTGCAGCCATGTTATCTGGGTGGAGTGTACGACCTGTGCCGCCACCTGAAGCAACTGAGAAGTAGTTTACGCCATTTTCCATAGCCCACTTCTTGTATGTGCCTGCAACTGGGTGCTGGAAGCGAGTTGGGTT
>JAZOPS010000041.1:0-32336 GCA_045655645.1 Candidatus Fimenecus sp.
TGAGTTTACAGCACTTTCATTCAGCTTGAATAATGCAATTTCAGCCACTTTTGAAAAGAAAAGTGCGTCATGGATTTCTTTCATATTGACGATTATTGTAATGATAAGTGACGAAATTCATCAGATATTTGTACCGGGAAGAGCATTTCAATTTTCAGATTTATTAATCGATGGAATTGGTGCTATACTTGGTATTATTACATATTTGATTATTTATAAGATATTTTTAATAATTATGGAAAGAGGGAATAAAGATGGCAGTATTAAAACCATTTAAGGCAGTCAGACCAAAGGATGAATATGCATCAGCAGTGGGTGCTTTGCCTTACGACGTAATGAATTCAGAAGAAGCAAGAGAAATGGTAAAGGATAAGCCTTACTCATTTTTACACGTTGATAAAGCAGAAGTGGATTTGCCACAGGGAATTGACATTTACTCTGCAGAAGTGTATGAGAAAGCAAAGGAAAATCTTGATGCATTAAGTGAAAAGGGTATCTGCAAACAGGATGAAAAGCCAATGCTTTACATTTATCGTCAGATTATGAATGGTCGTGAGCAGACAGGTATCGTTGGTTGTACTGCAGTTGATGATTACATAAACAATGTGATTAAGAAGCACGAGTTTACAAGAGCCGATAAAGAAGCAGACCGAATCCGCCATGTTGATACTCTTGACGCTAACACAGGTCCAATTTTCTTGACACACAGAGAGAATAAGACAGTTACAGACATCACAGAAAACTGGAAAAACACTCATGCACCATGTTATGATTTCGTAAGTGACGATGGTGTTTCTCAGACAGTATGGGTAATTGATGATGAGCAGGTTATTGACACTCTCGTTAAAGAATTCGCAGAAATTCCATATCTCTATATTGCAGATGGACACCACAGATGTGCTTCAGCAGTACGCGTAGGTGAGAGAAGACGCGGTGACGGGGACTATGATAAAAATGCAGAGTTTAATTTCTTCTTGTCAGTTATCTTCCCTTGTGACCAGCTTAAAATTATGGACTATAACCGTGTAATTGCAGATTTGAATGGTAACACAAGCGAAGAATTTATCGCAAAAATGAGTGAAAAATTCATTGTTGAAGAAGCAGAAACAAGCCCTTATGCACCAACAGAGCGCCATACATTTGGTATGTATCTCGATAACAAGTGGTATAAGGTAACAGCAAAGCCAGAGTTTATCAATGAAAATGACCCTGTTTTGTGCCTTGATGTTTCTATTCTTCAAAATAACCTTATTACACCAATTCTTAATATCACAGACCCTAGAACAGACAAGAGAATTGACTTTGTTGGTGGTATTCGTGGACTCTCAGAACTTGAAAGAAGATGCGCAGAGGGTATGAAATTAGCATTCGCAATGTACCCAACATCTCTTAATGAACTTATGGATATTGCCGACGCAGGTCAGGTTATGCCACCAAAATCAACATGGTTTGAACCAAAGTTATTGTCAGGGTTGTTTATTCATAAGTTATCGTAATATGGAAGAAAACAAATATCCTAAAAGAAAGCAAATTAGATTAGAAAATTACAATTATAGTGGAAATGGTTGTTATTTCATTACAATTTGTACTCATAATAAAACCCATTTGTTTGGCAGATACAATGTAGGGGCGATTCACGAATCGCCCGAAAAACACGCTGAAAACAGATGCGTTGAGTTGAATTGGTATGGGCAGATTGTTGAAAATGAAATTTTAAAGTTGCCCGAACGATATAATGAAATTGAAATCGTTAATTATATTGTAATGCCTAATCACATACATATGCTTGTTTCAATAAATAATGATGTTGATTCAGAACGGGCGATTCGTGAATCGCCCCTACAACGCAGTTTGTTATCAAAGGCAATTGGTTATCTTAAAATGAATGTGAGCAAAGAAATCCACAAACAAAATCCTTTGATTGAGGTGTGGCAACGAGGATATATTGACCACATAATTCGTAATCAAACTGATTTTGAATATCATTGGAACTACATTGAATACAATGCGTTGAAAGAATATAATTAAACTCAACGGCAGAGTTTTCTCTGCCGTATTTTTTTCTTACTGTTCGTTATTTTGCACAAAAACTAATGTTTGTATTTGTAAAATTGTGCCAAAGGTAGAATGTGGAATAAATTCGTATTTTTTTGTTGACTTTGCGGGCTTTTCTTTGTAATATATTCACGATTTAAGGCACGGATATCTGTGCAAAATATATAAAGAAAAGGCGAATACTCAAAAATGGCAAAAATCTTAAAACAAATGAATCCAATCAGAATTTTATCAGAAAAACAAGGCGCAAAAAGAATGGTAATTATGTTTATGAGCATTTTACTTATGGGCTTTGCAGTTTCTGTTTTCTCTTATTCAGGCATGGGCGTTGACCCATTCACCGCGCTCAATATGAGCATCAGCGCAAAGCTCGGAATGAGTTTTGGTTTCTTGCAGATGTGCGTTAACGGTGCAATTCTCATTCTCGTTGCCCTTGTTGCAAGAAAACTTATCAGTCTTGGCACAGTTGTCAATATGGTGGGTGTTGGTTATGTTTGCGAATTCTTCACAAATATTTACGACGAAATTCTTCCACAAGAGCCAACTTTGCTTCTCAAAGCAATAGCAATGGCTTTGGGCGTATTCCTTTTAAGTCTTTCAGCATCACTCTATTTCAATTGCAAAATGGGTGTTTCACCTTATGATGCTTTGGGATTTGTACTTGAAGATAATGTGAAACTCAAATACAAATGGTGCAGAGTTGCAACAGACCTTCTTTGCACAGCGGGTGCATTCGCATTGGGTGGACCAATCGGTATTGGTACAGTTGTAACAGCGTTCTTTATGGGACCTGTTGTTTCATTCTGCGACAGCACAATTTCGCAGAAAGTGCTTCGTTGCAAGTTTAAACTTCTTCGTCACTTTACAGTTCTTCGTTATTATGATTTGAGTTATATCCAAGGTAGAGTAGCATAATAAACAAGAAAAAAAAGCAAGGGCGTACCAAACGGTACGCCCTTAAAATTTGTTCATTATTTATGTGCATTACAGCTTGCGCAGTTGCCTGTGCAACCACCGAATTCTCTTTTGCCTTCTTCTGTGTCACGATAATATTGTGTGTGAGTATCTCTGTGGGGGAGAGTTGTCCATAACTCTTCAGCAACAGGTGCCCACTTTTCTGAATATTCAACACATTTGTCGCAAAGCTCGTCGGCGCTTTCCTGACGTACAAGGTCAGAAGATTTTGCACCGGTTTCTTTAATAAGCTGACGAAGTCTGTCAGGGTTTTCAAGCATCGGGCAAGGTCTTAAATGGTTATCATTGAATGGCTGATTTTTATAATATGCCATAAACAACGGACTTTGCAATGCTTCGAGCAATGTGTGAGTTCTGATATTTGAATCAGAGAAGTGAATGAATACGCAAGGCTCAATGTCACCTGCAGAGTTAATGTGGAAATAGTTTCGTCCACCTGCAATGCAACCACCAACATATTCACCATCATTCTGGAAGTCCATAATGAAAATTGGTTTGCCTGTTTTGCCGTCACGCATTTTCTTGTTCCAGAAATAAAGTTCTTTTCTCTGTTCAGGTGTTGGAATAAGACTTACATCTGCACCGTGACCCACTGGCATATAGTTGAAATTAAGCATATATTTTGCACCTTTGTTGATTACGAAATCGACAAAGTCATCACTTGTGACAACAGGTAAGTTTTTGCTTGTGTAACAAACAGAAACACCAAAAATGCACTTGTTCTTACGAAGTAAATCCATGGCTTTCATTGTTCCGGCATAAGCACCATCACCACGACGCCAGTCATTTGATTCTTCATTGCCTTCAAGACTGAGTGCCAATGTGATATTGCCACATTCGTTCATAGCTTTGCAGAATTCTTCATCAACCAAAGTTGCATTTGTGAAAATCAAGAAAATACAATCTTTGTTGTTTCTGCAAATTTCAAGAACTTCTTTTTTCTTAATAAGTGGTTCGCCACCTGTGAGCCAATAGAAATGACAACCCAATTCTTTACCCTGAGTTACAATGCTTTGCATTTCTTCGAGAGTGAGATTTTGCTTGTGGCCATATTCTGCTGACCAACACCCCTTGCAGTTGAGATTGCAAGCACTTGTTGGGTCAAAAAGAATATTGAACGGAATATTGCATTTGTATTTTTCACGGTTCTGGCGAACAGCTTTTGTGCCGTAATAACCTGCATCAATACCAAAAGAAAGAAGCATTTGTTTAAGCACTCTGCGGTCAATATCGTTAATAAGACCTAATGCAAACTGTGTCCAGATATTATCTTTGTCTTCTGCGATTGCCTTGATTTTTTGGAAGTTTTCAGGTGGGAAAATTTTGCTGAAAACAGGCTCGATAACACGGCTCATTTTCACCACATTGGCATGGGGGTCCTTGTCGATATACTTTAAAAGTCTATCAACTATGAAACTCATGCTTGATTTTTGAATTTTGTAAGTCAAATTCATAATGTCACCTTTTGAAAAATTTCTAAAAAATCATACTATATTATTTTATTGTAAAATGCAATTAAAGTCAATGCTTTTCTTATCTCTTTAACAACAAATTCACATTTGAGATTATTTTGCACCTTTTTGGGGAAAAATAAACCAAAAAAGAAGATTAAAATAGTAGAAAAAAATATAGGAATATGGTAAAATATCTTTTATAGTTTTAATTTCAAAGGTGAATTTAATGAATCCAAAATCTTATTGTGAAATCGCAAAAGGTGTTAAACTTCTTTGCGTGAATAGTGACAAATTCAAAACCAACTTTTTAAGCGTTGATTTTTATGTGCCAATCAACGAGCATTTTGCTGCACTCAATGTTCTTTCATCATTAATGGGACACACATCAAAGAATTATAAAACATTCAGTAGTTTCAACGCAAAGGTTGAAAGTCTTTATGGTGCAGATTTTGACACATCAATTGTAACTGCAGGTGAAAAGGTGAGATTTAGATTTTCTGTTGAAATGCCTGATGATCGTTTTTCACTGGATAGCAATAAAATCTCTGAAGATGCAGTTGACTTTATTATTGACATAATCTCAAATCCTAATTGTGAAAACAATAAGTTTGACGAAGAAAACACAACTCGTGAAATTAAGTTTACTCTTGAAAATATTGAAGCAGAAAAGAATGATAAAAGGGCTTATGCGCTTTCTCGTTTGCGTCAGTTAATGTGTGCAGGTGAGCCCTATGGCATTGACCGTGAAAAGTTAGAAGAAGATGTTAAAAATCTTGACAGTACAAAACTTTTCGAAGCATATAAGAGTTTGCTTGAAACTTCAACAATTGTTATTACCGCTTGTGGCAGTATCAGTAAAGAAATGCTCAAAGAAAAATTCGGTGCTTTTGTTGAGAAAATTGAAAGCAGAAACACATTAGCACTTGAAAATATCTATATAGAAAAAGCCGACGAAATCCGTTATTTCACAGAAGAAATGGATATTACACAGGCAAAACTTGTTATCGGTCTTCGTTCAGGTATGACTCACGCAGAAGACGATTATTTTGCGTTCCGTGTTATGACTGATATTTTCGGTGGTGGGCCTTATTCACGACTTTTCTTGAATGTCCGTGAAAAAATAAGTCTTTGCTATTATTGTGGTGCGAGACTTTTAAGAGATAAGGGTATTATTTTCATTCAAAGTGGTATCGAAGAAGAAAATTATGAAAAAGCATTGAATGAGATATTAAATCAACTTGATATTATGAAAAAAGGTGAATTTTCAGACGAAGACTTTAATTCGTCCATCACAGCACTTTGTGACGCTTTCCGTGGTGTTGGGGATTCGCCTGCATCAGTTTGCGCTTTTTATAATTCACAAGTATTCGATAAAGATTTGGTTAGTGGTATAGAATTTGCAGAGAAAATTCGTGCCGTTACAAAAGAGCAGGTTACAGAATGTGCAAATCGAGTAACAGTTGACTCTGTTTATCTTCTTAAAGGGGAGGGCAAAGATAATGAATAAAATCAGAGAGATTAAAAATGAACTTTTAAATGATAGTTATTTTGAAATCGACCACAAATCAGGTTTTAAAATCTTTGTTTATCCAAAAGAGAATTATTCATCTGCTTATGCAGTTTTTGGCACAAAATATGGCTCAATTGATACTTGTTTCCGTGTTGAAGGTAATGAAGAATTTACAACAGTACCCGAGGGTATTGCTCACTTTTTAGAGCATAAACTCTTTGAAAGTGAAGAGCTTGACGCTTTTGCTCGTTATGCTAAAACTGGTGCTTCTGCTAATGCATATACATCTTTTGACAAGACTTGTTATTTGTTCCAATGCAGTGGTAATTTCCAACAGTCGCTTGAAATTTTGCTCGATTTTGTAAGCAATCCATATTTCACAGAACAGACAGTTCAAAAAGAACAGGGCATAATCGGTCAAGAAATCAAAATGTATCAGGATGAGCCCGGTTGGGAATCACTTTTCGCGCTTCTTCGTGCAATGTATCACAATCATCCTGTAAGAATTGATATTGCAGGTACAGTTGAATCAATCAGTCATATTACTGCTGATTTGCTTTATGAATGTTATGAAACATTTTATAATCCTGCTAACATGGCTTTGGCAGTTGTTGGTAATGTGACTGTCGACCAAGTGTTAGAAATTGCAGACAGAATGCTCAAGCCAAAGAAAAGCAAAAAGATTGAAAGAAAATTCCAAATTGAGCCAGAAACAGTTGTGCAAGAAACAATTGTGCGAAATCTTGCAGTTTCAATGCCTATTTTTGCAATTGGATATAAAGAAAAAATCGACACACCAACTCGTACTCTCAAAGAAACTCTCGAAAGCAATATTTTGCTTGATATTATCGGTGGCAAAACTTCACCACTCTATGAAGAAATGCTCACAGATGGTCTTATAAACACAACCTTTGATATTGAATATTTTGAAGGTTTTGGTTATTCTGCTCACATTTTCAATGGTGAAAGCACAGAGCCAGAAAAGGTTCGCGAAAGAATAAATAAAGAAATCGAAAAAATGAAAAAACAGGGCGTTGACAAAGCAACTTTCGATAGAATCAAGAAAAAGCATTATGGTGGATTCATTATGAATTTCAATGATATTGATTCACTTGCAAATGCGCTCATTGGTGGCTATTTTAACGGCGATGGTCTCTATGACCAGTTAGAAGTACTTGAAAGCATTACTCTAGACGACATTAACAACAGATTAAATGCAATCAACATTGAAAATTCTTCAATGTCGATTATAAAGCAAAGCTGAAAGGAGAGTATCTTATGAAATGGTTTACAGATTATACTCTTGTTGAATTCCCAAAACTAGGTTGGGACTTTAATGTTTATGAAAATTTAGTTGAATTTACTCTTCCCGGTTGGGATATTGACATCACAATCAAGTTTTATGGCGTTATAATCGCATTTGGTTTTACTCTTGCCGTGCTTTTTGGTGGAAGAATGGCTTACACTTGGAAAATGAGCATCGACAAAATGCTTGATGTGCTCATTTATGGTACATTTGGTGGAATTATCGGTGCAAGACTTTATTATGTAGCTTTTCAATGGGATAGTTACAAAGATGATTTGTTGTCTGTTTTCAAAATATGGGAAGGTGGACTTGCCATTTATGGTGGTATCATCGGCGCATTCATTGCAGCATATTTTGTTTGTAAAAAAATTGACCTTAATTTCTATAAATTGCTTGACCTTGCGGGTATGAGTTTGCTTATCGGACAAGGTATTGGCAGATGGGGCAATTTCACAAACCAAGAAGCATTTGGTATCAACACAGACTTACCTTGGGGTATGACAAGTGAGAAGATTTCAGATTACATATCTTCTCATTATTCTTCACTCACAGCTAATGGAATTTCAATGGATTCAAGTTTACCTGTGCACCCAACATTTCTTTATGAATCAATTTGGTGTCTTTTTGGATTCGTAGTGCTTTATATTGTTTGCAAAAAGTTCAGAAAATTTGACGGTCAGTTAATTCTCGGTTATGGCATTATCTATGGTCTCGAAAGAGCAGTTGTTGAAGGTCTTCGCACAGATAGTCTCTATATCGGTGACACAGGTCTTCGTGTTTCACAGGTGCTTTCTCTCGCAATTGTGGTATTCTGCGCAACACTCACAATAGTTAGACTTGTGCAAATCAACAAATCCAATGTGGATAAGGTTAAAGAGTATAAGGAGAAGAATAATGTATAAGATTATTGACGGTAAAGAAGTTTCTGCATCAGTAAGAAATGAAATCAAAGCAGAAGTCGAAGCTCTTAAATCAGAAGGCAAAAAAACAGGACTTGCAGTTGTGATTGTAGGCAATAACCCTGCATCTCGTGTATATGTTAATAATAAGAAAAAAGGTTGCGAAGAAGTTGGAATGGAGTCTTTTGAATATGCTCTTCCTGAAGAAACAACCACAGAAGAATTGCTCGAATTGGTCCAGAAACTCAATAATGACGACGCAGTTGATGGTATTCTCTGTCAGTTGCCATTGCCAAAACAAATTGATGAGAAAAAAGTTCTCAATGCAATTTCACCCGACAAAGATGTTGACGCATTCCACCCTGTAAACACAGGTCATATTATGATTGGTGACCATTTATTTTTGCCTTGTACACCTGCAGGAATTATGGAAATGCTTAAATATTATGACATTTCTGTTGAAGGCAAAGAGTGTGTTGTAATCGGCAGAAGTAATATTGTAGGCAAACCAATGGCAATGCTTTTGCTTGGTAAAAATGGTACAGTTACAATCTGTCATTCACGCACAAAAGACCTTGCAGAAGTGACAAAAAGAGCAGATATTCTCGTTGCTGCAGTTGGCATTGCATATTTCGTAAAAGAAGATATGGTCAAAGACGGTGCTGTTGTAATTGATGTTGGTATGAACAGAAACGCTGAAGGCAAACTCTGTGGTGATGTTGATTTTGAGAATGTTAAAGACAAATGCTCATTTATCACGCCAGTACCTGGTGGGGTTGGCCCAATGACAATTACAATGCTTCTTAAAAACACTTTGACTGCATCCAAATCTCATTTTAATAAATAACAATGTAGGGGCGATTCACGAATCGCCCTTTTAAAAAAAGAAGGTGAGAAAATGACACAATTTAATATTACAGGTATGAGTTGTGCTGCTTGTGTTGCGCGAGTTGAAAAAGCAGTAAACTCTGTAGATGGTGTAAATTCTTGTTCAGTCAGTCTTCTCACCAATTCAATGGGTGTTGATGGCTCTGCTGATTCAAAGGCAATAATAAAAGCAGTTGAAAATGCAGGATATGGTGCAACACTCAAAGACGAAAAAACACGGCCGCAAGACGATGCTTTAAAAGACAAAGAAACACCCAAACTTAAAAAACGTCTTATAACATCGTTGGGATTTTTGCTTGTTTTAATGTATATCTCAATGGGGCATGTTATGTGGGGTTGGTATTTGCCAATCACAAACCCATTAGTTATTGGAATTATCGAATTTTTGTTGACTGTTATCATAATGGTAATTAACCGTAATTTCTTTATAAATGGCTTTAAAGGGCTTTTGCACAAGTCACCTAATATGGATACTCTTGTGGCATTAGGTTCGAGTGCAAGCTTTGTATATAGCGCTTATTTGCTTATAAAAATGTTTACTGTTAGTGGTGATATAGCTAACCATTATTTGCATGAATTCTATTTTGAATCGGCAGCAATGATTTTAACGCTCATTACAGTTGGCAAAATGCTTGAAGCAAGGTCGAAGGGTAAGACCACAAATGCCCTTAAATCTTTAATGAATTTAGCACCAAAAACTGCAACAATTCTTATTGATGGGGTTGAAAAAGTAATCCCAATTGAGAATGTGCAAAAAGGTGACATTTTCATTGTTCGTCCCGGTGAACAGATTTCAGTTGATGGTGTAATAATTGACGGACACACGGCCGTTGACGAATCAGCACTCACGGGTGAGAGTATTCCTGTTGATAAAAATACGGGTGATAAAGTTTCAGGTGGAACAATAAACCAATCGGGATTTATAAAGTGTGAAGCCTTGCGAGTTGGTGAAGACACAACCCTTTCACAGATTATTAAAATGGTTAGTGATGCGGCTGCCACAAAAGCACCAATCGCAAAAATTGCAGACAAAGTTTCAGGTGTGTTTGTGCCTGTTGTAATCACAATTGCAATAATCACAACAATTATATGGCTTTTAACTGGGCAAAGTGTAGGTTTCGCCTTGGCTCGTGGCATTTCGGTGCTTGTTATCAGTTGTCCTTGCGCGTTAGGACTTGCAACACCCGTTGCTATAATGGTCGGCAATGGTGTAGGTGCTAAAAATGGTATCCTTTTCAAAACTGCTGTGTCGTTAGAAGAAACAGGAAGGATTAGTACTGTTGTCCTTGATAAAACAGGCACAATCACAAAGGGGCAACCGAAAGTTACTGATATAATCTCAATAAACACAAGTGAAAATGAACTTTTGAAATTTGCTTATTCTCTTGAAAAAATGAGTGAACATCCACTTGCTAAAGCCATTGTTGAAAAGGGAAATGAAACAGAGATTTCACCAATAGAAATTACCGATTTCAAAGCACTTTCGGGTAATGGTGTCAGCGGAAAACTTGATAATAAAACCATTCTTGGTGGTAGTCTTAAATTTATAAATGAGCAGATTTCAGTTGATGAAAAAACAATAAACTTTTGCGAAAGCCTTGCAGATAACGGCAAAACACCTTTGCTTTTCAGTATTGAAAATGAACTTTTGGGAATAATAGCAGTAGCCGATGTGGTGAAAGACGATAGCTCCAAAGCTATCAAAGAATTGCAAAATATGGGTATTAAAGTTATAATGCTCACAGGGGATAACGAGAAAACTGCAAATGCAATTGGCAAAATGGTTGGTGTTGATGAAGTCATTGCAGGGGTGTTGCCCGATGGCAAAGAAAAGGTTGTTCGTACACTTAAAGATAAGGCTAAAGTTATGATGGTGGGTGACGGAATCAACGACGCGCCTGCATTAACCCGTGCAGATATTGGCGTGGCAATCGGCGCAGGCACGGATATTGCTATTGATTCGGCAGACATTGTGCTTATCAATAGCAAACTCTCTGATGTAGCGTCTGCAATAAGACTTAGCCGTGCAACCCTTAAAAACATCCACGAAAACTTGTTTTGGGCATTTTTCTATAATGCATTGGGAATCCCTCTTGCAGCAGGTTTGTTTATAAATATTTTCGGTTGGGAATTAAGCCCAATGTTTGGCGCGGCAGCAATGAGTTTATCGTCATTCTGCGTTGTGTCAAATGCGTTAAGGCTTAATTTCAAAGACATTCATAATAGCAAAAAAGACAAGAAAATCAAGTTTAAATATAAGGAGAAAAAAGTTATGCAGATTACAATGAAAATTGAAGGTATGATGTGCCCACATTGTGAAGCACATGTTAAAAAGGCACTTGAAGGTGTAGCAGAAGTTCGCGAAGCAATTGTAAACCATAAAGACGGCACAGCAATTGTTACTCTCGATGCAGATGCAGCACCAGTAACACTCAAAAAAGCAGTTGAGGAACAAGGCTATAAAGTAATAGACTAATTGCAAAACTTGATTCTTTTTCCGCAAAACTTCGTGGCTTTTGGCTCGCGGTATACCTGATACAGCTTCGCCTCGGCCACATTGCCTTGCGAAAAAATAATTCAAGTTTAAGTTGGATTTGTTGCCTGTAACAAAAAAACAAACCGAACAGATTAATTTCTGTTCGGTCTTTTTTATTGCTATTTAATCTCATTAACATCATAAGGTGTTCTTTGATACACAAAATAGTTGAGCCAGTTCTGGAACAACAAACTACCTGCGCCACGCCATGTGAGCGGTGGGGTGAGTCGTGTATCATCATTTGGGAAATAGTTATATGGAATTTTAATGTCTAATCCCTTATGTAAATCCCTGAAATATTCACGAGCAAGGGTGTCGCTGTCATATTCACTGTGCCCTGTGCAATAGAAATTTCTGCAATCCATATCTGCCACAAGGTGAACACCTGAAATCTCTGAATAAGAGAGAATCTGCAAGTCTTTAACAAGTGCAATATCTTCTTTTTTTGTTTCTGTGTGACGAGAATGTGGCACGAAGAACAAGTCACTAAAACCACGAAGAAGTGGGTGATACATATCAAGTGGCTTGTGTGGGAAAATGCCAAACATCTTTTCAGGTAATCTGTATTTAGGAATACCATAATGATAATAAAGTGCTGCTTGAGCACCCCAACAGATGTGGAAAGAAGAATAAACATGGCTCTTTGCCCAGTCGAAGATTGTGCAAAGCTCATCCCAATAGTCAACTTCTTCAAATGGTAACAACTCAACAGGAGCACCTGTGACAATCATACCGTCAAATTTTTGGTCTTTGATGTCGTCAAATGTCTTATAGAATTTGAGTAAATGCTCTTTGCTTGTGTTTTTGCTTTCGTGGGTAGCTACCTGCAAAAGTTCAACTTCAACCTGCAAAGGAGAGTTACTTAGAAGACGCAAAATCTGAGTTTCAGTCTCAATTTTTGTAGGCATTAAGTTAAGAAGAATAATTTTAAGCGGACGAATATCCTGAATAGAAGCTCTTTGCTCTGTCATAACAAAGATATTCTCCAACTCTAAATTATGTCTTGCGGGTAATTGGTCATCAATTTTAATAGGCATTATCGTCCACTCCTTTCTTCAATATGCAGATTTGTATTTTATCATAAGTAAAAAACAATGTCAAATTTAATTATAATATTTCAGACAAGATTGAATTTGATAAAAGAAATCCCTTTCGGGTCAATGATAAACCATTTTCGGTCTTTGTCATATACCCATTCTGGATGAAAATCTTTGAATTATCATATAATTCTTTTGGGATATTGTGTCCAAATCTTTCGAAAACTTTATCTTCATTTAACCCTTCAACCAAACGAAGATTAAGCATTGCATATTCGGTGAAATCTCCACCCAATCCGTCTTGAATAGGGGAATTACCATTCATAAATGACTCAAAATATCTATCAAAATAAAATCTTTTGCCGTCTAAAAATGAATGTGCTGATGGTCCAAGACCGAGATATTCTTCACAATGCCAATATTTTAAATTATGACAACTTTCAAAGCCTTTTTTCGCAAAGTTTGAAATCTCATATTGCATTATGCCTTGATTTTCTAAACATTCGCACATTTGCAAATATAAATCTGCTGTCAAATCATCGTCAGGAAAATCATATTTATGTTGATTCTTATAAAAATGTGTATTCTCTTCAAGTTTGAGCATATATGCACTAACGTGTGGCACACCGAGAGAAATGCAAAAATCTAAAGTTTCGTTTAAACTCTTTTCCGTCTGATTGGGAATACCCAACATAACATCAAGTGTGATGTTAGAAAAACCAACTTTTTGTGCCATTTTAACAGCGTTTTCAACTTGATTTCGGTTAGAGAGACGACCTAAAATTCGTCTTTCGTTGTCAACTGCAGATTGAAGACCAAGTGATATTCTGTTTACACCACAATCGTGTAAAACTTTGAAAAAGTCTTCGTCTAATCCGTGCGGGTTACACTCAACTGTTATTTCTGCATTGTCTGTCAAAAAGCCAGAATTACACGCATTTACAAGGTTCTGGAGATTTTTTGCCCCTAAAACCGATGGAGTTCCGCCACCGATGTAAAGCGTATTAGCTTTACAGATGCCATTACCCTGTAAAGTATAAACACTTGACAAAACTTTCTCTTTTAAAACACTTGTATATTGGTCTTTTTCTGTGTCTTTACCTGAAAAAGAGTAAAAATCACAATAAGGACACTTTGATTTGCAAAATGGAATGTGTAAATAAAGTCCTATTTGTTTCATACTTTTATGTAAGTGATTGTATGACCACAAGATTTAACATATTTAACAAGGTCGTCAAATTTCAAGAAAAGAGTAGCATGGTTATCATTTGGGTGACAACCAACAATATCTTCTTTCTTTAAATCAGAGTCAAAATAGATTTCAAGTTCTTTTTCGGTGTCATAAATAACACCAAAAGGGGATACTGAACCTTTTTCAACCTTTAAGTATTTTTCGAGTCTTTGGTCAGAAGAAAAACTTAATTTTGTTGAGTCAATTTCGTCACGGATAAGTCGCAAATCAGCTCTTTTATCACCGTGAAGAACAACAAGCATATTACGAGTACCTTTAACATCACGAAGAACAAGGTTTTTCGGAATATGACCATTTTCTGTAAGGTGATATTCCTCGATTTCTTCCATTGTGAATGCAGCAGGGTGCTCAACTTGTTTGTATTCTATTTCTAATTCTTTAAGTTTCTCAAAAATTTCTTTATTCATCATCGAGTTTAAGCACAGCCATAAATGCCTCTTGTGGCACTTCAACAGTACCGAAGTGGCGCATGCGCTTTTTACCTTCTTTCTGTTTTTCAAGCAATTTCTTTTTACGGGTGATGTCACCGCCATAGCATTTTGCAAGAACGTCTTTTCGCATAGCCTTAACGGTTTCACGGGCAATAACCTTGCCACCAATAGCCATCTGAATTGGAATTTCAAACATCTGGCGTGGAATATTGTCCTTAAGTTTTTCTGCAATTCGACGAGCCTTTGCATAAGCCTTTTCACTATGAATCATAAATGAAAGTGCGTCGATAATATCGCCATTGAGAAGAACATCAAGTTTAATGATGCTTGAACGCTGATATTCACTCATTTCATAGTCAAATGATGCATAACCACGAGTGCGAGATTTAAGCACATCAAAGAAGTCATAAATAATTTCGTTAAGTGGCAAAATATAGTGCAAATCAACACGGTCAGAAGCCAGGTGAGTAGTATTCACATAAACACCGCGTCTGTCCTGACAGAGATTCATAATTGCGCCGATATATTCAGGTGGAGCATAAATGTGTGCCTCAACTGTTGGCTCTTCGCAATAATCAATAACTGCAGGGTCAGGATAGTTGCTTGGGTTGTCAATTTCAATTATGTCACCATTTGTAAGGTGAACTTTATAAATAACACTTGGAATTGTTGTTACAAGGTCAAGGTTATATTCTCTTTCAAGTCTTTCCTGAATGATTTCAAGGTGCAAAAGACCTAAGAAACCACAACGGAAACCGAAGCCGAGAGCACCTGATGTTTCAGGCTCAAAAGAAAGTGCAGCGTCGTTAAGTTGTAATTTCTCTAACGCTTCACGAAGATTTTCATAGTCAGCACCATCAGCAGGGTAAACACCACAGAATACCATTGGGTTAACTTTTCTGTAACCTGCGAGAGCCTCACTTGCAGGGTTTTGTGCAGTTGTAACTGTGTCACCAACACGAGCATCACTAACAGTTTTAATTGATGCTGTGATATATCCAACTTCACCTGATGTGAGTTCTTTTTGTGGTTCCATAGCATTTGGTCGCATATATCCAACTTCAACAACATTGAACTCTGCACCAGTTGCCATCATTCTCATTGTGTCACCGGGTTTGATTTTGCCGTCCATAACACGAACATAAACGATAACGCCTTTGTAACTGTCATAAACAGAGTCAAAAACAAGTGCACGAAGCGGTTTGTCATCATTGTTTTCAGGTGGGGGAACGAGATTTACAATGCTTTCAAGAACTTGGTCGATATTCTGACCTGTTTTTGCAGAAACACGAGGTGCTTCGTCACAAGGGAGACCAATTACTTCTTCAACTTCGTTTGCAACTCTGTCAGGGTCGGCAGCAGGAAGGTCAATCTTATTGATAACAGGCACTAATTCAAGGTCGTGGTCAAGTGCTAAATATGTATTAGCAAGTGTCTGCGCCTCAACACCCTGAGATGCATCAATAATAAGCACAGCACCTTCACAAGCAGCAAGTGAACGAGAAACCTCATAGTTAAAGTCAACGTGACCAGGAGTGTCAATAAGGTTTAGTTCATAAGTTTCACCATCATTTGCCTTGTAATCAAGTTTAACGGCATGAGCTTTGATTGTGATACCACGCTCACGCTCTAAGTCCATATTATCAAGTAACTGCTCTGTCATATCACGCTTTGAAACTGTTTCAGTAAGTTCCAAAAGTCTGTCGGCAAGGGTAGACTTACCATGGTCAATGTGAGCGATAATTGAAAAATTTCGAATGTTTTCTTTCTTAGCCATATATTACCTCTTGAAAAATTAGTCTTGTTTTTTATAGAAAAATATACCTTTAATAACTGCAAATGCACCTACAAAAATCATTAAAAATGGAATAATCATAGGAAGAACAAATGAAGAATCTATATAATTGAAAATCACAGTAGGTGAAAAACCACCACATATAATTGCCAGTGAGCCATAACCCATTATTGCTATAATTGAACCCATGAGAATTCCCATTTTGTCAACTTTAGGAGTCTTCTTTTTATCACCTTTTGAGAAAAGAACAACCAAAAATGGAAGTGAGCCGAGAATAAAGAAAATGCCAAAAAGTATTAAGCCATTACTTCGTTTTGCAGGTCCACCTACTACTGCTTTTTCGGGATTTTCTGTGTCGTATAACACTTTAATTTCTTCGCCAAATGATGGCTCAAAGGAGGTTGCAGAATCAGTAGTTACATAATATACTTCGCCATCAACTGCATATTGATAAGTCAGATAATATGTAGTTGCAACCGTCGCATTTTTGTGTGAGTCATAATGCTCTTTTTCGGCGATGGTTGAATAATTGAAATACCCAATAGTTTCGGCGTAATCCTTTGTGTTTGATGTGGCAGTTTCATAAATGCCAAGTCCTAAAATTGAAATGCCGATAAGCATAGCAATAAGTGGCAGAAGAGCTACTTTAAATGTAAATTTATCGATTTTCATTATTCTGCTTCCTTTAGCTATTGATAAATCCATTGCCGAGAATTTGCTTTGATTGTGTAACAATGAAAAAAGCATTTTCATCAGCAGATTTTATTTTTTTAATAAGTTTATGTGTCTGATTATCAAAACAAGCGCACAAAAGCACATCTTTGTCTTGCTTCGAATATCCGCCTTGTGCCTTTAAAATGGTAACACCACGGTCAAGGTCACCTAAAATCATATTACAAAGTTTTTCACTTTGCTCTGAAATAATTAAAATCATAGCGCCACGACTGACACCAAAAATTACGTAGTCAAGCACTTGAGCACTAACGAAAATAACTACCGATGCGTAAAGCATTGATTCAAAGTTTCTGTAAATAATCCCACCGAGAATAACAACGAAAACATCAAAGATTAAAATGCTTCGTCCAATTGAAATATGTGGAAATTTAAGCTTAATAAGTTTTGCAATAATATCAACGCCACCAGTTGTAGCATTACGAATAAATATTATTCCAAGTGCAAGTCCCACCAAAGCACCACCAAAAAGGGAAGAAAGCAACAAATCGTTTTGATAAACGGGTAAAAACACACCCACATCAATACAAGTTGAGTTTATTAGTGTTGCCCAAACGGTGCGAAGAACAAATCTAACCCCAAGTTTTTTAAAAGCTATCAAGAAAAGGGGAATGTTCATAATAAAAATTACCGTACCAATTGGTAACTCAAACAAAAAGTTGAGAATTGTTGCAATTCCCGTGAAACCGCCATTTAGGATATTGTTTTTTGATAGAAAACAGTTAATTGCAATTGAATAGAGAATTCCACCAATAACAAAAATAAATGTGTCGATTAAAAACTCTTTGACTTTATTTCGGTGTATTTTCACCTGCGTCATCTCCGAAAACCTTGATGACTTCATTGAGCAAAAGATTAAGTCTTTCTTCTTCGTCTTTTAAATATAAATAGCCGATGAGCGCCTCAAAACCCGTCGCATAATGATAGTCACAACCACTTTGGTTCTTTGGAGTATGTGATGTGTGAGCATTTCTGCCACGCTTAAAAACATCCATCTCTTTTTCTGTGAGCATTGGCATAATTTCTCGCATAGCACGAGCTTGTGCCGATGCTTTAACAGATTGAACCGAAAGTTTATGTAACTCGCCAACGGGACGGTTAGCGTCGCAGACTAACATTTCACGAATAAAAAGTGAAAATACTGCGTCACCCGTAAAGGCAAGTGTCAAAGGACTCAATGTGTCCGCTTTAATATCTTTTCCGTATAATCTCATGTTAAAAATCCTTAAGGTGAGAAGAGCCGAACCAAATACGGTTTTTGCCGGCTTCTTTTCGCCTATTCTTCGTTAAAAAATCTTGTAATACGGCAGTATGACTGCGATTTTATGCCTAGAATAGACAAAAATCTCCTCGTCAAAAACTGCTTTGCACCGTAAATACTTGAAATTAAGATGAATTTTTGCTTTTGAGACCGCAAATTTGTTGACGCAAATCAAGGGTGAAAAAGTGAAAATTCGCTGAAGTTCTGTATTTATGGCGTGTTTGGTTCGACTTTTCTCACCTTACGGCACATAATCAAATTCAAGGTCATAAATACTAACGGTATCGCCTTCAGTAATACCCTTGTCAATAAGTGCCTGAATTACACCGCGTTCCTGAATAACTCTCTGGAAATACTGAAGTGATTCATAGTCGTCAAGGTCAGTTTTGCAAAGAATTCGATAAATCCAGTCAGCTTCAACAATATAAACACCGTCTTCCACAGTAACTGTGAATCCGTCATTGCTCTTACTTGCAATAACTTCCATTGGAATTTCTTCACTCTCATAATATTTAACAGGTGGGAGAGTGTCGAGCTTTCGAGCAACTGCATTTATGAGTTCTTGAGTGTTGTGCTTGATAGGTGCTACTATTTCATAGTATTCGTAACCCTTGCCTTCAATATACTCACGGAATTCTGCTAACTGCTCGTCAGTTGCAAGGTCGATTTTGTTGCCTGCAACAATTTGTGGGCATTTTGCAAGTTCAGGGTTAAATTTTTCGAGTTCAGCATTGATAGCTTCAAAATCTTCAATTGGATTTCTACCTTCACTACCTGCAACGTCAACAACATGAACAAGCATTCTACAACGCTCAACATGGCGTAAGAATTCATGACCAAGACCAATGCCTTCTGCTGCACCCTCAATAAGACCTGGTATATCTGCCATAACAAAACTCTTTTCAGGTCCCATTGAAACAACACCCAAAACAGGGATAATTGTTGTGAAATGATAGTCGTCAACAATTGGCTTTGCTTGACTTACTACTGAGATGAGTGAAGATTTACCTACATTTGGAAAACCTAAAAGTCCAACATCGGCAATGAGTTTAAGTTCAAGACTTACTTCCCATTCTTCACCGGGAGCACCATTTTTAGCAAATTTAGGAGTCTGTCGGGTTGATGTAGCAAAGTGTGAGTTGCCCCAACCACCACGGCCACCTTTAGCACCAATGAATTCATCGTCTGTTGACATATCAGCCATAACAACGCCACTTGTCGTTTCACGAATGATAGTACCACGTGGAACTTTGATAATTAAATCTTGTCCTTTTTTGCCACTGCGTTTGCCACCGCTACCATTAGCACCTGCTTCTGCCTTGTATTTTCTCTTGTAACGGAAATCCGCAAGGGTAGAGAGATTGTCGTCAACCTTGAAAACAATGTTGCCACCTTTGCCACCATCACCACCATCAGGACCACCTGCGTTGATGTATTTTTCGCGGTGAAAAGCAACGGCACCGTTACCACCGTCACCAGCTTTTATTTTGATTTTAGCAATATCAACAAACATAATTTTTACCTCTATTTATATACAATTAAATATAAATTCCCATTATCCTTACTATTCTACACTATTTTTGTAAAATAATAAATAGGTAAACAAATATTTTTTATTATTTTTATCGAACAAATGAACGAAATTTATAGTTTTTTATTGAAAATATTGCAAAAATACTTAAAATTCATATATTTTGTGTAAAAATATATTGACAAACACAATATATTGTGTTAGCATAGGCTTACAATTAGAAACAATTGGAAAAAGAATCAATAAAGTGTCCGAAAATACGGACACAAAATATAAAATTTCACGAACATTTGTATTGACATTTGAAAAAATTAGTCTATAATATGACTTGTAAAGAACATTTGTTCAAGTTTGTTCGGTAGGAACAAAAGAAATCGGAGGTAGATTTTATGTCAACAACATTTGCAATCACAACTTTAATAGAACTTTTAGTAGCAGGACTTTTGATTTATGGCTTTATGCACGAAGATAAAGTTATCGCATTTGAACAAGCAGTCAGAAGAATTGTGCTTGGTCACATCCGCCGTGCAATCAGAATTCATAATCACAAAAAAGCAGTGGCTCGTGGCGAACACTTAAGAGTTTATAGCTCACAGAATCGTACACCACGCACAAACTCAACAGTAGCATAATAGATTTTAACGAATGTTTTCATTTTGAAACTCCTTTCACACCTAAAAGAAAATCCCCTGAGTATGAACTCGGGGGATTTTTCTATATGTTTATTAAATTATTTTGCTGTATATTCTCTAACTCTTAATGGAATAGCAATTTCTTCACAGAGTTTTTTGCAATCTTCAATGTCTTCTTTACTGATTACATCAACAACTGTGAGCTTTGTTGGTATTCCATATTCCTTACATTCTTTTGCAAATTTTAACATTGCGTCAAATGCTTTTTCACCGAAACTCGCTCTTGTAACAGCGTCATATTTTTCTGCGGTTGGCGCGTTAAGGCTAATTGAAACTGAATCAATAACTGCGCAGATTTCCTTTGCAGTTTCGCGCTTGTTAATAAGGTCTGAAAGTCCGTTTGTGTTAAGACGAATATTTATATTTTTGCTCTTCAAATATTTACAAGCTTCAAGCATATTATCGAGTGCACATGTTGGCTCACCATAACCACAAATGATAATTGAATTGTTGTATTTTGAGAAATCGAATTTATCAATTTCAGTTTTGATTTCGTCAATAGTTGGATTATGGTCAAACCATAAAGTTGTAGCTTCACCAACGCTATCACCGTTGTTGCGGATACAAAAAGTGCATCTGCATGGGCAAGCATTTGTAATATTTAAGTAAGCCTGATTTCCATAAGTATAAACAATATCAGTCATATTCAAACTCCTTTAAAAAATCGAGATTTAAAATTCATTTTATCAAGTGCACCTGCGATAATTATAAAGAGAATTCCGCTGGCAACGGCTTGAATTGTGTTGCCGATTATTGAGAGTGTTGCAGATGCAACTGAATACAAAACACACTCTGCAATAAAATACCCTAAAATTGAAATTGCTCCTGAAATAATAGTCATCAATGCAACTTTTATGTTAAGCGTTTTTGGCGTTTTGTTTTTTCTGCAAGCAAACATAAAGGGTAATGCAATCAAGATTTTTATAATTGCTGTTGGAATTGCCCATACGGCGTAGCCACCTAAAACATCTGCCAAAGCACCACCCAATGCCCCCGCAACAAGACAATAGGGGAAAGGCAAAATACAAGCCGACAGATAAATAAAGCAATCGCCGAAATGAATGTATCCTTCGCCAAGCCCTGTTGAAAATTTAATAAGCATTGTTGAGAGTAGAATAATAGCAGTGAAAATCGCAGTGTTTGTAGTTCTTAAAAGGGATTTTTTATTTCGCATTTATAAGCATCTCCAAAGATGTCTGAAAATTCACACCCTGTGGCTCATAATCGAGTGTAGTCGGGGTGTTTTTTATTGAACTATAAATGAAATCTGTGGCAAGGGTGACTGAATCAAAAATATCCATACCCTTTGAAATTCCACCACAAACAACACTTGAAAAAATGTCACCTGTACCTGAATAACTGCCGTTGAGAAGCTTACTTTTTATTGTTCCTATCTGGTCTTTTTCTACAAAGATATTTATAATTTTATCTTGTCGCTTTATTCCTGTAACTATTACAGCTTTTGTAGTATCACTTAAAAGAGAATGAGCAAGAGTCGGGATTTTATCATAGTTTTCTTCTTTACTGATTTCGTTGTAATCTGCACCACAGAGAATACATAATTCCGTAAGATTTGGTGTGATAATATTTGCCTTTTTGGTAAGCGTTTTTACCTTTTCGCAAAGCTTATCGTCATAAGTATCGTAAAGCACACCGTCGTCTGCCATAACAGGGTCAACAAAAACTAATGAATTTTTACCGAAATGGTCAATAAAATCCATGATAATATCAACCTGTTTTTCACTTGCAAGATAGCCTGTTAAAATGGCATCAAATTGCACGTTTTGCTTTTTCCAAACATCAATAAAAGGGGTTAAATGTTCGGTGAAATCAACAGAATAAAAATCGTGGTAACCTGTCTGATTTGAAAGAATCGCAGTTGGTATTGGGTTGCACTCAAGCCCCATAGCAGAGAGAATTGGAAGCGCCACAGAAAGTGAGCATTTTCCAAACCCTGAAAGATCGTTGATAACTGCTATTCTTTTCATTATTTTCACCCCTTGATTTGTGTGGATTATGAGTATATAATATACTAAAAGTGTCTTTAATAAAATATACAAATTTTAGAATTTTTAAGGTGACAGTTTATGGCTAAAAACGAAAAATTATATATGCAGATTTATGATTATTATAAAAATTTAATCGAAGATGGCAAGTTGACAGAAGGAGTAAAATTGCCGTCGATTCGTCGTTGTGCAGAAGAGAGAAATGTAAGCAAAACAACGGTTGAATCTGCGTTTATGTGCCTTTGCGATGATGGCTACATAATGCCAAAAAGTCAAAGTGGATATTATGTGTCAAAAAGGGGGATAAGTTCTAAAACAACAACCCCAAAAGAGACGAAAAAAGACAATGAAAAGAAGATAATTTATGATTTTTCATCGTCGGGTGTTGACAGTGAAAGTTTTAATATGGACATCTGGCGTCGTTATGTGAAAAGTGCTCTTAGACAGACTGAAGAATTGCTTTTTTATGGTGAACCACAGGGTGAAATAGAACTTCGTCGTGAGATTGCAAAATATGTTCAAGAGAGCCGAAATTGTGTCTGCAATGAAGAAAATATAGTAATCGGAGCAGGTGTGCAAGCACTTTTGAATATTCTTTGTCCTTTGCTTAAAAGTCGAAAAACAGTATGTTTTGATGATGAGAATTATAAACAGGGCATGGCAATTTTTAAAGATTATGGTTACAAAATTTCGTCAAAAGAAAAGAGCAATATTCTCTATGTTTCTCCGTCATATTCAAGCAAAACAGGGGACACAATGAGCGTGCAAGAAAGATTTTCACTTGTGGAATATGCAAGAGAAAACAATAAAATCATAATCGAAGATGACTATGGTAGTGAGTTTCGTTATTTTAATCGTCCAACACCATCTTTACAAGGCCTTGACGGTGGAGAAAATGTTGTGTATTTAGGCACATTTTCAAAGCTATTGTTACCATCAATTCGAATAAGTTTCATGATTTTGCCCGATAACTTTTTAGACGAATATAAGCAGAAAAGTAAACTTTATAATCAGACAGTTGGCAAGGTTGACCAAATAGCACTTTGCAGTTATATTCGTGATGGTCATCTTAATTCGCAAATTCGAAAATCAAGAAAATTATATGTACAAAAATCAAAAATGCTGGGTGATTTACTCTTGCAGAAACTCGGTGATAAAGTGAGAATTTTAAAGTCGGATTCACCACTTTATGTGCGTTGTGTTTTTGATTTAGGACTCTCAAATGAACACATTTATAAAGTTCTTTATGACAATGGAATTTCTGTAATAAATTCGGGTGAAGATGGTGAATTTGCACTATCAGTATCAGCAGTTTCCATAAATTCCCTTGAAGATGCTACCGACATAATAAAAACATTGTTAGTTGTTTGTCAATAATTACAAAAAAATGCCCTTATATTATAATAAAAAATAATAATACTAATAAATATGTAAAAAAACAAAAAAAATAATAGACATTTTTGGCGTAGTCTGTTATAATTTTAACATACACTTTATAATGAGTTTATATGTGTGTTTGCGACTATTTTCGTCGCTAAAAAGTATCCAAAGTGGTAATGAAAATTACCGTTATTTTAAAAGGAGGAAACCTAAAATGCTCAAAAAAATCAGTTCACTTCCATTTAAGGGAACAGCTGAACAAGAAGCACAGCTTAAAGCTGTTATTGAAGCAAATAAGGACGATAAAAGTATGCTCATGCATGTAATGCAAGAAGCACAAGGTATTTACGGATATCTTCCTTATGAGGTTCAGGTAATGATTGCAGAGGGTATGGATGTTCCGCTTGAAAAAGTTTATGGCGTATCAACCTTCTATGCACAGTTCTCACTTTCACCAAAGGGTGAATACAACATTTCAGTTTGTCTTGGTACAGCTTGTTATGTTAAGGGTGCACAAGACCTTGTTGACAGAATTTCAGAAAAACTTGGCATCGGTCCTGATGAATGTACTGCTGACGGCAAATTCTCTCTTGAAGCTTGTCGTTGTATCGGTGCTTGCGGACTTGCTCCTGTTCTTACAGTTAACGACGAAGTTTACGGTAAGCTCACAGGCGACGATATCCCAGGTATTCTTGAAAAATATATGGCATAATGAGAGAACTATCTCTAAATATTTTAGATATTGCCCAGAATTCAATAACTGCTAATGCGTCACTTATAACAATTGAAGTTTTGGAGAATACTTTGGAGCATACTTTGCTCATTGGTATTTATGACAACGGCAAAGGTATGAGTGAGGAACAAGTAAAAAGTGTAATCGACCCGTTCTTTACAACAAGAACAACTCGAAAAGTTGGTATGGGTATTCCACTTTTTAAAATGGCAGCAGAGCAGACGGGAGGCAGTCTTGAAATTAAATCGGAGTTGGGTGTTGGCACTCAGACTCGTGCATTTTTTAAGACGGATAGTATTGATTTCACACCCCTTGGTGATGTGGCATCAACAATACAGATGTTAATCACAATGAATACTGACCGTGACTTTGTTTATAAACACAAAGTTAATGATAAAGAATTCGTTTGTGATACCCGCGAACTTAAAGCAATTTTGGGTGATGTTCCACTTGATACTTATGAAGTTTCACAGTGGATACTTGAATTTATTAAAGAAAACACGGAGGTGCTCTATAAATGAAAACTCTTGCAGAACTTATGGCAATTAAAGAAGCAACAATGCAAAAGATGACAGTTCGTGAAGACACAGGCGACGACGCAATCAGAGTAGTTGTTGGTATGGCTACTTGCGGTATCGCAGCAGGTGCTCGTCCAGTTCTTAACGCATTTGTTGATGAAGTTGCAAAAAGAAATCTTAAAGGGGTTACAGTTTCACAGACAGGTTGTATCGGTATGTGCCAATATGAGCCAATCGTTGAAGTAATCCAACCAGGCAAAGAAAAAGTAACTTATGTTAAAATGACAGCTGATAAAGTAGCAAAGGTAGTTAACGACCATATCGTTAACGGCAATCCTGTTGTTGAATACACAGTTAAATAAGGAGGAAACATAATGTATCGTTCACACGTACTTGTTTGCGGCGGTACCGGTTGTACCTCTTCAAACAGCCAAGCAATCATTGAGGCTCTTGAAACTCAGATTGCTGAAAAGGGACTCAGTGAAGAAATCAAAGTTATCAGAACAGGTTGTTTTGGTCTTTGTGCTCTTGGTCCAATTATGATTGTTTACCCAGAAGGAAGTTTCTATTCACAGGTTAAGGTTGAAGATATCCCTGAAATCGTTGAAG
Organism: Candidatus Fimenecus sp.; assembly: GCA_045655645.1. Taxonomy (GTDB): domain Bacteria; phylum Bacillota; class Clostridia; order Oscillospirales; family Acutalibacteraceae; genus Fimenecus. The sequence goes on from JAZOPS010000041.1 coordinate 25,601, forward strand.
AACACCTTCTCAAAGGTAGAATTGTTACTCGTCTTCTCTATGATGAAACAGTAACAGCAGACGAAATCAAATCTCTTAATGACACAAAATTCTATGCAAAGCAAGAGCGTGTTGCTCTTCGTAACTGCGGTGTCATTGACCCAGAAAATATTGATGAATACATAGCTTATGACGGCTATCAGGCTCTCGCTAAGTGTCTTACTGAATATACACCTGAACAGGTTGTTCAGATTGTTAAAGATTCAGGACTTCGTGGCCGTGGCGGCGGCGGATTCCCAACAGGTCTTAAATGGAGCTTCACAGCTGCTAATGCTGCTGACCAGAAATATGTTGTATGTAATGCTGACGAAGGTGACCCAGGTGCATTCATGGACCGTTCAGTTCTTGAAGGCGACCCACATTGCATTATTGAAGCAATGGCTATTTGTGGTTATGCAACAGGCGCAACAGAAGGTTATGTTTATGTTCGTGCTGAATACCCAATCGCAGTTAACAGACTTCAGATTGCTATCGACCAAGCTAAAGAATATGGCCTTTTAGGTAAAAATATTTTCGATTCAGGTTTCAACTTTGACCTTCACATCCGTCTTGGTGCTGGTGCTTTCGTTTGTGGTGAAGAAACAGCTCTTATGACATCAATCGAAGGTAACCGTGGTGAGCCAAGACCTCGTCCACCATACCCAGCAGTTAAAGGTCTCTTCGGCAAACCAACAACAGAAAACAACGTTGAAACATTTGCAAATATCCCACAGATTATCCTTAAGGGTGCTGATTGGTTCGCATCAATGGGTACAGAAAAATCAAAGGGTACAAAGGTATTTGCTCTTGGTGGTAAAATCAATAACACAGGTCTTGTTGAAGTTCCAATGGGTACAACACTTCGCGAAGTTATCGACGAAATCGGTGGCGGTATTCCAAATGGTAAGAAATTCAAGGCTGCTCAGACAGGTGGTCCTTCAGGTGGTTGTATCCCAGCTTCTCTTATGGACACACCAATTGACTATGATAACCTTACAGCAATCGGCTGTATGATGGGTTCAGGCGGACTTATCGTTATGGACGAAGACAACTGTATGGTTGACATCGCTAAGTTCTTCCTTGACTTCACAGTTGATGAATCTTGCGGTAAATGTACACCTTGCCGTGTAGGTACAAAGAGACTTCGTGAAATGCTTGAAAAGATTACAGATGGTAAAGCAACTCTTGAAGACCTTGATAAACTTGAAGAACTTTGCTATTACATCAAAGAAAACTCACTTTGCGGTCTTGGACAAACTGCTCCAAACCCTGTTCTTGCAACACTTAAATTCTTCCGTGAAGAATATATTGCTCACATTGTTGATAAAACTTGCCCAGCAGGTGTTTGTAAGAAACTTGTTAAATATGAAATCGTTGCTGACGCTTGTAAGGGTTGTACACTCTGTTCAAGAAAGTGCCCAGTTGGTGCTATCAGCGGTACAGTTAAGAACCCACACACAATTGACACAAATAAATGTATCAAGTGCGGCGTTTGTATCGATTCTTGTAAGTTCGGCGCAATTATTAAAAAGTAAGGAGAGTGCTAAATTATGGTAAACATTAAAATTAACGACAAATCATATTCTGTACCAAAGGGTAGCACAATCCTTGAAGCTGCTCGTTATGCAGGTATAGAAATCCCAACACTTTGCTACCTTAAAGACATCAACGAAATCGGTGCTTGCCGTATCTGTATGGTAGAAGTTAAGGGTGCAAGAAGTCTTGTTACTGCTTGCGTATTCCCAGTTGCAGAGGGAATGGAAATTTATACAAACACAGAAAGAGTAAGACATTCAAGAAAAATGACTCTTGAACTTATCCTTTCAACTCACGACAGAAAATGTCTTTCATGCGTACGCAGTGGAACTTGCGAACTTCAAAAGCTTTGCAAGGAATTCGGTGTTGAAGATGAAGGCAGATTTGATGGTGAAATCATCAAATATAGCTTTGACGACTCAGCAGCACACATGGTTAGAGATAACAACAAATGTATCGTTTGCCGTCGTTGTATCGCAGCTTGTGACCAGCAGGGCATTTCAGTAATTGGTGCTAATGCTCGTGGCTTTGATACTCATGTAAGCTCTGCATTCGATAAAGACCTTGCAGATGTTTCATGTATCTCTTGCGGTCAGTGTATTGTTAACTGCCCAACAGGTGCAATCGTTGAAAAAGACAACACAGCTGAAGTTTTCGCAGCAATCAATGACCCTGAAAAGTTCGTTATTGTTCAAACAGCTCCTTCAATCCGTGCAACACTCGGTGAAGCATTTGGTATGTCAATCGGTACAAATGTTGAAGGCAAAATGGTTGCAGCACTTCGTCGTCTTGGTTTCGATAAAGTATTCGATACAGACTTTGCTGCTGACCTTACAATTATGGAAGAAGCAAACGAACTTCTTGACAGAGTTCAAAATGGTGGCACTCTTCCAATGATTACATCTTGCTCACCAGGTTGGATTAAATACTGTGAGCACTATTATCCAGACCAAATCGGTCATCTTTCAAGCTGCAAATCACCACAACAGATGTTTGGTGCAGTTATGAAGACATATTATGCAGAGAAAATGGGCATCGACCCTAAGAATATGTTTGTTGTTGGTATTATGCCATGTACAGCAAAGAAATTCGAAACAAAGCGTGACGACCAGAATGCATCAGGTTATCCTGACGTTGACGTTTCTCTTACAACAAGGGAACTTGCTCGTATGATTGAAACAGCAGGTATCTTCTTCCCACATCTTCCTGATGAACAGTTCGATAATCCATTCGGAGAAAGCACAGGTGCATCAACAATTTTCGGTGCAACAGGTGGTGTTATGGAAGCTGCTCTTCGTACAGCAGTTGAAAAACTCACAGGTGAAACACTTGAAGATGTTGACTTCACAGCAGTTCGTGGTATGGAAGGCGTTAAAGAAGCTGAATATGATGTTGCAGGCAAGAAGATTAAGGTTGCAGTAGCATCAGGCACAAAGAACGCAAAAGTTCTTATGGACCAGATTAAGAATGGTACAAGCGAATATCTCTTCATCGAGATTATGGGTTGCCCAGGTGGTTGTATCAACGGTGGTGGCCAGCCAATTCAGCACGCTGTTGTTCGTAACTTCGTTGACCTTAAAGCTCGTCGTGCAGAAGCTCTTTATACAGCTGACAGAAACAACGCAGTAAGAAAGTCACACGAAAACGAAGCAGTTAAGACACTCTATACAGAGTATCTTGGCAAACCAGGTAGCCACAAGGCTCATGAAATTCTTCACACATCTTATGTGGCAAGAAAGAAATATTAATCTATAAACATTAAAAATCGGGGAGTGCTTTTTAGTACTCTCCGATTTGCACTAGAAATCAATATGAAAATAAAAGATAATTCTTTTAATATGACAACGGGTAATCCGTTGAAGAACATCTTAATATTTGCAATTCCAATAATGCTTTCAGGGCTTATTCAACAGGGATATAATGTTGCCGACACTTATATTGTTGGTCGATATATCTCTGCAAATGCACTTGCAGCAGTTGGCTCAGTAGGGCCTATGAGTAGTCTTTTGATGGGACTTGCCATGGGTGTGACGGGTGGTTTTGCAATTCCAATTGCACAAAGCTTTGGCGCAGGGGACAAAAAACGCACTAACCATTATGCCGGCAATGCAATTTCTTTGACTATAATAATCAGTTTTACGATAATGTCATTGTCATTATTTTTAGTCAAGCCGATTTTGACTTTACTCGGTACACCTGACGAAATTTTTGCTGATGCAAGACTTTATGTGAGCATTATTTATGCGGGTGCAATTTTTACCACATTATATAATGTAATGGCGAGTATTCTTCGTGCGTTGGGTGATAGCAAAGCTCCATTAAAATTTTTAACCGTAACAGCAGTTTTAAATGTGTTTTTAAATTACTTTACTATTGCAGTTTTGGGTATGGGCGTTGACGGTGCTGCGGTTTCAACTGTGCTTTCACAACTTGTTTCTTGTATTCTTTGTGTGATATATATAAGAAGCAGAAAAGAAATGCTTAATATTACATTCGAAGACTTTAAAATTAAAAAAGAAACTGCTATATTAATGCTTAAAATGGGTGTTCCAATGTCCTTGCAGTTTTCAATAACAGGAATCGGCTCAATGGTGCTTCAAAGCACAATTAATACCTATGGACCAAGCGTCATGGCAGGGTTTACCATTGCAAATAAGCCTGAATTATTAGCGAATATTCCACTTTCTGCGACGGGTGTGGCTTGTGCAACTTTTTCGGGACAAAACTTTGGTGCAGGCAGAATGGACAGAGTCCGTCAAGGCGCAAAAAGTGCAATTCTTTTTGCGGGTGGAATGTCAGTTGTGATGTCGACAATTCTGTATTTCTTCGGTGGCAAAATTGCACAGATTTTCGTTGAGAATGCAAATACAGAAACAATAAATGCGGCGCATACTTATTTAAAAGTCATTGCAATTTTCTATTTTGCACTTGCGGTGCTGTTCGTTTTCAGAAACACTTTGCAAGGTATCGGCAAAACTTACGTTTCAATGATTGCGGGTGTGTCTGAACTTGTTGGGCGCGTTGTTGCAGCGTTGATTTTGTCAAAATTATTCGGATTTTTTGGCGTTTGCCTTGCATCCCCAATGGCGTGGATATGTGCAGATATTCCATTGCTTTTAATCTATTATGTAAAAGTTATAAAAAGACAAGACAGAGGGTGAAACTGGTTTCACTTCCCGTCTTGTTTTTTTATGGTTTTTATTGTATTATAATAGTATATATTTTAAATTAAAGGACTAATTATGACTAAAAGAATTATTGCACTATTGCTGGTGTTTTCTTTTGTATTCTCATTTTCAGCTTGCAAAGGTGATGAGAATGTTGAAGACCCAAGCACAATTCCAACACAAAATTCTGTGAAAGATGAGCCGTCAAGTAGTTATATTGACGAATCAACAACAGAAAGCACAACACAAATCCCAACAGTAAAAGTGACAATTCCTGAAGGGTATACTCTTGTTAAGATTTCTTGGATTTTAGAAGAAAAGGGGCTTTGCACATCAAAAGAATTTATTGATGCTTGCCAAAGTTATAAAGATTGGCTTGATTTAACCCAGTATCCATTTTTAAATGACTTGCAGAATGCTCAAAATGTGTGTTTCTATCTTGAAGGCTATTTCTTTCCACTTACTTATGATATCCCCGAGAATTCAACAGCAAAAGATATAATAAAACTATTCCTTGATGGCACAAAGCAGACCTTTGATGAAAATTTCATGCTGAGTGTGCGAAATAGCGAATTCAATCTTCACCAGTTGCTCACTTTAGCATCACTTATCGAAAAAGAAGCATTTTTGCCTGAACACAGACCAATGATTTCGTCAGTTTTACATAACCGACTTGATGAAAAAATGAGATTTCAATGCGACCCAACAGTTAAATATTGTACGGGTGTAATTGAATATATTTATCCTGACAAAATTGACCATTTCAAATACTATTATAATACTTATCGTTGTGATGGTCTTATGGCAGGTCCAATTTGTAGTCCGGGAATGGCGTCAATTAACGCGGCACTTAACCCTGCCGACACAAATTATCTCTATTTCATTATTGGCACAGTCCCACCTTATGAAGCAAAATATTCTGAAACTTATGATGAACATTCAAAATTCTGGAATGAAAATAAAGATAGATTAACAGGGGGTGCGGCTTAATGAATATTAAACTTGCAGACCGACTTGTATCTCTCAGAAAAGAGAATAAACTATCCCAAGAAGCACTAGCAGAAAAATTGGGACTCAGCCGTCAGTCAATCTCAAAATGGGAGAGAGCAGAGGCTTCACCTGATACAGATAATCTCATAGCTCTTGCTGACCTTTATGGAATGAGCCTTGACGAGCTTTTGGGTAATGAGCCGGTTAAAGCAGAAAAGACCGAAAAAGTGACAGAGAAAAAAGAAAATAAGCTCTTGAAACTTTCACCAATATTATTGCTTGTTGCGGTTGCAATCTATGCAGGTGGTGGCATTGTTATCGGTGGCAAATGGTGGGGGACAGCATGGGTATTGTTCACATTAGTGTTATCATTTGCACTTTATTCTGCATCAAAAACCATGTCAAAACGCGTTGCTAGAATTGTAATGACAACAGTTTCAACCATATTGGCAACGGCATCAATTTATGTGTTGTTGGGAATGTTGTTCTCACTATGGAATATCGCTTGGATAGTCTTTCTTCTCATCCCGGCACATATTTACATATCAGTAATTAAAAAATAATTAAACAAAAAAATTAAGGACCCCACTCTTTCGAGTGAGGTCCTATTTTTATGTTGTATGAAAACTTTTAATTAGTCTTCTTTTGGAGCATAGAGAGCCTGAAGACGAGTAAGGTGTTCATATCTTTCTTTTGCTGTTTCCTCAGCTTTTGCGAAGAGAGCTTCTGCTCTTTCTGGGAATGCACGAGAAAGTGATGAGTAACGTGCTTCGTTCATAAGGAAGTCACGGTAGCTTGTCTTAGCTTCTTTGCTATCAATTGTGAATGGATTCTTGCCCTGTGCCTTGAGAGCTGGGTTGTAACGGAACATGTTCCAGTAACCGCAGTCAACAGCCTTCTTCATTTCAGCCTGGCAGTTAACCATACCACCCTTGATTGAGTGCATTTCACAAGGAGCATAAGCGATAATGATTGATGGACCATTGTAAGCTTCAGCTTCTGTGATAGCCTTAATTGTCTGGTTG
>JAZOPS010000042.1:0-103646 GCA_045655645.1 Candidatus Fimenecus sp.
CTTTTCAGAACAGCTAAACAGGCTGTTATGAAGAGCGGCAACTATGCATATATCGGCAGAAAGCAGAAGAAACGTGATTTCAGAAAGCTCTGGATTACAAGAATTTCAGCTGCTTGCAAAATGAATGGTATGAACTACTCATCATTCATCAATGGTCTTAAAAAAGCTGGTATTGACCTTAACAGAAAGATGCTTTCAGAGATTGCTATCGCTGACCCAGCAGCTTTCACAGCTCTCACAGAAAAAGCTAAAGAAGCTCTTAAATAAGAAAATTAACCACGCATGAGGATTTCCCTCGCGCGTGGTTTTTGCGTTTTTTGAAATATGATGAATATTGTAATAACTGCTAAAAATAACCCGAAAATTAAAGAAACCAAGGCTCTCTTAACATCATCAAAAGAGCGAAAAAATAGCGGACTTTTCGTGCTTGAAGGTGTCCGTCTTTGTTGTGATGCCATAAAGAGTGGTTGCAAAATCGCAAGTGCCTTCTGCACAGAAATTTGTATGGAAAAATACAGCGAAGACATTGCTCTTGTAAAAGAAAATTGCGATAATTTTTATCTTGTGTCAAACGATGTGTTGAAAGCAATCAGCGATACAGTTACACCACAGGGTGTTGTTTGTGTTGCAAAAATGTGCACAAACGACTTTGAGTATGAGAGTGGCAAAAAATATATTGCGCTTGATACTGTTCAAAATCCCGACAACTTGGGTGCAATTTCGCGCACGGCCGAGGCTTTTGGCATTGATGGAATGATAATTTTTGGTGGTTGCGATATTTATAATCCAAAGGCTTTAAGAGCATCAATGGGTGCGCTTATCCGTTTGCCTGTAAAAGTTTGTGAAAGCCTTGCAGACGAAATGAAAAAATGCAAAAAAGTGGGAATAAACTCTTTTGCAACTGTCCCTGACAGAGATGCAAAAGATATTACAAAAGTTGATTTTTCAAAGGGTGCATTTTGCATAATTGGTAACGAGGGCAATGGCGTATCACAAGAAAATATTGACTTGTGTGATGAAAAAATCACAATAAGGATGGCAGGCAGAGCAGAATCACTCAACGCCGCAGCAGCTGCATCAATAACTATGTGGGAATTGGTAAAATGAACTACGATTTATATTGGGTGTGGCTATCTTTAGGGCTTGGTGCAGGAGCATCCTGCTTGGATTTAGTCACATATTTTGAGTGGAATCCTTATGAGATTTATGGTTCAACATTCAATGAGATTTTTTCACTCAATGTGCTTAACAAAAAGAGAGTTGAAAAACTTAAAAGCTTCCCCATCGAAAAAGCGGAGGAGATTTTAAGAGTTTCAAAAGAAAATGGTTGGAAGATAATCACCCCATCAAGTGAATATTATCCACCAAATTTGTTGCACTTGCAGGATTTGCCCTTGGTGCTCTATGTTCAGGGTGACGAAACCATGTTGGCAAATGAAATGTCCGTTTCAGTTGTGGGCGCGAGAATGGCATCTGACTATGGCAGAGCCGTGGCAAGAGCTTTGTCATCTGCAATGGCAAGTCTTGGATTTACCATTGTTTCGGGTGGTGCGTTGGGAATTGACAGTGCTGCTCATCAAGGTGCACTTGATGAAAATGGCAAGACTATCTGTGTGCTTGGTTGTGGATTGGGTACGAAATATCTTATGGAAAACCAACCACTTCGCGACAAAATCGCAAACAATGGCGCAGTGATTACAGAATTCCCACCAATGACACCTGCAAGCAAAACAACATTCCCTTTAAGAAATCGAATTATATCAGGATTAACTCTTGGTACGGTTGTTGTTGAAGCAGGCGAGAAAAGTGGTTCACTTATAACTGCAAGACTTGCTGCTGAGCAAGGTAGAGATGTGTTCGCAGTACCCGGTGACTTGGTAAGCTCGTCATTTTTAGGCACAAATAATCTTATCAGAAACGGTGCAACGCCTGTTTTTTCGCTCAATGATGTGTTGGAAGAATATTGCTATCGTTTCTTTGATAAACTGAATAATGAAACAAGACTTCCCGATGATGAAATTATGAGAAGAGCGCAAGAATATCTCTTGTCAGACAAAGTCAAAGAAGAAGTCAAAAAAGAAGAGCCAAAAGAGAAAAAGGTGAAAGAAGAAAAGGTGACAATTAAAAAAGCACCACCATCTTATCTCACGCCAAACGCTTTAAAGGTGTATGAACTCATAGGAAACGAGCCAATACATGTTGATGAGATTACAAATATCTGTAATTTCACAACTGAAGCAACACTCTCGGCTCTCACCGAACTTGAAATTTATGGGCTTATCACTCAAATCAGCGGTAGGCGTTATAAAATAAATTAAAAAACTAAACATTTTAGGATGATGATATATGTCAAAACTTGTAATCGTTGAGTCTCCATCAAAGGCAAAAAGTATTCAAAAATATCTCGGCAAGGACTATACTGTAGTTTCTTCAAAGGGACATGTTCGCGATTTGCCAGCAGCAAAACTCAGCGTTGATGTTAAAAATGATTTTGCACCAAAATATGCAGTAATCAAAGGTAAAGAAAAGCTTGTTAAAGAGTTAAAAGAACTTGCAGATAATTCTGAAGCAGTTATTCTTGCAGCCGACCCTGACCGTGAGGGAGAAGCAATTTCTTGGCACTTGGCAACACTCTTGGGTCTTGACCTTAACGAAAATAACCGTGTAAAATTCAATGAAATTAATAAAAACAGCGTTATCAAGGGTATTGAAAAACCTGAAAAAATCGATTTGGATTTAGTTAATGCACAACAGGCCCGTCGAATTCTTGACAGACTTGTTGGTTACACACTTAGTCCATTCATTTCACAGAAAATTCGTCGTGGATTGTCAGCTGGTCGTGTTCAGTCTGTTGCTGTGCGCCTTGTTGTTGACCGTGAAAATGAAATCAGAGCATTTAATCCAGAAGAATATTGGACTCTTGATGCTAAAATGCTTGCTCCATCATCAAAAAAGGCTTTCAAAGCACAATTTTTAGGTGACGAAACAGGCAAAGTTAAGATTACAAACAAAGAGCAGAGTGATATGTATCTTGCTCGTCTTGAAGATGCAGAATTCGTTGCAACATCAGTTAAAAAAGGTGTTCGCAATCGTCAGCCTGCACCTCCATTCACAACTTCAACAATGCAACAGGAAGCATCTCGCAAACTCAACTTCCAAGCTCGTCGCACAATGAAAGTTGCGCAAGAGCTTTATGAAGGTATCGAAATTCAAGGTGTTGGCTCTGTGGGTCTTATCACTTATATGAGAACTGACTCTCTTCGTATTTCAGAAGAAGCAAGAGCAGCGGGTAATGACTATATCAGAAACACTTTTGGTGCAGATTATCTTCCTGAAAAACCAAGATATTATAAAACAAAAGCAAATGCACAAGATGGTCACGAAGCAATTCGTCCAACAATGATGGATTTGACTCCTGAAAGAGTAAAATCAAGTCTTAGCGCAGAGCAATATAAACTTTATAGCCTTATTTGGAAACGCTTTATGGCATCTCTTATGGCAAACTGTGTTCAAGACACAGTTAAAGCAGAAATTCAGGGTGCAAACTCAAGTGATAAAGCACAGGGTAAGTTTATAACATTCGCTGCAAGCGGATATTCAGTTCGTTTTGACGGTTACACTTGTCTTTATGAGACAGGCACAGACGAAGATGAAGCAGAAGAAGGCAAACTTCCCAAAATTAGTGAAGGCGACGCAATCAAGGTTAAAGAACTTGTTGGTAATCAACATTTCACACAGCCACCTGCAAGATATACAGAAGCATCTCTTATCAAAGCCCTTGAAGAAACAGGTGTTGGTCGTCCTTCAACTTATGCAACAATTATTTCAACAATCACACAGAGAGAATATGTAATCCGTGAGCAGAAGCAACTCAAATCAACAGAGTTGGGTGAAGCAATTACAGACCTTCTCAAAGCAAAATTCCCTAAAATCGTTAATGTTAAATTTACTGCTGGCATGGAAACTCAACTTGATACAGTTGAAAGCGGTGAAACTGACTATATTAAAATGCTTCACGAGTTCTATGATGACTTTATTGCAACTGTTGATAAAGCAAAAGCAGAAATGCAAGGTCAGAAAATCAAACTCAAAGAAGACGAAACAGATATTAAGTGTGACAAATGTGGCAGAAACATGATTATCAAAACAGGCCGTTTTGGTAAATTCCTTGCTTGTCCAGGATATCCTGATTGTAAAAATACAAAGCCATTAGTTGTTGAAACAAAAGCAACTTGCCCAGTTTGTGGTGGCAAAATTATCGAGAAAAAGACAAAAAGAGGCTATGCTTTCTTTGGTTGTGGCAATTACCCAGAATGTAACTTTATGACTTGGGATAAACCAACAGACGACCTTTGTCCACAATGTGGAAAATCACTTTTCAAGCGTAAAGGTGGCGTTGTTGCTTGTCTCAATGAGGGCTGTGGCTTTGAAAAGAAAGCAGAGCGCAAGAGAAAGGCAAAAGAAGAATGAAAGTAGCAGTAATCGGTGGCGGTCTTGCGGGTGTTGAATGTGCAAAAGCACTTTCAAAAAATGACATTTCTGTTGATTTGTTTGAAATGAAGCCTCACAAAAAATCACCTGCTCACAAATTAGATACTCTTGCCGAGCTTGTTTGCTCAAACTCATTGAAAGCAGAAAGACTTAATTCTGCGGCGGGTCTTTTAAAGCACGAAATGGCATATTTAGGCTCAATTTGTGTTGAAACTGCTTATGAATGTAAAGTGGAAGCAGGTGGCGCACTAGCCGTTGACCGTTATGAGTTTTCAAGAATTATTACTGAAAAAATCAGAAATGATAAAAATATAAATATTATCGAAAAAGAAGTTACAGAAATCCCAACAGATTATGATGGAGTTGTAATTTGCGCAGGACCACTTGCAAGTGATGGTTTGGCAGAGACAATTTGCAAAATCTGTGGTGACGGACTCTCTTTCTTCGATGCAGCAGCACCAATTGTCAGTGCTGAAAGTATTGATATGACTTGCGCTTTCACACAGTCACGATATGACCGCGGTGGTGCAGATGATTATATCAATTGCCCTATGAATAAAGAAGAATATGAAGCTTTTTATGAGGCGATTATAAACGCAGAAAGTGCGGATATTCATTCTTTTGACAAGCGCAAAGATGTTTATGAAGGTTGTATGCCCATTGAGGTTTTAGCATCTCGTGGTAAGGATACAATGCGATATGGTCCATTGAAACCGGTTGGACTTACTGACCCACGCACAGGGCATAGACCTTGGGCAAATCTTCAATTGCGCAAAGAAAATAAAGACGGCACAATGTATAATCTTGTAGGATTTCAAACAAATCTTAAATTCGGTGAGCAGAAACGAGTTTTCTCAATGTTCCCTGCACTCAAAAACGCAGAATTTTTGAGATATGGTGTAATGCACAGAAATACATTTATCGACTCACCAAGACTTCTTAATGGGGATTTCAGTTTGCGAACAAACCCATATTTATTCTTTGGTGGTCAGATTACAGGTGTGGAAGGTTATATGGAATCTGCCGCAAGCGGACTTATGGCGGGTATCAACCTTGTAAAGAGATTAGAAGGTGAAGAAACTGTTATTCTTCCCGAAGACACAATGATTGGTGCATTGAGTCGATATATAAGCGATGAAAGCGTTAAGAATTTTCAACCAATGGGTGCAAACTTTGGTGTGTTGCCGCCATTAGAAGAAAAAATTCGTGATAAACAAGAAAGATATATGAAACTTGCCGAGCGTGGAATGGCAAGTATTAAAAGAGCAAAGGTGTAAAAAATGACTGATTTTGAGAAAAAAATCGGATATGAATTTAAAGATAAAAAACTTTTAGAAAGAGCATTAACTCATTCGTCCTATGCTAACGAAACAGGCACAGGGCTTGATAATGAGCGTCTTGAATTCTTGGGTGATTCTGTTTTGGGATTTATCACAGCAGAATATCTTTTTGAACATTATAAAGACAAGCCCGAGGGTGAACTTACTAAAAAGCGTGCTTATGCAGTATGTGAAAAGACACTTTTTGGATATGCCGAGAAAATAGGTCTTGGGGATAAAGTGCTTTTGGGTAAGGGCGAAGAAAGAACAGGTGGCAGACATCGTCCATCAGTAATTTCTGACGCTTTTGAAGCATTGATTGCAGCCATTTATCTTGATGGCGGAATCCACAAAGCAACAGAATTCGTTTTGCCATTCATTGAAATAGCAACAGAAACAAAACCTGTTTTTAAAGATTATAAAAGCACTTTGCAAGAAGTGTTGCAACAAAATCCAACAGAGAAATTTGAATATATTGTTGTTGGTGAAAGCGGACCTGACCACAATAAAGAATTTGTTGTTGAAGTGCATCTCAACAGCAATGTTATCGGTCGTGGTAAAGGTAGCAGCAAAAAAAGAGCAGAGCAAGAAGCAGCAAAATCTGCTTTGGAGTTAATGGGCTTATGAGTCACAGTAATATAAGCATTTTTGTGCCACATAAAGGTTGCCCAAATGATTGCAGTTTTTGTAATCAAAGAGCAATAAGTGGTCAAATGGCATCTGCAACACCAAAGGATGTTGAAGATGCAGTGGAAACTGCAATTAAATATAAAGTTGACCCGAAGAATACAGAAATTGCATTCTTCGGTGGTAGTTTTACGGCGATTGAAAGGGAAGATATGCTTTCTCTTTTGACCGCCGCAAAGCATTTTTTAGATATTTATAAATTTAAAGGGATTCGCATATCAACTCGTCCCGATTGTATCAATGAAGACATACTTTCAACCTTGAAAAACTATGGTGTAACTGCTATTGAATTGGGCGCGCAGAGTATGAATGACGATATTTTATTTGCTAATCGTCGTGGACATACAACAGATGATGTGCGAAAAGCGTCAAAACTTATAAAAGACCATGGCTTTGAGTTGGGCCTTCAGATGATGACGGGGCTTTATAAAAGTGATTTTGAAAAAGACAAGCAAACGGCTCTCGAAATCATAAAAATTAAGCCCGATACGGTGAGAATTTATCCCACGGTTGTACTTAAAAACACCCATTTGGGTTATTTGCAAGAGATGGGTGAATACATAGCGCCAACGGCGGAAGATTCTGCAGAGTTTTGCGCAAAACTTTTACAGATGTTCGAAAAAGAGAATATAAAAGTCATAAAATTAGGTCTTCACAGTAGCGAAACAGTTGAAAGCGATATGATAGGTGGGGCTTATCATCCAGCATTCCGTGAACTTTGTGAAGGGCATATTTATCTTGCAAAAATCCTTGAAATTTTGGGCACAAAAGATAAAAATTCAGAATATGTGATTTATGTCAATAAAAAAGTGCTCAGTAAGGCAAAAGGACAGCAGAAAAGAAACGAAAAAGCATTGAAAAATCAAGGATTTCATTGTATAATAAAGGGTAAAGAAAATTTAGAAGAATTTGACATTGAAGTTGAGGTTTTATAATGATTTTAAAATCAATTACTATGCAGGGATTTAAGTCTTGTCCCGACAAAACAGTACTTCAATTTAATAAGGGTATAACAGGCGTTGTTGGTCCTAACGGTAGTGGTAAGAGTAATATCTCTGACGCTGTTCGTTGGGTTCTTGGTGAGCAGTCCACAAAGAGTCTTCGTGGTTCGAAAATGGAAGATGTTATTTTCAGTGGTACATCACTTCGAAAGGCAACAGGTTTTGCAGAAGTAACTCTCTGCCTTGATAACGAAGACAGAAAACTTAATTGCGATAAAGACGAAGTTAACATCACTCGTCGTTTTTATCGTAGTGGTGACAGTGAATATAAAATCAACGGTGAAAATGTAAGGCTTCGTGACATCAACGAATTGTTTATGGATACAGGTCTTGGTCGTGACGGCTATTCAATGGTCAGTCAGGGCAAAATTGCTGAACTTATTTCTTCAAAATCGGGTGAACGCCGTGAAATGTTTGAAGAAGCAGCGGGTATTTCTCACTTCCGTTACAGAAGAAGCGATGCTTTAAAAAGACTTAACCAGGCAGAAGAAAATTTAATAAGACTTCGTGATATTTTAGCCGAGCTTGAATCCCGTGTTGGTCCACTTAAAACACAGAGCGAAAAGGCACAGAAATTCTTGGTGCTTGCCGAAGAAAGAAAGAACCTTGAAATTGGCATCTGGTTACATAACATTGAGAAAACTCAGGAAAAATTAAAAGAACAAGATAGAAAAATCGACATCGCATCTGTTCAATATAAAGACGCACAAAAACAGCTTGAAGAAATTGAGCAGAAGATGAACGCAATCATCGAAAAAACTCACGAAATCAATGTGAAAATTGAAGAAGTTCGTGCAAGCACATCTCATTTTGAAGAACAGGCAGCAGAACTTGAAAGTCAGGCAAAGGTTTATGAAAACTCAATTGCTCATAATAACGAATCAATTGAAAGACTTGAAAAAGATAAGTTAACTGCTAACGAAGACGAAACAGATATCGACACACAAATTGAATCTGCAAACGAGCAAAAAGCATTGGCTCAAAAAGGCCTTGAAGATGCAAATGCAAAATTACAGGCACAGATTGGTGAAATCGAAAAATTACAGAGTGAGAATGACGAGTTTGCATCTGTTGCAGCAGACCTTTCAAAAGAAATCTCACTTCTTACAGTAGCTCTTGCAGATAACCGCGTTATCAGTGAAACAGCAAATTCACAGATTGAAGAAATCAGAACAAGAATTACTGCGATTGACGACCTTTTAGGTAATCGAAAAGAAACAGTTTTAGCTCTTGAAGAAAAGAAAAACAATGCACAAAAGGCATTGGATGAATGTGTCGAAAAAATCAACGGATATAAAAACGCTGTTGATGGTTATCGTATTAAAGTTCAGACAAGAACTGAAAAGAGCGAAAAACTTAAAGCCGAGATTGCAACTCTTGATAGCGAAATTGGTCGTAAAAACGAAAGAATCCGTATTCTTGATGACCTCGAAAAGAATATGGAAGGTTATCAAGGCTCAGTTCGTAGTGTTATGAAAGAGTCAAAGCGTGGCGCACTTCGCGGTGTTCACGGACCGCTTTCACAACTTATTACAGTTAAAGATAAATATTCAGTTGCCGTTGAAACTGCTTTGGGTGTTGCAATTCAGAATGTGGTTGTTGACAATGAAAACGACGCAAAACGAGCAATCGCATTTCTTAAAGACACTCGTGGTGGACGAGCTACATTCCTTCCACTTTCTGCAATTAAATCAAGAAGTCTTGATGAAAAAGATTTGGACGATTGTTATGGCTTTGTAAATATTGCGTCAAATCTTGTAAGTGCAGATAAGCAATATAAAGACATAATCGAAAATCTTCTTGGTAAAACCGTTGTGTGTGAAGATATGGACTCTGCTATCACAATGGCAAAGAAATATAAGAACAGATTTAAGATTGTAACTCTCGATGGTCAGGTCATCAATGCAGGTGGCTCAATGACTGGTGGTAGTAAAGCACAGGGCGTTGGAATGCTCTCTCGTTCTAACGAAATTGAAAAACTTTTAGCATCAGTTAAAGACCTTGAAGACAAGAAAAATAATCTTGCAGTTCAAGAAAAAATGCTCAGCGAAGATTTGGCTTCTGCTGTTGCAGACCTTGAAGGCATTGAGGGTGACATTCTCTCTGCTAATGAAGAAAAAATTCGTCTTGAGGGTGAATATAAACTTGCAGAAAGTGAATATGAAACATCTTCAACTGGCGTAAAAGAACTTCTTGATGAAGAAAAAATTCTCAACGAAAGAATTGATAAAATCAATAGTGACAGTGTTGTTGCTCGTAAAAAAGTTGAAGAATTAAACGAAGAAATCGCACGGAAAGAAAAGAGCCTTGAAGCAGTCAGCGGTGACAGAGAAAGTCTCGGTCATGTCCGTGAAGAATTGTCACAGAAAGCAGAGCAAATCAGACTGGAAATTCTCGGTTTCCAAAAAGACATTGAATCTGCTGATGATAATATTCGTCGTCTTGATATTCTCAAAGGCTCAAAAACAACAAGACTTGAAGAGCTGGATAAAGAAATTGAAGCATTTAAGAATAAAAACATCTGGCTCACAAAAGATATTGAAAGTCTTCGTGCATCTGCCGACGAACTTCGCAAACAATGTGGCGATGCAAAGACAAATGTTGACGATTTGATTGAAGAGAGAACAACTCTCGAAAAAGAAAATACAGATTTGCGAAATCTTGAAAAAGAAAAGAGTGCTGAAAGAGAAAGAGTCAGCGGTGAGCTTGCTCGTCTTGAAGAAAGAAAAGCGTCAATGCTCAACGAGTTTGAAGAATATAACTCAAAACTCTATGACGAATATCAACTTACTCGTCGTGAAGCGATGGCACTCCAAATCGTTATTGAAAATATTGGCGAAGCAAGAACTCGTCTTTCTGCATTGAAAAATGAAATTCGTGGACTTGGTTCAGTTAATGTTTCTGCTATTGACGAATACAAAGAAGTATCAGAAAGATATGAATTTATGTCAGAGCAGATTGGTGATGTTGAGAAATCAAAGGCAGAGCTTATTCGTCTTATTGATGATTTGACAACAAAAATGAGCGTTCAGTTCCGTGAGCAGTTCCAAAAAATCAATGTAGCTTTCGGTGAAACCTTTGCCGAACTCTTCGGTGGTGGTAAAGCCGAATTGGTTCTTGAAGACGAAATGAATGTTCTTGAATGTGACATTGAAATTAAAGTTCAACCACCTGGCAAAAATGTTCAGAATATCAATTTGCTTTCAGGTGGTGAAAAGGGACTTTCAGCAATTGCACTTCTCTTTGCAATTCTTAAAGTTACACCTGCACCATTCGTAATCTTCGACGAAGTTGAAGCAGCCCTTGACGATGTTAACGTTGTTCGTTACGCTCAATATGTAAGACGAATGACAAAGAATACACAGTTTATTCTCATCACTCACCGTCGTGGCACAATGGAAGAGGCAGATATGCTCTATGGTGTTACAATGCAAGAAGAAGGCGTGTCAAAAATCCTTGAACTCAAAACAGCCGAAATGGCTAGAAAACTTGGTCTCGCTTAATTTCACTCATCTTGCACTTTTTCGCAATGGTAACTCGTGTATCTTCATACACTTCGCCATCGCAAAAAAGCACAATATAAGCAAAATTTAAGCTACGACAAAATCGCAAGGGTGGTTTGAGAACCACTCATAAAATAAAAAAGGAAAATCATTATGGGAATTTTCAAAAAAATAAACTTTGGTCTCACAAAGACAAGAAATAAAATGGCAGGGGCTATTGACGATATGCTTGATAGCTTCGACGAAGTAACCGACGACCTTTATACCGAACTTGAAGAAATTCTTGTTATGGGTGATGTTGGTGTTACAACTGCCGTTGAGATTACAGAAAAACTTCGTGAAGAAGTGGCAAAGGGCAAAATAAAAGGCTCTGAAGCAATTCGTCAGCAGATTAAAACAATCGTTGCAGAAATGCTCTATGGTGGCGAAGATATGGGGCTTATCACGGTTCCAGCAGTTATCCTTGTAATCGGTGTTAACGGTGTTGGCAAGACAACCACAATCGGTAAAATGGCGGCTATGTATAAAGCACAGGGCAAGAGTGTTATTCTTGGCGCTGCTGATACATTCCGTGCTGCTGCTATCGACCAGTTGCAAATCTGGGCAGACCGTTCAGGTGTTGATATTGTTAAACACAAAGAAGGCGCAGACCCTGCCGCAGTTGTTTTTGATACAATCAGCGCTGCAAAGGCAAGAGATAGTGAAATAATTATTATCGATACTGCTGGTCGTCTTCACAACAAGAAGAATCTTATGGACGAGCTTAATAAGATTTATCGTGTTATTGACCGTGAACTTCCTTACTCTGACCGTGAAGTTTTGTTGGTGCTTGATGCAACAACAGGTCAGAATGCAGTTAATCAGGCAAGAGAGTTTAAGAGCGTCGCAGATATTACAGGTATCGTTCTCACAAAGCTTGATGGTACTGCTCGTGGTGGTGTTGTTCTTGCTATCAAGAACGAGCTTGGAATTCCTGTTAAGTTTATTGGTGTCGGTGAACAGATTGATGACTTGCAACCATTCAAACCTGAAGCATTTGCAGACGGTTTGTTTGACAAGATAGATTATAAAGAAGAGGAGGATATTCAACTTGAAATTAACGAAGAGAGTGTCGAAGAATGCGAAGACCTTGATGAAGATATTTTACAAGAAGAAGAACTCCCCAATGAAGACGGTGGAGAGCCTGAAGAAATTGCCGAAACAATTGACGGCGGATTTGAACAGGAAAAAGAGATAACTGAAGAAAAAACAGAGAAGAAAGAAAAGAGGGGTTTCTTTGGACTTTTTAATCGCCACTCATAATATGAAAAAACAAGCAGAGTTGCAGAGAATTCTCGCACCTCTTGGCATAAACGTTTTAACTGCTGATATGGCAGGCATTGAACTTTCAGATGTTGATGAAACAGGTACAACATTTGAAGAAAATGCATTCTTAAAAGCCGATAGTGGTTGCAAAGAAAGTGGAATGGTCTGTGTTGCAGATGATTCAGGACTTATGGTTGACTTTCTTGACGGTGCACCCGGTGTTTATTCAGCTCGTTTCGGTGGTGAACACGGAAATGACGCTAAAAACAACGAAAAACTTTTAGGTCTTATGAAAGATGTTCCCGATGAAGAAAGAACAGCACGATTTGTAAGTTGCGTTTGTTGCTGTTTCCCTGACGGAAGAAGTTTCACGGTCCGTGGCACTTGCGAAGGTGTTATTGCTCACGAAGTGCAAGGCAATGGTGGATTTGGTTATGACCCTGTATTCCTTGTAGGCGATAAAACTTTCGGTGAACTTTCAGCAGAAGAAAAAGACAAAGTCAGCCACCGTGGCAACGCATTAAGAAAATTTGTAGAAGAATTACCAAAGTATTTAGGAGAATAATATGACAAGCAAAGAAAGAGCATATTGGAGAGGTCAGGCAAATTCACTTCAACCATTATTTCAAGTTGGCAAGGGTGGAATTTCAGACGCTCTTATCAAACAGACAGATGACGCGCTCAAAGCACGAGAACTTATCAAACTCAAAGTGCTTTTAGAAACAAGTCCAGAGCCACCAAAAGTTATTGCACAGAAACTTGCAGAAGCAACTAACAGTGATTGCGTTGGCGTAATTGGTGGTAGTATGATTTTCTATCGTTATAACCCAGAATTACACAAAGACGAAAAGAAAAAGGGAAGAAAATAATTATGAAAATCGGTATTTTCGGCGGAACATTCAATCCACCTCATAAAGGTCACGCTAGAATGGTTGAAAAAATGACAGAAGAATTAGGACTTGATAAAGTTTTAATTATTCCAAATAAAATCCCAACTCATAAGCGTTGTGACGACCTTGCTGACAATAAAGACAGAATTGCAATGTGCAAAATGGCATTCCGTAATCCTAAATTTGAAATCAGCACAATGGAGATGGATAGAGAATCTGACAGTTACACAATTTATACTGTCAAAGATTTAAGAAAAAAATATCCAAACGACGATTTATATTTGATTATCGGTTCAGATATGTTCTATATCTTCCATAAATGGTATAAACACAAAGAGCTTTTAGAAGAATGCACCGTTTGTGTTGCTTCTCGCAATACTGATGACAACATTCAAGGTCTTCGTCAATATGCATTTGAAAATTTAGGTGTTTATATTGACGGTCTTGACGGGAAGAATATACATATCTCACCACTTGATGCTTATATTGTAAGTTCAGGTGAAATTCGTGAAAGAATTGCTCAAGACAAAAGTCTTTACGGAATAGTTGAGCCTGAAATCATTGAATATATGGAGAGCCACAAGTTATATGGATACGGCAAGAAATAAAGAATTTTTAGAAATTCTTAAAACTCGTTTAAAACCAGAAAGGTTATATCATTCAATCTGTGTTGCTGAACAGGCAAAGCATTTAGCTGAGATTTTCGGTGGGGACATTGAAAAATCATACACAGCAGGGCTTGTTCACGATATAATGAGATATGAACCAGTCCCTAAAATGCTCGAAATGATTGAGAATGACGGTCAAAGTCTTACTGATAGCGAAAAGCAAATCACAGTTACTCTTCACGCTATCGCAGGTGAAGTTTATTTGAGAAACGAACTGAAAGTAACTGATAAGGACATTCTTTCAGCAGTTCGTTGGCACACAACAGGCAAAGAAGACATGTCACTTCTTGAAAAGATTATCTATGTTGCCGATTTAACATCAGAAGACAGAGAATATCCTGATATTCTTGAAGTGAGAGCAATGGCAGAAGAAAGTCTTGAAAAAACATGTCTTCGTGGTTTGTCTTTTACAATTGAAGATAACGCTAAAAAGTGTAGACCAATCCATATTGATACGGTCAAAGCGTATAACTATCTTGCAGAAAGGATTAGTAAATAATGGATAGAATTGAACTTATGAAAAATATTGTTGCTACTCTTGACAACAAGAAAGCAACTGATATAAAATCACTTGAAATCACAGAACTTACTGCAGTTGCTGACTATTTTGTAATTGCAACAGGTACATCAGGCACTCATATTCGTGCACTTGCAGATGAAGTTCAGGATTCACTCACAAAACAGGGCGTTGAGCCAAAGAGCGTCGAAGGTAAATCAACAGGTTGGATTCTTTTGGACTATGGCACAACAGTTGTTCATGTTTTCACACCTGACCAAAGAGAACTCTATAGTTTAGAACACCTTTGGGGCGATGCAAAAGAAGTGGACATCAGCACAATTATTACAGAATAAAATATCTTTAAAGAAGGTTATATATATGAATTACGATTTTAAAGCTACCGAATTAAAGTGGCAACAGAAATGGGACGAAGCAAAGGTTTTTGAGGCTCAGGATAATTCTGAGAAACCAAAATTCTATGGTCTTGTTGAATTCCCATACCCATCAGGTGCAGGTATGCACGTTGGTCACATCAAGGCATATTCAGGTCTTGAAGTAGTATCAAGAAAAAGAAGACTCGAAGGCTACAATGTGCTTTTCCCAATCGGTTTTGACGCTTATGGTCTTCCAACAGAAAACTATGCGATTAAAACAGGTATCCACCCAAGAAAAGTTACTGATATGAACATCGAAAAATTCACAAGTCAGTTAAAGAGAGTTGGTTTCTCATTCGACTATTCAAGAGTAGTTGATACAACAGAAGAAAAATATTATAAATGGACACAGTGGATTTTCCTTAAAATGTTCGAAAATGGACTCGCTTTCCGTGACAAGACATTGGTTAACTATTGCCCATCTTGTAAGGTTGTTCTTTCAAACGAAGACTCACAGGGTGGTAAGTGTGATATCTGTCACAGCGATGTTGTTCAAAAATCAAAGGATGTTTGGTATTTAAGAATTACAGAGTATGCTGACAAGCTTCTTGAAGGACTTAATGATGTTGATTATCTTCCAAACATTAAACTTCAGCAGGTTAACTGGATTGGTAAGTCACGTGGTGCATTCGTTAACTTCAACCTTAACGAAATTCCTGAAGAATTGAAGATTTATACAACTCGTCCTGACACTCTTTTCGGCGTAACATTTATGGTTATGGCTCCTGAGCACCCAATCATTGACAAATATGCTGACAAGATTTCAAATATGGACGAAATCCTTGCATACAGAACTGAGTGTGCAAAGAAAACAGAATTTGAGCGTACACAGCTTGTAAAAGATAAGACAGGTGTTAAGATTGCAGGTATTACTGCAAAGAATCCAGTTAACGGTAAGGATATTCCAATTTACATATCTGACTATGTTATGATGGGTTACGGTACTGGTGCTATTATGGCTGTTCCTGCACATGACGACCGTGACTATGATTTCGCAAAGAAATTCGGTATCGATATTATCGAGGTTATCAAGGGTGGCAACATTGAGGAATCTGCTTATGCAGGTGACGGTGAAATGGTTAACTCTGATTTCCTTAATGGTGTGGACAATAAGAAAGAATCAATTGCAAAGATGATTGATTTCTTACAGGATAAAGGCATCGGTGAAGGTGGCGTTCAGTATAAGATGAAAGACTGGGCATTTAACCGTCAGCGTTACTGGGGTGAGCCAATTCCAATCGTACACTGTGAAAAGTGCGGTATGGTTGCTGTTCCTTATGAAGAACTCCCATTAAGACTTCCTGATGTTGAAAACTTTGCTCCTGGTACAGATGGTGAAAGCCCACTTGCTAAGATTGATTCATATGTAAATTGCAAGTGTCCAAAATGTGGTGGCGATGCAAAGAGAGAAACTGACACAATGCCACAGTGGGCAGGTTCATCATGGTATTTCTTAAGATACATTGACCCACACAATGACGAAGCTCTTGCTGATATGGATAAGCTCAACTACTGGATGCCTGTTGACTGGTATAATGGTGGTATGGAACATGTTACTCGTCACCTTATCTATTCTCGTTTCTGGCATAAGTTCCTTTATGACATCGGTGCAGTACCATGCAAAGAGCCTTATGCAAAGAGAACTGCTCAGGGTCTTATCTTAGGACCTGACGGTGTTAAGATGAGTAAATCACGTGGTAACGTTATCGACCCTAACGAAGTTGTTGATGTTTTCGGTGCAGACGTTCTTCGTACTTATGTACTCTTTATGGGTGACTACGAGCAGGCTGCTCCTTGGTCAGAAAGCTCAGTTAAGGGTTGTAAGAGATTTGTTGACAGAATCTGGAATCTTCAAGAAATTCTTGTAGATGGCGACGAATTCTCAAAAGAACTTTCATCTTCATTCCACAAGACAATCAAAAAGGTTACAGAAGATATCGAAACTCTCAAATACAACACTGCTATTGCAGCACTTATGACACTTCTCAATGCAATTTATACAAAGGGTTCAATCAATAAGGCTGAACTTAAAGCACTTCTTCTCCTTGTTAACCCATTTGCTCCTCACGTTACAGAAGAAATGTGGGAAGTTTGCGGTTTCGGCAAAATGATGGCAGCAGATGGTCAATGGCCAACTTACGACGAGGCAAAGTGCATTGACGAAACAATCGAAATCGTTGTTCAGATTAACGGTAAAATCCGTGCAAAACTCAATGTAGCAGCAGATATCGAACAAGCAGATGCTATTGCAGCAGCTAAAGCAGACGAAAAAGTTGCAGCAGAGCTTGATGGTAAGAATATCATCAAAGAAATCTATGTTAAGGGCAAGCTTGTAAATATCGTTGCAAAATAAAAAATATTAACGGTGGTGGAGGGGAGTCCTCTGCCGCCGTTTTTAATAGGTGAAACTATGTTTATTTGTCCCATTTGCAAATCAAAATTGAATATTGAAAATAAGTCTTATCGTTGCGAAAACAATCATTCTTTTGATATTGCAAAACAGGGATATGTGAATTTGTTGCCAGTCAACAAAAAGCATTCTGATAATCCCGGTGACTCAAAAGATATGGTGCTTTCTCGTCGAGCATTTCTCGAAAATGGCAATTATGATTGTTTTGCAGAGAAAATATGCGAGATAATAAACAAGTATTTTGAGAATAGTCAAAAATTATCTATTGCAGACTGCGGTTGTGGTGAAGGCTATTATGACGGCAAGTTAAAAGCAATAAATTGTGACTTTGATTTGTTTGGTTTTGACATTTCAAAAGAAGCGGTCAGATATGCAGCGGCTAAATATAAAGATTTTCATTATGCGGTTGGCAGTTGCTTTGATATGCCATTAGAAAGCAATTCCTTTGATGTTTCACTTAATATTTTTGCTCCAATGGTCGAGAGTGAAATGGCAAGAATTCTCAAAAAAGACGGTATAATGATTTATGCTGTTCCCGGTAAAAATCATTTGATGGGTCTTAAAAAACTTCTCTATGAAAATGTTTATGAAAATGAAGAGAAACACATAGAATATGACGGTTTTGAGTTTTTAGAAAGATATTCGGTTAAAAGTGAAATTACATTAGATGGTGAAATGGGTGTAAATCTTTTTAAAATGACACCATATTATTTTAAAACCGAGTTGGGCGCAGAAGAAAAAATCAGAAAAAATAGCGGTTTTACAACAGAAATTCATTTTGATTTTCTTGTTTACAGAAAGATATAAGAATGTTAAAATGATTTTATAAAAACACGGGGTGAGATTATGAAATTTATTGATATTTCCAAAGATGTAATGACTTGTGAAGTTTATCCAGGTGACCCAACACCAATATTAGAACAAGTTAAAACAATCGGATATGAAAATGAATACAATCTGAGCACAATAAATATGTGTCTTCACAATGGTACACACATGGATGCACCATTGCATTTCTTGCCAAATGGCAACGATATAACAGAATTTCCACCCGAAGTGTTTATTGGTCCTTGCGTGGTTGTTGAAGTGCCCGATATTATTATCACAGGTGCATTTGTTGAAGAATATTTCCCGAGAAATGCAAAAAGAATATTAATAAAGAGTCACGGCAAAGCAACTTTGCACGAATCAGCAGCATCAGAGCTTTCTCACCTTGGCTATATTCTTGTGGGAACAGATGGTATGACCATTGAGCCTAAAGAAAGTGACGGCAGAACTCACAGAATGTTTATGGTTGATAATGTGGCACTTCTTGAAAATCTTGATTTAGAGAAAGTGCAGTCGGGGGACTATTTTCTTATGGCAGCACCCGTTAAAATTAGCGGTGCAGAAGCTGCCCCTGTGAGAGCTTTTTTGGTGCCAGATTATATCTTCTGGAGTGGCGAACAGAAATAAGTTAAAAATCATCTAAAACATATTTTGGAGAAAAAATAGAAATGGTTAAAAAATTACTAAGCCTATTTTTAACCTTTGCAAAGATAGGTGGAATCACTTTTGGTGGTGGTCTTACAATGTTGCCACTGCTCACAAGAGAGATTGTTGAAAAGAAAAAATGGTCAACTGAAGAAGAACTTTTAGACTATTATGCGGTTGGTCAATGCACACCAGGTATTATTGCGGTCAACACAGCAACATTTATAGGTTATTATCAAGCGGGTGTACTTGGTGGAATTTTTGCAACACTTGGCATGGTCGCACCATCAGTAATAATCATTACAATCGTTGCATCTGTTTTGCAGAATTTTATGGACTATCCAATAGTTTCATCTGCACTTACAGGTATCAATGCAATTGTCTGTGCATTACTTTCACACACAGTTATCACACTTGGTAAAAAAAGCCTTGTGAATGTGGTTTCAGTTGTGCTTTTTATAATTGGACTCATTGCTTGCTTTGTATTTGATATAACACCAATTCTTCTTGTTGTTTTTGGTGGGGTTGTTGGTGTTATTTATAATAAAATCAAGGAGGTAAGAGCAAAATGACCTTCTTGAAATTGTTTTATGAGTTTTTTAAAATAGGACTTTTCGCTGTCGGCGGTGGCCCTGCAACTATTCCATTCTTGCAAGACTTGGCAAGAAGTGATTATGGTTGGTTTAACCCTGAAGAATTAGGCGTTATGATAGCCATTGCAGAAAGTACACCGGGACCAATTGGTATAAATATGGCAACCTATGCGGGCTATAATGCAGGTTTCGGTGAGTTGGGCTTGTTAGGTGGCATTTTAGGTGGAATTATTGCAACTCTTGGACTTGTTACACCATCAGTAATTGTTATTGTTATAATTGCAGGCTTCTTAAAAGCCTTTAAAGAAAACAAATATGTAAAAAGCGTATTTGCTGGTATTCGTCCTGTTGTGACTGCGCTTGTTTTATTCGCAGTTTTTGGAATTATCAAACCGATTTTCTATGTTGACGGGGCATTTGCGTTGCCTGTTATTGCAATTTCCGTTGTTGTATTCGGTTTGATGTTTATCAAAAAGTTAAAGAAATTACACCCTGCATTTTGGCTGGCACTTGGTGCGGTTGCGGGTATATTATTAAAATTATAAGGATTTGTTTGTATGTCACTTCAAAAAAATCAAGATATACAACTGAATATTGAGGGTTATACTGCCGAGGGTAATGGCGTTGGGCATTATAATGGTCAGGCTGTGTTTGTTTCGGGTGCTGCTAAGGGTGATACAATCATTGCTCACATTATCAAGGCAAAAAAGACTTATGCAATCGGCATTATAAAGCAGATTTTAAAGAAATCTCAAGACAGAATAGATGTTGATTGTGCCCATTTCCGCTCTTGTGGTGGTTGTGCATATCGTCACATTTCTTATGAAGCCGAAAAGCAACTCAAAAAGCAAAAAGCGATTGATGCATTTCAGCGTCTTGCGCATTTGGATGTGCCCGTGAACGACATTATCACTTGCAAAACGGAGCGTTATCGTAACAAAGCTCAATACCCTGTTGGATTTGACAAGGGTGTAGTTGCAGGGTTCTATGCGCAAAAAAGCCACAGAATAATAAATTCTTCTGATTGCGTTTTACAACCTGAAGAATTTGCTAACATAGTTGAAATTGTGAAAAATTGGATGACCGAATTCGGTATTTCGGCTTATGACTCAATAAATCATACGGGACTTATCCGTCACATTTACATAAGAAATGCGTTTGTAACAGGGCAGATTATGGTGTGCCTTGTAATCAATGGTGATGAAATTCCAAAATCTCATGAATTAGTTGACGATTTGTTAAAAATCAAAGGACTTTCAAGTGTTTCTATCAATAAAAACACAGAAAAAACCAATGTGATTTTAGGTCTTGAATGTAAAACCCTTTGGGGAGCAGATTATATTGAAGATGTGCTTTGTGGAGTGAAAATTCGACTTTCACCACTTTCATTCTATCAGGTTAACCACGATTGTGCCGAATTGTTATATAACAAAGCGAGTGAATATGTTGGTGCAACAGGGGACGAAACCGTCCTTGACCTTTATTGTGGTGCAGGCACAATCGGCCTTTCAATGGCGAATAAAGTGAAAAAGGTAATCGGTGTTGAGATTATCCCTGAAGCTATTGAAGATGCAAAAGTTAATGCTAAAAACAATAATATTGAAAATTGTGAATTTTACTGCGGTGATGCAAAAGATGCAGTGAAAATTCTTAAAGACCAGAATATCGAGCCTGACGCAGTAATCCTTGACCCACCACGAAAGGGTTGCGACAGAGAAGTTTTGGAATATGTCGCAGAAATGAAACCAAAGAAAATCGTTTATGTGTCTTGTGATGTTTCAACACAGGCAAGGGACTGTGCAATATTAAAAGAGTTAGGTTATGAAACAAAAGAAGTAACACCTGTTGATATGTTCCCTCGAACAAGTCATACAGAGTCGGTAGCGCTTTTGGTTAAAACATAAAGATAGGGGGATTATATATGGCAATTATTTCAAAGGTTAAAGGTGTTTTTGCTACAAAACCCGGTTGGACAACCGAGCCGGTTGAAAGATTGAGTTATTATTCATATTTTGCAGGTCAAAATATGATTTACACACTCTTTAATGTGTGTCTTACTACATATCTTTTATTCTTGGGCATTGACCCAATTAAGTCAGGTACAGTTATGCTCGCTGTTAAGGTTTGGGACGCAGTAAATGATACATTATTCGGCATAATCTTTGACTCTATCAAATTTAAAAGTGGCAAGAAATATATTCCTTGGATAAGAATTTCAACCATTCTTATTCCTATTGCAACAATACTCACGTTTATTATTCCGTCAGATTCGTCAGAAGCCTTTAAGTTAGGTTGGTTTGCGGTTGCATATATTCTTTGGGATACTGCATACACTCTTTGTGACGTGCCAATCTTTGGCGTTTTAACATCAATGAGCCAAAGTGTTGACGAAAGAAACAGTATTCAGTCATATAAGAGCATTTATACATATATCGGTGTTGGCATTACATCAACATTGTCAACAATTCTTATCAGCGAAAAGGTTGGTATGAATTACGGTATGATAACTCTCATTATTTGTGTAATGGCTTTTGCTTTAATGTCACCAGCATCATTCAAACTTAAAGAGCGTTTTCGTGCAGAGAATGAAGAAACATTTACTATTAGAAGTATGTTTTCATATCTCTTTAAAAACAAATATTTGTTCATTTATTATTTAGGACTTTTCTTCTATTCGGCGTTAAGCATTGGCAATGCATTCGGATTATTTGTTTCATACTATCTCTTCCACAGTGCACTTTTCTCAATAATTGTTGGTGCAGTGGGCACAATTCCACAGCTTGTAATTTCTTTATTGTTGCCAAAGCTTATTCGTAAATATGACAAGATGAAGGTAAATCGCATATGCTTGTTGCTCTATGTAATCCTTAGTGTGATTATCTGGGTAATCGGCTATGATAATGCTATGCTTTATATTGTTTTGTTTACTATCCGCTCAATTCCATTGGCAGTTGTTTCCCTTGAAATGTTTATGTTCACACCTGACTGTGCTGAATATGGATACTTTAAGAGTGGCACTGAGGCAAAGGGCATAACCTTTGCGGTACAGACCTTTATGGCGAAGCTTACAGGTTCAATTTCAAGTGCATTAGGTCTCTTTATTCTCGGCCTTGAGTCTGTGGGCTGGGTTGATGTGCAAGCAGGTTCATTCCAAGAGCTTGAGCAGAGCGGAATAACCCAATCACAACACGCTTTAGATGTTCTTTGGCTTATCTTTATGCTTATCCCTGCAATCGGTGGTCTTTTGGCATATATCACTTGGTTGTTCTATGATTTGAAAGATAAAGATGTTCAAATTATGATTGACTGCAACACGGGTAAAATCACCAGAGAAGAAGCATTGAGCAAAATGTCAAAGAGATATGATATTAAAGAGTAATATAAAGTTCTATATAAAAAGGAGAAATTATTATGAAAAAGACAATTATTAAAATTGTTGCAATTATTCTTGTGTTATGTATGATGTTGCCAATAACAGCAAGTGCGGCAAGTGTCAACAATATTTCAAGAGTAAGTGTTACAATCAATGGTGACGCAACTACATCAAGAGGTTTTTGCTGGTATACAGATAAATACACAGGCACCAATGTGCAAATAGCCCCTATTGATGA
The DNA here is from genome assembly GCA_045655645.1 of Candidatus Fimenecus sp. GTDB lineage: Bacteria > Bacillota > Clostridia > Oscillospirales > Acutalibacteraceae > Fimenecus. The sequence goes on from JAZOPS010000042.1 coordinate 22,885, forward strand.
AGACTTGACACAAACAGAAGTTGTTTATGGACTCTGTTATTTTGTAATGGGAAAATTTGTCCATAAGGCAAAAGTTACCAACCTTGAGCCAGGTACAAAATATCAATACCGTGTAGGTGATATAAAAACAGATGTATGGAGTGATGTGGGATATTTCACTACTCCAAGCAAAGAAAACGATGAGGCGAATTTCATAGTTTATGCTGATGTTCAAGCAAGTAATGAAGAGAATTTCCAAAGTGCTGCAAAAGTGTTGCAATCAGCTGTTGAAACAATGCCAAATTATGAGTTTGCAATTAGTTTGGGTGATTTTGTAAATGATTGTACCAATGATGAATGGGATAGCTATTTCAGAAACTTCGCGTTTATGAATATGAATACCACCATTATTCCGGTTGCAGGTAATCACGAAGGAAATCTTCAATGGTTCAAATTTGATAATATGTTCAATATTGGTTCAGCAGATAATAGCATAACAGCAACGGGTTGTTACTATTCTTTTGACTGGGGTGATGCACATTTTGCAGTGCTTAACACAAATGATATGTATCCAATGTCTGTTGCACAGATTAACTGGCTTAAAAACGATATGAATGCATCAGATGCACAGTGGAAAATAGTTCTTATGCATCGTGCATTATATTCAGCAGGAAAGAATATTAATAAGCCAGATACAATTGTTATGAGAAACAATCTATTGCCAGTAATTGATGAATTGGGAATTGATGTTGTTTTTGCAGGTCATGACCACATGTATTATAGAAGTGAAACAGTAAAAGGTGAAGAAGTTCAAGCTGTTCAAACAGTAACAGAGGTTTGGAATGGGGAAAGCACAACATTTGCATTGAATCCTGACGGAACAACGCATATTTTACCATCAACAGCAGGCACAAAGCGTTATAGTGTAAACCAAGATGCAATGCCTCCTATTCTTGAATCTGCGGCAGTTGCAAGAGATACAGAAGATGGTGGTGTTTTTGCAACAGTAAGTCTTGATAGTGACCATTTTGTTTATAAAGCATATATGGTTGATGACGAAACAGGTGAAAAAACACTTATTGATACTTATGCAATCAAGAAAGCCGAAGTCGAAGTAGACCAACCATCAAACGATGATTGTAATGATGATTGTAATGATGATTATATTGAATTACCAACTGACATCGGTTCAACAGTTGAACAACAAGCGGAGTCAGTTGTGGTTCAAACAGTTAAAATGATTTCAAGTTACTTTAAATTGCTCTTTTCAATGTTTAAATAATAAATATATTTAGGTGATGACTGCAAAACAGAAAAATTCACCTATAACAACAAATGAAAAAACCGAGAAGATTAACTTCTCGGTTTTCTTTTATTTGTTTATATTATTTGGTTGCTTTTTGCTTTCTTTTTGATATGTATATACCAGAACAAGACAAAATTATTAATCAATCTCGAATATGTATATATCTTTTTCACGACTAATGTGTTACAATATGAAAAAATATGTAATTGTTTAGGAGTACTTTATGAACGGAATGACAAGGCGTGAGCGTCAGGTAACTGACATAGATGAAATTATTAAAATTCTCGATAAATCAAAGGTTTTGCATTTGGGGTTGGTTGATGGTGATGAGCCCTATGTTGTGCCGATGAACTATGGCTACATAATGGAAGATGGCAAACTTACAATCTATCTTCACGGTGCAAATCGTGGCAGAAAGTTGGATTTAATTCGTGCAAACCCCAAAGTTTTCTTTGAAATGGATTGTGACATTGTGCCTTTTGAGGGCGATGTTGCTTGTAAATATGGCATTACTTATGCATCAGTTATGGGTAGAGGCATTGCCGAAATTGTAGAAGACACAGAGGAAAAGAAATTGGCATTATCTGTGCTTATGAAAACACAAACAGGCAAAGATTTTGAGTTTGAAGATAAAATGACAAAAATCGTTACAATTATCAAAATCAACACCCTTGAATATACCGCAAAACATCGACCAGGACCAAAGAAATAATCGCCCCTACAATTCTGCATTAAAAAATCCGACCAAATGGTCGGATTTTTTCTTACCCTAAATCGTGTTTATCTGTAATTGTAATTTCAGTTTTTTTCATACCCATTGTTTCAAGAACAACGATTTCGTTTTCTTCTTTGAGAAGACAACCTGGGAGATAAAGTGTTTTCTGTGGGCCAACTTTCCAATATCTGCCAAGGTTGAAACCGTTAACCCAAACATAACCCTTATCGAAGTTGTCAAGGCGAACAAAGCAGTCAGCTTGGCTGTTTGTCTTGAATGTGCCTTTATAGAACATTGCACCCTTGTCTTTGTTAAAGTTTTCTAATGCTTTGTATTCAAGTTTTTCAATGTTATCAAGTGGCAAAGTCCATACATCATAGCCCATCTGACGCTGATTTGCAATATAGATGTCAGAGAAGCCTTTGCGGTCAATCATATTTTCACCGTAGTTAACACGGCCCATTGTATCAACAAGAAGACCGATTTTCTTTTCTCCGTCAACTGCACCAGCCATAACAACTTCTGTATCTTGAGCGCTCTTGGTGAATTTTTTTACGATTGAACCAATTGAGAATTTACCTGGTTTTGTATAAACAGTTCTGTCAATGAACTTTTTGTATTTATCATCAATGTAAACAAAACCGAAATCGTGCACATTTCTAATCATCAATGGAATTGGGTCGTAATGTCCACGAATTACTGTTTCGTAGTAAATCATACCGAAATTCTGACCGAAGAATTCCATGCTTTCAGGTACAGGAATGCGATGCTTTTCACCAATTACATCAAGATTTTCAAAAAGACTTGCAGATTCTGTGAGTTTAACAGTACCGATTGACTGAAGCTGTGGTGAAGGTGGAAGCTCTTGCATTTCGAGTCCTTGGTGCTTATGTAATAATTCACGAACTGCGTGATAAGCCGGGGTGTAATCACCATATTCATTAAGCAAAGCACAATAGTCATAGCTTGTGATTGTTGGCTCATAAGCACTACCGGGGTTGTGGTTTGCACCTGCATTAAAGCCGAAATTTGTGCCACCATGGAACATATAGAAATTGAAACTTGCCCCACAATCTAAAAATTCTTGAACTTCTTTAACAACCGATTGTGGTTCTCTTGTATGATGCTTGTCTCTCCAGTGGTCAAACCAACCACACCAGAATTCACCACACATGTTAGGTCCATCATTAGGGAAGTCTTTAAAAACATTGAAAGCTGTTTTTGCACGAGAACCAAAGTTAAGAACCTTATAAATATGTGGCAATGAACCACCTGAAATCATATTCTTCCAGCTACCGTCAGATGTGAAAAGCGGAACATCAACGCCACAATCCATTGTGAGCTTTTCAACGAAACGAAGATAGTCTTTATCGTTACCATAAGAGCCATATTCATTTTCAACTTGCATCATAATAATATTGCCACCATTTGTTTCTAAAAGTGGCTTTAATCTGCCGAGCAACTCTTTGTAATAACGCTCGATGCAAACAAGGAAATCAGGATACATGCAACGAATCTGCATGTTTTTGTCTTTGAGTAACCATGCAGGAAGTCCACCGAAATCCCATTCAGCACAGATATATGGGCCCGGTCTTACAATACAATAAAGACCAACCTTTTGAGCAGTCTTAACAAATCTTTCAATGTCAAGAATGCCGTCAAAATGGAACTCACCGGGTTTTGGCTCATGAAGATTCCAACAAGTGTATGTCTCAACTGTGTTGAATCCTGCAAGCTTTAATTTTGTGAGACGGTCTTCCCAGTATTCAGGTAATGTGCGGAAATAGTGCATTGCACCTGAATAAATTTTGATGGGCTTACCATCCATATAAAATTCTTTGTTTTTAATTTCGAACATATCATTTTCTCCTTTTGGGGATTATTTCTTTGTTAACAACACAACGCATTCAACATGGTCAGTATGTGGGAACATATCAACAGGTTGAATTTTACGCACTTTATAGCCGTTTTTAGATAGATATAATAAATCTCTTGCCAATGTTTCAGGGTTGCAACTCACATAAACAACTTTTTGAGGACTGAGTTTCACAAGTGATGATAAAAATGGAATATCACTACCTGCTCTTGCAGGGTCCATAATCACTGCGTCAATTTGCTCGTTGTTATTTGCAAGTTCAACCATAAATTTGCCTGCATCAGCAGTAAAGAATTTAATGTTTTCGATACCGTTGAGCTTTGCGTTTTCTTTTGCATCTTTCACAGCGTCTTTGTTGATTTCAACACCTAAAACACTTTGCACATTTTTACTTGCGAGAAGTCCAATTGTGCCTGTTCCGCAATAAGCGTCAATAATTCGCTCATCGCCCTTAAAATCTGCATATTCAAGAGCCTTATTATAGAGAATTTCAGTTTGTACGGGGTTAATCTGATAAAAGGCTTTTGGTGAAATACGGAATTTAAGTCCACAAAGTTCTTCTGTGATTTTTCCGTCACCATAGAGCACTTCGCTTTTGTCGCCAAGCACCATACTTGTGAATTTATTATTCACATTTTGAACTATTGTTGTAATTTCTGGATGACGACCAACAAGGGCATTAATAAATGAACGCTTTGACGGGAATTGGGGTGTTGATGTCACAAGCACCACCATTACTTCACCACTTTTAAAACCATTTTTCACAAGCACATGGCGTAAAAATCCCTGACGGGTGTTTTCATCATAAGGCTTCAACTTAAAACTCTTCAAAAGTTTTTTAACAGTATTTGCAATCTCGTCGGCTTTTGGGTCAGTGAGCATGCATTTTTCAATATCAATAATTTTATGAGTTGATGATTGATAAACACCTGCAATAATCTGGTTGTTTCTGCCACGACCAAAAGCATATTGAGCTTTGTTGCGATAGTTATATGGGTTTTCCATACCAATAATTTCTTCTACATGACAAAATTTACCTAAAAGGCGAATTGCTTTGACTTGTTTGTGCTTTAATTGTTCTTCATAAGAAAGATTTAATAATTGACATCCACCACATTTTTTAGCATGTGGACACACTTTAGTTTTGTTCTTCATAAATTATCCTATTTTCTTACCGTTTTTAATTTCAATTTTACCTAAAAACGGAACTTGTATATATCCTGCAAAAGTATCGCCACTGATTTCAACCGAAATATCCACATTCATTTTGCCCATAAGTTCAATTTCGGCTTTTCCTGAAAGACGATTGCCATCTTCTTTAATGTCATAAACTTTAAAATTTGGAAGTTTTTTAAGTGAAGGCACAGTAACAGAAAAATCATATTCACCATTATTATCACTAATTTCAACAATGGCACTACCGCTAATTAAAGAGGTTTCAATTTCGCCCGTCCATTTGCCTAATCCAATCATAAATTCACTTCCTCGGTATTTTTTACAATTTTACCATTTATTACAACAGTTGTAAAGGTTGAAAAGAATGATTTATTCATCACTTTTCGTTGACAATGTATTAAAATGAGAGTAAAATAAAAAGGATATGAGGTGTATATTATGAAATCATTATATGAAAAAATCAGACCCCATCAATTATTGTTTTTTATTTTAGATATTATAATGGTAAACGGCGCATATTTTCTTTCAATGTTTTTGCATAGACAATTTTCTTTTGACTATGTGATTTTCCGTTTTCTTGTTATGAGAATTCCCTTTGTAACATTGATTTATGTTGGCTTGTTCTTCCTTCGAAAATTGTATAACAATTTATGGAAGTACATGGGACTTTATGAGGTAATCAACCTTTCTGCTTGTGCAACAATCGCAACAGGATTGTGTTGGGCAATTGACTCAATTGGTGGATATATTGCAAGAGTGAATAACATTAACATTCTTTTTGCAGATATGCCATTAATTGTTTATGTTGATGCATTTATGTTCGTTTGTTTCTTCTGCATTGGAATTCGAGTGCTTTATCGTACACATCGTGTTTTAACATCAGATTCTAATCGTAAACGAGCTAACGCTAATAAACGCATTATGATTATCGGTGCAGGTGATATGGGTAACTCAGTTCTTCATGAAATGAGTCTTAGCAAATACAAATTTGGTAACCCTGTTGTTATTGTTGATGATGATGTTGCAAAACGCGATATGAGAATCAATGGAATTCCTGTAAGAGGAAATATTGAGAACATTCCTCAACTTGTTGAGCAATACGATGTCAATGAAATAATTTATTGTATTCCATCAGCAGACGCTGGGCGTAAAAGAGAAATTCTTGAAATTGCAATGTCAACAGGTTGTAATCTCAAAACAGCGCCTAATATTGACGAACTTGATGGTGTAAATAAATCTTATTCAGATAAAATCAGAAAAGTGGATGTTCTTGACTTGCTTTCTCGACCTGAAATCAAGCTTGACCCAGATGTTTGTAAATATGTTACAGGCGAAACCGTTCTTGTAACAGGTGGCGGTGGCTCAATTGGTAGTGAGCTTTGCCGTCAGATTGCAAGATATAATCCAGAGAGAATCGTTATTTTTGATATTTACGAAAATAATGCTTTCACACTCAAAAACTCACTTGACAGAAAATATTGTGGTGCTCCACAAATTGAAATCCGTATCGGTTCAGTTCGTGAACTTCGCCGACTTCGTGAAATCTTTGAAGAATTCAAACCATCTTCTGTATTCCATGCTGCAGCGCACAAGCATGTGCCGCTTATGGAAGACAGTCCTTACGAAGCAGTTAAGAATAATATTTTAGGTACATATAATACTGCTTTCTGTGCTAATGAATATGGCGTTAAGAACTTTGTTCTTCTTTCAACTGACAAAGCAGTTAACCCAACAAATGTTATGGGTGCAACAAAGAGAGTTTGTGAACTTGTTGTTCAGCATTTCAGCAAGATTTCAAAGGGAACAAAATTTGCTGCTGTTCGTTTTGGTAATGTTCTTGGCTCAAATGGTAGCGTTATTCCAATTTTCAAAGAACAACTTGAACAAGGTGGACCAATCACAGTTACTCACCCTGATATTACAAGATACTTTATGACAATTCCTGAAGCAAGTCAGTTGGTTGTACAAGCAGGTGGTCTTGCAAAGGGTGGCGAGATTTTCGTCCTTGATATGGGTGAGCCTGTTAAAATTGTTTCACTTGCAGAAAATCTCATTCGTCTTTCAGGTTTTGAACCATACAAAGATATTGATATTCAGTTCACAGGTCTTCGTCCCGGTGAAAAGCTCTATGAAGAACTTTCACTTGAAGAAGAACTTGATGAGAGAAGAAAAACAGGTAACGACAAGATTTTTGTTACAAAGCCACTTGAAATAGATGACGAACAGCTTGAAAAAGATATTAAGTCAATCGATACTCTTAAACCAGAAGAAGTTCGTGATTATCTCAAACGACTTGTTCCAAATTATCGTGGTAAATAATTTAATTCATATATTTATTGGAGATGTTCTAAATGGAAATCAAAATTCAAAAAACAACAACACCAAAAGCAAAACCAGACTGGAAAAATCTTGGCTTTGGTCACATTTTCACAGACCACATGTTCATTATGGACTATGATGAGGGTCAAGGTTGGCACGATGCAAGAATTGTTCCTTATCAGCCACTTGTGTTAGACCCATCAGCACTTGTGTTCCACTATGCTCAGGAATGCTTTGAAGGTCTTAAAGCATATCGTTGTCCTGACGGAAGCGTTCAGTTGTTCCGTCCTGACAAAAACGCAGAAAGAATGCAGTCAACACACGACAGACTTTGCATTCCACAAATCCCAGTTGCAGATTTTGTTGACGCAATCAAGGCACTTGTTTCAGTTGACAAAGATTGGGTTCCATCAGAGCCTGACACAAGCCTTTATATCAGACCATTTACAATCGCAACAGAAGCCGTTTTGGGCGTTAAAGCATCAGCTAAATATCAGTTTATCGTAATCTGCTCACCATCAGGTGCTTATTATGCAGAAGGTCTTAACCCAGTTAAGATTTATGTTGAAGACGAATATGTTCGTGCAACTCCAGGTGGAACAGGATATATCAAGTGTGGCGGTAACTATGCAGCATCTATTGCGGCGGGTGAAAAAGCACACAAACTTGGTTATTCACAGGTTCTCTGGCTTGACGGCGTTGAGAGAAAATATGTTGAAGAAGTTGGCGCTATGAACATTATGTTCAAAATGGGTGGAGAAATCTACACAGCTGCAACAACAGGCACAGTTCTTCCTGGTATCACAAGAATGAGCTGTATCGAACTTCTTAAGTCTTGGGGTTACAAGGTTAATGAAGGCAAACTCTCAATCGACACAGTTATGGAAGCTGGCAGAGACGGCTCATTGGAAGAAGTATTCGGAACAGGTACTGCTGCTGTTATTTCACCAGTTGGCTCACTTATGTATGAACAAGAAGTTGTAACAGTTAATAACTTTGAAATTGGTGAACTCACACAGAAACTCTATGATACTCTCACAGGTATGCAGTTCGGCAAGCTTGAAGACACAATGGGTTGGACAGTTAAAGTTGACTAATATCATATAAAGCAAAAAGCACTTACCAAAACGGTAAGTGCTTTTTTTGGAGCTTGCGACGTGGCTCGAACACGCGACCTGCTCATTACGAATGAGCTGCTCTACCAACTGAGCTACGCAAGCATTTATTAGATTATAGAATACTCCAAAAACTTTTTCAAGTATTTTAATGCAATTTGCAATAAAGTGTGATACAATATCTTCATAGTCCGAAAGGGGGCGTGTGATATGACAAAAGTTGCATTTATAACAGGTGGAGCAAAGGGAATCGGCTCTGCTATTGTAAAAAGATTTATTAAAGATGGCTATAAAGTGGCTTTTACTTATAATAGTTCAGAAGACAAGGCGCAAGCGCTTGCTAGCGATTTGGGTGAAAACTGCAAGGCATATAAACTTGATATTACTGACAGTTGTGCCTTGAATGATGTTGTTGCAGAGGTTGAAAAGAATTTCGGCGTGATTTCGGTGCTTGTGAATAATGCGGGCATTGCTGAGCAAGCACTTTTCACAGATATTACTGACGAAATATGGCACAGAATGATTGAAACAAATTTAAGTGGAGCTTTTTATTGCTCACGCGCTGTGCTTAAATATATGATTAACCGAAAATGTGGCAAGATTATCAATATTTCATCAATCTGGGGCGAAATTGGTGGCTCTTGTGAGGTGCATTATTCAGCGGCAAAAGCAGGGCTTATCGGAATGACAAAAGCACTTGCCAAAGAAGTTGGACTTTCGGGGGTTACTGTTAATTCTGTGTCACCGGGCGTGATTTTAACTGATATGACAAGTCATTTTGACGAGAGCACAATGAACGAGTTGAAAGGTGAAACACCATTAAATCGAATTGGTACACCCGAAGATGTTGCTGGTGCAGTTGCGTTTTTAGCATCAGCAGATGCAGATTTTATCACAGGTCAAGATTTAGCCGTTAACGGTGGAATGAATATATAAATGCAAAGTGCAAAACGCAAAATTAAACCCCGATTTTAAATCGGGGTTGTTTTTTTATCTCTTTTTAATTCCCTCAATGAATTTACCGTGGTGTTTTGGCTCAACGAGTGGGGGAAGAAGTTGAACGAATTTTTTGAATGCTTCACAAAGTTTTTTGTTTGGAATCATTTGGTCGAAAAATCCACCAAGGGTATCAAGAATATCGCCAACATAAGGTGTGCTTGATGGTGCCATTACAACTTTATCGTGTGGTCTAAAGCTGAATAAAAGATTTCGTTTGCCAACTGTCTGAATTGGACGAATTGAAACGAGCAACGTGTTATCGTCAATCCAAGTTGCGTTTGAACAGACTTTAAATTCAACCTGACCAAGAGTCATTGTTGAATAACGATAATGACCATCCATACCTAACGCGATAATATTGTGCTCGTCGCCCTCGCTCCAACGGAAAGCGCATTCTTCACCATTGAAATCAAATTTGACCATATCAATATTACCTGCTTTGTCATTCATCATAAAAGTGATTGCAAGAGGCAAAATGCTAACAGGGAATCCAATAATATTAAGCAAAAGTCTTTTACGGAATTTAATATATCTATCGTTGATTTCTTGCTCTTTTTCGGGATGTTCACTAAGAGCAGGAGCAACAGGCTTTGCCAAATTCAGTTCGGTGTCTTCGTCCGCTTCAATAAATGCTTTTGGGAAGAAATCGAAAATGCCGTCAAGTCCATCTTGCTCAACGGTAATTGAAGATGTAACAACCACAACAGCGTTGTGTTCGGGGAAAGCGATGCCAAATTGTGAGAACATTCCATCTGCTCTAAAACCACCTAAATGGTCAAGCCAGAAACAATAGCCATAACCGAATGACGCGTCAGAACCAGGACGGTTATATTCATTGTCAATCTGTTTTTGGGTTGCAAGACGCACCCATTCTTTTGGGATTACCTGTTCGCCCTTGTATTTGCCGTCTTTAAGATAACAAAGAGTGAATTTTGCAAGGTCTTCGGTTTTGAGATAAAGTCCCCATCCACCTGCTTCAACGCCATTTCGGTCTGTCTCCCAGAAAGGAAAATCAATTCCCAACGGCTCAAAAAGTCTTGGACGAAGATATTCTCTCATGCTCATACCTGTAACTTTATTGATAATCGCAGAGAGCATATAAATATTTTCATTGATATATAAGAACTTTTCACCCGGCTCAAATACCCAAGGCGAGTTGATATAATCTTCAACCCAGTCAACTTTTGCTTTGTCAGAAAGAAAACTTGGTTGCTTGCCCGATGACATTCTCAAAAGGTTGTGCACAGTGAGTTTATCAAATCTTGGGTCAGGCTTTTTGGGTGTGTATTCAGGGAAAAAGTCAAGAAGTTTATCGTCGAGAGAAATTAAACCTTCACTAACTGCAAAACCAATTGCCGTTGACGTGAAAGATTTGCTCACAGAATAAACTGAGTGAGTTGTGTTTTTATCAAATGGCTCGTTATACCACTCAACTGCAACCTTTCCGTTGCGAATAACCATTAATGAGTGATATTCGAGATTTTTTTCTTCTGCATTTTTGAAAAATTCATTTACAACTTTTGCAGAAACCCCAACACTCTGCGGTGTTTTAGCGCGTGGAATAGATTTTGTTGCCATAAAAATCACCTCAATTAACCTTTAACCATTTTTATTTTTCTTCTCTTTGCTTTAATTCGGTTTTTACGGATTATCAATAAGATATAGATAACTACAAGCACAATGAATATTGCGAAAAGAAGTTTGAATATTGTTGACGAAAAAATGGATTTGAGAATTCCCACTATCCAAAGAATAACGCTTCTGTCGAGGCTTTCTGCTGCAACAAGGTCAACGGTTGCAACAATGTCTTCGCCATAAAGAACTTCAGCTTTGCCGATAACATCCCCTTTTTTAATCGGTGCTTGAACTACTTTTGGTGTTTCACTTTCAATTGGGCGAATTACAAGACTACCTGCTTGTGTGCCTGTTGGAACAAGTGCAGAAATTTCTTTTGCAGGCAATAGTCTTAAATGGTCAACTTTCCAGTTGTATTCAACATCAACAACTGTTACGACATCAGTTGTGTTAGTGATTTTTGTAAGTTCGATATTTTTAAATGCCCATTCATAGATTTTTTTACTGTCTGTAAATGCAACATTTTCTTCATAGCCGTCATTATCAATATCATATTGTGGAGCGTTCAAAACGATAAGCATATAGTTATATCCGTTTTTAGATGCAGTTGAAATAACGCAATGTCCTGCAAGGTCAGTTGTACCAGTCTTAACACCTGAAATGCTTTCGTTATAATAATCCTTATATGCAGAGTTCATCATTTTATTGGTGTTATGAAGATAACGGGTTTCGTGATATTCATTTGTGGGTGGAATATCATATCTTGGTGTGCTTGTGATTTTTTTGAAAGTTGGGTTTGTGAGAGCGTGTTTTGTGATTTTATAAAGGTCGTTTGCAGTTGTGTATGCACTACCGTCGCCATCAAGTCCGTGTGGGTTGATAAAGTTTGTGTTTTCACAGCCTAAACCTTTAACATACTCGTTCATCATTGTAACAAAATTATCAGGTGTGCCCGCAATGTGATAGGCAAGAATATTTGCGGCGTCACCTGCTGATGGAAGCATAAGACAATATAAAAGTTGTTCAATAGTAAGAGTTTCGCCTGTTCGGATGCCCGCTGTTGAAGCATCTTGCTGATAAAGGTCTTCAAGATGATATCTCTCGCAAGTGAGAGATACGCTCAAGTCGTCATAATATTCAAGAGCCAACATACAAGTAACCATTTTGGTAAGAGAAGCAGGCGCGGTTTTTTTATCTGCATTTTTATCGAAAATAACAGTTTCACTATCAGTGTTAACCAAAAGAACAATATCAGCTTCTGTTTCTAACAATGAGTTGAATGCGGCATTACCGCTGACACAGAAACAAGATATGAAAAGTACAGTTATTAAAAGAACAGAAATAACTTTTTTCAAAAAATCACCCACTTGAAAAATTAAACTAAAAGTAATACAATAAGAGTATAGCACAAATAATAGTAATATCCAAGTAAGAAAAGGAAAAAATTATGATATTTATTACAGGTGACACTCACGGCGACCGCGACAGACTCTCTCGCTGGCGTTTGCGCAAATTACAAGAAGGCGACACCCTCATAATCTGTGGTGATTTTGGCTTTTTGTGGGATGACAGCCAAGCAGAACAAAACTTTTTGCAGAATTTGGGCAAAAGAAAATATAATGTTTGTTTCATTGATGGTACTCACGAAAATTTTGAGCTTTTAAATAATTATGAAATCAGCCAATGGAACGGTGGTAAAGTCCATAAGATTTATGGTAATCTCTATCACCTTATGCGTGGCCAGATTTTTGAAATCGAAGGCAAAAAAATCTTTACAATGGGTGGTGGCGAAAGTTCTGATGTTGACATTCGTCGTGATGTGAATGCATGGTCAAAAGACGAAATCCCAACACAGGAAGAATTGCTTGAAGGCGCAGAAAACCTTGAAGTTGCAAATTATGATATGGATGTAATTGTAACTCACGAGCCTCCATTAAAGGTTAAGAGCTTTTTAAATCTTAATGAAAATGAAATGCTCCGTGTTACAGCACTTAATGCGTATTTTGAAGAGTTAGCAAGCAACTGCAAATTCAAAAAGTGGTTTTTCGGCTCACTTCATATTGATAAATATATTTCAGGCACACACCGTGCAATTTTTAAAGATATTATCAATATTGAAACAGGCGAGAAATTATAAAAACTAACGGCAAGGATAATTCTTTGCCGTTTTCATTTTTTAATTGCATAATAAATACTACTGTGGTATGATATATATTGATTTAATATGTCTTTTAAGGGAGATTAAAATGAGCAGATTAAAAGATTATCTTGAACTTTTCAGAGAAAACGGAATCCTTTGTGAATGCACAGCTGATGAGAATACAGAAATCGGCTATGTTTCATATAATTCACAAGATATTAAAGAGAATACATTTTTCTTGTGCAAGGGTGCGCACTTCAAAGAACAATTCTTGTTTGATGCTTTAAATAAAGGTGCAATAGTTTATATTGCAGAGAAAAAATATAATACAGATGCTCCTTATGTAATAGTTAGTGATGTGCGACTTGCAATGGGGCTTATGGCTAATTTCTTCTATGAAAATGCTTATGAAAAGCTTAAACTTGTAGGCATAACAGGTACAAAAGGTAAATCAACAACCGCTTATTTTATCAAATATATCGAAGACGAATATCTTGCTTCCCTTGGCAAGAAAAAGAGTGCAATTGTATCATCAATTGACACTTATGATGGTGTAATCAATATTGAAAGCCATTTGACAACTCCCGAACCATTTGATTTGCATAGGCATTTTGACAATGCAGTTAAGAGCGACATTGAGCACTTCACAATGGAGGTTTCTTCACAGGCACTTAAATATGGACGAGTGTTTGGCGTTGATTTCACAATTGGTTGTTATCTTAATATTGGCATCGACCACATCAGTGCTATTGAACACCCTGATTTTGAAGACTATTTCCAGTCAAAAATGAAGATTTTCTCACAATGCAAAACAGCAGTTGTGAATCTCGATACAGACCGTAGCGAAGATGTGATTAAAGCGTCAAAAAATGCTCCTGAAGTAATCACATTCAGTACAAAAGACGAAAATGCAGATGTTTATGGCTACAACATCAGAAAAGACGGCTCTGATACTGTGTTTACAGTAAGAACAAAAGATTTTGACCGTGATTTCACACTCACAATGCCAGGACTTTTCAATGTTGAAAATGCACTTTGTGCTATTGCCGTCTGCAACAAACTTGGAATACCAGAACAATATATTTATACAGGACTTTTAAAAGCTCGTTCAAGTGGACGAATGGAAGTTTATGAAAACGCTGACAAGAGAATTACTGCTATTGTTGACTATGCTCACAACAGAATGAGTTTTGAAAATCTTTTTAATTCAGTTAGAAAAGAATACCCAGGCAGAAAAATCGCAATTGTATTTGGTTGTCCCGGTAACAAGGCACTTATCCGTCGTAAAGACTTGGGCGAAATGGCAGGGCAATATGCAGATATGACTTATATTACTGAAGAAGACCCAGGTGAAGAGTCATTACAGAAAATTTCACTTGAAGTGGCATCTTTTGTTGAGTCAAAGGGTGGCAAATACAAGATTATTGATGACCGTGGTGAAGCTATCAGCACGGCTATCAACGAAATGGGCGCAGATAGTGTAATTCTTATTACTGGTAAGGGTAACGAGACAAGACAAAAACGCGGAATTGAATATATTGATTGTCCAACTGATGTTGAATATGCACTTAAAGCTCTTAAAGAATACGATAAAAAAAACGGACTTGATAATGACGAGAAAATAAAAAGTGTTCAGGATATTTTGCCACAACTTCACAAACTCCATAATAAAAGAGTTGTAATTAAACTTGGTGGCAGTTGTCTTGACGACGAAGCACTTATGAAAAATCTTCTCGAAGATATTGCACTTCTCACAATGGTAGGGGCTAAAATTATAGTTGTTCACGGTGGTGGCAAAGAAATCACCAAAACTCTCGATAAAATGAATTTGCAGTCAGAGTTTTATGAGGGCTATCGTGTTACAGGTGACGATGAAATGAATGTGGTCCTGATGGTGCTTTCAGGTAGCGTCAACAAAAAAATCGTTGAGCGTTTCTCACAGAGCAATATTTCAGCGGTTGGCATAAGTGGTACTGACGGCAACATCTTAAAAGCAACGCCTAAATATATAAATGGCAAATCTCTCGGTAGAGTGGGTGACATAGCAAAAGTTGACACAGCACTTATTGATACTCTTTTCGAAAAGGGATATACAGTTGTGTTGTCTCCTGTGGGAAGATGCGATGCGTTGGGCACAGTAAACATCAATGCAGATGATGCAGCAGGACAAGTAGCATTGGCTTTGGGTGCAGATTGTCTCGTGTATATAACTGATGTTAATGGAATTTTCCTTGATAGTCAGAATGAAAAAACTGCTCTTGAAAAGATAAATGTAGAAAAAGCAAAAATGCTTCTTGACAGTGGTCTTGCCAAGGGTGGAATGATACCAAAAATTCGCAACATTATAAACCTTATTGAAAATGGTGTAAAAGAAGTTGCAATACTTAATGGTAGAGTGAGATATAATATAATTTCTGAATTTATCGGTGCAAAAACTGTTGGAACGGTGGTGACTCGTGACTAATGGATGCTAAAAAACTTATAAAAGTTGCCATCAAGGCAGCACCTTTTGTCACAGCAACAGTTGGTGTATTGTCATTGGCACTTTCAAAATATGAAGAAAAACAAGAAAATTTCAGTAGAGAATTTCCTGAAATAGCGGACGATTTGAAATTAGTGATAAGCGAGGTAAGAGAAGATAATGGTAACTAAAAAGAAATCAATTTTTCCTACTGCGTTGGGTTATGGAATCGGTGCAATCGGTCTTGATTTGAGTTATGGTATGTTCTATTCATACCTTTCATACTATCTTTCAAGTGTCTTAGGTCTTGAAGAAGGATTCTTGCTTTTAATCACTCCAATGGCCCGTATCTGGGATGGTATCAATGACCCTATGATGGGTACAATTGTTGACAACACAAGAACAAAATTCGGCAAATACAGACCATGGATTTTAATCGGTGCAATGTGCAATGCCGTTGTTCTTTTCCTTTTGTTTACATCTTTTGGTATGAGTGGACTCCCACTTTATATTTACATAGGTGTTATGTATGTCCTTTGGGGTATGACCAACACAATGGCTGATATTCCTTATTGGTCAATGGTACCATCATTCACAAGTGAAGAAAAAGAGAGAAATCTTGTGGCAACTGTTGCTCGTTCATTCTCAGGTATAGGTCAGGGAATTATCTCAATTCTCACACCAATTATCTGTCCAATGCTTTCAAGTGGTATTACTGACGCAAAAGGTTACAGTGCAACTGGTTTTTCACGCTGGGCAGGAATCTGTGGTGTTGCACTCGTCTTCTTTGCGCTCGTTTGTGTGCTTGTAACAAAAGAAAAGAATGTTGTTTATGGCGAGAAAAAGAAATTCTCACTTAAACAGATTTTCACAGTTATTAAAAATAATGACCAGCTTGTTGTGTTTATTATCTTTGCAATGCTTTCAAATGCGGGTTGGTATTTAACAAGTTCAACTGCTGTTTATTATTTCACAGATACTTTGGGTAACTCAAAATTACAGTCACTTTTCCAGACAATTGGTACAGTTGGCTCTGTGCTCGGACTTTTGGTTGTGCCTGTGCTTACAAAATGGTTCTCAAAGAGACAGACATACACAATTTCACTTGTTACTGCAATCGTGGGTTATGGCTTGATGCTTATAACCGGACCAATTCTCAAACTCAATGTTGTGATTATGGATGTTTGCTATATTCTCGCATCTGTTGGTGTTTCTTCAATGTTTGTTTCACAGACAATTTTCCTTGCAGATATTGTTGACTATGGTGAATACAAAAACGGTGAGAGAAACGAAAGCATCACTTTCTCAATGAAAGGTTTCTTGCAGAAGATGGCTTACACAATGCAGACAATCGTACTTTTCGGTGGTTTAGGTATTATGAACTACAACGAACAGATTATGACAAGCATTGGTCTTAATGACACAACAAAAACAGGTATCGGCGTAATCTGTTTCGGTGTGCCAATGCTCTTCTTCACAGCATCTCTTATTGTATTCCGCAAGAAATTCAAGGTTTATGGTGAGCTTGCTGACAAAGTTCACGATTATATTATCGAAAAACGCGCAAGCGAACAGATTGCAGAATAAGGTGATATTATGGCTGACTTAAAATTCTATCAGATTACTGACTTGCATCATTATGCACACGAGCTTGGCATTGAAGGCAAAGCCTTTGAGAGCATTTGCCTTTCTGACCAAAAATGTCTTGCAGAAACAGGGCCAATGATTGATGCTTATTTTGATAAAATCATTGAAGATAAAGAAACCAATATAGTTCTCATTACTGGTGACGTTACTTGTAACGGTGCAATGGAAAGCCATAGAGATTTGCTTCCAAAACTCTATCGTCTTAAAGATGCAGGCAAAAAGGTTTATCTTACAACAGGTACTCACGATTATTTTATGGAAAATGGTAATGGAACAGGTAAGGCTGAAAAATGTGTTGGTGATGAAATCCTAACTGCAACTCGCACAGACCGTGATGACCTTTTAGAAATTTATAAGGATTTCGGTTTGTCAGAAGCAATTTCATTACATAAACCAAGCCATTCATATTGTGTTCAATTGCAAGAAGGATACAGATTGCTCTGTCTTAATGATGATGGTGATGAATTCTTCTGTGGTTACTATGACGATTGTCTTGAATGGATTAAAGAGCAAATAGATGATGCAAAGGCTAACGGTGATTATATTTTTGCAGTAACTCATCACCCTGTTTTGCCACCAAGTCCCATTTATCCTTATTTCAGCCGTCGCGATATGCTCGGTGATTTTGAAAAAACATCAGAATTTTTTGCTGATAATAGCATTAAATTTGTTTTCACAGGTCACACTCACATGATGAATATTGCGAAAATGACAACTGCTAAAGGTAATGATTTATATGACATCAACACTTGTTCTGCAGTTGGTTATCCAAACGCAATGCGAAAAGTTGTAATGACTGATACTGAGGTGCAGATTGATAGCGTTAAAATCGACAATTTTGACTGGGATTTAAAAGGCAAAACTATCGACGAATATACAAGAGAGAATTTCCAAGAATTTCTCAATGCAATTTTCGATTCAGCGGCTTATGATATTGATAAATTAGCAGTGCTTTCAACATCTTTCAGTATGACACCTGAACAGATTTATAAATTAAAGCCAATTCTTGTGCCAGCGGGCAGATTCTTGCAAAAAGCAACTTTTGGTACATTTGGCAAAATCTTTGCGTTCAGCAAATATGTTGACCCATCTATCAAAGATAGAAATGTTAAGGACTTCATTTTGGAAGTAATAACAAATGTGTTCTATGGTGATGAACCTTATACACCTGATACGGCTGAATATAAGGCTTTTGATGCGTTTTTCAACAAACGAATTAAGAAAATTCTCAAACTCAAAAAAGGAACAGAGAAAATTGAAGAAATTCTTGACATGGTTCTTGATGGTGTGCTTTATAATGCACCACCAAGCGACTGGAAAGGTGTCTTTTCCAAATAAAAACAAAAGGCTCATTCTAATGGTGAATGAGCCTTCATTTTATTCCAAAGAATTCTACATATACGGGAGAGAGTCGGTCACCTAAAAGCTCACAGAAATCGGGATTTCTAACCACATCTTTAAAACCGCGTGATTTTGGAATCAGCATAACCGATTTTACAGATAAAAGGTCCGCTGATATAAAAAAATGACCATTTAATTTTTGGCAGACTTTATTAACATAGTTAAGTCCGTCGCCAAAATCAAAATCATTTTCCAACCGACCTGCATTTTGAACTTCGATGCTTATAAAATCACTTTTTTCAATAGTTTTCACAGTGATAAGACTGCCTTGCCCATATAGAAAAGCATTTGACAAAAGATTAAGAAATGCTTTTGTAATGAATTTTTGATTTGCCTTTGCGATTGATGTTGAGTTCCCACAATATATAAAATTTGTACCATTTTCGGTGCAGATTATATCGCAGGCAATGGTCAGATTTTCAATAAGAGAAGAAATATCAACATTTTCAAATGCTAAATCCAAGTTGCTCTCAAATTCTAATTTTCGAAGCTTTTGGTAGTGATTTCTGAGACTAATTGTATCCATTTTAATAAACGAAGTATCAAAAAGGTCTTGCAAAGTATCGCGTTCATTGAGATTTTTAAAAGTTTTAGTATTAAAATCAGTATTCATACTATAAATTTTATACCCATTTTGAGCAAATATTCACTAAAAATTGAACACATTGACAAAAAGTTCACAAAACACCAAAAATTTCAAAAATATGCTTGCATAATTGATTAAAAAGATATAAAATAATAAATGCAATAATATGCATACTAATATTTGTAAATAATTTATTTGGAGGAATTCAAAATGTCAGTTAAAGTTGCTATTAACGGTTTCGGCCGTATCGGACGTCTTGCTTTCAGACAGATGTTCGGCGCAGAAGGTTATGATGTTGTTGCTATCAACGACCTTACAAAACCTTCAATGCTTGCTAACCTTCTTAAGTATGACACAGCTCAGGGTGGCTACTGCGGAAGAATCGGCGAAGGTCTTCACACAGTTGAAGCTGACGACGAAGCAGGTACAATCACAGTTGACGGTAAAACTCTTACAATCTACAAGGAAGCAGACGCTAACAACCTTCCTTGGGGTGAAATCGGTGTTGACGTAGTTCTTGAATGCACAGGTTTCTACTGCTCAAAAGAAAAGTCAATGGCTCACATCAATGCAGGTGCTAAGAAAGTTGTTATTTCAGCTCCAGCAGATAAAGAAACAAAGACAGTTGTTTTCTCAGTTAACGAAGACATCCTTACAGCTGATGACCAGATTATTTCTGCTGCATCATGCACAACAAACTGCCTTGCTCCAATGGCAAAGGCTCTCAATGATTATGCTCCAATCCAGAGCGGTATCATGGCTACAATCCATGCTTACACAGGCGACCAGATGATTCTCGACGGTCCTCACAGAAAGGGCGACATGAGAAGAGCTCGTGCTGGTGCTGCTAACATCGTTCCTAACTCAACAGGCGCTGCTAAAGCTATCGGTCTTGTAATTCCAGAACTCGACGGCAAACTCATCGGTTCAGCACAGAGAGTTCCTGTTGCTACAGGTTCAACAACAATCCTTACAGCAGTTGTTAAGGGCACAGATGTTACAAAAGATGGCATCAACGCTGCTATGAAAGCTGCTGCTTCAGAAAGCTACGGCTACAATGAAGACCCAATCGTTTCTTCAGACGTTATCGGTATGAGATACGGTTCACTCTTCGATGCAACACAGACAATGGTTGCTAAGATTGCTGACGACCTCTATGAAGTTCAGGTTGTTTCTTGGTATGACAACGAAAACAGCTACACATCACAGATGGTTAGAACAATCAAATACTTTGCAGAACTTTAATTCTTAAAGAAAAGCAATATAAAAGAGCAGGTGTAAAAACCTGCTCTTTTTGTTTTGTTTGTATTGTTATTTATTTCCTTTTATGATAAAATAATAAAGATATATATTTAAAGGGGATTTTGCAATGAGTATTTTTAGTAAAATCGTTGGAAAAGCTTTTGCAATTGGCGAAAGATTTATAAGTGGCGTTTCTCAGGAGGAAGCACAACAAGCTCTCGGCGAAGTAACAATTACTGACGGAATGCCTGAACTTTTGCGCCGTGCAGCAGCAGAATCAGCAGTTCTTCTCAAAAATGATGGCGTTCTTCCATATAAGGCAGAAAACAAAGTTTCTGTTTTTGGTCGCGGACAAATTGACTGGTTCTTCACTGGTTATGGCTCCGGTGGTGATGTTAAAAAGCCTTATGGTGTAAATCTTATTGACGGGCTTAAAAATTGCGAAAAAATCAATGTTAACGAAGATTTGGCAGATACATATTCAAAGTGGGCAGAGAAAAACCCAATTGACCACGGTTTCTGGGGACATTGGCCACGCTATTATCCTGATATGGAGCTTACAGATGACATTGTAAAGAAAGCGTCTGAAAATAGTGATAATGCGATTTTCATTATCGGTCGTTCATCAGGTGAAGACCGTGAAAATGCTCTTGAAAAAGGTAGCTTTTATCTTACAGATAACGAAAAGAAGAGTCTTGACCTTATTACAGAATACTTTGACAAAGTAACAATTCTTCTCAATATCGGTAGCATTATCGATATGGAATGGGTTGAAGATTATGAAGATAAAATCGGCGCAATTATGATTGTTTGGCAGGGTGGTATGGAAAGTGGTAACGCTATTGCAGATTTGCTCTGCGGTGATGTTACACCAAGTGGTAAACTTCCTGACACAATTGCAGAAGAATATGACGATTACCCATCTTCAAAGAATTTTGGTCATAAAGAATTCAACGAATATGAAGAAGATATTTATGTAGGTTATCGTTATTTCGAAACATTCAAGAGAAGTGATGTGCTTTATCCTTTCGGTTTTGGTTTGTCTTATACTGATTTTGAAATCAAGTTCAAAAAGGCAAAGCAAACTAAAAAGAATGTAACAGTTGAATTTTCAGTTAAGAATGTTGGCAAAGAATACAGCGGTAAAGAAGTTGTTCAGCTTTATGTGCAGAAACCAATTGCAAATCTTGGCAACCCTGCTCGTGAACTTGTTGGATTTGCAAAAACTGATGTTTTAGCACCTGGCAAGAGTCAGAAACTTGAAATTGTTATTCCAAATTTTGCATTCAGTTCTTATGATGATAACGGCGCAAGTGGATATGCACATTGCTACGTTATGGAAAAAGGCGAATATTCGCTTTATCTTGGTAGTGATGTTCGCAGTGCATCAAAAGTGTGGAGCTATTATCAAGACGAAACAGTTGTAACAGAAGAACTTAAACAGGTTTCTGCTCCACAAGAAAAGTTTGACAGATTTATCAACACAGAAAAAGGTCTTAAAAAAGAAACAGTTAAATGCCGTGAATATGACCTTCGTCATATTATAATTGATAAGCTTCCACAGCCTGTAATCACAACAGGTGATAAGGGTTATAAGCTCAAAGATGTTAAAGATGGCAAAATTTCAATGGAAACTTTTGTGGCTCAACTTGACCTTGACGAGCTTGAAGCAATTTCTCGTGGTGCTTATAAAATGGATTCACCTTTGGGTGCTCGTGGTAATGCAGGTGCTTTGGGTGGTGTAACAGAAAGTCTTCGTGATAAGGGTGTACCAGCAGTAATCACAACTGACGGACCTTCAGGTATCAGACTTTTATCATATTGCTCACTTATTCCAATCGGCACAGCATTTGCTTGCTCATTTAATACTGACCTTGTGAAAGAGGTTTATGCTCTTATCAGTAAAGAAATGAAAGATAAGGGTAGCGACATTCTTTTAGCACCGGGTATGAATATTCACAGAAGTCCACTTTGTGGCAGAAACTTTGAATATTATTCAGAAGACCCATATCTTTCAGGTGTGATGGGTGCTGCTGCAGTTGAGGGTATTCAAACTTGTGGCGGTGCAGCTTGTCCTAAACACTATGCTTGTAACAACCAAGAATTTAATAGAACTCATAACGATTCAAGAGTTTCTGAAAGAGCACTTCGTGAAATCTATCTTAAAGGTTTTGAGATTTGTGTTAAAACTGCAAATCCAAAAACAATTATGACATCTTATAACAAGATTAACGGTGTTTGGGGACATTACAACTATGAACTTTGCCAAAGAGTTCTTCGTGACGAATGGGGCTTTAAGGGAATGGTTATGACAGACTGGTGGATGCGTTCATCAGAATGTCCTGAATTTCCAAGTCTTCACGACCAAGCATATCGTGTTCGCTCATCAGTTGATGTGCTCATGCCAGGTGGTAAGCGTACAGGTAAAGAAAAACCTGACGGAACATTGCTTAAAACATTCGGTAAGACAGATGGTATCACATCAGGCGAAATGCAGAGAACTGCAATGCGTGTGCTCAACCTTTGTCTTGATTATATTGACTAATTTTAAAGGGACGGATTATATCCGTCCTTTTCTCTTGTAATAAATTTGTCCATATTTTCATATTCATTACTAACATGTATAAATATGGAGGTTTATTATGATTACAGATGAGAAATCAATACACAAATTGCCACACAATATAATTATGGAAGACCGAAAGAAACTTTCTGTTTCAGGGGTTACTGATATTGATTCTTTTGACGAGCAGACGATTGTTGCAATAACCGATTTAGGAGAACTCACTATTCGCGGTTGGAATTTGCACATAACAAGGCTCAATCTTGAACAGAGTGAACTGATGGTTGATGGTGAAATTTCATCACTCACTTATACTGATGTGCGACCAAAAGCACAAGGCTTTTTCTCAAAGGTATTAAGATGACGGATTATATTTATTCTTTAAGTCTTGCGGAGCAGACGAAAGGTTTTTTGCTGTCATTGGGTTTTGGTTTTTTGATGGGAATACTCTATGACCTTGTGAGAATTGTGAGAATCAGTATTTCAAAAAGTAAAACTGCAATTATCGTCTTCGATTTGATATATTGTGTTTTTCTTGGGTTTTGCTCATATATCTTTTTTCTTGTTGTGAATGAAGGGGATATCCGTGCGTTTTTGCTGTTGGGTGAAGGCATAGGATTTGCAATTTATTACTTTTCGTTGGGTGTTGCGGTGTTTACTGCAAGTGAGAAAATGGTAAACACCACAAAAAAGATAATATTAAAAGTTTTAAAAATCATTTTATTTCCATTTTCTTGGTTTTTTAAAAAACTTAAAACTCTTTTGGAAAAATTTTCAAAGAAATGGCATAAAAAGGGTAAAAAGATTAAAAATAAATCAAAATTTCACTTGAAACTGCATAAGCACTTGTTGTATAATCAAAGTGTTAAAATGGTGAAAAACGTAGTTTCACAAGAAAAGGAAGTGTAATAAATGGCAAGAACAAAAGCAAAGGGGTCAAAACGCGTTCAACCAAAGAGCTTTATTCTCACATTGGGTCTTGTTTTGCTCATTGGCTATTTTGTGATTACTTTTATTGGACTTCAACTTGACATCAGAGAACAACGAGCAGAGTTGAATGATAAAAACGCTGCATATCAGCAACAACTCAAAGAAAACGAAAGACTAGAGTCAATTGTTTCAAGTGAGGATAAGAGTTCATATATTGAACAAGTTGCTCGTGAAAAATTGGGCTTTGTTATGCCAGGTGAAAAAGTGTTCTACGATGTAACACCGGGAGCATAAAGCGAAAGCTTTAATTGGGGAGGATATGCAGTTATATGCAGATAGACATCGGTTCTATTTATGATGGAACAGTGACAGGTTTGACTAAATTCGGAGCATTTGTTAAGCTCGAAGATGGAACAACAGGAATGGTACATATTTCTGAGGTTTCAAATGAGTATGTTAATGACATCTCTGAACATCTTGCCGAAGGTGACAAGGTTAAAGTCAAGGTTATTGAAATTAATGAAAAGGGCAAAGCAAGTCTTTCAATCAAAAAGGCTATGCCTGAACCAGAAAAACCAAAATTTGAGAAAAAACCAAGACCACAGAAAAACACAAATCGTGGTTGGCAGGGCAAACCACAAGAAGAACAGTCAGGCCCAATGTCTTTTGAAGATATGATGGCAAAGTTTAAGGCTCAAAGTGAAGATAAAATGAGCGACATTAAACGCAGTACTGACAGACGTGGCGGTGGTAGCAACGGCTATCGCAGAGGTTCAAAATAAAAAACGGGGCAGTAAATACTGCCCTTTTTTGTTAAGGTAGTGACATAATGAGAGAAATCAAAGCAGAGCAAATAACAGAAATAATCGCAAAACTTTGTATTGAAGCAAACAAGGCTTTGCCAGATAGTCTGGTTGATTGTATTTCTTGCGGATATAAAAACGAAGAAAAAGATTTGCCAAAAAACATTATGGGTGATTTGCTTTTAAATCTCGATTGTGCAAAAGAATTGGATATTCCAATTTGTCAGGACACAGGTATGGCTGTTATTTTTGCAGAAATCGGTCAGGATGTGCACATAGTCGGTGATTTTGAAGACGCAATCAACGAGGGCGTGCGAAATGGTTATGTTGATGGGCTTTTGAGAAAATCAATTGTGTCAGACCCGCTTGAAAGAGTGAATACTGATGACAACACACCTGCAGTTATTCACACTCGTCTTGTATCGGGTGATAAAATAAAACTCACAGTTGCACCAAAGGGTTTCGGCAGTGAGAATATGAGCAGAATAAAAATGTTCACACCATCTGCAACAAAAGAAGATATAATGGATTTTGTTGTTGAAACTGTGAAAATAGCAGGGGGCAACCCTTGTCCACCAATTGTATTGGGCGTTGGTATCGGCGGAGATTTTGAATCTTGCACACTTCTTTCAAAAAAAGCACTTTGCAGAGATGTCGGGGTGAGAAATTCTAAAGAGTTATATGCCCAGATGGAAAAAGAATTGCTTGATAGAATAAATGAAACCAATATTGGCCCACAGGGCTTTGGGGGCAAGACAACTGCTCTGGCTGTTAACATTGAAACAGCGCCAACTCATATTGCGGGACTTCCCGTTGCAGTTAATGTTGGATGCCATGTAACTCGTCACAAAACGGCGATTATGTGAAATATTTGTAAAAATTAAATAAAAATTCAATAAACTACTTTATTTTTCTGTGCATTTGTGATATATTATAAGTGGGATAAGAAAAAATCCCAATTATAAACGCAAAGGAGATGTCGTTGTGAATATCACTATTATCGGACGTAAATGTACACCAAGAGAAAGCTTTAAAGCAAGAGCCGAAGAAAAACTTTTAAAAGTTGAGAAATTCTTTGGACCTGACGCAACGGCTAAAATCACTGCAACAGTTGAAAAGAATGTGAAAATCTGTGAAATCACACTCACAAGAAAAGGTATGATTTTCCGTGCACAAGAACGCAGTGATGATTTAGAAGATGCACTTGATAATTGCGTTGATTCTCTCATTCGTCAAATCAGAAAGAACAAAACAAGACTCGAAAAGAAGCTTCGTGATATTTCTTTCGATGACGCTTTAGGTGATGTGGCAGATGAAGACGAAATCGAGGTTGTGAGAACAAAAACGGTTGTTTTAAAACCTGAAACTGTTGAAGAAGCAATTTTGCAAATGAATCTTATAGGTCACATGTTCTATATGTTCAGAAATGCAGAGAATGACCAGATTTGCGTGGTTTATAAAAGAAATGACGGAGGCTATGGCCTTATCGAACCCGAGATTGAATAAAACAAAATACAGCGGGGTGAAAACCCCGCTTTTTTAATAGGAGAAAGATATGAAAAAGGCATTGAAAATTATAATTCCAATAGTTGCAGTTTTGTTGGCAACTGTAATAATTGTTTTTTCAGTATTTTTTGATAAGATTTTTTGGAACTCAAAAAGCTTTATCAAACAGTCACAAACTGCTGATTTAACAATCACAATTAATGAAGACGAAAAAGGTAGAGTGCTTGATGGCTTTGGCGCTTCTGCTTGCTGGTGGTCACAGATTGCAGGCAAGAGTGAAAACGGCGAAGAGATAATGAAACTTCTTTATAGCAAAGATGGTTTAGGACTCAATATTTATCGTTATAACATTGGCGCAGGCTCTGCTGACAACCCAAACACAAAAATAACTGACCCTTGGCGCAAAACAGAAAGTTTTTATGTTTATAACGCAGCAACCGGCGAATATGAATATGATTTTACCCGTGATGCAAACGCACAGAAAATGCTTGATTTGGCACTTTCTTATGGTTGTGTTGATACGGTTGTGCTCTTTGCAAACTCACCACATTATTCAATGACTCTCAATGGAAGAGCTTATGGTAACGAAAACTGGTGGGTTAGTAACCTTCCACAAGAAAATTATGAGGCTTATGCTGAATATTTCTGCACAATCGCAGAATACTTTGTCAAAAAAGGCGTACCTGTTAAATACATAAGTCCAATTAACGAGCCGAACTGGTCTTGGGGACAAGCAAGCGTAAACCAGAGTCAAGAGGGTTGTTTCTATAATTCAGAAGATATTTATGGCGTTTATCGTGCATTTGTAAAAGAAATTAAAGAAAGAAATCTTGATGTTAAACTTTCAGGTCCTGAGTCAGGCGAAATTGGACATAGACTTTATGAATGGTTTGAATATCTCTATAATGATGCAGAAATTCGTCCTTATCTTGGCAATTTGTCATATCATAGTTATTGGTCAGACGAGCAGTTGCACAATAAAATTGGTCTTGGCAACTGGATAGAAGAAAAAACACCAGATATAACAGTTGAAATGTCAGAGTGGTGCCATCTCCCATGCACAGCGCCAATAGATTCAATTGACGGTGCACTTTTACAAGCGAGAACAATGGCAAACGATTTGAATTTCAGCAATATCAATTCGTGGACAGCTTGGGTTGGTGTAAATGGTATCGGAATTGGTAAAGATGGCAAAAAATATTCTGACGGACTTTTGGCAGGTAACGCAGATTTAAGTGAATTTGAAATTGCAATGAGATATTATGCAGTTGCACATTTCAGCAAGTTTATTCCTGTGGGTAGCACAAAAATCCAGTCAGAAAAGAATATAAACGATGTAACAAAGGTAGAAGAAACAAATGAAAACGGTGAAAAAATCACAACTGTTACAAAATATCTTGTGAACACAGTTTCATATCTCATACCTGATGGCAAAATTGTGACCGTTGTTGTAAACGAAGGCGTTGAGAGAGCATTAAATCTTAAAGTTGACCGTGACAATATGACAGTTTACACAACAACACAGGAAAAACAGATGGAAGAAACCTATAAAGGTGCAAAAACCGAAATCACACTTCCAGAAAAGAGTATCACAACAATTGTTTTTGAATAAAACAATAATTAAAAGCAGAGAATTTTGTTCTCTGCTTTTTTCTTAGCCCTTTTCGTCACATTTACTAATTATATAGTGTTATTATTGTATCCTTTTTCACTTGTGAAATGCTTTAAAAAAGTCTAAAATAAAATTATAAAAAATTAGGAGGAATAAAAATGAAAAAACGAATTTTATCAATCCTTTTAGTAGTATCAATGTTAATGTCAATGATGATAGTAACATCTGCATACACCAGTAATTCTACTTATAGTAATGGCTTTTATTATGAAGTGATTTCTGAATCTGAAAAAACAGCAAAGATTACTGGTTATAGTTGTGATTTTGATTATGTATCATGCCTAACTATTCCGTCTGAACTGGATGGATATACTATAACAACTATTGGCTTTTGTGCATTTCTATTTCGTGAGAATGTGGGGGGTATAATATTACCAGATACTGTTACAACAATTGAGGATGCAGCCTTTGCAGAGTGTTATTCTTTGGGGAGTATTGAAATACCAAGTAGTGTTAAAACGATTGGTGTGGGTTGCTTTAATATTTGTCGCACATTGCAAATGATAAATGTGTCACCAGACAATGAAAACTATTCCTCAATAGATGGTGTGTTATTTTCTAAGAATAAAGATACACTTATATATTATCCTAATGGTAAAGATGCAACTACTTACACAATTCCTGATGGTGTAATTTCAATTGAAGGCGGTGCTTTTTTTGAACAATACCAATTAATGAGCGTAACAATATCAGACAGTGTAACAACAATTGGTGAGTATGCATTTGCTGATTGCTTTAGCCTCACAGATGTTTATTACACTGGTACTGAAGAAGAATGGAATGATATTGATATTCATGATTGGAATGAATATCTGTTAGAGGCAAACATTCATTATAACTATGGTGATATGATGGAATGTCCTTGGGAATCACATAATACAGTTTATCTCGACGAAACTGTAGAACCAACTTGCACAAGCGCAGGTTATGATGTTTATTGGTGTGATACCTGTCAGGATAGTTTTGACGAAAACTATGTAACAGAGTTAGACCATAATTTTGAAAATGGAGTTTGTACAGTTTGTAATGTTTTACAAGAAGATTGCATTGAAACTGAACATAATTATAGCAGACCTTGTGATTTGACGTGGACAATTCATAAAGAAAACGCAACAAGTATCACAATAACATTCTCAGATTTAACAATGACTGCGTCATATGATAGAATTGATATTTACGATGGTGAAGATAATTTGATTACTATAGGTGATACTTGGGGCGGTGCGATGGCGAACCGAACTATGACAGTAATGGGTGATACTGTTAAAATTCGCTTTACTGCGTATGAGGATTATTATGGTGAGCCTATAGATTATACTGATTATGGTTTTAAAATAATCAATGTTGTGGCAAATTATGATGCTATAGAAAACGATGGTTTTGAATATGAAGTATTGTCTGAAGAAGAAAAGACAGCTGTAATTTATGAATACACAGGTTCTGCAACAAGTATTGTAATCCCTTCGCAAATTGATGGTTACACCATTACAACTATTGGTGCTGGACTTTTTATGAATTATGAATCATTAGTAGATATCACAATTCCAAATACAATAACATGCATTGAAGAACGTGCTTTTATTCCCTGCTGGTCTATAGAAAATATGTATTATACAGGCACGATTGATGAGTGGGCAAAGATAGAGTTTATTTCGTTACAATCTAATCCAATGGTCTATGCAGAAAATGAATATTTTGCAGGAGAATTAATAGCAAGAGATATTGTGTTAAGTCAAGGCATAGATTCAATAAATAGTTACGCTTTTGCAGGTTCTAATATAGCAAGTATAACAATTCCAGACGGAGTAAAGACTATAGGAGATGTAGCTTTTGGCGAATGTACAGCGTTAACAAATGTAATAATTCCAAATAGTGTAACTGAAATAGGTTTTGATGCCTTTAGAGAATGTTCATCTTTAACAGACGTTTATTACACTGGTAGTGAGAAACAATGGAATGCTATTGAGATTTATGATGGTAATGAATCTTTGTTAGATGCAAATATTCATTATAACTATGGCAATGAAATTCTCAACGACTGGATTCTTGAAGGCAATAAATGGGCATTCTATGAAAATGGCGTTAAACTCACAAATCAATGGAAAGCAGACTCAAAAGGATGGTGCTATCTTGGTGCAGATGGCTACATGGTAACAAATAAATGGGTTGCAGACTCAAAGGGTTGGTGCTATGTAGGTGCTAATGGTTACTGTGTAACAAATCAATGGGTAGCAGATAGCAAAGGTTGGTGTTACCTTGGTGCAGATGGTAGAATGGTAACAAACAAATGGGTTAAGGACTCAAAGGGTTGGTGCTATGTAGGTGCTGACGGCTACTGTGTAACAGATAAATGGGTAGCAGATAGCAAAGGCTGGTGTTACCTTGGTGCAGACGGCAGAATGGTAACAAACAAATGGGTCAAAGACTCAAAAGGATGGTGCTATGTAGGTGCTGATGGTTACTGCTTGACAAATGCATGGAAAGCAGATAGCAAAGGCTGGTGCTATCTTGATGCAAACGGCAGAATGGTTATCAGTAATTGGGTAAAAGATGGTGGAAAATGGTACTATCTTGACGCTGATGGTTATATGGTAACAGGCACAAAAACAATCGGTGGCAAAACATACAAATTCGCATCTAACGGTGTTTGGATTGCATAAATAACAAAGTAAAACGGTAGGCGTAAAAACCTACCGTTTTTTGTTGCACTAATTTGAATTTGTCTAACTCTTTTTAATTGTATTTTCTTTGGCTCCCTCGTCAGAGGGAGGCAAGAGCATCACCATATAAATTAATTCTACAAATTCCAATTTGTTAAAGTAATTTCATTCCATTGACAAAATAACGAAAAGTGTCTATACTTTATTTATAATGGATAAATTTTGACTATTTGAATGGAGAAATAATATGAACATTAAATTTTCTGCGCCTTGTCTCTTAGGGCTTGAAGGTCTTGTGGCACAGGAATTAAAAGATATGGCCGCTTTAAATGTTGAAGCAAAAAATGGTAGGGTTGATTTTGAAGGTGACGAGAGTATTCTTGTTCGCGCAAATATCTGCTCACGATATAGCGAACGCATTTTAATCCGTATGGGCGAATTTACAGCGGTGACCTTTGAACAACTTTTTCAAGGTGTTAAGAAGTTGCCTTGGGAAGAATGGATAGGTCAATATGACGAATTTCCTGTTAAAGGACACTCACTCAACTCAAAGCTTTTTTCTGTAAGTGACTGTCAGGCTATCATTAAAAAAGCGGTTGTTGAAAGACTTAAAGAGAAATATCGAATTTCTTGGTTTGAAGAAACTGGCACAAAATATCAGATTCAGTTTTCAATTATGAAAGATGTTGTGACAGTGTTTATTGACACATCTGGTGCAGGTCTTCACAAGCGTGGATATCGCCCTGTTGCTAACGCAGCACCAATTAAAGAAACTCTTGCAGCGTCAATGGCTGAGCTTGCTCGTCTTCGTCATTATCACACTCTTTATGATGTGACATGTGGTTCAGGTACAATTCTTATTGAGGGTGCAATGAAAGCACTTAATATTGCGCCAGGTCTTCGTCGTTCATTTGCTTGCGAAAGATTTCAAAATATTGATTCTTCTGTATGGCAACAAGAAAGAAACAGAGCAACTGATTTGGTAATTCGTGATGCTGATTTTATGGCTTATGGCTCAGATATTGATTTTCATGCTCTTGAAGTGGCAAAAGAAAATGCCCGTCGAGCAGGCGTATCAATGAAAATTGATTTGTCAAAGAGAGATTTAAAAGATTTTGTTCGCAAGAGTGAAAAAGGTACAGTAATATGTAACCCGCCTTATGGTGAAAGAATGCTCGATATTAGAGCTGCCGAAGACATTTATCGCACAATGGGTAAAATCTTCAATCCAGAAAAAGGTTGGGCTTATTATATTATCAGTCCTGACGAAACATTTGAAAAATGTTTCGGTAGAAAAGCCGATAAACGAAGAAAACTTTATAACGGTATGATTAAATGCCAATTATATATGTACTATAAATAAGGTGATTTTATGAAGCACATTTTTATTGTAAATCCTGTAGCGGGAAAAGGCAAAGCAGTTAATGCTTATATCTCAACAATTGAAAATTATATCAAAGAGAAAGAACTTGATGCAGAAATTTATTTGACAAAAGCAAGTCGTGATGGTATGCGCTTTGTTGAAGAAAAAGCAAAAACAGGCGAAGAGATTCGTTTTTACTCTTGCGGTGGCGATGGAACTCTTTATGAAGTTGTTAACGGCTGTTACAAATATCCTAACTGTCAGGTTGCTAATATTCCTTTGGGCTCAGGCAATGATTTTTGTAGATTGTTCGGCAAGAACACAAATCTCGATGACCATGTAAATGGTATTCCAATGAAGTTTGACTTAATTGAAACAGACGGTGCAGTTGCTATTAACGAGTGCGCAATGGGACTTGACTCTGAAATTTGTATAAGACAGATTTCTTATAAAAAACTTCCTGGGGTAAACGGTGAATTGGCTTATACACTTGCTGCGGTTGCTTGCATAGTTCAAGGAAAAACCAAAAATCAGTTCAGAATTACAATTGATGATAGTGAAGTTTTTGAAGATGATTATCTTTTCTGCTATATCGGTAATTCTCGTTGGTACGGCGGTGGTTATAAAGCAGCACCAAACGCAATGCCAAATGACGGACTCATAGATTGTGTTATGTTGCGCAGTGACAGAAGCCCAATAAAACTTTTGCCACTTATCAGCGTTTATAAAAACGGTGAGCATTTAGACCTTGACTTTACAACTTTCCGTCGTTGTAAAAAGGTTAAAATCGAAAGTAAAAATCCTGCGGCGGTCAATGTTGATGGTGAATGTACTTATGTAACTGAAAGAGAATTTAAACTTTTAGAAAGTGCAATCACATTTGTCGTACCAAAAAATTCAGAGTTTTTGAATATGTAAAAAACGCTCTCCTTGAAGCAGGGAGAGCGTTAAATTTTTATTTCATATATAAAATGAGCTTTTTTATTTCTTTAAACGGCAATTTGTTTGCAATTGCTATAATCAAAAGAGGAACACCAAAAGAAACGATAAATCGGATAATGCTTAAAACAACAAAGTTTAAATCATTAAAAATTTCATATTTTTGTATCAAAGCATTAAAAGATATTAAAACAAGGTTGTGAGTGAGATAAATTGCAAAACTGCCTTTTGAAATTAATAATATAGTTTTTGGGCAATCTTTTGCAGGTAGTCTTTTAATCAATTCAAACAAGCATATTGCTGCAATGATTATAAATGGCGAAGTGTACCAACCAAAAACATCTGAATGATATAATTCTCGTGAGTAAAAATATCTTGCACCAAGAGAGTTGAAAGCAAAAGAGATAATAAACGTTAAAACAAATATAAATGTTGGAACTTTTTTCAAAAGGTCTTCTTTGCCTGCGTAATGACCGATAATCATCAACATTCCATATAAGCCACCCAAAAATGCAACATTAATAGTCAAATTGGCATCGGGAAAGAAAGAAACAACTTCACCAGCAAGAGCGTTGAAGATAGGCACAATTGAAAATGCTCCGAATGCAATCAACAAAGGTAATACAACATCTGAAAAGCGGACATTTTTTAGTGCTTTTGCAACAAAAGGGATTACCAGATAAATGCCTAAAATCATTGGCATATACCACATGTGGTTGAGAGGTGATGTTTTAACGAACACCATATTGCCGATAAGATTTTTAATGCTGAATTCGGCAGAATATTGAATACAGTAGTAAAAATAATTTATAATAGTCCAAATTTCTGTAGTTAAAAATAGTGGAATAAGAGATTTTTTATAAAATTGCTTAATGTCGTATTCTCTGTTTAACATAAGTGCACCAGTTAACATTAAAAATAGTGGTACACCAAGTCTGCCAAATGTAAAGAGAATGTTCTCAAAAAGCCACAATTCATCTGAAACCACAAGTTTTCCCATTCTAACAGAATAATATTGTGTTTCAATAACATGGCAAATTACCACGAAAATAATTGCAATTGTTCGAGAAATATCCATCCAAACAATTCTTTTGTTTGAAATCATGTTATTTCACCAACTTTCTTATTATAGGAACATAACTTAATGCAAAAATGGTAACTGAAGAAATTGCTATAGCTATTAATGTTTTCAATGTGTTTTGCCATAATCCATTAGTGTTAAAGAACGGTGTAATAAACGGTAAAAAAATCCAATGCAAATAGTAAATGCCTAATGTATATGAAGAAATTGTCTTAAAAAACTTGCGAACCATAGTGTTCTTTAAAGTTATGTCATACAAGGCAACAAATAATGAAACGCTAGCTAAAAGGGTAGGAATTCTTTGATAACCATTACCATATAAAGCGCCAGTCCAATTCCAAGTTCCATCAATAAGTGATTTTGTCCAAATCATTAAAATCCATGATGCAATAAATATTATAAACAAAATAATTCTATGTTTTAATGTTATATTTATTTTCGGAGAATTTTCGTATCCATTTAATTTTTGAGTGAGCAAAGAGCCCAAAACAAAATAGAAGATGGCGGTGCCCTGTGAATATGGCAAGAAATCAGTAATTGGGTTGGCAGATATAACAAAATTAGTCGAAAATAGTTTGTTAATAACATTTATGGCAATATTAAATTCTGTTTTACACATAATTCCTACAAAAAGAATAACGAGTAATAAAGATAAACTCTGTCTGCCTTGTTTTTCGCTTTTATAGCAAATATGAAGTAGTGGAAAAATCAGATATATTGCGAGAAGAGATTCCATAAACCACATGTGGCCAGGAGATGTTATTGAAGAATTTGACCAGAAAAATATATATGATAAAGTTTCTTGTTTAAGGTCGATTAAATGGCCAAAAGCATCATTCTTAGTTGCATCAATAACTAAATATAAAATTCGCCAAACGGTTGCAATTGTGTAAACCGAAAAAGTTTTTAAAAGATGTTGTTTAAGATTAAAAGATTTTCGCATCAGTAATGCACCGTTGACCATAAAGAAAATAGGTACACCAATAAAACAAATTGTCATTGCGAAATTTTCAATGACGGTATCAGATAAAATTATATAGTGACAAAAAACAACAAGAAAAATTGCAATTGTTTTTAAAATGTCAAAAGAATCAATTCTTTTTTTCTCAGTCATACCACTCATCCTTTCTCTGGGTTATTATACTTTAAAAAGTGGCGTATTGCAAGAGCGCATTCAAAGAGTATTTTCCCTTGACAAACAAAACAAACAACTGTATAATTACTCTTGCATTTCAAATGCGCTGCTATGGCTCAGGTGGTAGAGCACGTCCTTGGTAAGGACGAGGTCACCGGTTCGAGTCCGGTTAGCAGCTCCAAAAATAAAGGTGTTTCTTTTGGAACACCTTTATTTTTTATTCGACACACTACACAAAAAAATTTTTTAAATTTAGTCTTTTTACATATTTTCATTTTGGGGAAGATATAGTATAATTATTGTGTTTAATTTTGGATTAAATCCAGGAGGAAAAATTATGAGTAACAAAACAGAACTTTTCTGTGAGAAAAACGGTAAACTTCACACATGGCATACCATACTTACCGGTTTTGCTTTTCTCACAACTTCAATCGCATGGGCAATTTATGACCCATACATTACAAAGATTCTTAACAGATTGCTTACAGAATCAGTTTTTATTACAAACCTTAGTGCAAAGCTTAACGAAGCATTTCCAGTTCTTGCAGAATTTGCAAAAACACAGGGTCAGGACGTTAACACAGCAGGTGGTGGAATTACACTTGTTCCACTTTTCATTGGTGTTATTATGACATTCGATAACATCTTTGGTGTTATCTTCCAGCCAACATTTGGTAAACTTTCAGACCGTTGTCGTTCAAAGCTTGGCAAGCGTCGTCCTTTCATTGTTTATGGTGCTCCAATTTCAGCGGTTCTCTTTGCTCTTATTCCATGGGTAGCATTGAAGTCAACTCTTCCTGTAACAATGTTCTTTATTATTCTTTTCGTATTCTCGATGTCACTTTGGCGTGCTCCTGCAGTTGCTTTGATGCCTGCACTCACACCTCCACATCTTCGTAGTGAAGGTAACGCTATTATTAACCTTATGGGTGGCGTTGGTTCTGTTCTTGGTATGGTAGCAGGTACACTTGTAAGTGCTATCTTCCTTCTTGTAACAGGTGTTAAGGTTACTGCTGAAAATGAACAACAGACAAGCTTCCCTTATGTTTTCTTACTTGGCGCTATCGTTATGGTTATCGGTATGCTTGTTGTTCGTGTATTCGTTCACGAGCCATCAAGCCTTGAAGAAGTCGCTGCAAATAATCAGGCAGCAGATGAAAAAGCAGCTAAAAAGGCTGAAAAAGCTGCAAGAAAAGCAGAAAAACTTTCAAAGGGCGAAAGAAAGAGCCTTATCTTTATGCTCGGCGGATTGTTCTTCCTTTTCTGCGGTACAAACGCTATCACAACATTCTTTGCACTCTTTGCTGCTGAAGTTCTTGGCAAGAGCACAGGTGAAGCAACAATTATGACAACATTGTTTGCTATTTGCTCTGCTGCTGCTGCAATTCCTGCAGGTAAAATGGGTAAGAAGATTGGCCGTAAAAAGACAATTCTTATCGGTCTTGTAGTATTTATGGCTGTGTTCCTTCTCTATGTTGTTACAGGTAGTATGACTGTTATCTGGCTTGCACTTATCCTTGGTGGTGCTGCTAATATGTTCATCACAGTTAACACATTACCACTTGTTCTTGAAATCGGTGGTATCGACAAGGTTGGTACATTTACAGGTTATTACTACACCGCAACATTCTCAGCACAGATTGCTTCTCCAATCGTTTATGGTATCGTTCGTATGCTCTCAGGCACATACTTGTCACTCTTCGTTTATAGCCCAATTATGTTTATCTTGAGTATCGCTTGTATTCTCTTCGTTAAACACGGTGAAGCGATTCCACAAGAAATTGTTGATAAAATCGAAGAAGAAAATGCTGACTAATTTAAAATAATAAAAAATTACCCGTCGGGGAACATCCTCGACGGGCTTTTTTTATCCTGCTATTAAGTTTTCAAACACAAAATGTGTACGCAATATAATTGCCTGGCAAGAGTTGTCATAATCTGTGTTATAACAGACTGCTTTTGAAATAGTGTATGTTGATGAGAACAATAAATATGTTGCAATTCGGTCAAAAATTTTGTGTCCCTCACTTCCACCCTTGGAATATGGCAAATATATATCGGCACTTAAGGTCGTGCTCATATTTCGTGAATTGAGTTTAACAAGCTGACCATTTTCAAGAGTGGTTGAAACCTTATCACCAATTTCACAATGTTTAATGGAAATTGCTACAATGGGGTCTGTGAGGGGCGTTGGTTTGATTTCGTTTTCGTAGGCGACAACAAAAATAAGGTCGTTGAATTGACTCTCTGCCCCTAAAATATTAACAATTTTTTTCGCTAAAAGTCCGTTTATTGTCATACTTTATCCTCCGTTGTTTTCCTTATAATTGCCCAGATATAGACAATTTCATTTTTGAATGTTACCTTTTCTGCTCGGTCAATTATATAAGAGTTGTTATCTGCGTCATAAATTCTGTAAGAAGAATTGAACTTTGTAAGGTCGTGCCCTCTTGGACCTATATACAGATAAACATCTTGAGTGTTTTTACCGATTGGTGTAACATCACCTGTCATATAAAGTTTGTTTTTATATCGAAGTGGTTGAATGAATGTGTTAAAAGTAGGAGAAACCCATCCTTCTTGATTTTCAACATGAACAGACATACCGAATTTTTGAATAATTCTATCTATATTCAAACTTCCACCGCCTCGAAAACAAAGTCAATATCTGTGAGATATGGTGCTGCTGAAACAAGTGCTTCGTTTTTGAATTTCACAGCATTTTCAATTCTTGACTGATGATTTTGCGTAACGGTTACATCACCTGCTTTGAAAGATGAAAAATCTTCAGCGGTGCTATTGATAAGTAGAAAGTTGTAAAGAGCAATACTGGCACAAACCATAATTATAGTAGGATGATTTGAATATTCTTGGCCTTTGAGTCTTTGCTCTATTTGTTGACAAGCAGCAGTACAAAAAGATTGGATTTTATCAAGCTCATCGTCAGATAATAAGCCTAAACTTGTTATTATATTAATAACAGAATCATGATTAATCAAGCTCATCACCTCTTTAAAATTAGAGAGCCATATATTTTGCTGCGTCATTAAAGATTTTAGCAAAGCCTGAAATCTGTGAGATTGTTGTACGCTCAAGCTGACGGTCAATGAGTTTGTCATATTCTGTCTGAATATCACCAGCAGTTACCATTTCAAGTGCATAGTTTTTATCGAGACCAATAATCTCACGGCTAAGATGGTCTGTAACCAAAACTTTTGCACCAAAAGGTGTAATCATTGAGCCACTACCATGGAAATTAAGACCTGCATGAGCATCTTTGAATTCAGGAATCGTTAAAACTGCAGGAGCATAATTTTTTGGTAAAAGAATTGTGTTCAATTGGTAAGGCGATAAGAGATTCCAAAGATTAAGGAAGTCTGAATATTCCAAATCATCCGAACTTTTTGGATTGAAAGATTCTGCCTCATTTTCATTGCCGTCACCTACAATAATAACATCAATTGCATTTTTAAATTGCGAACGAGCAATATGTGCACCAATCTGACGAAGTGTAACTGTGAAAAGGTCAAGTTTCTGAAAACGAATTGCTTCATAAGAAGCAACAAGCATTCTGCCATGCTTCTTAAGAGTAACAAGGTTTTCCTGTGTGGTTACAACAGTTTCAGGGATTGCTGCGCCTTCGGCAACTTCTGCAAGAGTTTTGTCTTCTTCAGTTGGAATTGAAGTGATAGTTCTGTAATCAAGACCATTAATATTAGTCTTTGTAGCAATAAGATGGTCAACAATATTAGCACTTTCAACACCCTGACGAACAGCACGAGAGATGTATTCAGGGAAAAGTGCTGCAGAATCAGTTGTCGCAAAGAATTTGTCGATTGTGTCGCTGTTTGTTCCCTTGATTTTGATGTCAAAACGCTTTAATTGGCGTTCAAATGCATCAAGACCTTCAAGTGAAGTGCCTTTATAGTTTTCTGATGGGTCAATGCTTTCAAGTTCATTAAGAAAGCCTTTAGATGTGTGGTAAAGTCCTTTATCAAGTTTAATTGTTTCAAAATTAGCCATTATATAACCTCCTAAAATTTAAACTGACTGTTCTGATTGTCTTCTGTTTTTTCTTCTGTATAGAGTTGAGATGTTGGGATAATCTTTGAACTTTCTTTTTTGAGCGCTTTGCAAAGATTATGGAGTTCTGTAGAAGAAAGAGTGTTAACTATTTCGTCAACACATTCTCGATTTAATGATGGCAATGCAAGGGCAAATCCCTTTTTTGCCGAGTCTTCAAGGGTCGCACGGTATTTTTCGCCGTCAGCACCCTTTGCTTCAAGAGAATCAATATAATTCGAAAGTTTTTTGAGTTCAGAACTTTTTAATGTGACCTGATTCTCTTCCTTGATTGATTTTAAAATATTTTCCATAGATTTCTCCTTATCATAAGCCTTTGTAACACCTGCTTTTATTTGTGCAGGCACTGCAACAAAAGACCATTCATAAGCATCAGTGATGTCGTCGATTGTTTTTACACATTTTTTGCCGTTGTATTTGCGACCTGCAATGTGATTGCAATGGGATTCTCCACAGATTGAGCAAATTCTTGAAGACGAAGAACAACTGATGCTAATTTCTTTTTTGATTCCACTTTCAATATCGCGGATAAGTGCATCATTTTTGTCGCTTCTTACCGTATAGCACCATGCTTTTAAATATGTGTATGGCTTGCCGTCAACAGTTTTCTTTGAAGAATCTGTGAAAAGCCCTGTCTTGTAAGTTCTGCAAGATTGGTCTTCACTTTTCATACTGTGATTTAGAATTCCTGTCTTACCCACAAAAAGTTTTTCAAGTGTTTTAAGTGCGTCTTCGCTGAAACGCTCAAAATCACGGTCAATGTCGTTGTCACAGAGAATTACGCTGAATGAGAAAACTTCATCCTTTGAGAGTTCTCGCAAAGCAAAACTATTTATGAGTGTCATGTCGTCATCACTGATGGCATTGATTGTATTTGTAGATGAGTGACTTTTCTTAATCATCACTTTCACCTCCCGAAATTAAACTTTGAGCCTGAGCATTATAAAGATTTGCTTTTGCAAGTTCCACCGTGTCCTGAAGAGTGACTTCGTTCCAAATGACACTAACGCCACTGCTGTTGCCCAAGAGTCTGAGATAAAGAGAACAGATTTTTTCAATAACGGGTGTGAGAATGCGACGATAAGCCTGAATTTCTGTTGTTAGTGCATCTGCTTGTTGAGATGACATTCTCTCTGTTGTTGACCAAGAAAGTCCCAACATAAAAGGTGGAATAGAAAGTTTTGCAACTATCTGCTCAAGCATCTGTCTTACGGGTATTTCACTGTTGAGTATCTGATTATCAGCACCGATTACTTTGATTTGCACATCACCAATTGCCACAAAGTCTTTGACTGAGCCAGATTCCATAGCACTTGCCCATTCGCTTGCAATTTGTTGTGCACGCTCTTTTGCATAAGCACGGTCAAGCATATCTGAACCGGGGTTATATGTAACCGCAAAGCGAAGATTGCCTGCTCTTTCCCAATTTTGTCCGATTGAGTCATAAATTTTCATAAGTATAGATGACACAAATGGCAGACTTTTTAGAATTGAGTTTCCAACAAGTGTGCCCGGCTCTGAATTGAGAGTAGAATACATCACAAGTTCTTGATAAGGAACGGGTGTACCGTCAAATGCATCTGGCTTGCAAAGTAAAATCTCATTGAAATTTTTAGGATTTCGTTTAAGTGAAATATCTCTTATCGGCACATTGTAAAGGGAGTCGATATTGTAACCATCAGTAATGATTTCACCTGCTGCTGTGCCATAAGTGAGCAGTTGCTCAAAATAAAGGTCAATGAATTGTTGAAGTCCTTTACCCGCAACACCCGTATTGACGTTTTTAACAAAGTGGTCAAGTTGCGCTTGATTTCTTTCGTTGTTTGACTTTACTGTAAATCCACCTGTAAGACGGATAAGTTTATAAATTGCTGTGTCAATTACGGGAATTGATTCGCGAAGTTTTTTATAAATTTCAGGTTGATAAACTGATGATGGAAAGCAGTTTGAAACATCAAAATGATGGTGTGAATTGACTTGTGGTGCTGTTGTGCAAACTTTTTTCTTGCTGATTTTATCAAATATAGACATTGAATACCTCCTTCCAAACGATTAATTATTTTCTTTCAACTGACAACGCAAAAACTGCATCGTCAAAAGTTTTCGAAATTGTTGCCACGAAGTAACGAATATCGTCCATGGCGTGGTCATATTCCTTTTTTGGCGTGTCTTTTACGCTGTTGGGGTCCCAACGGTACATTCCAAATTCGCGGATTGCATCTGTGCAAGAATTGCCAATTAAAATTTCGTGTGTTTTCAATTTTTCAGAAACCTTGCGGATTCCATCGGCAACATCATTTTGTGCGGGTATAACCCTGAACTTGCCTTCGCGACGGATACACTCAATAAAAGAGGCGGCAGAGGGGTCAACTATCACCGCTTCAACTCTTTTGTCACCTGCAAGACATACTAATTTGTCATAGTATTCTTTATCGGTCATTTGAAAGCCTTTTGCTTTTGAATCGTGATAGAATTCCTTGATTCTGTACCATATTCCCTTATTAAGTCCCCATAATCCAAAAGAAGCGGGGTTGACTGTACCATAGTCGCAAGAGATATAGTGTTTTTCAAAGTTTTGTGGCAAGATATCTGTGATATGTTCTTTCTCATTGAAAAAGGGATAAACAAGTCCGTCAACTGCCACCCATTTACCTAAAACAAATCTCTCATAAAAAGCACCAGAATAAAGAGATTTGTAACGCTCACGAATTTTTGGGGAGAGCGATGGATTGTCGTCCATAAGAAAATGAAGATAAAGACAATTCTTCTCATGGTACTTTTTAATCCATTCTTTGTAAAACCAGTGGTTAGGGTTTTCGGGGTTGCAGTTAAACCAGAATTTTGAACCATTTACGGAACATCTTGCCATTGCTTGTTCCACGAAAGAACGGGGCATAAGAGCAACTTCGTCCATTAAAACTCCGCAAAGAGTCATTCCTTGAATAAGAGATGCAGATGATTCGTCTTTGCCACCAAAAAGATAAAATCTGTTAGTGTATTTGCCGTTGCCGATTTCAATGATATTCGCAGAGCGTTTCTCTGTGACGGTAAATCCCATACTTTTTAGAAGTGGCAAAAGGGGAGTGACCACATTTCTGCGTAGTGATGAGATTGTTTTACCACAGAGAGCAAATGAAGAATCTGAAAACCGATAGAGACTCCAGAGAATGAACGAAAGAGACATACAAATTGTTTTTCCACTTCGCACAGCACCGTCACAAATGATGGCGTCGT
This sequence comes from Candidatus Fimenecus sp., assembly GCA_045655645.1. Taxonomy (GTDB): domain Bacteria; phylum Bacillota; class Clostridia; order Oscillospirales; family Acutalibacteraceae; genus Fimenecus. Next base: position 65,391 of record JAZOPS010000042.1, read on the forward strand.
AAGTCTTGTGGGGGCTTGATTCTGTCCACCAGTTAAGCACGGTAAGCTGTTTCGGGGAAAATCTTTTAAACTTGATATCACTCATTACTATCACCACTTGCGCTACGCTCAAGAGCTTCATAGAAAGATAACGCAGAAGAATTAAGTGTGCTTTCTGAAAGTTTAGAAAGTTGCTCGAGTGCTTTGAGTCTGTCAAAGAATTTAATTTCCATTCCCTTGCCGCTGGTGAATTTGATTTCGGACACATTAAAAAGGTCAAGTGTGTCAGGTAGTGGGGGATTATCACTGTTAGCAGAGAGAATTAGTTTCACAGCATCTGAAATTGAGCCGAAAGCAAGGCGAGAAAGTCCCGCTGATACAAGACTTGAATCAGTTTGATTTTCTTTTTCAAACTCTTTAATTTTGCTGATTATCTGTTTCTTTGATAAAAGATTAATGCCACGATATTCAGGCAAAACTGTATATCCAGATTTTAGAGCCGCCTCTCTTGGATTTTGAAGTCTTGCATACCATCGACAAAAATCAATTTCTTTTTTTGTGAGTTTGTTTTCGTTCATTTTGGTCTCCTTTCAGAAGACTTTTGAAAAAAGCCTTCCATATATAGTGCAAACAAGGCGTTTTGTCTCAGGTTTTTTGAGACAAAAAAGCAAAAACGCCAAATTGTTTACAAAATGTTCACAATCGGCGCATTTTTAGTGGCTTGACAATATACAATATTAATATATAATGAAATAGTTAATCGATTAATTATAAATCGATTAACTAAAACTCGAATAATGTTGAAAGAGTGTATAAAATGAAAAATAATGTCTCAAAGGTGAGAGCAAGTTTCAGAACATATCATAGTAATCACCGCAATATAGTTGACAAAAATTTCCGCGAAAACGGAATTTATTTTGGTCAACCACCAATTTTAAAATATTTAAGTGAAAATGATAATGCAACGCAGAAAGAGATAGCAGATTTTTTGCATATTTCTCCACCATCTGTTGCAACATCATTAAAAAGAATGGAAGATTCGGGGCTTGTGGTGCGTGTTGCAGATAAAAAAGATGCAAGATGCAATAATTTGAGACTTACAGAAAAAGGTAAGAAACTTTCAAAATATGCTGATAATCTGTTTTTAAATATAGATGAAGCAACTTTTTCGGATTTCACAGAAGAAGAAATTGAAATACTGGTTAAGTTTCTTGAAAGAATGAATAAGAATCTTTTAGAGTTTGCAGAAAGGGGAGAAGAAAATGTTTAAACTTTTAAAACATGCAAAAAAATATATAGTTCCTACAATTTTGTCGCCGATTTTAATGATTGGTGAAGTTGTGCTTGAACTTTTAATTCCACTTGTAATGGCTGATATCGTAAACCTTGTTCAGGCTGAAGAAGGCGTGACAGAAGATAGTATGAGTGTTATTCTTCGTCTTGGCCTTAAAATGCTTCTGCTTGCAATTGGCTCACTCTTCTGTGGTGCTATGGCGGCGAGAATGGCTGCTGTTGCAGGTATGGGATTTGGTGCAACACTTCGAGAAGAAATAATGGGCAAAATTCAGAAATTCTCTTTCTCAAACATTGACCATTTCTCAACTGCATCACTTATTACAAGAATCACAACTGATGTAAACAGCGTTCAAAATACATTTGTTATGATGATTAGAATGCTTTTCCGTGCACCTGTTATGTTTGTAGTTGCACTTGCCATTACAATCACAAAGAGCCGTGAAGTAGCTATGCCTTTTACAGTTGCATTGCCACTTATTGCAATTATTCTTATAATCTTTGCTCCTATTGCTTTGGGCAGATTTAAGAAAATGCTCAAAATGTTTGATGGCTTCAACGCATCAATTCAAGAGAATCTTACCAATGTGCGAGTTGTTAAATCATTTGTCCGTTCAAAATATGAAAAAGACAAGTTCAAAAAGGCAAATGACGATTTGATGAATGCTGCATTACATGCAGAAAAGCTTATGATTTTGGGTATGCCAACATTTACAATTATTATGTATGGCACAATCCTTGCAATTCTCTATATTGCGGCAAGAGAAATCACTCAAGAAACTTTGCTTATTGGTGATTTCTCTGCGATTTTCACTTATATTATGCAGATTTTAATTCACTTCCTTATGATAGTGATGCTTATTGCTCAATTCTTCATGTCACAGGCAAGTGCAAAGAGAATTTTAGAGGTTATGGAAGAGATTCCTGACATCAATGACGACAATGCAACAGCTACAGATGTTAAAGATGGCTCAATTGAATTTAAAAATGTGTCATTTAAATATGCAGGGTCACAGCATAATGTAATCAGCAATGCCACATTTAAAATCGAAAGTGGCGAAATGGTTGGTGTTATCGGTGCAACAGGCTCTGCAAAAACAAGCCTTGTGCAGTTAATTCCTCGTCTTTATGATGTTACTGAGGGTGAATTGCTTGTTGGTGGCGTAAATGTAAAGGACTATAAGATATTTAATCTTCGTGACGCAGTTAGCATGGTGCTTCAAAAGAATGTTCTTTTCTCCGGTACAATCGCAGAAAATCTTCGTTGGGGTAATAAAAATGCAAGTGATGAAGAAATTCAAGAGGCTTGTAAAATTGCCGATGCACATTCATTTGTGTCATCATTCCCTAATGGTTACAACACAGATTTAGGTCAGGGCGGCGTTAATGTTTCAGGTGGACAGAAACAGAGACTCTGTATTGCTCGTGCAATTCTTAAAAAGCCTAAAATCCTTATTCTTGACGACTCAACAAGTGCAGTTGATACATTTACTGACTCAAAAATTCGTAAAGGACTTCGCGAGTGTATTCCTGACACAACAAAGATTATTATTGCACAGCGTATTTCATCAGTTCAGGATTGTGATAAAATTCTTATTCTTGATGATGGTGGAATAAATGATATAGGAAACCACGAAGAATTGCTTGCGCGCAATGAAATTTATCAAGATATTTATAACTCCCAACAAAAGGGTAGTGACGATTTTGATGTGATGGGAGGTGCGTTATAATGGCAGGACCAATGGGTGGACCAGGAAATCGTGGTCGTGGAAGACCAGTACAGAAACCTAAAAACACAAAGGGAACAATTAAAAGACTTTTTGGCTATATCTTAAAGCATAAAGGCTTGTTCTTTGGAATGCTTATTTTCGCGGCAATCAGTTCAATAGCATCCGTTTCAGGCTCAATATTCATAAAACCCATTATCGATAACTATCTCACACCGATGATAGGCAAGGAGTTTACAAGTGAACTTGTAGCACCACTTATTAAAATGATGTGCATTATGGGTTGTGTGTTCTTGTTTGGGGCATTGGCATCCTACGGACAATCAAAATGTTCCGTATGGCTTACACAACGCACTCTTAATACTTTAAGAAAAGACCTTTTTGACGCTATTGCAGATTTGCCAATCAGTTTCTTCGATTCTCGTCCACATGGTGAAATTATGAGCCGATTTACAAACGACGTTGAAACTCTTCGTATGTTTATCAGTCAGGGTGTAACACAATTTATCTCATCGGGCATTATGATTTTAGGCTCATTCTTCATTATGTTATTCTTGAGCTGGCAAATGACTCTTATTGTGTGTGCTATGGTAGTTGTAATGGTTATCGTTACAAAAACTCTCGGCAAAAAGAGTGCATTTTTCTTTAAAAAGCAACAGGAACAATTGGGCACAGTTAACGGATACATTGAAGAAATCATTGAAGGACAAAAGGTTGTTAAAGTTTTTAATCACGAAGAAGAAGTTGTTTCTCATTTTGGGGAAGTAAATGAAAATCTTCGCAAGTCTGCAACAAGTGCAAATAGTTTTGCAAATATGTTGGGACCAATTATGAATAACCTTTCTCACATAACCTATGCACTCACTGCAGCTGTTGGTGGACTTTTAGCAATTAAACGAGCAATGACAGCAGGTGATATTGTTGCATTCTTGCAATATATCAGAAGCTTCACACAACCGATTTCAAATATCACACAACAGTTTAATAATGCACTTATGGCTCTTGCTGGTGCAGAGAGAATTTTTGAGATTATCGACCAAAAACCTGAAGTCGATGAGGGATATGTTGTACTTGTAAACGCAAAGCTCAATGATAAAGGTGAAATTGAAGAAACCGAAAAGCATACAGGTATCTGGGCTTGGAAGCACACTCACGGTGACGGCACAATCACATATACACGCCTTGCGGGTGACATTGTTTTTGAAGATGTTACATTTAGTTATGACGGCAAAAAGACTGTTCTCAATGATGTTTCTCTCTATGCAAAACCAGGTCAAAAAATCGCTTTTGTTGGCTCAACTGGTGCGGGCAAAACAACAATTACAAACCTTATTAATCGTTTCTATGAAATCGACGAAGGTAAAATTCGTTATGATGGCATAAATATTCAGAAAATCAAAAAGGACGATTTGCGTCGTTCTTTAGGTATCGTTTTGCAGGACACACATCTTTTCACAGGTACAATTGAAGATAATATTCGCTATGGTAACCTTGATGCAACCCATGAAGATATTGTGAAAGCAGCAAAAATTGCGAATGCACATTCATTCATTTCGCATCTTCCTGATGGCTATGACACAATGCTCACAGGTGACGGCTCAAACCTTTCACAAGGTCAGCGACAACTTATTTCAATTGCTCGTGCAGCAGTTGCTGACCCACCTGTGCTTATTCTTGACGAAGCAACAAGTTCGATTGATACAAGAACAGAAAAACTTATCGAAGAGGGTATGGACGCCCTTATGGAAGGTCGAACAGTATTCGTTATTGCTCACCGTCTTTCAACCGTGCGTAATGCAAAAGCAATTATGGTGCTTGAAAACGGCAGAATTATTGAACGCGGTGACCACGACGACCTTATCGAACAAAAGGGAAAATATTATCAACTTTACACTGGCAATTTTACAGAAAATTGATTCTTTTTCCGCAATACTTCGTGGCTATTGGCTCGCGGTATACTTGATACAGCTTCGCCTCTGCCACATTGTCTTGCGAAAAAAATAATTCAAATTTAAAAAAGATGCTTCTTTTTCCGCAATACTTCGTGGCTATTGGCTCGCGGTATACTTGATACAGCTTCTCCTCTGCCACATTGTCTTGCGAAAAAAATAATTCAATTTTAAAAAAAGATGTTTCTTTTTCCGCAATGCTTCGTGGCTATTAGCTCGCAATATAATAAATAAAAACCTACAAAAACCGAGTGGACTTTACACTCGGTTTTAATTTTTGACAAAAAAATAATATTTTTTCTTGTTTACTTTATATATTTCTGGTAATTTTTTGTAACAAACTGCACAAATGCTTGTAATGAATTTTGTTAACAATTTGACTATTTTGTTCAAAAAATGCTTGAAAAAGTATTTTCAGGGTGTTACAATATATCTGTATAACTATGTTTTCTGGGAGGTAGAGAAATGTCAGAATGTAATAACTATGAATCTCAGGTTCCCGTTTATCTTTTTCATCAGGGTAACAATGCCCGCGCTTATGAATATATGGGCTCACATAGAGTTGATGAAAACACGGTTGTTTTCAGAGTGTGGGCACCAAACGCAGAGGCTGTTGCAGTTTGTGGCACATTTAATAACTGGAGTGAAAACGCAAACCTTGCAACTCGTATAACAGCAGGTGGCATCTGGGAAGCATATATTGATGGCGTTAATCAATATGACTCATACAAATATTGCATTTATACTCACGACGGTAGAAAACTTATGAAAAGTGACCCTTATGGTTATCACATGGAAACCCGTCCCGATAATGCGACAAAATTTTATGAGCTTGGCGCTTATAATTGGACTGACGCCAAGTGGGAAAAAGCAAAACGCGAAAGAGCACAATATGACAGACCTGTAAATATTTATGAAGTCCATTTTGGCTCTTGGAAACAATATGAAGATGGCAATTTCTATTCATATCGAAAAATGGCAGAGGAGCTCATACCTTATGTTAAAGAGATGGGCTACACTCACATTGAATTTATGCCACTTACTGAATATCCCTTTGATGGTTCATGGGGTTATCAGGTAACAGGTTATTTTGCCGCAACTTCTCGTTATGGCACACCCGACGATTTGATGTATCTCATTGATATGTGTCACAAAAACGATATCGGAGTTATTCTTGACTGGGTACCAGCTCATTTCCCAAAAGATGCTAACGGCTTAGCAGAATTTGACGGCACACCTTGTTATGAATATGCAGATGTGCGAAAAGGCGAGCATCTTGAATGGGGTACAAAGGTATTCGATTTTGGCAGAAATGAAGTTCAGTCATTTTTGATTTCAAGTGCAATGTTCTGGCTTGATAAATATCATATTGACGGACTTCGTGTTGACGCAGTTGCTTCAATGCTCTATCTCAATTATGGTAGGGATGATGGCCATTGGATAGCAAATAAAGACGGTGGCGTTGAAAATCTTGAAACGGTTGCCTTCTTAAATAAACTCAGTATGAATGTTTTCCGCGATTATCACGGCAGTTTGCTTATAGCAGAAGAAAGCACAGCTTGGCCAATGGTTACAAAACCTGTGTTTATGGGTGGACTTGGTTTCAACTATAAATGGAATATGGGTTGGATGAACGATATTCTTCGTTATTTCTCAATGGACCCACTTTACAGAAAAGGCAATCACGGTTGCATTACATTCTCATTCTTCTATGCATTTTCAGAGAATTTTGTCTTGCCGATTTCACACGACGAAGTTGTTCACGGTAAATGCTCACTCATTAACAAAATGCCCGGTACTTATGAAGAAAAGTTTGCAGGCGTGAGAGCATTTATGGGTTATATGATGGCTCATCCCGGTAAAAAACTTATGTTCATGGGTTCTGAGTTCGGTCAGTTTATTGAATGGGATTTCAAGAAAGAGCTTGACTGGTTGTTGCTTGATTATGAAATGCACCAGAAATTGCATAAATACTTCAAAGACATCAACCATTTCTATAAAGATACTCCTGCAATGTGGCAAGTTGACCATTCTTGGGAAGGCTTTTCTTGGATTTCAGCGGATGACAATGATAATTCAGTAATCGCATTCCGCAGAATTGACGAAAAAGGCAAAGAACTCATCGCAGTTTGCAACTTTACCCCTGTTGGTCGTGAGAATTATAGAATTGGTGTACCACAGAAAGGTAACTACAAGATTGTGTTTAATTCTGACGATGAAATCTATGGCGGTGAAGGTCGCGGACAAAAAGACAAAATCAAGGCAGAAAAACAAGCAATGCACGGATTTGAGCAGAGCATTTCTCTTGATTTACCACCAATGTCAACAATTTATCTCAAAAGGACGAGATAATTGATATATGTTAACAAACAAACTTATTATAAACGGAGGAATTTACAATGGCACGAAAAACTGAATGCCTTGCAATGCTTCTTGCCGGCGGTCAGGGAAGCCGTCTTGGTATCCTTACAAAGAACATTGCAAAGCCTGCTGTACCTTACGGCGGAAAATACAGAATCATTGACTTCCCACTTTCAAACTGTGTAAATTCAGGCATTTCAACTGTTGGTGTGCTCACTCAGTACCAACCACTTGAACTTAATGATTACATAGGCAACGGTCAGGCTTGGGACTTAGACCGTGCAAACGGTGGTGTGCATATTCTCTCACCTTATCAGCAGATTAAGGGTACAGAATGGTACAAGGGCACGGCAAACGCTATTTATCAGAATATCAATTTCATTGACCGTTATAACCCTGAATATGTTGTTATCCTTTCAGGTGACCATATTTATAAAATGGACTATAACAAAATGCTTGAATATCACAAAGAAAAGAATGCAGCTTGCACAATCGCAATGCTTGAAGTTTCATGGGAAGAAGCAAGCCGTTTTGGTCTTATGATTCTCAATGACGATAATTCAATCAAAGAATTTGAAGAAAAACCAAAGAATCCAAGAAGTAACAAGGCTTCAATGGGTGTTTATGTTTTCACTTGGAGCAAACTTCGTGAATATCTTATCGCAGACGAGGCTGACCCAAATTCAAGCAACGACTTCGGTAAAAATGTTATTCCAAAAATGCACGCTGATGGTGAAAAGATGTTTGCTTATCTTTTCGATGGCTATTGGAAAGACGTTGGAACAATCGACAGCTTATGGGAGGCTAACCTTGACCTTCTTAATCCAAAAGTTGACCTTGATTTGTCAGATACAAGCTGGAAAATCTATGCAAAAACTCCTGCTTCACCACCTCATTATATTTCAGCAAATGCAAAAGTGCAGAACTCAATGATTTCAGAGGGTTCAAGAGTTTATGGTGATGTTGACTATTCAATCCTTTTCAACAATGTAACAGTTGAAGAGGGCGCAGAAGTTAAATATTCAATCGTAATGCCTGGCACAGTTATCAAAAAGGGTGCAGTTGTTCAATATTCAATCGTTGCAGAAAATGCAGTTATTGAAGCGGGTGCAGTTGTTGGTAAGAGCCCCGAAGATATGGATAATCGCGATGACTGGGGCGTTGCAGTTGTTGGTGCAGGTGTTAATGTGGGCGAAGGCGCGTTTGTTGCACCACAGACACAGGTTGACACAGATGTAGTAAAGGAGGGCAAATAAGATGACAGGTAAGAATATCGTAGGTATTGTTTTCTCAAACGCTTATGACGAATGTATCAGTGAACTTACAGGAATTCGTACAATGGGTTCTGTTCCATTTGCATCTCGTTATCGTCTTATTGACTTTGCTCTTTCAAATATGGTAAACGGTGGCATTGAAAAAGTGGGCGTTGTAACAAAGGCTAATTATCAGTCACTTATGGACCATGTTGGTAATGGTAAACCTTGGGATTTATCTCGTAAAAATGATGGTCTCTTTATCTTGCCACCATTCTCAACAAACGAAGCAAACGGAAATGCAGATAAACTTGCAGCTTTAAAGGGTATTCAAGGATTCATCAGCCGTTCAACAGAAGAATATGTTCTTTTTGCAGATTGCAACTCTGTTCTCAATATTGATATTGAAGAATTGATGGATTATCACAGCGACAAAAATGCTGATATTACAATCGTTTACAAGAATGGCAAAATGCCAAACCTTACAGATGTTATTGTGCTTGATATGGATGCTGACAACAAAGCAAACAAGATTTCAGTTTCACCTATAACAGACGAAAATGTGAATTATTCACTCAATATGATTTTGATGAAGAAATCACTTCTTGAAAGACTTCTCAATGACGCAGTTAGCTTGAATTATGCTGATTTTGAAGCGGATTTGATTCAGCGTAATGTTGCAAAACTCAATATTTATGGTTTTGAAGCAAAGGGACATTCTTTCACAATCGATTCAATGCAGAGTTACTATCAAGCAAATATGGAACTTCTCAACATTGAAAATTGTGACGACCTTTTCAATCCGGAGCGTCCAATTTATACAAAAGTTCGTGACAATATGCCTGCAATTTATGGTCTTGGCTCAGATGTGAAGAATTCTCTTGTTGCAGACGGTTGTATTATTGATGGTACAGTTGAAAACTCAATTCTCTTCCGTGGTGTTAGAGTTGAAAAGGGTGCAGTTGTTAAAAACTCAATTCTTATGCAGGGCACATTTGTTGCACAAGATGCAACAGTTAACTGTGTTGTAGCAGATAAGAGTGTTGTTATTACACCAAATAAGACACTTTCAGGTGCAGAGAATTACCCTGTATACATTGGTAAGGAGATTGTTATCTAAATGCAGCCTTTTTGCGAAATTTCACTTTTTCACCCTTGACTTACACTCGTAAGCCTGCGGTCTCAAAAGCAAAATTTCATCAAAAATTCAAGCATTTATGTAGGGACGGGTTTCCGTGCCCGCCCGTATTTTTGAGATAATTTATTAATTTTTTCGAAAGGAAAAACATATGAAAGTTTTATATGTAGCAAGTGAGGCACTTCCTTTTAAAGCAAGTGGTGGTCTTGGTGATGTTGCAGGCAGTTTGCCACAGGCACTTCGCAAAAGACTTATTGGCGCAAGGGTTGTAATGCCTTTATATGACACAATCAGTCAAGAACTTAAAGATACAATGAAATTTATCACAAGCATTTCTGTGCCAGTTGCTTGGAGAAGACAATATTGTGGAATCTTCGAAGCAAAAGCAGGCGGAGTTATCTATTATCTTCTTGACAATCAATATTATTTTAAGCGTGATGGTCTTTATGGCTATTATGACGACGCAGAGCGTTTTGCATTCTTTGCTCGTGCAGTTCTTGAAATTCTTCCACACATTGATTTCAAACCTGACATTATCCATTGTAACGACTGGCAGTCAGCATTGACACCTGTTTATTACAATACACTTTATGCAACTCGTCCAGGATATGAAAACATCAAAACAGTTTTCACAATTCACAATATTCAATATCAGGGCACTTATGGTATGGAATTATTGGGTGAAGTTGTTGGAATTCCTGAAAGTGCAGCATCTCTCGTTGAATATGATGGTGACTGCAACTTTATGAAGGGTGCTATTGAGTGCGCAGACAGAGTTACAACTGTTTCTCCATCTTATGCAAACGAAATTCTTGACCCTTGGTATTCACACGGTCTTGACCCAATTCTTAATCAGCGTTCATGGAAATTAAGCGGTATTCTCAATGGTATCGACACAATTCTTTATAACCCTGAAACAGATAAGGATATTGAAAAGACATATACTGTTGAAACATTTAAAGAAGACAAACCTGTTAACAAGGCAAAATTACAAGAATATTTTGGACTTCCACAGCGTAAAGATGTGCCAATGATTGGTATGGTTACTCGTCTTGTTGGTCACAAAGGTCTTGACCTTGTTAAAGCAGTTCTTGAAGAGTTGCTCGCAACAGAAGATGTTCAGTTTGTAGTGCTTGGCTCAGGTGAATATCAATATGAAAGCTTCTTCAAAGAAATGGCAGAGAAATACCCTGAAAAGATGGGTCTCAAACTTGGTTTCATTCCATCTCTTTCAAAGAAAATCTATGCAGGTTGTGATATTTTCTTAATGCCATCAAAGAGTGAACCTTGCGGACTTTCACAGATGATTTCACTTCGTTATGGTACAATTCCAATTATCCGTGAAACAGGTGGTCTTCGTGATAGTATCAAAGACTCAGGTGATGGTGAAGGCAACGGCTTCACATTCTCAACATATAATGCACACGATATGCTCTATACAATCAAGAGAGCAATCGAAGGCTACAAGAATACAGACGGTTGGAATATTCTTGTTAAACGTGCTATGGAATGTGACAACAGCTGGGGCAAATCAGCAAATGAATATATAAGACTCTATAAAGAGATTCTTAAAGGATAAATAAAAAACTCTCCGCAAGGAGAGTTTTTTATGCTAAATTACAACTTCGTTGTAGATAAATTATTTCGCTAACGCTCAATAGCTAAATGTGCTTCGCACGCTAAATTCAACATTTAGCTTTGCGACTTGTCGCAAAATTTAGCTGACGAAGTCAATTTAGCTTGTCGCAAGACAAATTTAGCAAAAAAGTCGGGTTGCCCCGACTTTTTTTATTTTGCCTTGATTTTAATAATCTGATTATATCCCATTCCGCGCACGGTTACAGGGATACCAACATTTTTAAGATATGCACCACTCTTTTCGAACTTTGCACTACCGATTTTGAATTTATAAGTCTTTTCGTCATCAAGCCCCATAAATCTTAATGGGATTTCTTTTTGCATAAATCTTGTAACTACTGATGACAAGAAACCAACTGCTTCTGTCTTGTCTTCTGTTACATAGAGATTGAAAAGAATTTCGTCACGGTCAGGGTCAAGAATTCTGTAAAGGTCACCTAACTGCACAATGTGACGGATTTCTTTATAAAGGCTAACATTCTTTCTTGCAATTGCAAGGTCAGTAAGACTATATTTTGTTAACTTGCCGCCAACACCGAGAGAGCCCTGCATTGCAACATGGAATCTGAAATCAAGACTCATTGGTGGGTTATACCAGTTAACATCTGTTACCCAAGCGCGCATAACCTTTGTTGGACGAAGATATGTAAACCATTTCTGCATCATCATTCTGTCCACAGAGCTTGTGTTGTCACTTGGCCACACTTGGTCAAAGTGTAAGAGCGCACCATAGTCACTGCGTCCACCACCTGATGAACAACTTTCAATGGCAACATCAGGGTGTTTTTCTTTAAGACGGTCAACAATATCATAAACTGCTTGAGTGTGACGAAGCCACAATTCCTGTGGGCACTCTAAATTCTCTGCGCCTGTTTCAGAAAGTGGACGGTTCATATCCCACTTGATATATTTGATGTTGTGTTCAGTGAGCATTGTGTCAAGTCGGTCGAAGAGATAATCCTGAACATCAGGTCGAGTCATATTGAGAACTAACTGATGGCGAAGTGTGTGAGCTGTTCTTGTATCATAATGATAAGCCCAATCGGGATGTTCACGGAACAAATCGGAATCAGGATTCACCATTTCAGGCTCAAACCAAAGACCGAAATCCATGCCTAATTTGTTGACATTCTTAATAAGCTCGTCAAGTCCTTTAGGGAACTTCTTTTTATTAACAAACCAGTCACCAAGACCTGCTCTGTCGTGATTACGAGCACCAAACCAACCGTCATCCATAACGAAAAGTTCAACACCCATTGCAGCAGCAAGTTTTGCAAGTTTTGTCTGGTCTTTTGTGTTAACGTCAAACTCAGTTGCTTCCCAAGAGTTATAAAGAACAGGTAAAACCTTATCGTTAAACTGTTTTGGTAACACATGGTTAATTGCAAATCTGTTCATTTGACGGCTCATTTCACCAAAGCCTTGTGAAGAATATCCACAGAATACAGCAGGTGTTTCGAATGTCTCGTTAGCCTTTAATTCATATTTGAAATCGTGGTCGTTGAGACCCAATGAAATTCTTGTTGTATAGAAAAGGTCACGAGTACAAAGCACTTTAAAGTTACCACTATAAGCAAGTGAGCCGAAATAAACATCACCCAGATTTTCGTCAGCATTTTGATATGCTATGAAATATGGTGACTGGTTGTGACCTGTTGTGCCACGCTTACTGTCAAATACGAGTGCGCCACCTTCGAGTGTTGACTCTGTTTCAACATATTCGCCACCCCAAGAACCATTTGTGTTTTTGAATGTGTATGGATATTGTGATGGAAGAGTGAGTTCAGCAGAGAAAACTCTGTCAATGATAATTGTGTCATTGCCTGTGTTTTTAATCTCTGCCCAACGGGTAATAATGTCGTCATTATCTTGAACCTTGTATTTAAGTGCAATTTCTAATGGATAAACCTTATCTTTTAAGGTGAAAGTCAATGTGTTATCATCTGCTTTTGCATCGACAAATTCAAGCTCGATTTCACGACATTTGTCAGGGAAAACTACTTTTAAATCACTTTCACGATACATTGTTCCACCGAATGTGGTGTATTCCTGACGAGCCATATCAAGACGGGTATGGTTTGAGTTTTCGTCCCAGATATCCTTTGCTTCATAGTCACAAACAGGACATTTCTTACCCCAATGAAGATGTCTGTTGTATCCATATTTGTCAACACCTAAAACATAATGAGTGTTTTTGGTTTCAAGAACAAAAATATTGTTTTTGAGAATATGAATTGCCATAATTTAATCCCCCAAGAATTAAAATTTTTCCTATGGGTTAAGTATAGCAATAAAAAAGACGAGAGTCAATCTCGTCTTTTAGGTAAATTTGTCTTACGACAAGCTAAATTGACTTTGTCAGCTAAATTTGGGCTACGCCCAAGCTAAATGTACTTTGTACGCGTATTGTCGGCGTCTAACTTTGCGGTTTACCGCAAAATTTAGCTATTGAGCGTTAGCGAAATAATTTAGTTACAGCAAAGCTGTAATTTAGCAAAAGAAGTCGAAAGACTGCTTTTATTTAGCTTATAGGATTATGCACAAAAGACCGTTGCAACCTTCGTTTATTACTCGTTCAAGGGTTTCTTGGAATTTCATTCGCGCGTCAGTTGGCATGTGATAAAGTTTGTTGCGAAGTCCTTCGTTAACAAGTTCGTTGAGAGATTTGCCAAAAATATTTGATTCCCAAATCTTATTGGGGTCTTCTTCAAAGCCTTCAAGCAAATATTTCACAAGTTCTTCTGATTGGCTTTCACTACCCACAATAGGGGCTACTTCGGTCTGAATATTGGCTTTAAGAAGATGAATTGATGGTGCTGAAGCAGAGAGACGCACGCCATAGCGTCCACCTTGTTTCACAATTTCAGGCTCTTCAAGAGAGAGTTCCGAAAGTGTTGGCATAACAATACCATAACCAGTTGTTTCAACTTCATCAAGAGCAGATTTAATTCGTGCATATTCATTTTTAATGCCCGATAATTCTTTAAGACAAGCTAACAGACTTTGCTCGCTGTCGATTGAAAGCCCCGTTTCTTCTTCAAGAATTTTATAGAATAATCCGTTATTCATATGGACAGAAAGCCACGCGCTGCCGACACTCAAATCCATATTCTTGATTTTTGCACCTGCAATGTGTTCACATTCGCAAAGACTTTCGGTCATAATGCTGATGTCACGGACAAATTCGATATTTTGAATGGAGTCTAAAACATATTTATATGTTTCGGTTTTTAACCAATGGTCCTGTGGCAAAGAAACTAACCATAATGGCAAGTCAACGCCGATTTCTTTAACAGGGAACTCAAAAAGGATTTGTGTGATTATCTCTTTGATTTCTTGCTCACGAAGTTCAAGACAATTCACAGCCATAACAGGCACGCGATATTTTGCTGACAACTCGTTGCAAAGTTTCTGCGCACTTTCACCGTTGGGGTACATGCAGTTGAGCAAAACAACAAAAGGTTTGTTCAATTCTTTTAATTCATTGATAACTCGTTCTTCTGCTTCTTCATATTCGTCACGGGGGATGTCGCTAATGCTACCGTCAGTAGTAACTACTAATCCAATTGTTGAGTGCTCGGTTATGACTTTTTTTGTGCCGATTTCAGCAGCCATATTAAATGGGATTTCGTTTTCATACCAAGGTGTACGCACCATTCTTGGCTGGTCGCCCTCGATATATCCCAGCGAGCTTGGAACTATATAGCCGACACAATCAATCATTCGTACATTAAAACTCGCGTTGTCGGGCAATGTGATTTTAACAGCGTTTTCGGGGATGAATTTAGGCTCGGTTGTCATAATTGTGCGTCCCGCAGAAGATTGGGGTAACTCGTCATTTGCTCTCTCTCGCATAGCGTCATTTTCCATATTTGGAAGTACAACACAATCCATAAACTTTTTAATAAATGTGGATTTTCCTGTTCTAACAGGACCAACCACACCAATATAAATATCTCCACCTGTACGCACGGCAATGTCGTTATAAATACTTGTGTTACTCATTTTCTTCACCCCTTACATTCTTGGTATCAACAGTTTGCATTTTTTCTCAATAATTCCGTCAGAAATATTGTTTTCACGGATAATCGCATCAACTGTTGTGTTGTATTTTTCTGCAATGTTCCAAAGACTTTCTTGTGCCTCGGCAAAATAGATTGTCAAAGATGCTGTTTTCACCTTTTTGCATTTTGTTTTATCAATGGTAATTTCAGTTGCAACGCTTTTTTCAGTTTCACCGAAAACAAATCCGTGAACATTGATTTCAACTCTTGTGTCAAGACGATTACTGTCGCTAATCATAAAACTTGATGCAGAAACTGTGCAGACAGGTTGGCAAGAAATCACATCTTTGTCACATTGCAAGGGTTTTGAATATTCAAATGGAATTTGTCTTTGTGCAAAAAGGGTGTCCCCGTTGGCATCGTCATAAATTATGTCAGCGGTAACTTCACCGTTTATGTTCACAACACCGTCACCAATAATGAATTTTGATGTGATGTCGTTACAAATAAAACTATGTACTTTTGCAACTCCTGATGTGCCAAGGTCACAAACTCCGCGACAAAGAAATGTGTCGTCAATTTTTTCGTGGAGGGTGGGCACATAAACTATGGCTTTCTTAATGTCACACTCATATTTGGTTGAATAAGCATCTTTAACTGATGCAACACTTCGGGTTTTGTAGCCACATACTGATAAATCCAACACGGCAGAAGCATCTAAAAGATTTTTATTGCCTGCAGAATCAAAACGATTGCGGATATCTAAATTTACAAGTGAAAGTGTAGCATCAAGCAAGCAGTCATCTGTGATTTCGGGTGCTTCGATAATCTGATTTATTGCGATTATGCTTTCAAAGATTTCAATATCGCAACTGTCTTGCAATGAGAGTACTGCTTTTATGTTGAGGTCGGCTTTCAAAAATATTTTATTTGAAATAACTTTGATTTCATTAATAATAGGTGTGGCACAAGACGAAATAATTGCACCGATTTGCTCTGTGATAGATGACGGGTCAAGTGTCTCTGAAATAGAAAAACTTTTTTCAGAAACACAGACAAGATTGCAAATTTCATTTTTTTCTTGACGGATTGTTATACCATCGCCTTCGGCAGATGCGATGAATTCGCAAGGTTTTTTGCAATTTGCTTTTGCGAAAACGGTGACAGCACCGTGCACTTCAAAACGGCGTTGTCCCGATACTCTGTAATTCACATAATCAGTTTTTGCACCAACAAAAACACAAGTTGCATCAGTATTTTTAAGTTCGAGTTGCTTTGAAAAATTGAGTGTCTGTTCAAAACATCTTACTTTGCCTTGCTCACAGATATAAAGCACACGCACGAGGCAAGTGCATTCGGCAGAAATTCTGTCGCCGTTGATTTGATGAGATGTTACACCTGGCGTGCAGGTGCATCTCAAAATTCTCACAATATCGGGTAAATATTCGGGCAAAGTGATGTCGCAGTCAACTGAATATTCAGCATTGCCCTGAAAATTGGTTTCGCAGACTGAAATCTGGTCTTTATGCACATTGAAATCCATATAATCTCTCCTTTATCGTCTTTGCATTTCAATCAAAATGTATGACGAGAGAAATAATAATATGACAAGCAATGCTTGCATATCGACAATTTGAGAAAATTGTGATAGAATAAACACATAAATTTAGTCGAGGTAAACTATGAAAATCGGTAATGTTGAAATTCAAGGTAAAACGGTATTAGCACCAATGGCGGGAGTTGCAGACCGTGCATTTCGTGAACTTTGTGTTGATTATGGTGCAAGCTATGTGGTCAGCGAAATGATAAGTTCAAAAGGCGTGTCTATGGGTGACAGAAAATCAAAAGATTTAGCATTTCTTTCAGAAAAAGAACGCCCTGCTGCAATTCAGATTTTTGGCTCTGACCCTGTGATTATGGCTCAAAGTGTTGAACAGGTTATGCAGTTTAACCCTGAAATAATTGATATAAATATGGGGTGTCCTGCACCTAAAATTGCAGGTAATGGCGGTGGCGCATCACTCTCAAAAAATCCACTGCTTGCAGAAGAAATTGTCAAAGCAGTTGTTGAAGCATCACCTGTGCCAGTAACCGTAAAAATCCGTATGGGTTGGGATTTTGATAATATCAACGCAGTTGAAATGGCACAAAGAGCAGAAAATGCAGGGGCAAGTGCTATAACGATTCACGGTCGAACAAGACAACAGATGTATTCACCACCAGTTGACAGAAACATTATTGCAGAAGTAAAGAAAAGCGTTTCAATCCCCGTAATTGGCAATGGAGATATAATCGACGAACAATCAGCGGCAATTATGCTTGAAGAAACAAATTGTGACCTTATTATGATTGGTCGTGGCGCGTTGGGGCGTCCTTGGGTCTTCTCTCAAATCAATGCTTATTTAGAGCATGGCAGAGTAATCCCTGAACCACCTGTAACTGAAAGAATGAGAGTAATGCTTAAACACATTGAAACTCTTTGTGAATATAAAGGTGATTATGTTGGAATGCGAGAAGCGAGAAAACATGCAGGGTGGTATACAAAAGGACTTCGTGGTGCTGCGAAATATCGTCAGGAATTAGGAACTATTGAAACGCTGGAACAATTACAAGAAATTGCATATAAAATCTGTGTACAAAACCAGTAAAAAAAGACACCTGAAAAGGTGTCTTTCGTTTTGCGATTTGCACTTTGCACTTAAAATTTCAGTGCATCTTCACGATATTCTTTTGGGGTTTTGCCCATGATTTTTTTGAAAGTTTTGGTGAAATAGTTTACATCAAAAATTCCGCAATGTTGAGCGATTGCCTGAATCTGCATGTTGGTTGAGGTGAGAAGAAAAGCGGCGTGGTCGATTCTCTTTTTTGAAACATATTCTGTGAGAGTTACACCTGTTTCTTTTTTGAAAAGAGATGAGAGATAACTCGCGTTCACATTAAGAAGTTCTGCTTGTTTATGCAAACTCAAATCAGCGGTTAAATCAGAGTCAATCAAAGTTATGGCTTTTTGCACCATCATTGAATAATTTTTCATTGAATGCTTTTTAACCAAGTCGCAATATTTGTAAATCATACCATGCATCATATCAATGCCTTCTTGCACGGTTTTGATTTTCTCGACTTTCTTTGCAAAGTCACTTGAAACCTTATCAATATAAAATGGGTGAACGCCACCTTGTTCAGCAGCCTTACGGAAAAGCACATTTGCAACAATTACATAATTCTTCATATTTCTAACAGGGTCAGGCACTCTCATTTCAAGCATAAGTTCAGATGAAATGCTGATAATTTGTTCTGCTTTGTGGGTGATTCCCTGACTTACTGCTTTCATCAACTGTCTTTCACCCTCATAACGGCTTTCAATAAGTTGCATTGCAAGTAAAGGGTCGTCAATCTGTTGACTCAATTTTTCAACAACTTCTGGGAAAGATTTTTCATTAGGTATAAGACTTAATTTTTGCGTTGTAAAATTATCCATACTATCCCAAAGTTCAACCCCCAACGCGTTGAAAAGTGAACGGATAATATCTTCGTCAGTATAGACAGGGACAGTTGTATAATATTTTTCAATTTGATTACGAAGAGATTGTGGAACATTATATCGTGTAGCAGATTCAATAATAGTCTTTTGTGTTATTTCAAAATTGATATAAGGTCCTGCTATAAATGTTTTTTGACAATCAGTTTCAGGAAGAAGAATAAAAATATAATTGCAACTAAAACTGTCAGTCAATTTAAGAATGGTTTTCTCTTTCAAAGTCTCGTGACGAGTACAGAAAAGTTGGTCATAATCTTCATTAAGCCCAAGAGAATCACGAAGTCCACGGTCTGCTAAACGATATGAAGTATCGTCAGCAGAAATGATACAGTTATTTATTCGATAATTATCAAGTATTTTGCGGAAAAAATCTAATTTTGTTTCGTAATACATAATTCAATCCCCATTGATAAGTTTCTTATATTATTATCGTATAAATTTTGGTAAAAATCAATAAAAAACAAAAAATAATACACAAAAAAATGAAAAAAATACTCACTAAACATTATGTGTATAAGTTAAAATATTATTGTAGCAAATGGTAGGGGCATTATGCCCGGATTTGACTAAAAAGGAAAAATATTCAAGGGGGATTTTCACAATGGCAAAAGAGAAAAAACTCGATGCTAACGGTTACCGCAAGTTTGGTATTCGCGACAGTGTTGCTTATGCTGCCGGTGACTTAGGTTGTAACATGAGCTTTGCGCTCAAGGGCACAATGGCACTTTTTTGGACACAGGTTATGGGTCTTAGTGCATGGTACTCACTTCTTCTTATTGTAGTTCAGGTATGGGACGCAATTAACGACCCGCTTATCGGCTCAATTATTGATGCTGACAAACATAAGTACAAGAGAAATAAGTTTTTACAGTACATATTAGTAGGTTCAATAGGACTTGTTGTTGGCGGTGCTTGTTGCTTTATTCCTGCAACAAAAGCTCCACTCGTTGCAAAAATTGCAATTTTCATTGGTGGCTATGTGCTTTGGGATGCTTTCTATACAGTAGCAAACGTTCCTTATGGTTCACTTTTATCACTTATTTCATCTGATGATGCTGACAGAGCCTCTCTTTCTGCTTGGCGTTCAATCGGTAGCATGATTGGTAATATGGTACCAATGGTAGTATTCCCATTCATCATTTATAATGAAGACGAATCACTTAACGGAACTCGTGTGTTTATAATGGCTCTCGTTATGGGTGTTGTTGGATTCATCTGTTTCCAGGTAATGATTAGAAACACAGAAATTCGTGTTGATACAGAAATACAGTGCAATGAAGACCAGCCTAAATTCAATATTTTCAAGGCTATGGGCAACTTTGTTAAAAACAGACCTGCAGTTGGTGCTACACTTGCTGCTATGGGTATGTTTATCGGTATGCAGGGTGCTACAACAGCTGTTACAGTTACATTCCAAATCTATTTTGACAATACAAAGATTTCAGGTCTTGTTTCAATGTTCGCAATGATTCCTATTGTAGTCTTCACACCACTTGCTCGTAAGATGGTTAAAAAGTATGGTAAGAAAGAACTTTCAGCAATTGGTTCAATTTGCTACATTGTTGGTGCAGCTATTCTCTTACTTGCACCACTCGGAATTATTCCTGTTACAGAAGAAAACACAAAGCTTGACTTAATCATTTATATTGTTGGTCAGCTTATCTGTGCATTGGGTCTTGGCATTTACTCAACAGTTTCTTGGGCTATGATGGGTGACGCTATTGACTACAATGAGTGGAAAACAGGTACTCGTGAAGAAGGTACTGTATATTCACTTCACTCATTCTTCCGTAAACTTGCTCAAGGCGTAGGACCTGCTGTTGCAGTTGCAATTATGGGTACTATGGGCTATGTAAACAACAGTGCTCCTGATGCAAACGGCAACTTTACAGCTATTGATGTTAATTTGCTTAGCTGGGAAGTAGCTTGCGATATTCGTATGCTTGTTGCTATTCTTTACCTTGTTGCTGGTATCTTCCAGTTCATTGGTCTTGGTATTGTATATAACCTTGATAAGAAAACACTTGCAACAATGCAAGCAGAACTTGCAGAAAGACATGCTAAAGCAAAAGCGGAAATTGCTGAATAATCAGTTTTAATATTTTTAGAACGGTGATGGTAAAATCCACCACCGTTCTTTTTTGTAAAACAATACTTGAAAATTGAGCGCAGTTGAGATAAAATATTAGTTAGCGTTTTGCTAATATGAACAATGGAAAGAATGTGGAAAAATGAAAGAACAAAACATCCGACCATTTGGTTGGCGTGACAAATTAGGCTACGCTATGGGTGATATGGGCTGTGGTTTCTCATTTCAGCTTGTTTCAACCTTTATGCAACTTTTCTACTTGCAGTATATCGGCATAAAAGCAGAAGATTATGCAATTATTATTCTTATTTCAAAAGCGTTTGATGCGGTTAATGATGTTGTTATTGGTAACCTTGTTGACACAAAGAGAATTGGTAAAAAGAGTAAGTATATGCCTTGGATTATTGCAGGCGGTTTAATTCTTGTTATATTTAATGTAATGCTATTTGCACCAGTTACATCTTTCTCTTATGCAGGAAAATATGCTTGGTGTCTTATCGGTTATTGCTTGTGGTCAATAGCTTACACAATGGTTAATGTGCCTTATGGTTCACTTCATAGTGTTATTACAAACGACCCACAGGAAAGAGTTTCTCTTTCAACATTCCGCAGTATTGGTGCTGCTTTACCAGCAATCGTTATTATGATTGTTCTTCCAGGTATTGTTTATAACAAAGTTACAAATCCGGTAACGGGACTCGAAGAAGAAATCCTTAAAGGTGAAACACTTCTTCCTGTTGCTCTTGTAATGTCAATCGTTGCTTTTACAACTCTTTGGGGCACAACAAAGCTTGTTAAAGAAAGAGTGCAGCGTGAAGATGATGGCCAGAGTACAACTGGTATGAAAGCATTCTTCTCTGCATTCAAATCATTCTTTACAAACAGGGCTATGGTTGGTGCAACAATTGCTACAGTTGCTTCGGTTGCACTTTTTAACTCAACAATGGCACTTAACAATATGGTGTTCCAATATTTCTTCCAGGATACAGGTAAAGTTGGTATTGCAATGATTGGTTCATATGCGCCAATGGTTATCTTTATTGCTATTGTGGGCAAAATTACCGCTAAATTCGGCAAGAAAAACGTTATCGTAAGTTGCATGCTTGTTGGTGCAATATCGGGTCTCGTTTCAATGTTTGTGCCAATTACTCCAGATGGCAAGGGTATGATTCTTTACATAATCTGTCTTATGGGTCTTAATATTGGTAATGCCGTATTCCAGATTTCTGTATGGGCAATCGTAGCAGACTGTATTGAGGTTAGTTACAGAAAAACAGGCAAGAGCGAAGAAGGCTCGCTTTATGCGCTCTATTCATTCTTCCGTAAGCTCTCACAGGGTATCGGTCAGGCAGTAGTTTCATGGGGACTTATTGCTATCGGCTTTGTTGAGGGTGAAAATGCTGTTCAGAGTGCAGACTTTGGTGTAAAAGTAAAAAATCTTTATTTCATTGTTCTTGCGGCAGGTTCACTTGTAGCATTCCTTGCGATGGCGTTTATCTATAACATTGGTAAGAAAGAAGAAAAAGAATTATCAATATCTGTTGAAAAATAAGATTAAATTATTTGAACCGTCAGCGAAAACACGTTGACGGTTATTTTTTTATAAAAAATTATCCACAAATCTGCAAAAATTCTACTCACAAAAAAAGTATTAATTCGTTAAAATATAAGAGTAAAAGTTATACTTTGATAAAAAGAAAAGGAGCGTTATACTAATGAGAAAAATTATAAGTTTGAATCGTAAATGGTCATTCCGTAAAGGTGTTAATGAAGTTCCAGCAGTTACACCTGAAGATTGGGATTTTGTCAATGTTCCACATTGCTGGAATGCTATTGACGGTCAGGATGGTGGCAACGACTATTTCCGTGGTACTTGTTGCTATGTAAAAGATATTGATATGGAAGAAATTCCAACAGCAGATAAATATTACCTTGAAATCAATGGTGCAAACTCATCTGCTACAGTTTTTATGAACGGTGAAAAATTAGCATCTCATGATGGTGGTTATTCTACTTGGAGAGTTGATATTACAGAAGCACTTAAAAAGGGTACACGCCTTGGAATTCTTGTTGACAACTCTGCAAATGAAACTGTTTATCCACAAATGGCTGACTTCACATTCTATGGTGGTCTTTACAGAAATGTAAATATTATTGCAGTAAGTGAAAGTCACTTTGAACTTGACTATTATGGTGGCAAGGGTATTGCAATCACACCTAAGGTTGTTGGTACAGATGCACAGGTTACATTTGAATCTTTCGTTACAAATAAAAAGCCAGGTCAGATGATAAACTATATTATCAAGGACAAATTAGGTGATGTTGTAACAACACTTAAAACTGACGAAGCAGTTGAAACAATCGAAATCAAGAATGTAGTGCTTTGGAATGGTAGAAAAAACCCATATCTCTATACAGCAGAAATCGAACTTCTTGATGGTGATAAGGTGATTGACAAGGTTTCAACACGTTTTGGTTGCCGTACATTTGAAATCGACCCAGAAAGAGGATTTATTCTCAACGGCGAAGAATATCCACTTCGTGGTGTTTCTCGTCACCAAGATAGATGGGGATTTGGTAATGCACTTTTACCTGAACACCACAAAGAAGATATGGAATATATCTATGAAATGGGTGCAAATACAATTCGTCTTGCACACTATCAGCATGACCAGTATTTCTATGACCTTTGCGACGAATATGGTATGGTAATCTGGGCTGAAATTCCATATATTTCAAAGCATATGCCAACAGCTCGTGAAAACACAATTTCACAGATGAAAGAACTTATCGTTCAAAATTACAATCACCCATCAATCGTTGTTTGGGGACTTTCAAATGAAATTTCAATGAACGGCTCTGATGATGACCTTATTGAAAACCACAAAATCCTTAACGACCTTTGTCATGAAATGGATAAAACAAGACTTACAACTATTGCAGTTGTTTCAATGTGCAGTCTTGATGACCCATATATTCAGATTCCTGACGTTGTTTCACATAACCACTATTTCGGTTGGTACGGTGGCGACACATCTATGAACGGCCCTTGGTTTGACAACTTCCACGCTAAGTTTCCTAACATTCCAGTTGGTATGAGTGAATATGGTTGTGAAGCACTTGATTGGCACACATCAAATCCACAACAGGGTGACTATACAGAAGAATATCAGGCATACTACCACGAAGAACTTATTAAACAGTTATTCTCAAGAAAATATATCTGGGCAACTCATGTGTGGAATATGTTTGACTTCGGTGCAGACGCTCGTGCAGAGGGTGGCGAAAATGGACAAAACCATAAAGGACTTATGACTTTTGACCGCAAATATAAGAAAGACGCTTTCTATGCATATAAAGCATGGCTTTCAGATGACCCATTTGTTCACATCTGTGGAAAACGCTATGTTGACCGAGTTGAAGAACTTACAAAAGTTACTGTTTATTCAAATCTTCCTGAAGTTGAGCTTATCGCAAACGGCAAGAGCCTCGGTAAACAGGCAAGTGATAACCACTTCTTCTATTTTGATGTTCCAAACACAGCAAGCATTACACATCTTCAAGCAGTAGCAGGTGAATATGGTGACCAGAGTGTAATCCGCAAAGTAGATACATTTAATGAAGATTACAGACTCAAAGAAAAGGGTGCAATCCTTAACTGGTTTGATGTAACAGAAGTTGATGGTTATCTTTCACTTAACTCAAAAATGAGTGATTTATTAATGGTACCTGCAGGTCAGGCACTTTTCGGTCAGATTATGGGACCAATCGCAGCGGCGGCAAAACAGAGTGCTGGCGAAGGTGGTTTCGAAATGAACGAAGGCATGATGCAGATGATGGGTGGCTTCACAGTTCTTCGTCTCATCGGTATGCTCGGTATGACAGGTCTTAAAATGAATAAAGAAGAACTTCTTGACTTGAACGCAAAGCTCAACCAGATCAAAAAGGCATAATTCAATTTAAAAATTAAGTTTGCATATCATTAAGTACCACGTGTCTTTTGGCTCGTGGTATTTTTTACACTTTATTAAAATAAAGGTAATCATTTCCAAATATTTGTGGTATAATATAATCGCAATAACATTTAAGGAAGATGAAAATGAATTTTTCACAGCGCTTGCGTATGGCAATGCAACAGTTTTCAACTAAATTACAACAGTTTATGGTTGGTCGCTATGGTAATGACCAATTTACGTTGTTTTTATCGATAACCGGTCTTGCCTTTTCATTTTTAGGCAATTTTAGACATTTAAGAGTTTTCTATTTTATAGGAACAATTATGATTTTTTATAGTCTTTTCCGTTCATTATCTAAAAACTACGAAGCAAGACGAAAAGAACTTAATTGGTATCTCGTGTGGTCTGAAAAACCAAAAGCACACATTAAACTTATGATGAATAAAATCCGTGACAGAAAAACTCACAGATATTTTAAATGCAAGAGTTGTAAAACAATTATGCGAGTGCCAAAGGGTAGGGGTAAAATAGAAATTACTTGCCCTAAATGTAGAATGAAAGTAATTAAGAAAAGCTAAATTTGGGCTATGCCCAAGCTAAATCAACCTGCGGTTGGTTAATTTTTCTAAAGAAAGCTAAATGTGCTTCGCACGCTAATTTTGCTTTTTAACTTTGTGACTTTCACAAAATTTAGCTCACGAAGTGAATTTAGCTCGCCGAAAGGCGAATTTACCTTTTTAGCAACGCTAAAAAATGTTACGATAAACTTTCAAAAACAGTCCATTTTTGTGGACTGTTTTTCTTTTGCCTTTGTTGAAATCTGTCTTTCATGGTGATATGATATTTCCATACAGAACAAATGTTCGGTATGGAAAGGAGGCAGAAATGACATTGGAACAATTAGGTGAACAATATCTCAAACAAGCTGACGAGCTCCACTCACTCGTCACAAAATATTCTGCCCAACTTAACAAATTGGACGGAATAAGACTTTATGAAATGAATTCGAAGATATTGACGCTAAGAGAAATGGAGAGAGACACTCGAATAATCGGCAAACAATTGACTGACTATTATTCTCAACAAACAACTAGAAAAGTGTATCATTCACACAGAATTAATTGACTTTTATTTTTATAATTGTATAATAAACAGAGAGGTGTGAATATGAAAAGAGTTTTTAGTTTTTTGTTAGTTATTTCAATTCTTTGCACATTAGCTGTGCCTTGTTTTGCAGCTAACCCAAGTGCTTCAATTAATACTGTTAATGCTGCAACTGTTGGCGAAACCATAACAGTTTCTGTTAACCTTTCTGCAAATTCGAATTTAGCTGGATTAAAACTTTCAGTTAATTTTAATAGTTCTGAATTTCAACTCGTTTCAGGTTCGGCGCAAAAAGGTAAACTTTTTGATTTGGAAATTCCTACTGAAAATACATCAAGCGTTGATTATGCGGGTGTATCAGATAAACCTGTAAATTCAAGCGGGACGGTTTTAACTTTCAAATTGAAAGTTCTTAAAACAGGTGGCAAGATTACAATTAATATTAATGAAGCCATCGATGGTGATAATAAAAACATAAGTGTCGGCACATCTGGTGCAACTGTTAAATGTTCACACGCAAATGCAAAATGGGTTGTTACTAAAAAGGCTACTTGCACAGAAAAAGGTAGTGAAAGTAGAGAGTGCAGTTGTGGCGATAAAGCAACTCGAGAAATTGCACTAGTAAATCACAGTTTTGGTGACTGGGTAATAACAAAAAAAGCAACTGAAACTGAAAAAGGTGCAAAAGAGAGAATCTGTAAAGTTTGTGCAAAAAAAGAGATTATTGATATTGCGAAGATAGCACCAACTCAAACTGTAACAGATGTTGAAACTGAAACTCAGACACAAGAGCCAACTGTAACTCAATCAGAAACACAAACTGAAACTCAACCTGAAGCACAAACCGAAACTACAACAATTCCACAAAATCAGGATACACCTAAAGATAATGCAAAGCCTGTTGTTGTAGGTGCAATATTCTTTGCGGTTGGTATCGCAGTGGGAATCGGTGCATCTTTGTTTATTATCAAGCGTAAGGCGAAGGAAGAAGAATGAAAAAACTATTTGAAAAATATCGCCAATTGATTATATATATAATAGTTGGGGGACTCACAACTGTTGCAAATTATATAATTCATTTTGGGTTGAGAGCCTTTAATGTCAATTATTACATTGCATTAACTGTTGCTTGGTTTGGCGCAGTAATATTTGCTTATGCGGCTAACAGAATTTTTGTTTTTGAAAGTAAAAGCAAAGGAAAAGAGCAAATTAAAGAAATCATACTCTTTTTTGGTGCGCGCATCTTTTCTTATGGAATTGAAATGTTGATTTCATTCATATTCATTGACTGTGCAAATGCCGACCGATTTGTTTGGCAACCAGAATTTGCAGACGCGATAATTCCGGTTGGAGAGTTAATTGTTAAAACCACAGCACAGGTGATTATAGTTTTCTCAAATTATGTTTTCAGTAAATTGGTAATATTCAAAAAAGATGAATAAAATTCAAATATTCACTGTATAATGTATAAAAATACATAAAAACAGTGAATATTTTTATTTTTATGAATAAATACTTGACTTTTGTGAATATGGTTGTATAATGTAGCCGTAAATCCAAATAAAAAGGGGTAAATAGAAATGAAAAAATCATTCAAAATTATTTCAGTAGTTCTTGCTCTTGTTCTTATCGTTGGTTGCTTCGCAGCTTGCGGTGGCAAAGAAGATGTAAATGTACTTAAAGTTGGTGTTCAGACAAACACAACAGGTCACCTTTACACAGCATGGGACTTCGGTGAGGATGCAGCAGTTGCTTATGACAACGGTGCAGTTGCAGTTGAAGCTCTTAAGAACGGTAAAGTTGACTGCGTTATCATTGATAACGAACCAGCAAAAGCTTATGTAGCAGCAAACACAGGTCTTAAAATTCTTGAAACAGAATATGCAGTTGAAGATTATGCTATCTGCTTCCAGAAGGGTAACACAGACCTCAAAACAGCAGTAGACAATGCTCTTAAAGACCTTATCGCTGATGGTTCAGTTAAGAAAATCGTTGACAAATACATCAATGATTCAGGTGAAGCACTTGTTGGTGTTCCTGTAACAAAAGTGGATACAGATAAACCAAACCTTGTAATGGCAACAAATGCTGAATTCCCACCTTATGAATATATCGATGGCGATATGTATTATGGTATCGACGTTGAAGTTGCTAAGATTATCGCTGACAAACTCGGTTATGACCTTATCATTGAAAATGTTGCATTCGATTCAATCATTCCTGGTGTTCAGTCAGGTAACTATGATATGGGTATGGCTGGTATGACAGTTACTGATGAAAGACTTGAAAGTGTTGATTTCTCATCAACATACGCAACAGGCGTTCAGGTTGTTATCGTTTCAGAAAACAGCAAGATTCAAGCTATTGAAGACCTTGACCCATACTATCTTCCAGAAGAATAATAAATAGTTTTTATTAGAATTTCCTTCAGGGTGGAATACTTCCACCCTGAATTTTTGAGTTTTAGAAAGGAGAAAAGATATGTTAGACCATATTATTGGTGCTTTAATGGGACTTGTTGCAGAGTTTCAAAGAGTTATAATTGATGGCGACCGTTATAAGTTTATTATTACTGGTCTTCAAAACACCTTTATCATAACATTTGGCGCATTGGCAATCGGTATTGTACTCGGTATTATTGTTGCAGCTATTCGCACATCTTTCGATAAGAATAAAGAATCAATGAAACTTCGCGGTGGTGTGGGATATTATGTTCTTGCAGTGCTCAATTCAATCTGCAAATTCTATCTTACAGTTACCCGTGGTACACCAGTTGTTGTTCAGTTGATGATTTCATACTTCGTTATTTTTGCATCTGCTGATAATGGTGTTTTTGTTGCAATTTTTGCATTCGGTATAAACTCCGGTGCTTATGTTGCTGAAATTTTCCGTGCGGGTATTATGTCAATTGACCACGGTCAATTTGAAGCGGGTCGAAGCCTTGGCTTTAATTATTTCCAGACAATGAAATTCATTGTTATTCCACAGATGTTCAAAGCAGTGCTTCCAACTCTTTGTAATGAGTTTATTGCACTGTTAAAAGAAACATCAGTTGCAGGCTATGTTGGTGTTATTGACCTTACAAAAGCAGGTAACACAATCGCGGGTAGAACTTTTGAATATTTCATTCCACTTCTTACAGTTGCGGCAATTTACCTTGTTCTTGTTATGATTTTATCATGGCTTGTAGGCATTCTCGAAAGGAGGTTGCGTAAGAGTGACAGATAATGTACTTATTAAAGTCGAAAACCTTAAAAAGCATTACACAGGTGGTGTGGTAAAAGCACTTGATGGTGTAAACTGCGAAATAAAAAAAGGTGAAGTTGTTGTTATTGTTGGACCATCAGGTTCAGGTAAATCAACATTCCTTCGTTCACTCAACCTTCTTGAAATTCCCACATCGGGCAAAATTTATTTTGACGGAACTGATATTACAGATAAAAAGACAAATATCAACACTCACCGTCAGAGAATGGGTATGGTGTTCCAACACTTTAACCTTTTTCCAAATATGAATGTGCTTAAAAATATGACAAAAGCACCAATGACACTTCTTAAAAAGAGCAAAGAAGACGCAGAAAGCAAAGCACTTGAACTTTTAGACCGTGTTGGTCTTAAAGACAGAGCAGACGCTTATCCAAGTCAGCTTTCAGGTGGTCAAAAACAGCGTGTTGCAATTGTTCGTGCACTCTGTATGGAGCCTGAAGTAATGCTCTTTGACGAGCCAACTAGTGCTCTTGACCCTGAAATGGTTGGCGAAGTTCTTGATGTTATGAAAAATCTTGCTCGTGAGGGTATGACAATGGTTGTTGTTACTCACGAAATGGGCTTTGCAAAAGAAGTTGCAACTCGTGTAATCTTTATGGATGAGGGTAAAATTATCGAAGAGAATAATCCAAAAGATTTCTTCGAAAATCCACAAAACCCAAGACTTAAAGATTTCTTATCAAAAGTTTTATAGAATAAATAATTATCACCTTGGTAAAATATTATCGAGGTGATTTTTTGTGAATAAAATGAATGAAGAAGTCAAAGCGTATTTTGACACATTGCCAATTTCAGTTCAAAGTGCAATTATTGAGTCAGGTGCAACTTTTAAGACTGTTGAGCAACTTAAAATTGTGGCAAAAGCCTTTATGGAAAAATAAAAAAGTGAAAAAGTAAGGGGCGGTGTCCACATCGTCCCCTAATACTCATTGACAAACTAGCAAAAAAATAGTTTAATATATAGGATATAAAATTTTTAGCAAAGGTGATATATAAATGGAAAACACCGTAGAAAAGAAAAAGATAGTTTTGAGTGCAATTCAACCAACAGGCACACCAACTCTTGGTAACTATCTTGGTGCTCTTAAAAACTGGAAGAATATGAAAGACGACTACAATTGTCTTTATGCGGTTGCAGACTTGCACTCTCTTACAGTGCGTCCTGAACCTGCAACTCTTCGCAAAAACACAATGGAACTTTATGCAATTCTTTTGGCGCTCGGTCTTGACCCTGAAGAAAGCATTGTGTTTATTCAAAGCCATGTGCCACAACACGCACAACTTGCTTGGCTTTTAAATTGTTGTACACAGTTCGGTGAAGCAGCAAGAATGACACAGTTTAAAGATAAGAGTGAAAAACACCCTGAAAATGTCAATGTAGGTTTGTTTACATATCCAATTTTGATGGCTGCTGATATTCTTTTATACCAAGCAGACTATGTGCCAATCGGTGCAGACCAGAAACAACACCTTGAAATTGCTCGTGATATTGCAGAAAGATTTAACACAGTTTATGGCAATACATTTACATTGCCAGAGCCATTTATCGGCAAGGTTGGCGCTCGTGTTATGTCACTTCAGGACCCAACATCAAAAATGAGCAAGTCTGACACAAATCCAAAGGGTTATATCTCAATGCTTGATGACGACAATGTAATTGTTAAGAAAATTAAGAGTGCAGTTACAGATAGCGAAGCAAAGGTTAGATATGCAGACGGCAAAGATGGTATCAACAATCTTATGGGTATCTATTCTTGTTGCACAGGTCTTTCTTATGAACAAATTGAAAAAGACTTTGACGGCAAGGGCTATGGCGATTTCAAATCAGCAGTAGCAGAAGCAGTTGTTGAAGAACTTCGTCCATTCAAGACAGAGTTTAACCGTCTTATTAATGATAAGGCATATCTTAACGAGTGCGCAAAAAATGGTGCAGAAAAAGCAAGTCGCTTTGCACAGAGAACACTCAATAAGGCAATGAAAAAATCAGGTTTATACCAATTATAATTTAATCAATATAAGGGACGATTTATATCGTCCCTTTTTCTTTTGAAATAAAATTGACTGTATAGTATAAAGTTTGATATAATATAATTTAATTTAGTGATTTGTTGCGGGGTGGCAAATATGGAGAAAGTTCGAGTATCTGCATCAAAAGAATATAATGTGCACATTGGTTCAGGTTTTCTTGATAATGTTGGTGAAATGATGGCAAGTCTCAAAAGACCTTGCAGAGCAGTAATTGTGTCCGATGATAAAGTGTATTCACTCTATGGTGAAAAAGTAAAATCAAGTCTTGAAAAAAGTGGTTTTACTGTTTTTGAGTACATAGTGCCACATGGTGAAAATTCAAAAAGTGTTGAAAACTTTATAAATATTCAAGAATACTGTGCAGAGAACAATATAACAAGAACAGACCTTTTTGTAGCCCTTGGCGGTGGTGTGGTTGGTGACCTTACAGGTTTTGTAGCAAGCACATATCTTCGTGGAGTTGATTTTGTGCAGATTCCTACAACTGTACTGGCTATGGTCGACTCATCTGTTGGTGGAAAAACTGCAATTAATCTCAATGCTGGC
The DNA here is from genome assembly GCA_045655645.1 of Candidatus Fimenecus sp. Classification (GTDB taxonomy): domain Bacteria; phylum Bacillota; class Clostridia; order Oscillospirales; family Acutalibacteraceae; genus Fimenecus. The sequence goes on from JAZOPS010000042.1 coordinate 97,261, forward strand.
AAAAATCTTTGTGGCGCATTTCATCAACCCATTGCAGTTTTTGCAGATTGTGAAACATTGGGTACATTACCCAACGAAATCTTTAACGAGGGTTGTGCAGAGATTATAAAATATGGAATGATTTTAGATGGTGAGTTTTTATCCTTCTTAAATGATAACGATATAAAAGAAAATATTGAATATGTAATCAAGCGTTGCGTTGAGATTAAAAGAGATATTGTTAACCGTGATGAGTTCGAAAAAGGCGAGAGAAAACTTCTCAACTTTGGTCACACAATCGGTCATGCCATAGAAAAATGTAGCAATTTTACAATTTCTCACGGTAACGCAGTTGCAATTGGTATGGTAATCGCAACAAAAGGTGCTTTTGAATTAGGACTTTCTTATGATGATTATTCAGATGTGCTGTTGCCAATTCTCAAAAAAAACAATTTACCAACAATCTGCGACTTTTCAGCGGATGAACTTTATAAAATAACATTGACCGATAAAAAGAGAAGCCGTGATGTGATTTCTCTTGTTGTGCCCGAAGAATATGGGCTTTGTAAGATTCACAAAATACAAATTGAACAACTTAAAGATTTTATTGAAGCAGGATTGAAATAAAAATGGAAATGAGATGCACCCCTGCAATTTTGTCAGGAAAAATCAAGGCAATTTCATCAAAATCACATGCTCACAGAGTGCTTATATGTTCAGCACTTGCAGATGAGCCAACAAAAATAAACTGTAATGTCTTGTCAAAAGATATTACGGCAACTTTGGAATGCCTTAAAATGCTCGGTGCAGACATAAAAACAGAAGAAAATACAATTTTGGTAACACCACGGAAATTTAGAGAAAAAGCAGAAATCGATTGTGACGAAAGTGGCTCTACTTTGAGATTTTTATTACCAGTTGTCTCTGCATTAGGTGTTGACACAACAATAATTGCTCACGGCAGATTGCCCGAAAGACCATTATCACCATTAAAAGAAGAGTTAGAGAAAAAAGGGATAACCTTTGAAACGGGAAATGAGTTCCCTTTGCATATAACAGGTAAATTGCAAAGTGGTGAATATGAATTGGCAGGGAACATCAGCTCGCAGTTTATTAGTGGATTGCTTTTTGCATTGCCGTTGTTAGATGGTGAAAGCATAATAAAACTTATTCCACCCATCCAGTCAAAACCGTATATTGATATGACTGTTGCAACTCTTCGCGATTTTGGAATTATTATTGAAGAAGCAGAAAATACATATATAATTAAAGGTAAACAAAAATATGTATCTCCAAAAGAAATAACAATTGAGGGTGACTGGTCAAACTCTGCATTCTTTCTTTGCGCTGGTGCAATATCGAATGATGGTGTAACAGTTTCAGGACTTAATGCAAATTCAGCACAGGGGGATAAAAAAATCCTTGACATTCTCAAAAGAATGGGTGCAAGTGTCCAGATAAATAATGATGAAATAACCGTTAAAAAGAATAAACTTATGGGTACAATGGTCAATGGTGGGGATATACCTGATTTAGTGCCGATAGTGTCCGTAATGGGTGCAATGTGCGATAAGGGTGTTACTCATATAGTCAATGCTAGCCGCTTGCGACTTAAAGAGAGTGACCGAATTGCAACAACTGAAGCACTTCTTTCAAAGGTTGGTGCAGCAGTCAGCGAAACAGATGACGGACTTGTTATCTGGGGTGAAAACGAGTTGATTGGTGGCAGAGTTGAAGGTGCTAATGACCACAGAATAGTGATGTCGGCGGCAATACTCAGTTGCCTTTGTGCTTTGCCTATTGATATTGTAGGTGCAGAAGCAGTAGAAAAATCATATCCGCATTTCTTTGAAGATTTTAACAGTTTAGGGGGAAAAGCAAATGTCATCAATGATGGGAAATAAAATCAAAATATCTGTTTTTGGTCAATCTCATTCAAAGGGTATAGGCGTTGTAATCGATGGACTTCCTGCAGGTAAAAAAATAGATATGGAAAAAGTTGTGGCGTTTATGGAACGCCGTGCGCCTGGTAGAAATGCTTATTCAACCAAACGATTTGAAACAGATAAACCCGAAATTTTGTCAGGTCTTGTAGATGATACAACTTGTGGTGCACCACTTTGTATGGTTATATACAATGAAAATCAAAATTCAGCAGACTATAACAATATAATGGATATGCCAAGACCGTCACACGCTGATTATTCAGCATATATAAAGTATAATAGCTTTAATGATGTTTCAGGTGGTGGCCATTTTTCAGGCAGACTTACCGCGCCAATTTGTTTTGCAGGCGCAGTTTGTTTGCAGATATTAGAAGATATGGGCGTTGGAATTCAGGCTCATATACTATCAATTAAAGATGTCAAAGATGATAAATTTAATCCTGTTGAAATCTCAAATCTTGAAATTGATAAAAAAGAATTCCCTGTAATTAACAACAACCAAGGGGAGTTGATGAAAACTGAAATTGAAAAGGCAAAACTTATGGGCGACTCTGTTGGTGGCGTTATAGAATGCGCAATAACAGGTGTTAAGGCAGGTTTTGGCGACCCCATGTTCGATGGTGTTGAAAATCAGCTTGCTAAAAACATTTTCGGAATCCCAGCTGTTAAAGGTGTTGAGTTTGGCAACGGATTTGAAGCAACCGCTCTATATGGTAGTGAGAATAATGACGAGTTTTGCATTGATAATTGCGAAATAAAAACAAAGACCAACAATGCGGGTGGGATAAATGGTGGAATAACTAACGGAATGCCAATTCTTTTCAATGTGGCAATCAAGCCAACACCATCAATTGCAAAAATGCAAAATAGTGTAAGTCTTAAAGACAAAACAGAACAAAAATTGGAAATTGGTGGCAGACACGACCCATGCATAGTCCCACGAGCAGTACCAGTTGTGGAAGCTGTTGCTGCAATTACTATTTTGGACATAATTATTTAAGGTGATTTTATGAAAGACCTTTTAGAAATTCGCGAACAAATAAACAGTATAGATAATCAGATAATTACTCTTTGGAAAGAGCGAATGGCATTATCTTTAGAGGTTGCAAAATATAAAAAAGAAAATAATCTTCCCATTCTTGACGAAAAGAGAGAAAAGGAACTACTTGACCGAATAGGAAACCTTGCAGGTGAAGAATTGAATGCATATTCTCGTGAACTCTATGAAAAAATTATGAGTATTTCTCGTTCATATCAAGAAGAAAAGGATAATAAATAAAATGTACGGACTTTTAGGCGAACATTTACCTCATAGTTTTTCACCGCAGATTCATAAGGCTTTGGGTAATGATAATTATAATCTTTTTGAAATTGCACCCGAAAACCTTGAAAAGTTTATGCGTGAAAAAAACTTTAAAGGTATCAATGTAACAATTCCATATAAAAAAGCGGTTATATCATATCTTGATGAGATTTCACCTGAAGCCGAGAAAATTGGTGCGGTGAATACAATCGTTGTCCGTGATGGCAAGCTTTGTGGATATAATACTGATTATTTTGGCTTTGAGTATATGCTCAACAAATCAAAAATCGCTGTTGAAGATAAAAAAGTATTGGTGCTAGGCTCGGGCGGTGCATCTGCAACAGTACAAGCGGTGCTTCGCGATATGAGGGCAAGTGAAATTGTAGTTGTATCACGAAATGGTGATGATAACTATGTTAATATGTATATAAAGCACACCGATGCTAATATTATTGTGAATACAACACCTGTGGGGATGTACCCTGACAATATGAATACACCTGTTGACATAAAGAGATTTTCAAATTTGTGTGGTGTTTTGGATGTGGTGTATAATCCTCTTAACACAAGACTTGTTATGGAAGCCAAAGAAATGGGTGTAAAAGCCATAACAGGACTTTCAATGCTTGTTTATCAGGCTAAAAAGGCACATGAAATCTTTTTTGATACAAATATTGATAATGAAATTTGCAATGAAATCGAAAAATCAATACGATTACAGATGTCTAATATTGTGCTTGTTGGTATGGCAGGGTGTGGGAAGTCTATAATCGGTGAAACTCTTTCACGAATGCTCAAAAAAGATTTATTTGATACTGATGAAATGATAGTCAATGTCGAGAACAAATCAATTCCACAGATTTTTGAAGAAGACGGAGAAAAGCATTTTCGCACTTGTGAGAATGTAGCGGTTAACTTAGCAGGTAAACAGACTAATTCAATAATCGCAACAGGTGGGGGAGTAATAACCCGACCTGAGAATTATATGCCTTTAAAACAAAACGGCATAATTGTTTTTATAAATCGTGATGTAGATTTGTTAGTAACCGATGGCAGACCACTTTCACAAAAATATGGTGTGAAAGAATTATATGAAAAAAGATTGCCGCTCTATCGTAAGTTTGCAGATATTGAAGTTGATGGTAATGGTACAGTAGAAGAAGTTGCCAACAGAATTGTAAAGGAGATTTTGCTCTATGAAAATTTTTGTAATTAACGGACCAAATATAAATATGCTTGGAATTCGTGAACCTGATGTTTACGGTAGCCAAAATTACGAAACATTGCTTTGCGATATAGAACAATGGGCAAATGAGCTTGGTTGTGAAGTGGAATGCTTTCAATCCAATCACGAAGGCGCAATAGTCGATAAAATTCAACAAGCATATAAAGTGTTTGATGGTATTGTTATAAACCCCGCTGCTTATACCCATACAAGCATCGCAATTTTAGATGCACTCAAAGCTGTAGGGCTTCCTGCAGTCGAAGTTCATATTTCAGATGTGACCAAGCGTGAAGATTTTCGCCAAATCTCTTATGCAGGTATGGCGTGCGAAGAACATATAATCGGCAAAGGACTTGAGGGATACCGACTTGCAATGCAATATCTTTGTGATAAACACAGATAAAAAAACAACCCCACTCTCATATGAGAATGGGGTTTTGTTATATCACTTTGCACTTTGCATTATTTACAAAATACATGTCTTCCAATGGTCGTGATAACAGGTCTTGACCTAATCCAACGATTGCTTGTTTTTGCGGGATTATAATAGTATATAGCGCCACCAGTTGGGTCCCAACCGTTGATTGCTGCTTGTGCCGCTTTCTTTGCGGTGTCGTTTGGTGCAACATTCCAGTTGCTGTCACGCACTGCCGAAAATGCACCCGACTGGTAAACAACGCCTGCAATAGTATCGGGAAATGATGAATGTCGCACTCGATTTAATACAACAGCTCCAACGGCAACTTGTCCTGTGTAACTCTCACCGCGAGCTTCTGCACCGATAATTCTCGCAAGAAGATAAACGTCACTTGAACTGTATCCACCTGTTGACGAGCCACCACCCGAACCAAGTCCTAAATATAATAATGTTTTAGGCCCCGCAATTCCGTCGGCAGTAATACCACAATTTTTCTGGAATTGTCTGACTGCTTTTTGCGTCGCGGTGCCATAAACACCGTCAACTGAGCCTGAGTATAATCCGAGTTGACGAAGCTTTTGCTGTATTTGTCGAACTTCTTGTCCGCGAGAGCCAATTTGTGAAAGTGTCTCTCTGGTTTCGGCATAGGTATATGCAATGGCGGTAATAACAAGCACATTAACTAGTATTATTGCAACAATCTGCCAAAGAAGATGTACTCTCGAACGCACCTTAATATTTGTATTCATTTCAATCTCTCCAAAATGTTTTGTTTTTACTATGTTTGCCATATCGGAAGTATTTATTCCTAATACATATAATTAGTGGTTTTAAAGGGCAAATATACTATATATAATAGTGTTGAAAAAATGTCGAAAAAATTTTTAAAAAAATTTAAAAAAGTTGTTGACAAGTCGATTTCGTTGTGGTATTATATGCAAGCTGTCTGCGAGAGACAAACGCTCGATAGTAAAAAAACTGAAAAAAGTTTAAAAAAACTGTTGACAAACTTGCGGAGTTTTGGTACAATAAAACTCCACCCGCGAAAACGGGCTGGACAGACTGAACCTTGAAAATTAAACAACGACGAGATAAGTAAAAGGAACCCTGTAGATTCTTTGAGAGTACGGAAGTACGAAACAGAGAAATACAAGAAACAGTAATTCTTTTGGATAACAAAAGAGTTAAGAAATAAACGCTAAGCGTTTTTGAGTTAAAAGAAGTAAAGAGCTAAAAGCACTTTAGAAAATGATTAGAACGAACTACGGTTCGTATTAATACAATTTTTTAGAGAGTTTGATCCTGGCTCAGGACGAACGCTGGCGGCGTGCCTAACACATGCAAGTCGAACGGAGATTTTAGGGAATGCGACTTCGGTCAAATGAACTTTAATCTTAGTGGCGGACGGGTGAGTAACACGTGAGCAACCTGCCTTTCAGAGGGGAATAACGGCTGGAAACGGTCGCTAATACCGCATGATGTACATTTAAGGCATCTTAGATGTACCAAAGATTT